>NZ_JBHVOL010000030.1:0-66618 GCF_042887925.1 Kitasatospora sp. NPDC057904
ATGAGGCTGCGGAAGTGGGGGAAGTCGCCAGCGGGGACGCTGGCGAGGGCTGCCGGGGGGATGAGGGAGTGCGTGACGCGCTCGCTCGTCAGGACATCGGCGAGGACGTCTCCGGCGAGGGGACCGGGCGGGGGCACGACGAGGGTGGCGCCGGCGGCGAAGGTCATGACGAGTTCCAACACCGAGGCGTCGAAGCTCGGGGAGGCGAACTGGAGGACGCGGCTGTCGGGGGTGACGTCGAAGCGCTGGAGTTCGGCGGTGGCGAAGGCGGCGATGCCGGTGTGGGTGACGACGACGCCCTTGGGGCGGCCGGTGGAGCCGGAGGTGTAGATCAGGTACGCCGGGTTGGCCTGGTCGACCGCGACACCGGGACGCTCTGCCGATTCCTTCGAGACGGAGGGGAGTTCGCGCAGGACGAGTGCCGGCTTCGCGTCATCGAGCATGTAGCTGATGCGGTCGCTCGGGTAGTCGGGGTCGATCGGCAGGTACGCCGCCCCGGCCTTCAGCACACCGAGCTGGGCGATGACGATGTCGACGGATCGCGGCAGCAGCAGCGCGACGATGCTCTCCGCACCGACGCCCTGGCCGTGCAGCCAGTGCGCGAGCCGGTTGGCCCGCTCCTCCACCTCGGCATAAGTGAGCACGAGCTCGCCACTCGCGATCGCGGGCGCCGAGGGCGTGGCGTCGACGGCGGCCTCGAAGAGCCCGTGGAAGGTCGCCGGGGCCAACTCCCGAGCGATGCCGGCCCATTCGCCGAGGACGAGCCCGCGCTCGTCCCCGGTCAGGACGTCGACGTCACCGACCCGGACCGACGGGTCCGCCGCGACGGCCTCCAGCACCGCGACGAGCCGCGCGCCCAACGCCTCCGCCGTCGCCCGGTCGAACAGGTCGACGGCGTACTCGACACTCCCCGCCAGCCCCTCCTCCGACTCCGCGAGCGTGAACGAGAGGTCGAACTTCGCCGTGTCCAGCCGGATCGGCTGCGTCTCGACCGCGACGCCGGGCAGCACCAGCCGGTCCGACGGGATGTTCTGCAGCTGGAAGGAGACCTGGAACAACGGGTGGCGCGCCATCGAGCGCTCGGGGTTGATGGCCTCGACGAGGCGCTCGAACGGCACGTCCTGGTGGGCGTACGCCGCGAGGTCCGTCTCCCGTACGCGGCGCAGCAGTTCGCGGAAGCTCGGCCGCCCCGAGAGGTCGTTGCGCAGCACCAGCGTGTTGATGAAGAAGCCGACGAGGTCGTCGAGCGACTCGTCCGTGCGGCCCGCGATCGGCGAGCCGAGCGGGATGTCCTCGCCGCCGCCGAGGCGGTGCAGCAACGTGGCGAGTGCGGCCTGGACGACCATGAAGAGGCTGGTGCCGCTCTCGCGGGCCAACTCCTCCAACCGGCCGCGCAGTTCACTGGACACGTCGAACGGCACCGTCTCGCCGCGGTAGGTCATCCGGGCCGGGCGGGGCCGGTCGGTGGGCAGCGGGAGTTCCTCGGGCAGTCCCGCGAGTGCTGTGCGCCAGTAGTCGATCTGCCGGTTGAGCTCGCCGGCCGGGTCGTGCTCGTCGCCGAGGACCTCGGCCTGCCACAGTGTGTAGTCGGCGTACTGGACCGGCAGCGGCGTGAACTCCGGCGCGCTGCCGCCCAGTCGGGCCGCGTACGCCACCGACAGGTCGCGGGCCAGCGGTGCCATCGACCAGCCGTCCGCCGCGATGTGGTGCACGACCACCAGCAGCGCGTGGTCGTCCTCGGCGAGGGTGAACAGGTGGGCGCGCAGCGGGATTTCGGCGGTCACGTCGAAGCCGGCGGCCGCCGCCTCGGAGAGCGCGGTGTTGAGCTGCCCGGAGGTGACCTCGGCGCGGTGCAGCCGCGGCCGGGTGGCGGGGTCGGCGGAGTCGAGGACCAGCTGCTCGGGGTGCCCGTCGGTGTCGGGGAAGAGCGTGCGCAGGGCCTCGTGGCGGGCGGTGACGTCGGCGAGCGCGTCGGCCAGGGCGTCGGCCGAGAGCCGGCCGCGCAGGCGCAGCGAGAGGCCGAGGTTGTAGGTGCCGCTCGGGCCGTCGAAGTGGCCGAGGAACCAGAGCCGGCGCTGGGCGTGGGAGAGCGGGACGCGCGCTGGTCGGGCCTGCGGCCGCAGGGCGGCCCTGGCGCCGGCGGCGCCGGTCAGGGCGGCGGCGAGCGCGGCGACGGTCGGCGCCTCGAAGAGGGCGCCCACGGTGAGTTCGGCGCCGGCCTCGGTGCGGATCCGGCCGACCAGGCGGGTGGCGAGCAGGGAGTGCCCGCCGAGGTCGAAGAAGCTGTCGTCGGCGGAGACCGACTCCAGGCCGAGGACCTCCGCGAACAGCCCGGCGAGCAGCAGCTCCCGGGCGGTCTCGGGCGCCCGCCCGGTGCTCGCGCCGAAGTCGGGGGCGGGCAGGGCGCGCTTGTCGAGCTTGCCGTTGGCGGTGACCGGGAGCGCGTCCAGGACGAGGACGGCGGCCGGGACCATGTAGTCGGGCAGCGCGGCGCCGACGTGGGCGCGCAGCTCGGCCGGGTCGGCGACGGCGCCGGCGGGCGGCACGACGTAGCCGGCGAGCCTCTTGTCCCCGGGCCGGTCCTCGCGGACGATCACCGCGCTCTGGGCGACGGCCGGGTGGCCGAGCAGCGCGGCCTCGACCTCGCCGAGCTCGATCCGGAAGCCGCGGATCTTGACCTGGTCGTCGACCCGGCCGAGGTAGTCGAGCTCGCCGTGCGCCGTCCAGCGCACGAGGTCGCCGGTGCGGTACATGCGCGAGCCGGCCGGGCCGTACGGGTTGGCGGTGAAGCGCTCGGCGGTCAGGCCGGGGCGGCCGAGGTAGCCGTGGGCGAGGCCGGCGCCGGTGAGGTACAGCTCGCCCGCGACGCCGGCCGGGACGGGCCGCAGGCCGGCGTCCAGGACGAGCACCCGGGTGTTGGTGATCGGCCGCCCGATGGTGGGCGCGCCGGCGCCGGGGACGAGCGGCGCGGACATGGTGGCGCAGACGGTGGACTCGGTCGGGCCGTACGCGTTGACCATGGCGCGGCCGTCGGCCCAGCGGGCCACGAGCTCGGCCGAGCAGGCCTCGCCGGCGGTGACCAGCGTCATCCCGGCGGGCAGCGCGGCGTCGCCCATGGCGGCGAGCACGACCGGCGGGAGGGTCGCGTGGGTGACCCGCTGCTCGGCCAGCAGGGCCGCCAGCGGCTCGCCGGCGGCCAGCCGTCCGGCCGGGGCGAGGACCAGCGCCGAGCCGTTGACCAGGGTGGTCAGGATCTCCCACATGGAGGCGTCGAAGCTGGGCGAGGAGAACTGGAGCACGCGGTGCCCGGCGCCGCCGCCGAACCGGAGCCGGTGGGCGGCGGCCATGCTGGCGACGCCGCGGTGGCTCACCACGACGCCCTTGGGGCGGCCGGTGGAGCCGGAGGTGTAGATGACGTAGGCGGCGTCGTGCACGGTCAACGGCCCGTCGGCCAGCGGCTGGGCGGGCAGCTCGACGGTGTCCAGGAGCAGCCGCGGGGTGTCGTCGTCCGCGGGGAGCGCGGCCTGGAGCGCGGTGCTGGTGACCACCAGGCACGGGCGCGCGTCGTCGAGGATGTAGGCGATGCGCTCGGCCGGGTAGGCCGGGTCGACGGGCAGGTAGGCGGCGCCGGCGCGCATCGCGGCGAGCAGGCTGACCACGGTGTCCACGCCGCGGCCGAGGGCGACCGCGACGGTCCGGCCGCGGCCCGCGCCGCGCTCGGCGAGCAGCGCGGCCAGCCGGGCGGAGCGCTCGTCGAGCTCGCGGTAGCTCAGCCCGGTGCCCTCGTGGAGGAGGGCGGGGGCGTCCGGGGTGCGGGCGGCCTGGGCGGCGAACAGTGCGGGGGTGGTGGCGGCCGGGACGTCGAGGGCGGTGTCGTTCCACTCGCCGAGGATCCGGGCGCGCTCGGCGTCGCCGAGCAGGTCGACGGCGCCGACGCGGACGGCCGGGTCGGCGGTGACGGCCTCGACCAGGCGGCGGAAGCGCTCGCCGAGCACCCGGACGGTGGCCTCGTCGAACAGGTCGCGGGCGTACTCGAAGCCGCCGGCCAGGCCGGCCGGGCGGCCCTCGGCGTCGAAGCGCTCGGCGAGCCGCAGCGACAGGTCGAACTTGGCGGTGTCGGTCTCCAGGTGGCGGATCGCCGTCTCCAGGCCGGGCAGCTCCAGCAGCGGCGCCGCGTTGTCCGCCAGCGCCAGGGTGACCTGGGCGAGCGGGTGGCGGGCCAGCGAGCGCACCGGGTTGAGCGCCTCGACCAGGCGCTCGAACGGCACGTCCTGGTGGCCGTACGCGGTGAGGTCGAACTCACGGACGCGGTCGACCAGTTCGCGGAAGGTCGGGTCGCCGGAGACGTCGGTGCGCAGTACCAGGGTGTTGACGAAGAAGCCGACCAGCTCGTTCAGTGCCTCGTCGGTGCGTCCGGCGATGACGGTGCCGACGGGGATGTCGTCGCCCGCGCCGACGCGGTGCAGCAGGGCGGCCAGCGCGGCCTGGGCGACCATGAAGAGGCTCGCGCCGGAGCCCTGGGCGAGCGCGAGCAGCCGCCGGTGGGTCTCGCCGTCGAGCTCGAAGGCGGTCCGCCCGCCGCGGTGGCTCGCCACGGCCGGGCGCGGCCGGTCGGCGGGCAGGGCGAGTTCCTCGGGCAGCTCGGCGAGGGCGGCGCGCCAGTGCTCGATCTGCCGGGCGAGCAGGCTCCGCCCGTCCCGCTCGTCGCCGAGCAGCTCCCGCTGCCACAGCGTGTAGTCGGCGTACTGGACGGGCAGCGGCGCGAAGCGCGGGGCCTCGCCGCGCAGGCGGGCGGCGTAGGCGAGGCTGAGGTCGCGGGTGAAGGGGGCGACCGACCAGCCGTCGCCGGCGATGTGGTGGACCACCAGCAGCAGCACGTGCCGCTCGGGGGCGAGCGTGAACAGGTGGGCGCGCACCGGGACTTCGGCCGCCAGGTCGAAGCCGAGGGCGGCGGCGCCGGCGAGCAGCTCGTCCAGGTCGTCCTCGTCGGCGACCTCGGTGACGTGGAGCGCGGGCCGCGCGTCGGCGGGGTCGAGCACGTGCTGGTGCGGGGTGCCGTCGAGGACGGGGAAGACGGTGCGCAGGCTCTCGTGCCGGGCGGCGACGTCGGCCAGGGCGGTGCGCAGCGCGTCGGCGTCGGGGCGGCCGGTGAGCTCGACGGTGAGGCCGTCGTTGTAGGCGGCGCGGCCGCTGCCGCTCTCCATCTGGTTGAGGAACCAGAGCCGGTTCTGCGCGGCGGACAGCGGCATCCGCTCGGGGCGCGGCCGGGCGGTGAGCGCGGCGCGGGCGGCGGGGGCGGGCTCGGAGGCGGTGCCGGCGCCCAGGCCGAGGGCCTCGGCGAGGGTGGCGACGGTGGCGTGCTCGAAGACCGTGCGCAGCGTGAGTTCGGCCTTCAGCTCCTTGCGGATCCGGCCGACCAGGCGGGTCACCTGGATCGAACTGCCGCCGAGGAGGAAGAAGTTGTCGTCGATCGAGCCGATCTGCTCGTCGAGCACCTCGCTGAACAGCCGGCACAGCGCATCCTCGGCGTCCGTGCGCGGGGCGCGGGCGACGGCGGGGGCCGCCTGGCCGTCCGCGTCACCGGCGGTGGCACGGGTGCGCGAGGGCAGTCCGGCGGTGTCCAGCGCGACGGAGTCCACGCGGTCGGTGGGCGCGGCGGTGCCGAGGCGGTGCAGGAAGTCCAGGAACGTCCGCTGGTAGGCGGTGAGTTCGTCGTCGCCGTAGAGGTCCGGGTTGGCGTCGAAGTCGATCTGCAGGCCCGCGCCGGTGCCGCGGTCGTAGACGATGAACGACACGTCGTCGGCCGGGCCGATCGAGATGTTGTGCGGGCGGGCCGGGTGCCCGCCGAACCGCAGGTCGTAGTCGAACATCATGATGTTGACGTGCGGGCCGACCAGCCGGCGGTCGTCGGCGAGCATGCCGAGGTCACGGCGCAGGTCCTCGAACTGGTAGCGCTGGTGCTTCATCGCGGCGCGCATCTCGCGCGAGACCCCGGCGAGCAGCTCCTCGACGGTCGCGCCGGGCTCGACGGCGATGCGCAGCGGCAGCACGTTGGAGACCATGCCGGGCACGCTGCGGGCGCTCTGGCCGAGCCGGGTGGAGACCGGCAGGCCGAGCACGACCTCGGGCGAGCCGGTCAGGCGGCCGAGCCACAGGGCGACGGCGGCGACCAGCGCGGGCGGCCAGGTGACGCCGGCCTCGCTCGCGAGCTCGCGCAGCCGGTCCGTGCCGGCCGGGTCGAGGTGGGCGGTGTGCCGGGCCAGCGAGCGGGCCAGCCGCGGCTGCTCGCCGGACAGGCTGACCGGCTCGGGGCAGCCCCGCATCCGTTCCGTCCAGTACGCGCGGTCGGCGGCGCGGCGCTCGGAGTCGCGGTACTCCTCCTTCTCGGCGAGCATCTGCCCGAGCGGCGCGAAGGGGCTCTCCGGGACCTCTTCGCCGGCCGCGAGCGCCGAGTACACGGCGGCGGTGCGCCGGGCGACCATGTTGACGGTGAAGCCGTCGACCAGCAGGTGGTGGTAGCGGTGCAGCCACAGGTGGCGGTCCTCGGCCACCTTGAACAGCGCGAACAGGAACAGGTGGTCGTGCTCGGTGTCCAGCGGCCGGGCGAAGTCCGCGGCGATCCAGGCCCGGGCGGCGGCCCACGGGTCCGCCTCCGCGCTCACGTCGACCACGTGCAGGGACCACTCCAGCTCCTCGGCCGGCACGATCCGCGCCGCCGGCCCGGTCTCCGTCCCGGTGAAGCGCAGCCGCAGCGTCTGCGCCTCCGCGACCACCCGGCGCAGCGCCGCCTCGAACAGCCCCGCGTCCACCGGACCGCCGATTTCCAGGAATTCGCCGGTGTTGAAGATGGTGTTCTGCGGATTCAGCTGCTGCGCGTACCAGACACCCGACTGGGCGGCGGTCAGCGGCAGCAGGACATCCTGGAGGTCGGACACGGCCACTCACCCTCAATACCTCGACGAAAACCAACCGGAAACCATGTCTAACAGCGGCCCCGAAGCCCGGACAACGCCGCTTGCAGAAAGCTGCCACGCCTTGGTGGCCGCCGGGCCGCGTGCTAGCGTCGCGGCATGAAGGAGAACGGCACGAAGGAGTCCGGGCCGACCCCTCCGAAGGGGGAGCTGGTCGACCGCTACATGCCGGAATGGCATTTCCGCGAACACCACTGGGTGGCCGTCACCGCGCCCCCGGAGGAGGTGCTGGCGGCGGCCCGCGAGATGACCTGGCGGGAGGCCCCGGTGGCCCGCTTCCTGCTCGCGTTCACCAAGAACAAGCTGCGCCCGGACGGCCGGGTCCTGGACGACTTCGCGATGGGCGGAGAGACCGTACTCGCCCTGTCCGACGACGAGTTGGTGTACGGGGGGATCGGCTCGCCGGCCGGTCCCGTCACCCCGGAGCAGCCGATGGCCGAGGTCTTCAGGGACTACGCGGAGCCGGGCTGCACCAAGGTCGTCTTCACCCTGCGCTGCGCCGGCGGGGTGCTCTCCACCGAGACCAGGATCCTGGCCACCGACGACGCGGCGAAACGCAGCTTCGGGCGGTACTGGAAGGTCATCCGCATTCCCAGCGGAATGATTCGGATCGCGCTCCTGGCGGCGGTCAAGAAACGCGTCGACGGAACGGCCTGAAGGGCCCCGGGCGGTCAGCCCGGGGCCCTTTGCTTTCGGGCCTTTCCGTTCTTCTCGGTATCAGCCCCTGGCGTCCCGGACGAGTTCCACGAACCGGCCCGCCGTCGAGTTCCGGTAGAAGTCCTGGGTGGTCACCTTGGGGAGTCCCTGGTCGCGCATTTCCCGGAGCACCCGGATCACCAGCAGGGAATTCCCGCCGAGCTCGAAGAAATTGTCCTGGAGCCCGACCTCGGCGCCGAGCGCGTGGCTCCACAGCTTGAGGACCTGGTCGGTCAGCGGGTCCGCACCGTCCGTGGCTGCGCCGGCCCCGGCCGGGGCCGCGGCGGCGCCGGGCGCGGGCAGCGCGGCGGTGTCCACCTTGCCGTTGATGGTCAGCGGGATCGCCGGCACGGCGGTGACCGAGGCGGGCACCATGTACCCGGGCAGCACCCCGCGGGCGTGCGCGAGGACGTCGGCCGGGGCGGCCGTGCCGCGCAGCGCCACGTAGGCGTCGATCCGGGCGGTGGCCGCGTCGCCGGGGGTCTCGTGGTTGAGCACGGTGGCCGCGCCGGTCACGTCGGGGTGGCCCAGCAGCACGTTGCGGATCTCGTCCAGCTCGATCCGGTGGCCGCGCACCTTGACCTGGCTGTCCAGCCGGCCCAGGTGGTCCAGGGCGCCGTCCGGGCGCAGCCGGCCGCGGTCGCCGCTGCGGTAGATCCGGCCGCCGCCGTACGGGTCCTCGACGAACCGCCGGGCGGTCAGCTCCGGCTGCCCGAGGTAGCGGTCGGCGACGCCGGCGCCGCCCACCCAGATCTCGCCGGGCACGCCGACCGGCAGCAGCCGCCCGCGCGGGTCGCGCACCGACAGCGACCAGCCGGGCAGCGCCGGGCCGACCTTGCGGCCGGTGGCGAGGACGTCGGCCGGGGTCACGGTGTGCGCGGTGACGTGCACCGTGGTCTCGGTGATGCCGAACATGTTGACCAGCCGGCAGGCGGTGGGCGAGTGCCGGGCGAACCAGGGGGCGAGCATCCGCACGTCCAGCGGCTCGCCGCCGAACACCACCAGGCGCACGGCGAGCGCGTCGGCGGGCGCCGGCCGGTCGGTCTCGACCAGCTGGGCGAAGGCCGACGGCGTCTGGCTCAGGACGGTGACCCGCTCGCGGACCAGCTGGGCGTGGAACAGCTCGGGGTCCCGGGTGGTCCAGTGGTCGACGACGACGAGCCGGCCGCCGGTGAGCAGGCAGCCCCAGATCTCCCAGACCGAGAAGTCGAAGGCGCTGGAGTGGAACAGCGTCCACACGTCGTCCGGGCCGAGCCGCAGGTCCCCGCGGGTGGCCTCGACCAGCGCGGCGACGTTGCGGTGCGGGATGACGACGCCCTTGGGGCGGCCGGTGGAGCCGGAGGTGTAGATGACGTAGGCGGGCGCGGCGCCGTCCTCGGCGCGGGGCGCGGCCGGGGCCGCGTCGCCGAGCGCGCGCAGTTCCGCCGGGGTGACGACGCGCACGCCGTCCAGGTCCGCCGGGAGGCCCTCGCCGGTGCCGATGACGACGCCCGCCCCGGCGTTGCCGACGGTGTAGCGCAGCCGGTCCTCGGGGTAGCGCAGGTCCATCGGCACGTACGCGCAGCCGGCCTTGAGCACGCCGAGCAGGCTGATCACCAGGTCCGCGTCGCGCTCCAGGGCGACGCCGACCATCGAGCCGGGGGCCACGCCGAGGGCGCGCAGCCCGGCGGCGGTGCGCTCGGCGAGGGCGTCCAGCTCGGCGTAGCGCAGGCTCGTCTCGCCGGCGGTGAGCGCGACGGCGTCCGGCCGCTCGCGGACCACGTCGGCGAAGAGCCCGTCGATCGTGCGGACGGCGGACGCGGGGCTCCCGGCCGGCGGGGTGACACCGAGGGCCAGGACGTGCTCCGCCTCGGCCGGGGTGAGCAGCTCGACGGTCTCCAGCGCCCGGCCCGGGTCCGCCGCCAACTGCCGTGCCACGTGGGCGACGTGGTCGGCGAATCGCGAGGCGACGACCGGCGCCAGCTCGCTCGGCCGGTGGCGCAGCACCCCGGCCGCCGTGCCGTCCGCACCGACGGTGAGGTGCAGCAGGCCGGGCAGTGCCGGCGCCAGCTGCGCCACCCGCCACTGGCCCGCGCGGGCCTCCTCGACCAGCACGCCGATGCCGCCGAGGTCGAGCACGCCGCCCTCGTACGCGGGCCGTCCGGCCAGGTAGGCCGACACGTCCTGCGCCTCGTCCACCGGAGCGCCCGTGCCGTACCGGGCGAGCACCAGGGCGGCGGCGCCGACGAGCAGCGTGGCGTCACCCGGCAGGCCGTCCGGCAGCGGGAGCTCCGCGACGGCCCCGGCCGCGGCCGGCTCGCCCAGGCCCCACTCCAGCGCGACGGGCGTGGCGGGCGCGACGGGCGTGACGGAGGCCCCGGGCTCGGCCTCGGCGAAGGTCAACGCGGCACCGTCGACGGCCAGTTCGTGCCGCGCGACGAGCACCAGGTCCGCCGCGTCGTCGGCGTAGCGCAGCAGCACCGCGCGCAGCGGCGGCCCGGCGGCCCGCAGCGGGCGTTCGGCCTCGCGCCGGGCCCGGGCGGCTGCCCGCGGGTGGCCGGCGGGCAGGTCCACCCGCTCCTCCCACAGCGGCAGGCCCGCCAGCTCGGCGCGGGCCCGGCCGGCGGCGGTGCGCAGCCGCCGCGCCAGCTCCCCGGCCTCGACGGCGCCCGGCAGCCGGACCACCAGGCTGTGGCAGGACGCGGCCTGACTTCTCGACATGGACGGACACTCCTGACGGTGGGGCGAACGGGCGTGCGGGACGTGGGCGGGCGGTCAGCGGGCGCTGAAGCCGCCGTCGACGGTGAGCGTGGTCCCGGTGACCTGCCGGGAGTCGTCGCCGGCCAGCCAGAGCGCGGCGCCGGCGATGTCCTGCGGCTCGATGAGGGCGTTCATCGGCTGCGCCTGGACGAAGATCTCCTCGTGCTCGTCGACGGCGACGTCCAGCGAGCGGGCGATCTCGGCGAGCATCCGGCCCTCGTGCAGCGGGTCGTCGCGCACCGAGCCGGGGCACAGGGCGTTGACCCGGACCCGGAAGGGCGCGTAGTCGAGCGCGGCGGCCTTGGTGAGGCCGATCAGGCCGTGCTTGGCGGCGACGTACCCGGCGAAGTGCCGGTAGCCGACCAGCCCGGCGGTGGAGGCCACGTTGATCACGCTGCCGGAGCGCTGCTCGACCATGGCGGGCACGACCGCCTTCATCATCCGCCAGGCGCCGGTGAGGTCGATGCCGACCATGAGGTCCCACTCGTCCTCGGCGATCTCGTGGACGGCCTTGCCCGAGGGCGCGGCGATGCCGGCGTTGTTGAGCAGCACGTCGACGGTGCCGAAGCGGTCCAGCGCCTGCTCGGCGGCGCGGGTGACGTCGGCCGGGTCGCGGACGTCGGCGGCGACGGTGTGGACGGCCGCGCCGTGCGCCCGGCAGAGCTCGGCGGTGTGCGCCAGCTGGCCCTGCGAGCCGAGCGGGTAGGGCACGCCGTCGAGGTCGCCGGCGACGTCGACCAGCACCAGGTCGGCGCCCTCGGCGGCGAACCGGACGGCGCACGAGCGGCCCAGGCCGCGGGCGGCGCCGGTCACGAGGGCCGTCCTGCCGCTCAGCCGGCCGGTGGCGGGCTCGTTCACGAGGCGGCGCCCGAGGGAGCGGCGAGCGCGGCGGCGACGGCATCGACCACCGGCAGCGGCGACTCGGTGAGGTACATGTGGCCGCCCTCCGGCTCCACCAGCCGGAACGCGACGGTGGTGGCCGCGCGCCACTCCCCGGCCTGCTCTCGGGTCACCAGGGTGTCCCCGGTGGCGCGCAGCGAGGTGATCGGGGTGCGCAGCGGCTCGTCCGTCGCGGGCCGGTAGTCCTCGTGCATCCCGACGTCCGCGCGCAGGATCGGCAGCAGCAGTTCGCGCATGTCCGGGTCGGCCAGCGCGTCGTGCTGGTAGCCGGCGAACTCCTGGACCCGGGCGAGGAAGGCGTCGTCGTCCAGGCCGGTGGCGCGGCGGGTGCGCGGGGTCCACGGGCCGGGCGAGCCGCTGACGAAGAGGTGGACGAGGTCGACCGCGGGCTGCTGCTCCAGTGCGCGGGCGAGCTCGAAGGCGAGCACCGCGCCGAGGCTGTGCCCGAACAGCGCGACCGGACCGTCGGCCAGCTCCGCGACCCGCGGGGCGAGCGCGGCGGCGGCGGTCGCCGCGTCGGTGAACGGCTCGTCGAGGAACAGCTCCTCGCGGCCGGGCAGTTGGAGCGGGACGATGCGCGGGGCGTGTGCGGGGAGGTTCTTCCACCCGCGGTAGAAGCCGGCGCCGCCCCCCGCGAAGGGCAGGCACACCAGGGAGTGGGTCATGAGCGGCATCGCTTTCTGGGAAGCTGCGTGGTGGCTGCACGGCGACCGGGGGCGTGGCCGCCCGGGGGCGGCCGGACGTCCACGCTGTCACCGGGCCCCGAGCGCGGGCAACGGGCGTTGCAGATTGCTGCCAACGCCCGCCGCCCGCCGGCCGGACGGGGTGGTTCAGGCGGCGTTCATGGCGTCGGCCAGGGACTTCGGCCGCATGTCGGTCCAGTGCTCGTTGATGTAGTCGAGGCAGGCCTGGCGGCCGTCCTCGCCGAACACGGAGGTCCAGCCGGCCGGGACCTCGGCGAAGGAGGGCCAGAGCGAGTGCTGGTTCTCCTCGTTGACGAGGACCAGGTAGCGGGCGTCGTCGTTCTCGAACGGGTTGCTGGCCATGGTGGGCCCTTCCTTCGGTGGTGGTGGGTCAGGAGACCTTGAGCGACTGCAGGCGCCGGAGGAAGTCCGGCAGCCGGTCCACGCCCCAGTACTTGTCGAAGCCGCAGATGAAGAACGGCACGCCGAACACGCCGTCGCGGTGCAGGGAGCCCAGCGCGGCCATCCCGAGCTCGCGGACCTCCGGGTCCTCGTGGGCCCGGGCCAGCGCCTCCGGGTCGGCGCCGATGGTCTCGGCGATCTTGCGCATGGTGTCGGGCCGCGAGATGTCCTCGCCGCGCTCCCACCGGGTGCGGTACGTCTCGGCGATGAACTCCCGCCCGACGCCCAGCCGTTCGGCGGCCAGGTAGGCGAGGTGCGAGACCTCCCAGCGCGGGGCCGGGTCGACCGGCCAGACCATCTCCAGGTCGCGGGCCCGGGCCAGGCGCCGGACGTCCTGCAGGATGTAGAGGTGCTTCTCCTTGGACATCGGGACGTACGGGAGCCGGATGTTGCTCTGCTCCAGCTCGTCCTGGGCGGACGGGTCCGGCTCCCAGAACGGCAGCCACTCGATCCGCTCGGCCTCCTGCGGGTGGTGGTCGACCAGGTCGCGGTAGGCCATCCAGGAGTAGGGGCTGCGGAAGGAGAAGTACCAGCGCGGTGCACGTCGTGCCATCGCCGCCTCCAGCCTTTCTGAACGGGTGGTTCGAACTGCCCGGCCGTCCGGGCTAGATGGTGATGCCGCCGTCGATCTGGAGGACCGCGCCGGTGATGTACGCGGCCTTGTCCGAGACCAGGTAGGCGACCAGGTCGGCGACCTCCTCCGCGGTGCCCATGCGGCGCAGCGGGATCGAGGTCAGTGCCTCCTTGCGGGCCTTGTCGTTCATCGCGGCGACCATGTCGGTCTCGATGAAGCCCGGGGCGACGGCGTTGACCCGGATGCCGGCGCGGCCGCTCTCCTTGGCCAGGGCGCGGGTGAAGCCGATGATCCCGGCCTTGGACGCCGAGTAGTTGGTCTGGGTGCCGTGGCCGTAGACCCCGGCGACCGAGGAGATGTTGACGATCGCGCCGCCGCGGCGCTTCATCATGCCGAACACCACGGCGCGGCAGACGTGGTAGACGCCGTCCAGGTTGGTGTCGATGACCTGGCGCCACTGCTCGTCCTCCATCAGGACGAGCGGGTTGTCGCGGGTGATGCCGGCCGCGGTGACGGCCGCGGTGACAGGGCCGAGCCCGTCCTCGGTGGCCTCGATCCAGGCCCGGACGGCGGCGCCGTCGGCGACGTCCACCCGGGTGCCGGTGATCCGTACGCCGTGCTCGTCGCCGGTCTTCTCCAGGCTGCGCGCCGCCTCGTCGTCCGAGCGGTAGCAGAAGGCGACGTCGAAGCCGTCCCGGGCGAGCGCCGTGACGGTGGCCCGGCCGATGCCGCGCGAGCCGCCGGTGACCAGGGCGACCCGGCTGGTGGTGTCCGACATGGTGGTGCTCTCTCCTCAGACGGTGGCCGGGCGCAGCGCCTCGGCGGGGCGGAAGGCCATCACGATCCGGCCGACGGTCATCACGGGTTCGCCGGCCGAGCGGGTCTCGCCCTCGAACAGCACGGTGTCGTCGACCCGGCGGTCCAGCCGGACGACGTGCTCCAGGACCTCGCCGGGAAGCACGGGGCGGTGGAACTCGACGCCGGTCATGCCGCCGAAGAGCATCACCTGCCCGCTCAGCACGTCCGGGTTGGGGTCGTCCCAGGTGGCCAGCACCCCGGCGGACTGGCACCAGGACTCGACCAGCAGCGAGGACGGGTAGGCGAAGTCCTCGGCGGGGGTGTCCGCGCCGAGCTTCTCGTACCAGGGCTCGTTGCAGGTGACGGCCTTGAGGGCGGTCAGCCGCTCGCCGGGGACGAGGTCGACGACCCGGTCCACCAGGAGCATCGGGAAGCGGTGCGGCAGCCGGGCGCGGATGTCGCGCTGGCCGATCACACCCGGCACGGAGAAGCCGGTCACGCCGCCACCTCCGCGAGGGCGTAGCGCAGCCGGACGCTCGCCGCCGGGCCGCGCCCGGTGGCCAGCTTGGCCCGGCACTGCCAGTCGCCGGCCGCGGTCCGCTTCCACTCCATGGCGATCTCCAGCTCGTCGCCGGGGAAGACCGGCCCGGTGAACCGGGTGGACTCCACGGCGGCCAGCGCGGCGCCCTTCGCCTCCGCGGGCAGGGTGGCGAGCGCGCCCTGGTGGGTGCACTCGACCAGGCAGACGCCGGGGAAGATCGGGAAGCCCGGGTAGTGGCCGGGCAGCACGGTCTCGGTGTCCTCCACCCGGAAGCGGGCCGCGGTGCGCAGCCCGTCGGTGGCGGGCAGCACCTCGACCGCGCCGCCGAGCGGGCCGGCGGCGGGCATCAGGCGGCCTTCGCCGCGTCGAGCCGGCCGAGCAGGACGTCGTAGGCGTTCCGCAGGGTCGTGATCTGCTTGAGGTCCGACTCGGGCAGCTTCACGCCGTACTTCTTCTCCAGCACGACGACGATCTCCAGGGCCATCAGCGAGTCGACCTCCAGGTCGTCGACGAAGCGGGCGTCGTCGGTGACCTCCTCGGCGTCGACGTCCAGCACCTGGGCGACCACGGCGCGGAGTTCTTCCTTGTCCAGCACGATTGCCGTTCCTTTCGGAGGAGTTCGGAGGAGTTCAGGGGGAGTGCGGAGGAGCCGGGGCTCAGCGCAGGCCGAGCAGGGCGCAGCCGACGGTGCCGCTGCGGTCCACGGAGGTGATCACGCCGATCCGTCCGGCCGCCCCGGCGGGGTGGTCGGCCGCGTACGAGAGCAGGGCGGTGGCCTGGAAGGCGGCCGCGGCCGCCCCGGTGTCGCCGATCAGCCCGGTCAGCGTCAGGTCGGCGTACCCGTCGGTGCCGAGCACCTCGCGGACGGCCTCGGCCTCGCCGCGGCCCTCGCGGCCGGGCGCGCCGGAGCGGGCCACCGCGGCGACCTGCCCCGGTTCGACGCCGGCCCGCTCCAGCGCCGCGCGCAGGGCGGCGGCCAGCACGGGGGCGGGGTCGCCGTCGAGGACGACGCGCAGTTCGACGCCGAGGAGTTCGGCCAGCACCGGCTGGTCCGGGTCCCCGGGGGCGTACGGCTCGACGAGGAGCATCGCGCAGCCCTCGCCGAGGGCGGGCGCGCCGGCCTCGGCCGCGTCGCCGCTGTGGTGCTCCAGCCAGGACCGGGCCTGGCTGAACTCCTCGGCCGCGCCGCACAGGACGGTCCGGGCGCGGCCGGTGCCGAGCAGCCGGCGCGAGTAGTTGAGCGCGTGCAGGCCGGCGGTGCGGCCGCCGGCGATGGTCGCGTTGGGGCCCTTCAGCTGGTACCAGATGGCGCTCTGGCCGGCCGCGCAGTTCATCACCGTGTTGGGGAAGCGCGCGGGGTCGACGAAGAAGGGCTGCTCGCCGGTGAGCGAGTCGCGGGTGAAGTCCATCATCGACTGGGCGCTGCCGGTGGTGGTGCCGAGGGCGAACGCGGCGCCCTCGCCGGTGCCGACGGCCCGGTTGCGCGGCCCGTCGTCGAGCAGCGCGCCGACGGCGGTGACGGCGAGGCCGGTGACCCGGTCCATCGAGCGGGTGCCCTTCTTGCCGAGCACCTCGCGGATCGCGAAGCCGGGCACGACGTGGCCGGTCCCGTCGGGGGTGGTGCCGTGTTCGGCGCCGAGCGCGGTGACGGTGCCGCGGCGCTCGCGCAGGCCCTCGGTGAAGGCGGTGCGGCCGATGCCGTAGGGCGACACGGCCGACCAGGCGGTGATCACCGGGCGTCCGGCGCCCGTGGTGAGGGTGGTCATGACCGTCACCGGTTCCTTTCGGTCAAGGGGTCAGTGGGGCGGGGCGTTCAGAGGAAGACGACCATCCGGTACTCGCCCCAGCGCGCGGCGGTCGCGCCCGCAGGGGCGAGCTCGACGCCGTCGACGAGCGGCAGCGGGGAGCGCAGCGCCGCGATGTCGGGCTCCTCGACGAGCACCCGCACGCCCGCGCCGAGCAGCGTGCGCAGGCCCTGGCGGGGGTCGGTGAGCGTGTCGACGGTGCGGTTGCCGATCCGCAGCGGGGGCGGCGGCGCGGCGTCCAGGGCGTAGCCGGCGGCCGAGCCGCGCAGCAGGACGTCCAGTCCGCCGAGCTGGCGGTGCAGTTCGGTGGCGAGGTACAGCTCGTCGAAGAACTGCTTGTCGAGCGCGCCGCGGTAGCCGCGTTCGACGATGGCCAGCACCCGGCCGTCCGTCGGGTCCGTCGGGTCGCCGGCCATCAGATCACCCCCATCAGCAGGGTCTTGTCCGCGGCGGCGACGTTGGCGGCGTAGCCGGCCGGCGGGCGGAGCACGACCTGGGGGAGGTGGTCCACGGCGCCGCGGTCGTCGCTGCAGAACCGGCAGCCGTACCAGTGGAGCCGGTCCGGGTGGGCGGTGAGCAGTTCCCCGGCGAGCGTGGCGAGGGAGGGGTACTCCCGGTTCCAGTCGGCGAGGTTGCGCGGCTTGTCCGGGCCGAGCGGCTTCTGGGTGAGCAGGGTGGCGTAGCCGCAGGTCCACACCTGCACGGTGGCACCGCGCTCCAACAGGGCCTGGGTCAGCCGCAGGGCGGTGGTGACCTGGTCCGATGCGTGGGGGGCACCCATGAGGGTGATGAGCACGTCCGTGTGCGGGATCCGTCTGGCCACCTCAGTGCCACACCACCCGGACGGCCGGATCGAGGATCCAGCCCGCCACGACGTCCATCCCGACCACCCGGAGCTCGGGGCGCAGGGCCGCGCCGTCCAGGCCGTGCTGGGCCAGCGAGAAGCTGTCCGCGGCGAGGACCCCGCCCTCCTCCTGGAAGCGGTCGAGGTCGGAGTCGCTGCCCGGGACGGCGAGCACGACGCCGTCCTGGACGAGGAAGAGGAGCGCCGACTGCCCGGTGAGCACCTGGGCGACCGCGTCGCGCCGGAAGCCGGCGTCCTGGGCGACGCGGCCCTGGCTCTCGATGAGCAGCAGGCGCGGCGTGGAGCCCTCCCACACCTCGACCCCGCTCGCGGAAATCTCGCTGAGCTCGCTCACGCCTGCTGCACTCCGTTGACGGCGTCGAGCACGCGCTGGTCGAAGCTCACCAGGCTCCAGTCGCGGCGGTTGCCGATCACCGCGTAGCCGTGCACGATGCGGCCGGTCGCGGTCTTGACCAGCTCGCCGTCGCGCAGGACGTAGAAGTCCATGCGGGAGGTGTAGGTGAAGTCCTTGAAGACCTCCTCGACGGTGTACACCGTGTAGAGGTCCTCCTCCATCAGCGCCTCGTCGAGGATGCGGATGTCGGAGCGCGGCACGACCGGGATCCACTTGCGGTCGTCCAGCAGGGTCTTGATGGAGATGCCGCGGTCCGCGACGAAGCGGTCCTTGCCCTCCTCCATCAGCCGCAGGTAGCCCGACATCTGGATGCGCTCGGTGAAGTGGCAGTACGGGTACGGGATGTTCCACTTCCACGCGTACGCGTTCTGCCCGGCCGTCAGCGAGGCGAGGACCTCCTCCTCGGCGGGGGCGGCGGTGCCGGCCGCGCGCTCCAGGTCGTCGCCGAGCTTGGCGACGGCGAAGCGGGCGAGCAGCGCGGGCACCTCGCCGGCCGCCTCCAGGTAGGTGTCGATCCGCAGCGAGACGCGGACCTTGGAGGTGACGGCCTTGAGGACCTCGCCGTCGCGCTCGACCCGGATGACGACCTTGAGGCCGATCGTGCCGTCCTCGTCCTTGGTCCACGGCACGACCTCGGCCTCGGCCACGTCGTCCATGTGGAAGGCGTGCAGGATGCGGGTGTCGATCGAGACCAGGTCGAGGCCGAGGCCGTGCTCCTCGTAGAGCGCGCGGGCCGGGAGCCCGGCCTGCCGGAAGTGGTCGAGGACGGCCTCCTCGACGAGGTAGTTGACGTGCTTGAAGCCGATCCAGGTGCAGATGTTGGAGCCCTCGTAGCGGGGGCGGACCTGGGTGGCGGTGGAGGTGGTCAGCAGCGCCTTGACGGCGGTGTCCGTGACGAGGGTCATCGCTGGAGCTCCAGGGCGGTTGGTCGGGCGTGGCCGTCGGACGGCGACAGGCCCGGGACGGTGTGGACGAACTCGGCGACGGCGGCGGCGAACCGTCCGGGCGCGTCGAGCATCGGGAAGTGCCCGCAGCCGGGCAGGACGAGGGAGCGGGCGTCGGGCAGGGCCCCGGCGAGCGCCACGCCCTCCCCGGGCGGGGCGGCGAAGTCGCTCTCGCCGGCCAGCACCAGGGTGGGCAGGGCGAGTCGGCCGGCCGCCAGCGCGGGCGTGCGCAGGTACAGGTCGAAGAAGCGGAACCAGCCGTACGGGCCGACGCGTTCGCGCACCCGCTCGCCCATGGCCCGCCGCAGGTCGGCCGGGACCCGGCCGCCGGAGTGGGCCCGGATCCCCTCCTCCATGATCAGGTGGAAGTCGTTCAGGTAGTAGCTGATGGTCTCCCAGTCGAACTGCTCGGCGCGCGAGCGGTAGAACGGCGAGACCAGGACGAGCGCGCGGAGGCCGTACTTGCGCGGTGCGTCCACGCCGGCCCGCAGTTCGCGGTCCAGCAGGTCGAGCAGCACGTTGGCCGCCATCGAGTGCGCGACGACGACCTCGGCGCCGCCGGGCACCGACTCCAGCGCCTGGGCGAGCCGGCCGGCCAGGTCGGTCTCGGTGCCGAGGCCGGTGATGGTCTCGGTGCGCCAGGGCAGCCGGGCGGTCCACATCTGCAGGCCGTCCGGCAGTTCGGGGAGCGCGGGCTCCCACACGCTGTCGTTGGCGGCCAGGCCGTGCAGCAGCAGCACGCGGGGGCCGGTGCCGTCGGTGCGCCGCTCGACGGAGACCGGGCGCAGGTCGGGCCCGCCCGCCACGGCGTCGCCGCTCATGCCGCTTCGGGGGCGAGCACCAGCAGGTCGGCGCGGGCGTCGTCGCCGGCGCCGCCGGTGACGGCCTGGACCGGGCCCGGCTCGCCGGCGTCGAAGAGCCCGACCGCGGCCGCCACCTGGAGCAGCCCGGCGGCGCCGGAGGCCTTGCCGAGGTGCGCGGGCAGCTCCCAGCGCAGGCCCCGCTCGTCGGGTGCGGCGGCGCCGCGGCGGTAGCCGCCGAGCACGGCGCGGACGGTCGCCGAGCGGGCGGCGGCGGCCGCGCGGGACTCGACCACCAGGGCCGCCCCGCCGTCGACGGCGCGCTCGCCGCCGAGCAGCCGGCGCACCACCTCGTTGTCCGGCTCGACGCCGAGCACGAGGACGCGCTCGGCCCGGCCGGCGTTGATCAGGGTGGCGGCCCAGTGCAGCGCGTCCAGGCCGGAGGTCTCGCCGTTGCAGACCATCAGGTTGGGGCCGCGCAGCCCGTAGCGGATCGCCGCCGAGGAGGCGATGACGTTGCTGGAGGCGTTCGGCAGGTCCATCGGCGAGGTGGCCGTGACGGTGCCCTCGCGCAGGGTGTCCAGGGCGCGGGTGACGGTGTCCAGGTTGCCGAAGTTGGAGCTGGCGACCACGCCGACGCTGACGGCCGGCACGGTGATGCCCGCCTTCTCGTCCGCGCCGAGCAGTCCGGCGTCGCGCAGCGCGGCGGCGGTGAGCGCGTAACCGAGCTGGGTGGCCCGGTCCTTGTAGCGCAGGCCCTTCTTGCCGACGTGCGCGGCCGGCTCCACCGGGGCCCCGCCGGGGGTGGGCCCGTCGGCGAGGGCGCGGACCGTCTCGGTGCCGGGCAGCAGGACGGCGGCGCCGGTGACCACTACGTTCATCGGGTCCCCTCCACGATGGCCACGGCGTTGATGCCGCCGAAGCCGAAGGCGTTCAGCTGCGCGAGCCGCAGCGTCCGGTCGGTGGCGGCCTCGCCGGTGACGAAGCTGAACTTCGCGGCCTCGTCCACCGGGTCCTCCAGGCCGACGGTCGGCGGCACCCGGCCCTCGTTCAGGGCCCGGACGCCGACGATCAGGTTGATCAGGCCGGAGGCGCCCGAGGTGTGGCCGGTCATCGACTTCACCGCGGTCATCAGCGGGCCGGAGGCGTCGTCGCCGAGCACGGCGGCCAGGGCGGTGGCCTCGGCCTCGTCGTTGAGCAGGGTGCCGGTGCCGTGCACCATCACCAGGTCGAGGTCGGCGGGCTTGACGCCGGCCAGCCGGTGGGCGGCGTGCATGGCCTCGGCGATGCCCTCCGGGGAGGGCGCGGTGACGTGGAAGGCGTCGCAGTTGACGGCCACGCCGCGCAGCCGGGCGTGCACCTGCGGGGCGCCCTCCTCGGTGCGGCGCAGCACGATCGCGGCGGCGCCGTCGCCCATCAGCACGCCGGTGCGGTTGCGGTCGAAGGGCCGCACCCGGTCCGGGGGTGTCGCGTGGACGCGCTCCAGCAGGCCGTACATGGACTCGGTGAGGACGTCGACCCCCGCCACGATGACGGTGTCGGGCGCGTCCGGGCCCTCCTGGTCGAGCAGGTCGCCGGCCAGCGCGAGCGCGTACAGCGAGGCCGAGCAGGCGTTGGAGAAGGTGTGGGTGACGTCGGCGTTGAAGCGTTCCTTCAGCCCGGTGCCGAAGTGCAGCCCGGAGTCGGCGAACGGCGAGCCGTCGGCCCACCACAGCTCCAGCGAGCGCAGTTCGCGCAGGCCGGTGCCGACCAGGATCGGGATGCCGGACAGGTCCTCGCCGAGGCCCGCGTCGGCGGCGGCCTGGGCGATCGCCTCGTGCAGCAGCCGGCCGGCCCGGCCCGGGACGTCCTCGCCCGGGGCGGGGCGGTCGTCGACCTCGTACGCGTGCTGGGCGCGGAACCTGGTGCGGTCGAAGCCGCGCAGTTCGGCGCGGCCGGAGACGCCCGCGCACAGGTTCTCGAAGAGCTCGCCGACACCGGTGCCGGTGGCGGCGACCGCGCCCATCCCGATGATGGGGCGGATCGTCATGACGCCTCCTTGGTCGCGTCGTACCGCCCGAGCAGGACCGCCGCGTTGTTGCCCCCGAACGCGAGACCGTTGTTCTGGACGATCCGCAGGTCGGCCTCGACCGCCTGGTTGGGCACGCAGTCGACGTCGCAGTCGGGGTCGGTGGTGACGTGGTTGATGGTGGGCGGGATGAACCGGTTGCGGATCGCGAGCGCGCAGCCGATCGCGCCGAGCGCGCTGGCGGCGCCCATGCTGTGGCCGAGCATCGACTTCATCGAGACGGTGCGCGGCGGGGTGTCGCCGAACACCTGCCGGATGGCGCCGGCCTCGGTGATGTCGTTGGCCTTGGTGCCGGTGCCGTGCGCGGAGATGAGGTCCACCTCCTGCGGCTTGACGCCGGCGTTGTCCAGGGCGAGCCGCATCAGCTCGGCGACGCTGTCCCGGTCCGGGGCCACCTGGTGGTGGGCGTCGCAGTTCAGCCCGTAGCCGAGCACCTCGGCGTAGATGGTGGCGCCGCGCTCCAGCGCCGAGTCCAGCCGCTCCAGGACGAGCACGCCGGCGCCCTCGCCGGTGAGGATGCCCTTGCGGTCGACGTCGAAGGGCTGGCAGCGGTCGGGGGCGATGGTGCCGAGCCGGTAGAAGCCGGTGAAGGTCTTGCGGCACATCGCGTCCGCGCCGCCGCAGAAGGCGAACTCCGCCTCGCCGGAGCTGACGGCGTCGAAGCCGTAGCCGATGGCGTAGTTGCCCGCGGAGCACGCGGTCGGGATGGTCAGCGCTTCGACGTCGGTCAGGCCCAGTTCCTGGGCGATGGCCGCCGACAGCCGCCCGGCCGGCACTCGCCGGGCGGCCGTCGGGTCGAAGGTGCCGGTGCCGTCGGCGAGTTCGCGCTCGACCAGCTGGTCGAGGTCGTAGCTCTCGCCGTCGGTGGTGCCGATGGAGATCAGTCCGCGCCGGCCGCGCAGCAGTGCCAGGTCGAGGCCGGAGTCCTCCAGGGCCATCCGGGCCGCCGCGGTCGAGAACTGCGCGGCCCGGCCGAGCTGTTCGACCTCCAGCGTGCGGATCCAGTCCCGCGGGTCGAAGTCGGTGATCTCGCACCCGTTGGCGTGGGCGAAGCCCTCGGTGTCGAACACCGAGATGGGCCGGGCCCCGCTGCGGCCCTCGCGGAGCCCCGTGAGGAACTCCCGGACGCCGAGGCCGATGCTGGACACCACCCCGAGCCCGGTGAGCACCACCCGGTGCCGCTGCGGCCCGGTGTGCCCGGTGCCGTTTCCTGCCGCCGTCATGGCGACCCTCCCCATCCGTCGCAGCGTTGTCGGGACTACCAGCCGGCCGGCTCCGAGACGACCTCGTAGACGCCCGTGAGGTTGACCATGCGGGGCAGCTCGCTCTGGTTGATCACGACGCCGAACTCCTTCTCCAGGGCGGCGAGGATCTCGATCGCGCGGAGCGAGTCGGCGTCGTGGTCCTCCTTGAAGAGGCTGGTCTCGGTGACCTCGTCCTCCTCGATCTCCAGAATGTCGCAGACGATTTCCTTGATGGTTTCGAGGCGCTCGTCGCGGGTGGCGGTGGTCATGGTCTTCTCCTTTGTCCGGCCCGGTTCCCGGGCCGCGCGGAATGCATTGCCGGATGTGGTGCGGGATGCGGCGCGGGGTGCCGCGCCGGATCGAATAACCGTGCGGATGGAATTCTGCGAGCCCGGTTTCCGGGCCCACAACGGCGGCTGCAACAACCTGCCACCGGCGTCCGGGAATTCAGCGGCGGACGGTCGCGGAAAGCCGTGCGCGGAGGTCCGCGACGAGCGCCTCGCGCTGCTCGACCAGGTAGAAGTGGCCGCCCGGCAGGACGGTCAGGTCGAAGCCGGCCGGGGCGATCCCGGCCCAGGCCGCGACCTCGTCGGGGGCGACGTCGGGGTCGCCGTCGCCGACGTAGCCGGCCACCGGGCAGGGCAGCGGCACGCCGGGCCGCGGCGCGTACCCGGCGACGGCCCGGAAGTCGGCGCGGATGGCGGGCAGGACGAGCTCGCGCAGGTCCTCGTCGGCCAGCAGCGCGGCGTCCGTGCCGCCCATCCGGCCGACCTCGGCGAGCAGGTCGTCGTCGCTGCCGAAGGCGGCGGTGCGCGGCGTCAGCAGGTGCGGGGCCTTGCGGCAGGAGACGGCCAGCAGCGCCGGGGCGATGCCGTGCCGCTGCGCGAGGCGCAGCGCGATCTCGTAGCCGACGGTGGCGCCCATGCTGTGGCCGAACAGGGCGAGCGGGGTGTCGAGGCAGGGGGCGAGCTCGGCGGTGATCGCGTCGGCGAGGTCCTCCAGGCGGGTCCACGGGTCCTCGGCGATCCGCTCCTGGCGGCCGGGGTAGCGCACGGCGAGGACTTCGACGTCCTCGCCGAAGGCGCGCCCCCAGCCGTGGAAGAAGCCGGCCGAGCCGCCGGCGTGCGGCAGGCAGAGCAGCCGCAGCCGCGGGGGTGCCGCGGTGGGGTACCGGCGCAGCCAGATGCTCTCGGTGGCCTGTGTCATCGGGGTGGTTCTCCTTGTCCGGTTCGGTGCTGGGGCCGGTCCTCGGACCCCTCCCGGCCCCGGTCAGCCCAGCGCGGCCGGGCTGTTCAGCGACACCACCCCGGTCTCCGGCGCGATCCGGCGGATCAGGCCGGCCAGGGTCTTGCCGGGGCCGATCTCGACCAGCCGGCGGCAGCCGAGCTCGCCGGTGAGGGTGCGCACGGAGGGCTCCCAGAGCACCGGCGAGGTGAGCTGGCGGGTGGCCAGGGCGGGCCAGTCGCAGTCGCCGGCGTACGCGCGGGCGTCCGCGTTGGCGACGACCGGCAGGTGGGCCGGGGCGAAGGCGGTGTTCTTCAGTGCGGTCCGCAGCCGTTCGGCGGCGGGCGCCATGTACGGGCTGTGGAAGGCGCCGCCGACGGACAGCCGGATCATCTTGGCGCCGATCGAGGGCGCCTCGGCGCCGATCAGCTCGATGCCCTCGGCGGAGCCGGAGACCACGGTCTGGCCGGGCGCGTTGACGTTGGCGACCCACACCTCGGCGCCCCGCGCCCGGATCCGGTCGGTGAGTTCGGCGACCTGCTCCAGCGGGGCGGCGACCAGGACGCCCATGGTGCCGGGGCGCTCGTCGGCGGCGTCCCGCATGGCCCGGCCGCGGGCCGCCACCAGCGCGGCGGCGTCGGGCAGGGTGAGCGCCCCGGCGGCGGTGAGCGCGGCGTACTCGCCCAGGCTGTGGCCGGCCACGGCGGCCACCGGCCCGTCGAGCGCGCCGCGGCGCACCGCCTCGGCGTACGCGACCATGGCCACCGTGAACACGGTGAGCTGCGCCAGGTCGGTGCGCCGCAGGTGTTCGTCCGGAGTGTCCAGGAGCAGTTCCGCGAGATCCTCCCCGGTGACCCCGGAGATTGCCGTGACGATTTCCCAGGACGGGGTTTCCCGCCAGGGCTCGCCCATTCCCGCTTTCTGCGTCCCCTGGCCGGGGAACACCAGACCGATCGGGTTCTGGTCCATTGACCCGCCTTCCGCGCCGAATTCACCGGTGGGTACGGGGGCCCGCCGCCGGAGGTTTTCCGGAGGGCGGGTCCCCGTGCCGACGGCCGGCAGTTTCGGGGGAGTACGGCAGGCCATCGGGAAGGGGATTTCCGGGTGCGTGCGGTACCCGGACCCCTTTCCGCGGCCCATACAACCGAGGGCGCCGGGGGAGCGGCAACAGACCCTTCAGGAAGCTGCCACTCGCCCGGCGCCCGGTGGAACGTTGCGGCCTCAGGCGCCCGGGCCGCCGCCGGGCCCCGGCCGGGCGGGCCGCAGCAGGCCGAGTTCGGCGGCGCGCACGCCGGCCTGGAAGCGGGACTGCGCGCCGAGCATCGCCATGATCTCGGCGACGTGCCGGCGGTAGGTGCGCACCGAGACGGTGAGTTCGCGGGCGGCGACCTCGTCGGTGACGCCGGCCCGCAGCGCGCCGAGGATCTGCTGGGCGAGCGCGGCCCGGTCCCGGTCGCCGAAGACGATCCGCTCGCCGGCCGGGACGGCGTTGCGCCACACGCTCTCGTACAGCGAGCCCAGCGTGAAGACCACCTTGGGCTCGCGGATGACGGAGGCCCGGACGCCGGTGGCCGACTCGGCGACGACCAGCGCGGTCGTGCCGTCCACCAGCAGCGCCTGGAGCGGGGGCACCCGGGCCACCCGGATCGCCACCGGCCGCTCCTTGGCGAGCTGCTCGCGGACGAAGTCCTCGTCGATCATCGAAGGGTTCGTCAGCAGCCGCACGGAGATGGTCTCGGCGGCGCCGTAGATCAGTCTTCGCTCGGCGAACTCGCTGAGCCCGGGCTCCTGTTCCTCGGCGCCGGGCATTCGCGCGTGCACGATGTCGATGCTGCGCACGGCGCTGCGGATGAGGGCGGCGGCGGTGTCGAGCACCGCCCGGTAGCCGCCCTCCACCGTGGCGATCTGCTGGGCCCGGTGGCTGCGGTCGCGGTGGATGGCCACCGTCGACTCGATCAGCGACCGCACTTCCAGGAGTGCTCTTTCCAGTTCGTCCTCTGCCTCGATGGGCACGTCGTACTCACCAGTTTCCCCGTTGGTGTTACTCACTGCGCCGCGGCTGGTGGGCCGCGGTCCTCCCCGTGTGGTCGGGGACGGCGCCCGGCCCTGTCCCGCAGGGCCCGCAGGGGCGCCGAAGACAGGCTGTCACTCGTGGAGCAGGCCCAGCTCGACCGCGCGCACGCCGGCCTGGAAGCGGGAGCTGGCACCGAGTTCGCGCATGATCTCGGCGACGTGGCGCCGGTAGGTGCGCAGGGACATGCTGAGGTCGCGGGCGGCCGCCTCGTCGGTGTAGCCGCTGCGCAGCCGCTCCAGGATGCTGCGGGTGAGGTCGCCGAGCAGGCGGGGGCTGAGCGCGAGGTGGTCGTCGAGCTTGCGGCCGAGCGACCAGGCGCCGGCGAAGAGCAGCTCCAGGGCGCGGACCGCGGCCCGGTCGTTGACCAGCGTGGCCTGGCCCTTGGCGTTGCCGGCGGAGGCGCGGACGAGGGCGGCGGCGCCGTCGGAGATGACGATGTCGCGCAGGTCGGCCTCGGAGACGCGGATCTCGAAGCGGGCGCCGGGCGCGTGGGCGAGCTTGGCCAGGGCGCAGTCGGCGACGCCGGGGGCGCAGAGGACCCGGACGACGGTGCCGGGGCGCATGGTGGTCAGGGCGTCGCGGGCGATCTGCTCGAAGGGCCCGGTGCCGGTGACGGCGACGCAGACCGAGTGCCGGGCGCCGTGCACGAGCTGTTCGACGGCCTCGCCGAGGGCGGTGACATCGGTGTGCGGGGCGGGGGGGCCCTGGTCGGGGCGCTGCCGGTAGAGCGAGACGGTGGATTCGATCAGTGCCCGCGCCTGGAGCAGGGTCTTTTCGACGTGCGCGGCGTGATCGCCCGGCGTCGATTCCTCCTGGCCAGGGCCGTTCGGCGAACCGGCTGCACTGGTCACTTGCGTCCCCCCTTACGGTGGTGGTCTTTCCGTTCATTCGACGTTCAACTGTTTAATCAAGAACATGTCAGATGACACCTGATCAGACCACCTGCGACTGACAGTAGTTCGGCTGTTCGAAGCCAGTCAACCTTTGCTCAAAACCGCAGGTCAAGGGCCTTTGAGCCCGCACTCGGCGGGTGCGTCGCGGGGTGGGCTCGAAGGACATCGCGAACGGCATCGCGAACGACATCGCGAACGACATCGCGACGGGCATATATCAGGCCGGGATTTTCCCACCACCGACCTGGCGAATCTCCAGCCGCCCTGGCATCAACCTGCACTCGGGCACCGGAAAGGAGCGGTCGGCATTCCGTTTTCCTCACGAGAAGTAGCCCGCCCCTCACCGCCGGTCGCGGCCCTGTCCCCTTCCGGCCAACCCTGAACTCGCCCGGCCGGCCTGGACTGGTCCGACCTTACGGTAAGCGGCGTGACCATACGTCAGACGGGGACTTTTCGGCCCATAACTTTGCCGGCCCGGCCGGCCACCGGCGCGACGGCGCGGTGGCGGGCGGTGCCGTCGCCGGCGTCCCCGCGCTGAACCGTCCGGTCGCGCCACGCTGCGGACATCCGCACCCCTGTGGTCCTCACCCCTGTTCGGCGTGCCAGGCGGGCTGCCCCGGCGCGCCCCGAAGCCAGGAGACAGACGGCCCGTGACACGTCCCACCAACCTCACCGACCTGCTGCTGGACGTCGCCGAGCGGCATCCGGCGACGGGCCTCGGCCACGGCCCCGGCGCCGCCGGCGCCGATCCGACCGATCAGAGCTACCCGGCCCTGCTCGACGCCGCCCGGCGCGTCCTGACCGGCCTGCGGGCCCGCGGTCTGCGCCCCGGCGACCGGGTGGTGCTGATCCTGGAGCGCGCCGAGGACTTCCTGCCCGCGTTCTGGGGCGCCGTGCTCGGCGGCTTCGTCCCGTGCCCGCTGGCCGCGCCGGCCGCCGCCGACCCGGAGCGGTGGGCCGCCCGGCTCGGCCACGTCGACGCCCTGCTGGACGGTCCGCTGACGGTCACCACCGCCGGCCTGGCCGCCGCCCTCCCGCCCGACCGGGACCGCCCGCTCGCCGTCCTGGAGGAGTTGTCCGGCGAGCCCGCCGCGGAGTTGCACCGCGCCGCCCCCGGGGACACCGCCGTGCTGATGCTGACCTCCGGGTCCACCAGCAACTCCAAGGCCGTCATGCTCAGCCACGCCAACCTGCTGGCCTCGATGGCGGCCAAGAACGCCGCGCACCGGCTGGACGCCGCCGACGTCACGCTGAACTGGGTCTCCTTCGACCACGTCGCCGCGCTGCTGGAGTGCCACCTGCTGCCGCTGTCCGTCGGCGCCCGCCAGCTGCACGTCGCCCCCGCCGCGGTGCTCGCCGACCCGCTGGAGTTCCCGCGGCTGCTGTCCCGGCACGGCGTGACGATGACCTTCGCGCCGAACTTCCTCCTCGGCCTGGTCTCCGCCGCCGCCGACCGGCTGGACGCCGGGGACGAGCGGCTCGACCTGAGCCGGGTCCGGCAGATCATCAGCGGCGGCGAGGCCGTCCTGGTCAGCACCGGAGAAACGTTTCTGGAGAGGCTCGCGCCGTACGGCCTGGCCGGGGACGCCCTGTGGCCCGCCTTCGGCATGACCGAGACCTGCGCCGGCAGCGTCTACTCCCGCCACGGCTTCCCGGCCACCGACCGCGGCGCCGAGTTCGCCAACCTGGGCACCCCCGTCCCCGGCCTGTCCGTCCGCATCGCCGGCCCGGACGACCGCCCGCTGCCCGAGGGCGCGGTCGGCGAGCTCCAGCTGACCGGCCCGATGATCACCGGCGGCTACTTCCGCGACCCGGCGGCCACCGCCGGGGCCTTCACCGCCGACGGCTGGTTCCGCAGCGGCGACCTCGGCCGGATCGACGGCGGCCGGCTCACCCTCGTCGGACGCAGCAAGGACAGCGTCATCGTCAACGGCGTCACGTACTTCAGCCACGACGTCGAGGCCGCCCTCGAACAGCTCGACGGCGTCGCCCGCTCCTACGTCGCCGCCTTCCCGACCCGCCCGGCGGGCAGCGACACCGAGCAGCTGGTGATCGCCTTCCACCCCGACCTGCCGGAGGGCGACGAGACCGCCCTGCACCGGGTGCTCACCGCCGTCCGCGCGACCGTCGTCACGCACTGGGGCTTCCGGCCGGCCCTGGTCCTGCCCCTTCCCGCCGAGGCGTTCCCCAAGACCAGCCTCGGCAAGATCCAGCGCGCCCTGATGCGCCGCCGCCTGGAGGAGGGGGCGTACGCCGGGCAGCAGTCCGCCGTCTTTGACCTGACGACGCGCATGCTCGGCGGGTACACCGCGCCCGAGGGCCCGGTCGAGCTCGCCCTCGCCGCGATCTACGCCGAGCTGTTCGACTGCGACCCGGCCGCGATCAGCGCCACCGCGGGCTTCTTCGACCTCGGCGGCACCTCGCTCGACATCCTGCGGCTGCGCGCCAGCGTGGCCGAGCGGCTCGGCGTCACCGGCCTGGAGGTCATCACGGTGCTCACCGCGCCGACCGTCCGCGCCCTGGCCGCCCGCCTCGCCGAGCCCGCCGCCGCCCCGGGCGCCGCCCGGCCGTACGACCCGCTGGTGCCGATGCAGACCGGCGGCGACAAGACCCCGCTGTTCTGCGTCCACCCCGGCGTCGGCGAGGTGCTGGTCTTCGTCAACCTCGCCCGGTACTTCGTCGGCGACCGCCCGTTCCACGCGCTGCGCGCCCGCGGCTTCAACGACGGCGAGAAGCCCTTCGTCTCCTTCGAGGAGATGGTCGACGCCTACGTGGACGCGATCCGCGCCGAGCAGCCCGAGGGCCCGTACGCGGTGGCCGGGTACTCCTACGGCGCCGCCGTCGCCTTCGAGATCGCCAAGGTCCTGGAGGCGCGGGGCGAGCGGGTCGACTTCGTCGGCAGCTTCAACCTGCCGCCGCACATCAAGTACCGCATGGAGGAGCTGGGGTACGCCGAGACGGCCGCCCACCTGGCGCTCTTCCTGGAACTGATCGACAAGAAGCAGTCCGTCGACCTCCCCGACGCGCTGCGGCACCTGCCGTGCGAGGAGCAGGCCGCCCGGCTGGTCGCCCTCGCCCCGCCGCACCGGCTGGCCGAACTCGACCTGGACGCCGACCGGTTCGCGGCCTGGGCGGAGATCGCCGACACCCTCACCGGCCTGGGCCGGGAGTACCGGCCGAGCGGCGCCGTCCGCTCGATGACGGTGTTCCACGCGCTCCCGCTGCGCGGCACCCGCCAGGAGTGGCTCGACAACGAGCTGCGGCGCTGGGACGAGCACGCCCGCGAGGAGAACCGGTACGTGGAGGTGCCGGGCGAGCACTACACCCTGATGGGCCCGCGCCACGTGGCCGCCTTCCAGGCGGTCCTGCGCCGCGAACTGGACCACGCGCTCGCCGGGGCCGACGAACTGGCCCGCCGGCGGGCCGCGCACCGATGACGAAGGAGCACAGCAGCACCATGCGGGGGAAGAAGATCCTGATCACCGGCGGCACCGGGCAGGTCGCCCGTCCGGTCGCCGAGGCGCTCGCCGAACACGCCGAGGTCTGGTGCATCGGCCGGTTCGGCACGCCGGGCGTCGAACGGGCACTGGCCGACCGGGGCATCCGCACCCGGCACTGGGACATGGCCGACGGCTCCGAGCGGGCGCTCGCCGGACTGCCGCGGGACTTCACCCACGTCCTGCACTCCGCCGTCCACCGCGGCGAGGACGGCGACTTCAACGCCACCGCCGAGATCAACGCCGTCGCCACCGGCCGCCTGATGGAGCACTGCCGCACCGCCGAGGCGTTCCTGTTCGTCTCCACCGGCGCGCTCTACAAGCGCCGGACCCTCGACCACGCCTACACCGAGGACGACCCGGTGGACGGCTCCGCCGACTGGCTGCCCGCCTACCCGATGGGCAAGCTCGCCACCGAGGGCGCGGTGCGCGCCTTCGCCCGGGTGCTCGACCTGCCCACCACCATCGCCCGGCTCAACATCGCCTACGGGCCCGGCAGTTACGGCGGCGTGCCGATGCTGTACTTCAAGGCGATGCTGGCCGGACAGCCGATCCAGGTGCCGCTGGAGGGCCAGAACTGGTGCTCCCTCCTGCACACCGACGACCTGGTGGCGCAGGTGCCCCGCCTCTGGGCGGCCGCCGCCACCCCGGCCACCGTCGTCAACTGGGGCGGCGACCAGTCCGTCGGCGTCACCGACTGCATCCGCCACATCGAGCGGCTCACCGGTGTGACGGCGGACCTCGTCCCGAGCGAGGTGACCCGCGAGACGTACCGGTTCGATCCCACGCTGCGCCGGAAGCTGACCGGCCCGTGCACCGTCGACTGGCGCGACGGCATCGAACGCACCCTGCGCGTGATGTACCCGCAGTACCTGGACGGCCGCCGCGTGGGCGGCGAGAGCATGACGAAGGGACGCTGACCGACATGACCGACACCGTTCTCACCGACACCGTTCCGACCGACATCGCTCTCACCGCCGATGCCGCCGCCACCGGCAGCCGCGCCCTGATCGAGCGCGCCTACCGGGCCTTCCACGACCGCGACGTCGCCGCGCTGCTGGACACCCTCGACCCGCGCGTCGAGTGGGTGCACCCCGACGGCATGGCCGAGTACGGCCTCGGCGGCACCAAGCACGGCCACGCGGGCGTGCGCGAGTTCCTCGCGAAGGTCCCCTCGGTGCTCGGCGGAATGCGCCTGCGACCACAGGAGTTCGTGGCCGCCGGGGACCGCGTCGTGGTCTTCGGTGTGCGCGAGGTCACGTCGAAGCGCGGCACGACCGTGACGCTGCCGTTCATCCACTCCTGGACCCTGCGCGGGGGCCGCGCGGTGCGCATGGAGGACGTATTCGACACCGTGCTGTTCCGCCGCGTGATCGAGAGCTGAGACACCGCCCCACCTCCCGGGATCCCGGTTCGCGCACGGCGGGCCGGGCTCCCGCCCGCGCTGCGCCGCCTGTGCCGGAGACCTTGGTCACACGGTGCGCGATCGACCGGCTTGTATTCTCCGGTGATGGCCGTAGTTCTTATATGGCCTTCGTATTGTGCAACCCGGGTGCGGTCCCGACCGTCTCCCAGAGTACGGTGTGCCCGATCATCACGGGCAGCGCTTCCGGCGGTGAAAGGTACGCGGATGGCAGGCAAACGGGGCGAGAGCCCGGCTCGTGGCGAGGACGCGCCCGACGCGGCCACCACGGACGGCGACAGCGCCGTCCCGCAGCCGCGCGCCGGCGGACGGGCCGAGGCCCGCCGGGCCGCACAGGGCAAGGGCGGCAAGGGCGCCCCGTCCGCGGGCGGCGGCGGCCGCGCGGCGGCCCGCAACAGCCGGAAGCCGAAGAAGAACGTGAAGAAGATCGTCGCCTGGTCGGCGGCGGGCGTCCTGGTACTGCTCGCCGGCACCGGCGGCGCGATCTACTTCAAGCTGAACGCCAACATCAAGTCCTTCGACGCGGACGCGATAGCCACCGACCGCCCGCCGGAGGCCCAGGCCGACGCGGACGGCAACAAGCCGGTCAACGTGCTGCTCATCGGCTCCGACAGCCGCGGCGGCTCCAACTCCGACCTCGGCGGCGGCGAGGACGGCGGCGCCCGCTCGGACACGACGATCCTGCTGCACGTCTACGCCGACCACAAGCACGCCGTCGGCATCTCGATCCCGCGCAACGCGATCGTCCAGATCCCGTCCTGCAAGCTGCCCAACGGCAAGTGGACCAAGGCCGGGAACGACCTGTTCAACGCGGCGTTCTCGGTCGGCGGCAGCGACGCCGGCAACCCCGCCTGTACCCAGAACACGATCGAGAAGCTCACCGGCATCCGGGTCGACCACACCATGGTCGTCGACTTCAACGGCTTCTCCTCGATGACCAAGGCCGTCGGCGGCGTCGACGTGTGCCTGCCCAAGGCCATCTACGAGGGCGACATCAACCCCAACCTGCACAAGAAGGGCGAGCTCGTCCTCCCGCAGGGCAAGCAGACCGTCGACGGGCAGAAGGCGCTCGACTACGTCCGGCTGCGGCACGGCATCGGCGACGGCTCCGACATCGGCCGGATGAAGCGCCAGCAGGCCTTCATGAGCTCGCTCGCCAACAAGATCAAGTCGGAGGGGCTGAGCCCCACCAACCTGCTGCCGCTGGCCGACGCCGCCACCAAGTCGCTGACCGTCGACCCCGGGCTGAGCTCCGCCGACAAGCTGCTGTCCTTCGGCCTGTCGCTGAAGAACATCGACATGCACAACCTCAAGTTCGTGACGGCCCCCTGGCGCTACCGCACCCAGGACGCCAACATCGACCTGGTTCAGCCGGACGTCCAGAAGCTCTGGGACACCCTCAAGGCCGACCACACCATCGACGGCCAGAACGCCACCGGCCAGCAGGACGGCGCCCCCGCCGCCCCGAGCTCGCCGCAGCCCGCCGCACCGACCTCGACCGCCCCGGCCGGCGACGCCTCCAACGAGTCCGTGAAGGTGGCCGTCTACAACGGCACGATCGCCAACGGCCTGGCCGGCAAGGCGACCGAGCAGCTCAAGGCCGCCAAGTTCTCCGCCACCACGGCGGGCCAGGCGGCCAGCACGAAGTACAAGACCACCACGATCGAGTACAGCGCCAGCCAGAAGGCGAACGCCGAGAAGGTCGCCGCGCTGTTCCCCGGCGCCAGCCTGGAGCCCAGCAGCTCGCGGGGCATCTCGGTGATCGTCGGCCAGGACTTCGCCGCCGCCAACGGCGCCGCCGCCCCCGGCGGCACGCCCGCGGCCGGCACCCCGGGCACCCCGGCCCCGCTGCCCACCACCGTCACCAACGACGCCCGCTCCGCGGACGACGACATCTGCGCGAACACCACCTACGGCAGCGGCGGCTGACCGCACCCGTACACCGCATCGCACGACTCCGGGGCGCGTCCGTCCCGGGGTCGTGCCATGGTGGCTGAGGGGGACCGCGGGCCACGAAAGGCGGATCCCATGCCCGAGATCGCCCTGCAGATCGACATCGCCGCCCCCCGGGACGTCGTCCTCGCCGCCCTCAACACCCACGACGGCCTCACCAGCTGGTGGACCACCGCCGTCGACCGCGACGACGACATCCTGCTCTTCGACTTCCCCGACGTCCCCGAGCCCTTCCGGCTGCGCCGCGAGCGCGCCGACCTCGACCGCGTCGTGTGGGCGAACACCGGCGCCTTCCCGCCGCACTGGGCCGGCACCTGGATCACCTGGGACCTCGCCGAACAGCCCGACGCCCCCGACCGCACCCGGCTGCTGTTCCGCCACGGCGGCTGGCAGCCCGGCAGCGAGGACGGCGTCCCGATGGTGGCCGGCACCTGGGCGGAACTGGTCGTCCGGCTCAAGGACTACGCGCAGAGCGGCAAGGTCCAGCCCTACTTCGTCACCGCCCGGCGCCACGACCCCGCCTGAGCCCCGCCCGAGCCCGCCGAGCCCCCGCCCGGTGGCGGGATCGCCGCCGCGGGCCGATCGTTGTCCTGTACCCCGAACCCGCCCCCGCCCCGCCCCCCGAGCCCACGGGAGGCCCCCGATGCCGCCACCCGTCCCGCGACGCGCCGCCGGGAAATCGGCGGCTTCCCCGGCATCACGGGCCATCCCGGGTAAGACTGCACCCATGCTGGGCCTACCGGACGACATCCGCGCCTTCCTCTTCGACCTCGACGGGGTGCTCACCCAGACCGCCGTGGTGCACGCCGCGGCCTGGAAGGACACCTTCGACACCTTCCTGCGCGCCGAAGCAGCCCGCACCGGCGGGCAGTTCGTCCCCTTCGACGCCGTCACCGACTACGACACCTACGTCGACGGCCGCCCACGCCTCGACGGCACCCGCGCCTTCCTGCGAAGCCGGGGCTTCGACCTGCCCGAGGGCACCGACGACGATCCGCCGAACGCCCCCACCGTGCACGGGATCAGCCTCGCCAAGAACGACACCGTCCTGCGCATGATCCGCGAGCAGGGCGTCCAGCCGTACGACGGCTCGGTGGCCTACGTGCGACGGCTGCGCGCGCTCGGGCTGCCCAGCGCCGTGGTCTCCTCCAGCGCGAACTGCCGGGACGTGCTCAGGGCCGCGGGCATCGAGGACCTGTTCGACGTGGTCGTGGACGGGATCGTCGCCAAGCGCGAGGGCCTGCCCGGAAAGCCGGCCCCCGACACCTACCTGCACGCGGCCAAGGTCCTCGGCGTCGAACCCGCGCACGCGGCCGTCTTCGAGGACGCCCTCGCCGGCGTCGCCTCCGGCCGGGCCGGCGGCTTCGGCGCGGTGGTCGGCGTCAACCGCACCGGCCAGGCCGCCGAACTGCGCCGGGACGGCGCCACCGTGGTCGTCGACGACCTCTCCGAACTGCTGGGGGAGCGGGCATGACCGCGTCCGACACCTTCGTCGTCGACCCGTGGCAGGTTTCCGAACACGGCCTCGACCCGGCCGCGCTGGCCCGTGCCGAGTCCGTGTTCGCGCTCTCCAACGGCCACATCGGCCTGCGCGCCAACCTCGACGAGGGCGAGCCGCACGGCCTGCCCGGCACCTACCTCAACGGCGTCTTCGAACTCCGCCCGCTGCCCTACGGCGAGGGCGGCTACGGCTACCCGGAGTCCAGCCAGAGCGTCATCAACGTGACCAACGGCAAGATCATCCGGCTGCTCGTCGACGACGAGCCCTTCGACCTGCGCTACGGCGAACTCCTCGGCCACCGGCGCTGGCTGGACTTCCGCGACGGCCTGCTGCACCGCGAGGCCGAGTGGACCTCCCCGGCCGGCCGCACGATCCGGGTCCGCTCGACCAGGCTCGTCTCGCTCACCCAGCGCGCCATCGCCGCCGTCGAGTACTCCGTCGAGGCGGTCGACGGCCCGGTGCGGATCGTGCTCCAGTCCGAGCTCGTCGCCAACGAGCAGCTCCCCGGCGGCCCCGAGGGCGACCCGCGCGCCGCCGCCGTCCTGGAGGCGCCCCTCCAGCCCGAGGCCCACCACGCCGACGGGACGAAGGCCGTCCTGGTGCACCGCACCCGCTACAGCGGCATCCGGGTCGCGGCCGGCATGGACCACGTCATCGAGGGCCCGGAGCGGCTCGACACCGTGGCCGAGGCCGGCGCCGACCAGTGCCGGATCAGCGTCACCACCGTCCTCGCCCCCGGACAGCGCCTGCGGCTGGTCAAGTTCATGTCCTACGGCTGGTCCGCGACCCGCTCGCTGCCCGCCGTCCGCGACCAGGTCGAGGCCGCGCTGACCGCCGCCCGGTACACCGGCTGGGACGGCCTCGTCGCCGAACAGGCCGACTACCTGCGGGAGTTCTGGAAGACCAGCGACATCGAGATCGAGGGCGACGTCGAACTCCAGCAGGCCGTCCGGTTCGCCGTCTTCCACGTCCTCCAGGCCGGCGCCCGCAGCGAGGAGCGCGCCATCCCCGCCAAGGGGCTGACCGGCCCCGGCTACGACGGCCACAGCTTCTGGGACACCGAGACCTTCGTCCTGCCGGTCCTCACCTACTGCCTGCCCGCCGCCGTCAACCAGGCCCTGCGCTGGCGGCACACCACCCTCCCGCTCGCCCGCGAGCGAGCGGCCCAACTCGGCCTGGCCGGAGCGGTGTTCCCCTGGCGGACGATCCGCGGCGAGGAGTGCTCCGGCTACTGGCCGGCCGGCACCGCCGCCTTCCACATCGGCGCCGACATCGCCGCCGCCGTCGCCCGCTACGTCCGGGCCACCGCCGACGTCGAGTTCGAGCGCGAGTACGGGCTCGCACTCCTCGTCGAGACCGCCCGGATGTGGCGCTCGCTCGGCCACCACGACGCCGCCGGCAAGTTCCGCATCGAGGGCGTCACCGGCCCCGACGAGTACAGCGCCGTCGCCGACAACAACGTCTACACCAACCTCATGGCGCAGACGAACCTGCGCGCCGCCGCCGAGGCCGCCGGCCGCCACCCCCGCGAGGCCGCCGACCTCGGCGTCGACACCGAGGAGACCGCCGCCTGGCGCGACGCCGCCGCCGCGATGTACGTCCCCTACGACGAGAGCCTCGGCGTCCACCCCCAGGCCGACGGCTTCACCCACCACCAGGTCTGGGACTTCGAGCGCACCCCGCCCGAGAAGTACCCGCTGCTGCTGCACTACCCGTACTTCGACCTCTACCGGAAGCAGGTCGTCAAACAGGCCGACCTCGTGCTCGCCATGCAGGTCCGCGGCGACGCCTTCACCGACGAGCAGAAGGCCCGCAACTTCGCCTACTACGAGCGCCTCACCGTCCGCGACTCCTCCCTCTCCGCCTGCACCCAGGCGGTCATCGCCGCCGAGGTCGGCCAGCTCGACCTCGCGTACGACTACACCGCCGAAGCCGCCCTCATGGACCTCCACGACCTCGGCGGCAACACCCGCGACGGCCTCCACATGGCCTCCCTCGCGGGGGCCTGCATCGCCCTCGTGGCCGGCCTCGGCGGCCTGCGCGACCACGGCGAGACGCTCTCCTTCCGGCCCCGGCTGCCCGCCGGGCTCACCAAGCTCGGCTTCTCGCTGATGGTCCGCGGCATGCTGCTCGGCGTCGAGATCACCCACGACGGGACGACCTACACGCTGCGCCGGGGCGAGGTGATCCACCTGCGGCACGACGGCGACACGGTCCAGCTGAAGGCCGGGGAGCCGGTCACCCTCCCGACCACCGCCCCGCCCGCCCAGGAGCGCTGCGCCCAGCCCCCCGGCCGCGAACCCGCCCGCCGCCAGCCCCAGGCCGGTCTCGCGGCGGGCAAGGTCGGCGGCCAGAACCCCGACCACCTGGCGGCGGAGTAGCGGCGGCCCGACTTCCGGGCCTCCGCCCGTTCACCCGTTCGGCCTCCCCGCCGTGCACCTGCACCCCCCTCCCCGGAGGGTGCAGGTGTCCCGCGTCATCCGGCAGCCGATCGAGGAGACCCCGTGGCGAGCGTGGCCGAACAGATGGTGGAGGTGCTCCGGCAGGCCGGCGTGGAGCGGGTCTACGGCGTCGTCGGCGACAGCCTCAACCCGGTCGTCGACGCCATCCGCCGCGCGGAGGGCATCGGCTGGGTGCACGTCCGCAACGAGGAGGCCGGTGCGTTCGCCGCGGCCGCCGAGGCCGAGCTCAGCGGCCGGCTCGCGGTCTGCGCCGGCTCCTGCGGCCCCGGCAACACCCACCTCGTGCAGGGCCTGTACGACGCCCAGCGCAGCGGCCTGCCCGTCCTCGCGCTGGCCTCCCACATCCCGTCCGGGCAGATCGGCACCGGGTTCTTCCAGGAGACCCACCCCGAGCGGGTGTTCACCGACTGCAGCAGCTGGTGCGAGATGCTCTCGACCCCCGCCCAGCTGCCCCGCCTGCTGCGGATCGCGATCCAGCACGCGCTCGGCGCCCGCGGCGTCTCCGTCCTCGCCTTCCCCGGGGACGTCGCCGCGCTGCCCGCCGCCGGCCCGACCGGCAGCGGCCACTTCCTGACCGAGCAGGCCGTCGCCGCCCCGCCCTGGGCGCAGGTGCGGGCGCTCGCCGAACTGCTCAACCCGGCCCGCCGGGTGGCCCTGTTCTGCGGCGCCGGCGTCCGGGACGCGCACGCCGAGGTGCTGGCCGTGGCGGAGGCCCTGAACGCGCCGGTGGGCCACTCGCTGCGCGGCAAGGAGTGGATCCAGCACGACAACCCGTACGACGTCGGGATGAGCGGCCTGCTCGGCTACGGCGCCTGCCACGAGGCCCTGCACGGCGCGGACCTGGTGGTGCTGCTCGGCACCGACTTCCCGTACGACTCGTTCCTCCCGCAGGCCCGCACCGTCCAGGTCGACCACGACGCCACCCGGCTGGGCCGCCGGACGGTCCTGGAGCTGGCCGTCCACGGGGACGTCGCCGCGACCCTGCGGGCCGTCCTGCCGCTGCTGGAGCCGAAGCCGGACCGGTCGTTCCTGGACGAGATGCTGCGCAAGCACTGCAAGGCGCTGGAGGACGTCGTCGGCGCCTACACCCGGGACATCGAGTCGCACCTGCCGATCCACCCCGAGTACGTCGCCTCGGTGCTCGACGACGTGGCCGCCCACGACGCGGTGTTCACCGTGGACACCGGCATGAACAACGTCTGGGCCGCCCGCTACCTCCAGCCGAACGGCCGCCGCCGGGTGATCGGCTCCTTCCTGCACGGCTCGATGGCCAACGCCCTGCCGCACGCGATCGGCGCCCAACTCGCCTGCCCCGGGCGGCAGGTGATCGCGATGGCGGGCGACGGCGGGATCGGCATGCTGCTCGGCGAGCTGCTCACGGTGGCCAAGCACCGGCTGCCGGTGAAGACCGTGGTCTTCAACAACGGCGCGCTCGGCATGATCAAGCTGGAGATGCTCGTCTCCGGCTACCCCGAGTGGCAGATCGACAACGGCGACGTGGACTACGCCGGGATCGCGCGGGCGATGGGCATCCCGGCGAAACGGGTGACCGAGCCGGCCCGGGTGCGGGAGGTGCTGGCCGAGGCACTGGACCGGCCCGGGCCCGCGCTGGTCGACGTGGTCACCGACCCGAACGCGCTGTCCATCCCGCCGCACATCACGGCCGCCCAGCTGAAGGGCTTCGCCCTGGCGGCGGGCCGCACGGTGCTCTCCGGCGGGGTGGGACGCATGATCGACCTGGCCCGGAGCAACCTGCGCAACATCCCGCGGCCCTGAGCCCTCCGCGCGGATTTGCCTGAGGGGCAAATTTCTTGCCCGTGCGGCACGCGAGGTGTCCACTGGTCACATGACCACCAGCCCCACCGGCGCCCCCGCCGCAGGCGAGCAGCTCGACGACCAGGAGGTCGCCGGCCTCGCCGCCAGGCTCCGCGAGCACCGGCACAGCAGCCGCCTCACGCTGGAGGTGGCGGCCGCCCGGGTCGGACTGTCCCCAGCCTATCTGTCCCGGCTGGAGACCGGCCGGCGCCAGCCGTCGCTGCCCGTCCTGCTCGGCCTCGCCCGCGCCTACGGCACGTCCGTCTCCGGGCTGCTGGGCGAGGCGATGACCGAACCCGACCCGGTGGTCCGCGGCGGCGTCATCGAGCCCGGCCGGGCCGGCGGCTGGGGCTACCGGCGGGCCGGCGCCCCCGGCCGGGCCATGCAGGCCCTGCGGGTCCACGTGCCGCCGGGCGTGCAGGACGCCGTCGTCCGGGTCCACCCGGGCGAGGAGTGGCTGTACGTCCTCCAGGGCGCCCTGCGGCTGACGCTCGGCGACCGCGTCCACCACCTGGCCGTCGGCGACTCCGCCCACTTCGACTCGCTCACCCCGCACTGCATCGCCGCCGAGTCGGCGCACGGGGTCGAGCTGCTCTTCGTCCACACCCTGCTGCAGAGCCCCGGCGGCGAACTCTGCCTCGGCGGCGGCCCTGCCGCACCGCACTGAGGAGGCAACCATGGCCGCTGACCCGACCACCCACACCTCGACCCCCGAGGCCCCCAAGACCATCGACGCCGGCAAGTGGGCCAACCGCCGCGTCGCCGTCCGCCTGGTCATCTACACCGCGGGCATCCACGCCTTCGCCGGCTTCATCATGCTGCTGTTCGAACTGGGCGGCCGCAACAAGTAGTTGAGACGTGGGACAGCCGCTCCGATCCCCGCGTCCCTGTCCCCTAGCCATCCTCCTCAATCCCCTCTCTCTCGTTCCCTGGGCCCCGAAAGGGGCGCGGGGAACTGCGCGAAACGGAAGGCACGGAGCCGCACCCAGCCGCCGCGCAGCACCCTGCACTCACCTGCCGCGCAGCAACGTGCACAGCGCCGACAGCGCAGCCGGAAACGCGTGCTCCGCAGGAGTCCCGTACCCGATCACCAGCGACGGCGGCCCGCTCGCGACGCCCCCGTCCGCCCGGTGCCACGAGAGCCCGTTGAGCGACACCCCGGCGGCCGCCGCCCGCGCCAGGAGCTCGGCCTCCGACGGTCCGTCCGCCGGCAGTCGCAGCACCGCGTGCAGTCCCGCCGCGATGCCGGTGACGCGGACGTGCGGGGCGTGCTCGGCGAGGGCGGCCACGAGCCGGTCGCGGCGCCGCCGGTAGTGCAGCCGGCAGCGCCGCACGTGCCGGTCGTACGTCCCGGAGGCGATCAGTTCGGCGAGCGTCAGCTGGTCGAGCACCGGCGACATGATGTCGGCGAGCTGCTTCAGCCGGGCCACCGGTTCGACGAGCGCGTCCGGCAGGGCGAGCCACGCGAGCCGCAGGCCCGGGGCGAGGCTCTTGGCGGCCGTCCCGGCGTACACCACGCGCTCGGGGTCGAGCGCCTGCATCGCGCCGAGCGGCTGCCGGTCGTAGCGGAACTCGCCGTCGTAGTCGTCCTCGACGACGTAGCCGTCGTGCTCGCGCGCCCACCGCACCGCCGCCGCCCGCCGGTCGGCGGCCAGCGGCGCGCCGGTGGGGAACTGGTGGGCGGGGGTGAGCAGGACGCCCCCGACCCGGTCGTCGAGCAGCTCCACCCGGGCGCCCGCGTCGTCGAGCGGGAGCGGTACGGTCGCGAGGCCGGCCGCCCGGGCGACGGCGAGCTGCGGCGGCAGGCCGTACTCCTCGACGGCGAGGGCGCCGGCCCCGCGGTCCCGCAGGGCCGCGCAGAGCAGCCCCAGGCCCTGCGTCACGCCGCTGCACACCAGCAGGCGGTCCGGGTCGGTGCGGACCCCGCGCACGCGCGCCAGGTAGTGGGTCAGCGCCTCCCGCAGCTCGGGGCGCCCGAGCGGCGAGCCGTACCCGAGGACCTCGTGCGGGGCGGTGGCCAGCGCCCGGCGGGCGGCGGCGAGCCAGGCGGTGCGCGGGAAGAGCGACAGGTCGGGCCGGCCGGACATCAGGTCGTGGCGCGCGGCCGGGCGTTCCCGCACCGGCGGGGTGGCCCTGGGCGCCGGCGGCCGGGGTGCCGCGCGCTCCGCGACGGTGGTGCCGGAGCCCTGCCGGGAGGTGAGCCAGCCCTCGCCGGTGAGCTGCCCGTACGCCTCCACGACGGTGTTGCGGGCGATCCCGAGGTCCTCCCCGAGCGCGCGTGAGGACGGCAGCCGGGTGCCGGGGGCGAGCCGCCCGTCCTGGACGGCCTCGCGCAGCGCGTCCTCCAGGGCGGCCCGCAGCCCGGTCCCGGCGGCGCGCCGCCCGGTGAGGTCGAGGTGCAGGTCGCCGCCGAACGCGCTCCACGAAGTGCTCATCGACGGGATTATCCCGCGTCGGCGCCGAGCCGCGGGTGGTGGCGGTGCATCGCCGCGAGGACCTCTTCGAGCGGGACGGGGATGGTGTTGGCGGCGATGTTCGCGGGTCCGTACCCGAGGGAGCGGTTGAGGCCGGCGCTCGCCCGGACGAGCCGGGGCGCGCGGGCCAGGTAGGCCGCCGGGTCGTGCAGCACGACCGCGATCATCCGCTGGGTGCTGCCGCGGACGGTCATGCTGCGGATCCCCACGGCGGCGATCTCGCTCCAGGCGATGCGGCCGAGCTGGACGTGCTCCAGGCCGTCGGCGTCCAGCACCAGTTCGGGCCGGTTGCGGACGAGCCGGCGGGCGAGCGCGAAGGAGCAGAACCCGAAGAACGGCACGGCCAGGGCACCGCCGACGAGGCCCTTGACGGTGGCGTGGTGCCAGAGCAGCAGCGCGCCGCCGACGGTGAAGCCGAGCGAGGCGAGCAGGAGGAGGAGCGCCTTGCGTCTCGACAGCGCGTAGACGGTCGGAGGCGGGTTTTCGTTGATCACGGCCGGTCACGGTAGCGCCCGGCCGGAGACCGGTCGGACCCGGGTGGGCCTGTCGTCCGTCGGCGGGCTCCGCCTGCGTGGTGTCACATCCCCGCGCTACCGTGCCGCCCATGGCGAACTATGTACTCGTGGCAGGCGCGTGGCTCGGCGCGTGGGCGTGGGACGAGGTGGCGGCGGAGCTGCGCGCGGCGGGGCACGGCGCGTACCCGCTGACGCTGTCCGGGCTCGCGGAGAGGCACGGGGTGGCTCCGGCGGGGCAGGAGGTCCACGTGCGGGACATCGTGGCCGAGGTGGAGCGGCTCGACCTGCGCGACGTCGTCCTGGTCGGGCACAGCTACTCGGGCATCCCGGTGGGCCAGGCCGCCGAGCGGATCGGCGAGCGGCTGGCCCGGGTGGTGTTCGTGGACGCCGACGTGCCGCGGGACGGCGAGTCGTTCGTCTCGGTGGCCGGGAACGGCCAGGAGGTGGCGGTGGCGATCGCGCGGAACGGCGGCTGGTGGCCGCCGCTCGCGGCCGGGGACTTCGCCGGCCAGGGCCTCACCGACGAGCAGGTCGCCCGGATCGTCGCCGGTTCGACGCCGCACCCGGGCGCCTCGCTGACCGAACCGGCCGTGCTGGGCGACGCGTTGCCCGAGCTGCCGGTGACGTACGTCAAGTGCCTGCTGGACTGGCCCGAGCCGTTCGGCCGGGCCGCCGAGCTGCTGGCGGGCGAGCGGTGGCGGCTGGTCGAACTGGACACCGGCCACTGGCCGATGTTCTCCCAGCCGCACGAACTCGCGGCCGTCCTCCAGGAGTTGTGAGCCGCTAGAGCGAGAGGTAGACCGCGCTGCCGACGCCGGCCACGAAGCAGTAGATCGCGAACGGCGTCAGGCTGCGGGTCTCGAAGTACTTGGTGAGGAAGCGCACCGACACGTACCCGGCGACGAAGGCGGCGATGCTGCCCGCCACGACCGGGCCGAGGACGGCGGAGTTCTCCGGCTTGAACAGCTCGGGCACCTTGAGCGCCGAGGCGGCGATGATCACCGGCGTGGCGAGCAGGAAGGAGAACCGGGCGGCGTCCTCGTGGTGCAGCCCGCGCAGGATGCCGGCGCTCATGGTGACGCCGGAGCGGCTGATGCCGGGGAAGAGCGCGAGGATCTGGGCGGCGCCGATCCAGACGCCCTGCTTGTAGCCGAGCCGGGCGAGCCGGTGGTCGGAGGCGATCGCCGGGTCCAGCCCGGGTTCGTCGGCCACCGGGGCGGCGTGGCCGGCCCGCCGACGGCCGGTGCCGCCGCGCTTGAGGCGTTCGGCGCCGAGCAGCACGAGCCCGTTGAGGGCGAGGAAGACGGCGGCCGGGATCGGCTTGCCGAGGGCGTTGCGCAGGGCCTTCTCGAAGGCGAGGCCGGCGATGCCGACCGGGATGGTGGAGACGATGAGCAGCCAGGCCAGCTTCTCGTTGCGGGTCTCCACGCGGCGGTGACGGATCGAGCTGATCAGGCCGCTGATGATCCGGAGCCAGTCCTTGTAGAAGAAGACCACCAGCGCGAGCGCGGTGGCCAGGTGGAGGCCGACCAGCACGGAGAGGTACGGGGAGCCCTCGGCGGTCATGTCCAGGTCGTGCTGGATCTTCCCGCCGATGATCGCCGGCAGCAGGATGCTGTGGCCCAGGCTGGAGACCGGGAAGAGTTCCGTCACACCCTGCAGCAGGCCGACGCCTATCGCTTCCGGGTAGGTCAGGGTGGACATCGCGCACCTTCGCTCGGAGGTCTGATCAGGGGGAGCCCCGGCGAAGCTACTACGGGGATGTAGACGCCCGGCAGGTCTGAGGCCGGAAATTCACCGAGTGGACGTCTCGCCGAAACCCGGGCCGGGCGACCGGCGTTCGGGCACCCGGCGTTCGGGCGCCCGCTCAGGCGGCGGCCGGGTGCGCGGCCGGCGCGTGGGTGAGCAGCACGTGCACCCACACGGCGAGCAGCACCCCGGACGACACGGCGCGCTCGGCCGCGTGGCTGAGCGCCAGCGCGGCGCCCGCGGCGACGAGCGCGGTGCCGGCCACCAGCAGGGCGGCGGGCAGCACGTCCGCGGGGCGGGGGCGGTTCATCGTGGTCCTCCCTCGTGGTCGACGAGGCACCACGATGCAACCTCCCGCTGCGGCAGGTTCAAGCGTTCGTTCGCCGACGGGCCCCGAATCCGCCGACGCCCCCGAACCGGCCCGGGTCAGCCGAGCGCCACCCGCCGCCACGCCGCCTCCCCGGCGGCCACCGGCGCCGGCCCGAAGTCGTAGCGCAGCCGGTCCGGTCCGAGGGCGAGCAGCGAGATCGAGGACGAGCCCCAGATCCGCCCGTCGCCGAAGTCGCGCCGCTGGACGAGCGCCGCGTCGTCGTCCGGCGCGAGCCCGTCCCCGGAGACGACCGGCAGCCAGGCGCCCCACGCGTCCTCGACGGTCCCGGCGCCGTCCGGCTCGGGCCGGGGCTCGGCCTCGAAGCGGGCCCGGAAGTGCGCGGCGCGGGCGGCCATCACGGCGCGGATCCGCTCGGAGGTGGTCCGGCTGTGGGCGCGGCCCTCCAGGCCGTCGTTGAGCACGACGCTCAGGCCGGTGGGCAGGTGGTGCTCGACCAGCCGCCCGTCGCCCCAACTGGCCACCCGGGCGCCGTCGGGACCGGCCAGCACGAGGTGGAACGGGTCGTACGGGGTGAGGTCGAGGTGGCCGACGCCGCCCTCGCGCACGGCGGTGAGCGGCAGCCGGCCGCGGGAGAGCCGCGTCTCGGCGGGGGCGAGCGGCCCGAAGCCGTTGAGCAGGCAGGCGGCAGTGCGCCGCCCGGGGTCGGCGGCGAGCCAGGTGCCGCCGGCGGCGAGGTCGAGCCCGCCGACCAGCTCCGGGTGCTCCGGCCAGTGGTGGGCCGGCGGGAGCCAGCGGCGCCCGAGGTACTCGTCCCGGACGGAGAGGAGCAGGACGGGCACCGCCGACCCCGGCTCGATGCTGACGAACGCCGTACACACGATCCTGTCCCCCGGTTTCGCTCTGTTCAGCGATCCTCGCACGCCAGTTCGCCTATCGGAACAGTGGTGGGGGCCCGGAAAGTGGCCCAGGAACGCCGCACGTGAATGCACCAGGCGGTAGGGCCACTCCGTCCCTAGGCTGGTGATCATGACGACGACGAACGAGACCGCGGCGCACGGGACCGCAGAGGGCGCGGACGCGCCGGTCCCCGCGCCCGCTCAGCGCCTCGCGATGCACCGGCTCGCCCCTGAGTACTACTCCGCGATGATCGCCGTGGACCGCGCCTCCCGGACCGGCCTCGACCCCCGGCTCGCCGAGCTGGTCAAGGTCCACGCCTCGATGATCAACGGCTGCGCCTTCTGCATCGACATGCACGCCACCGACGCCGTGCAGGGCGGCGAGCAGGACCACCGCCTGATCTCGCTCCCGGCCTGGCGCGAGACCCCGTGGTTCACCGCGAAGGAGCGCGCCGCCCTGGCGCTCACCGAGTCCGTCACCCTGCTGACCCGGGGGCACGTGCCGGACGCCGTCTACGACGAGGCCGCCGCCCACTTCGAGGAGGCCGAACTCGCCCAGCTGATCGCCCTGATCGCGACCATCAACGCCTGGAACCGGATCGGCGTGACCTCGCGCCTCAGCCCGGCCGCGAAGTGAGGGGAACCGCCGTGACGAGCCAGCAGGACAAGGCCCGGCTCCTGCACGAGTTGCACCGCGCCGGCGAGCCGCTGGTGCTCGCCAACGCCTGGGACGCGGTGAGCGCCCGCCTGGTCGCCGACGCCGGCGCCCGGGCCGTCGCGACGGCCAGCGCGAGCGTCTCCTGGACGCTCGGCAGCCCGGACGGCGGCGGCGCCGACCGCGACCTGGTGCTGGCGCAGACCGCGCTGGTCGTCCGCGCGGTGGAGCAGCCGGTCACCGCCGACCTGGAGAGCGGCTACGCGCGGACCGCCGCCGGGGTCGGCGAGACGGTGACCGCGCTGCTCGGCACCGGCGCCGTCGGCGTGAACCTGGAGGACGAGGGCCGTCCGCTCGACGAGGCGGCCGAGCGGATCGCGGCGGCCCGGGCGGCGGCGGACGCGGCCGGCGTGCCGCTCTTCGTGAACGCGCGGACCGACGTCTTCCTGCACCGGCTCGGTGAGCCGGAGGGCCGGCTGGACGAGGCGGTGCGCCGGTTGCGGGCCTACGTCGAGGCAGGTGCGGACGGCGTCTTCGCCCCCGGCGTGGCGGACCCGCAGACGATCGCCGCGCTGGTCCGGGCGGTCCCCGCCCCCCTCAACGTCCTGGCCGCGCCCGGCTCGCCGTCCGTCCCGGAGCTGGCGAAGCTCGGCGTCGCGCGGGTGAGCCTCGGTCCCGGCCTCGCCAAGGTGGCGTTCGCGGCGGTCCGCCGGGCCGCCGAGGAGGTGTACGCGAGCGGCACGTACACCGCCCTCGACGGCGGGCTGACCTACCCGGAGCTCAACGGGCTCTTCCAGGGCTGAACGCCGTTGCCGGCGACGGCGGACGGGCTGACCGCACGGGGGTCGGTCAGCCGATCTGCCCGCTGAGCCCGGGGTGGGTCATCTGGTTGGTCCTGATCTTCTCCACCTCCTGGGCGGTGTGACCGACCACCGGCAGCTGGCCGGCGGTGTGGATGGCGAGGTCGGCGGGGGAGACGGTGAGGCCGTCGGTGAGACCGCCGGTGGCGTCCGGGGAGGCGGCGGTCTGGCTGGTGGCGGAGGCGGCGGGCGCGGCGAGCGCGAGGCCCGCCATGGTGAGGGCGGCCAGGGTGGCGAGTTTCTTCATGCCCTGCCGAACGACCCGGGCCGCCCTCGGGTAACCGGACGGCTCAGACCGTCACCCTCAGGGTCCGCACGCTGTTGCTGACGAACGAGGCGATCGGCTCCGGCTCCGCGCCCTCCGCGTCCTCCGCGAGGGCGAGGCCGGGGAAGCGCTCGAACAGGTGGCGCAGCGCCGTCTCCGCCTCCAGCCGGGCCAGCCCGGAGCCGAGGCAGAAGTGCGGCCCGTGCCCGAGCGACAGGTGCCGGTTGGGCCGGCGGGTGAGGTCGAAGGCGTCGGCGTCCTCGTGGTGCCCGGAGTCGCGCCCGGCCGCCGCGTACGAGGCGAGCATCGCCTCCCCGCGCCGGATCACCACGTCCCCGACCTCGATGTCCTCGATCGCGTACCGCAGCGGGAACTGCCCGACCGGGGAGTCGTACCGCAGCGTCTCCTCGACCACCGCCGACCACGGCTGCTCGCCGTCCAGCACCAGCCGCAGCTGCTCGGGGTGGGCCAGCAGGGCGCGGACGGCGTTGGTGATCAGGTTGAGCGTGGTCTCGTGCCCGGCGACCAGCATCAGCAGCAGCGTGCCGACGAGTTCGGCCTCGCTCAGCCCGTCGCCGGCCTCGCGCGCGGCGATCAGGTCGGTGGTCAGGTCGTCGCCGGGCTCGGCCCGCTTGGCCGCGACGACGGACGCGAGCAGCGCGTTGAGGTCCCGTTGCGCGGCGACGGCGGCGGCCGGGGTGGCCGAGCTGGAGACGAGCGTGTCGGACAGCTCGTGCAGGTCGTCCTGCTGCTCGACGGCGAGGCCGAGCAGTTCGCCGATCACCTGCATGGGCAGCGGGTACGCGAAGTGCGCGCGCAGGTCGAACGGGCCCTCCAGCTCGGCGACGGCGTCGAGCAGGGCGACGGCCCGCGCCTCGATCGCGGGCGCCAGGTCGGCGATCCGGCGCGGCGTGAAGGCCTGGCTGACGAGCCCGCGCAGCCGCCGGTGGTCGTCGCCGTCGGCGGTGACCATCCCGGGCACGGTGACGAAGTTGAGCAGCGGCCAGCCCTCGGGCAGCCGGCCCTCCCGGAAGTCCGTCCACAGCCGGGCGTTCTTGCCGACGCGCGGATCGGCGAGCAGCGCCTGGAGCGTGTCGTGGTGGGTTATCGCCCAGACCACCACCCCGCCAGGGAGCTCCACCAGGACCGCCGGGCCGGCGTCCCTGAGCCGGGCGTTCTCGCTGTGCTGGTCCCGTCCGAAGGGGTCGAGTCGGACGGGCCGGGGGCCGGTTCCTCGGGGAGCGTCGGCGGTGTCCATGCGGGCCTCTCGGGGGCGGGCGGTCGGGGCGGGGTGAAGGCGCTGTAGAGCACCGGCAGGCTGAGCAGTGCCCGCGACCACGGGGAGGGACGCCAGGCCAGTTCGACCGGCGGGACGGCGAGCTGGAGGTCCGGCAGCCGGTGCAGCAGGGTCTCGACGGCGGTCTCGACGATGATCCTGGCCGGGTGCTGCGCCGGGCAGACGTGCTGGCCGGCGCCCCAGGCCAGGTGGGCGCGGTTGCCGCCGAGCGAGCCGTGCGCGGCGGCGGCGACGCCCTGGGCGGCCGGGTCGGCGTTGGCGGCGGCCAGGCCGAGCACGAGCATGTCGCCGGCGCTGATGTACTGGCCGCCGAGCACGGTGTCGGTGGTGGCCCAGCGGCCGGGGAAGTTCTGCGTCGGCGGGTCGCGCCAGAGCACCTCCTCCAGCGCGTCGGAGACGGTGAGCCGGCCGCCGGTGAGGGTGGCCCGGAAGCGGCGGTCGGTGAGCAGCAGCCGCAGCGTGTTGCCGGTCCAGTTGATGCTGGTCTCGTTGCCCGCGACCAGCAGCACCACCAGGTGGTGCACCGCCTCCTCGTCGGTCAGGCCGGCCGGGTGGGCGAGCAGCCAGGAGGTGAGGTCGGCGCTCGGGGCGGCCCGGCGGCGGCGCACCAGGTCGACCAGGATGGCCTGGAACTCGGCGTTGGCGCGCACCGATTCGGCGCCGCTGTCGACGAAGTGGCTGATCAGCTCGATCAGCCGGGGGCCGGCCGCGGCGGGCAGGCCGACCAGCTGGGTGAAGACCAGCAGGGGCAGCGCGCGGGCGTACTGCGCGACCAGGTCGGCGGTGCCGTCCGGGCCCCAGCTGTCGATGAGTCCGTTGGCGGCGGCCTCGGTGGTGCCGCGCAGCTGGTGGTGGTCGATCTGGGCGAGCGTGTCCGCGACGGCGGCGCGCAGCCGCTGGTGCTCGGCGCCGTCCAGGTTGAGCAGGGTGGGGCGCCACGCGGTCATCGGCAGCAGCCGGGAGTCGGCCGCCAGCCGGCCCTCGGCGGGCACCCGCCAGCGGCGCGAGTCCTTGGAGAACAGCGTCTCGTTGCGGGTGAGTTCGAGCAGCTCGGGGTAGCCGAGGACGAGCCAGGCCTCGACCCCCGGCTCCAGCTCGATCGGCGCGACCGGTCCGTAGCGGGCGCGCAGCCGGGCGTACAGGCCGTGCGGGTCCTCGGCGACGGCGGCGCCGTACAGCGGCGTCAGCGGGCCGCCGGCGGGCGGGCCGCCGCCGTGGCCGACGGGGCACCCGGACGTGGTCGGCGGTTCGGGCGCGTTCATCCTTGGAGCTCCAGCACGGACGTCCGGTGCAGGTGGTCCACGAAGTCGATCAGCAGGTCGTAGGACTGCCGCCGGTCGCGCGCGTCGCAGTAGAGGATCGGCACCTCGGGCAGCACGTCGAGCGCCGAGCGCAGCTCCTCCTCCGGGTAGGTCGGCGTGTCCGGGAAGACGTTGACGGCCACCGCGAACGGGATCCGCTGCTCCTCCAGCCGGCCGAGCACCTCGAAGCTCTCGTCCGGCCGGCGCAGGTCGACCATCGCGATGGCGCCGAGCGCGCCGCGCGACAGGTCCTCCCACAGCGGCCAGAACCGCTGCTGCCCGGGCGTGCCGAACAGGTACAGCGCGAGCCGCGGGTTGAGCGTGATCCGGCCGAAGTCCAGCGCGACCGTGGTCGTCGTCTTGTCGCCGCGCCCCGCGAGGTCGTCGACGCCGCTGCTCGCGGCCGTCATCGTCTCCTCGGTGCGCAGCGGGGTGATCTCGCTGAGCGAGCCGACCAGCGTCGTCTTGCCGACCCCGAACGGGCCGGTGACCAGGATCTTCACCGCCCCTTGGACGGAGGACGGCAGGTACTGCGGGTCGGCGGGCACCTCGGCGGGCACGGCTTCGGCGGGCACGGCTTCAGCGGAGTTGGCGGAGGCCAACGAGCACCTCTTCCAGGAGTGTTGTGGGCAGGCGTTCGGCCTGCGGGACGGGCGGGAGCACCTGCACGGCGCCGAGGTCCCACAGGTCGCCGACCAGCACCTTGACGACGCCGAGCGGCAGCACCAGGTGGGCCGCCACCTCGGCGATGGACAGCAGGCTGCGGCAGAGGCCGAGGATGCGCCGGTGCTCCCGGTTCAGCGGAGCGTGGTCGGGGAGTTCGGGCAGGTCCGGTAAGGCGCTGACCAGACTCTCGACCGCCAGCTCGGGCCGGGTGGAGCGGCTGCGGCCGCCGGTGATGACGTACGGGCGGACCGGCCCGTTCACCGCGGGCCCCCCGCCGCGTGGTCGACCCGCGGCGGGCTGGTGAGGTGGGTGCCGATCCGCTCGACCAGGACCTGCATCTGGTAGGCGACCAGCCCGGCGTCGACCGCCTCGCCGGTTACCACGGCCAGGTGCGCGCCGGCCCCGGCGGCGACGATGAACAGGTACCCGCCCCCGTACTCGATGATGATCTGCCGGGTGGCGCTGGCGGGCCCGCCGAAGCCCACCGCGACCCCGCGCGCCAGCGACTGCAGGCCGGAGCAGGCGGCGGCGAGCCGCTCGGCGTCCTCGCGCACGATGCCCGGGGTGCGGCCGATCTCCAGGCCGTCGTTGGAGACGACGACGGCGTGCTGGACCTCGGGCACGGCGACGATGTCGGCGAGGAGCCAGCCGAGATCAGGGGTGGTGGTCATGGAACTCTCCGGAGCGCTGGGGAAGTCGGGGGGACGCGGGACGGAACGGGTCGTCGTGGGCCTGGGCCCGGGCGGCCGAGCGGCCGCTGGCGGTGCCGGCCTGGAACATCGCCATGAACGCCTGCGCGTCCCGGGCCGAGCGGTACGGCGGCGCGGGCGGCGGAGGCGGGGGAGCGGCGTGCTGCGCGGTCGTGCCGGCACGGTCGCGCCGGTGGCTCCGGCGGGGCAGCGGCGGCGGGGCCGGGTCGCCGGCGGGGAGACCGGCGAAGGGGGGACCGCCGGCGGGGAGACCGGCGGAGGGGGGAGGCCCGGCGGCCAAGGGGGGTGCGAGCGGTGGGGTGTCCAGCAGGGGGTGCCCGCCCACCACGGGGGAGTGGTAGGGGCCGGCGCCGAACACCCGGTCGTCCGGCCCGAGGCCGGGGACGGTCGGCGGAAGCGGTTCGGTGAGCAGCGCGTTCGGCAGCAGCACGACCACGCGCACGCCCCCGTACGGGGAGGGCGCCGAGCTGAGCGTGACCCGGAAGCCGTACTGCTCGGCGAGCCGGCCCACCGCCGCCAGGCCCAGCTGCGGCACCTCGCCCAGCCGGGACACCTCCAGCGTGCTGCCGCCGGCCAGCGCGGCGCCCGCCTTGGCGACGGCCTGTTCCGGCATGCCGACGCCACCGTCGTCGATCTCGATGACGGCGCCGTTGTGCACCGGCATCAGCGTGACGAACACCTGGGTGCTGGGCGGGGAGTAGCGGGTCGCGTTGTCCAGCAGCTCCGCGACGGCGTGGATCAGCGCCTCGGCGGCGGCGCCGACCACGGCGGTCTCGATCCGGCTGCGCACCACGACCCGCTGGAACGGCAGGATGCGCGACTGGGCGCCGCGGACGACGTCCTCCAGCGAGACGGGTTCGGGCCAGTGCCGTCCGGCCCGCGCCCCGCAGAGCACGGCCAGGGTCTGGGCCAGCCGGGCCTGTTGGGCCGCCGCGTGGTCGGCCTTGAGCAGGCCCTCCAGCAGCGCCGGGTCGTCGTGGGTGCGCTCCATCTCGTCGAGCAGGGCCTGCTGGTCGTGGGCCATGACGAGGATCCGGCGGGCCACGCTGAGGAAGGCCCGCTGGGTGGAGGCGGTGTGCTCCTGCTCCTGCTGGACGACGGCCAGTTCCTCGCCCCGGCGGGAGAGTTCGGCGGCCAGCTGCTCCTGGAGCCGGGCGACGTCGCGGCGCAGCCGCTCGGCCCGGCGCCGGTGGGTGACGGAGACCGCGTGGTAGCGGGCGGCGGTCACGAGGGCGAGCGCCGCGAGCACGCCGGCTGCCGTTGCGCACCACTGAGTCATCGTCACGCGGCGAATTCTAGGGCGATGATCCTACGAAGGTGTGAACGGATCTCGCCAAGTGACCGGATCTCGTCAATATCCAGTCAATTCGGCGCCAATCCAACCTCGTTCGCCCCCGACCGGGCCGTCGGGCGACCACACTTCCCCCGCGGTTCCTCCCTACTCGGACACTTCGGACACGTGCGGGATGGCCGAGTCGCGCCCCGGGATGTGTGGGGAACGTGTGCACGGTGTTGCGGACGGGATCACATCCGGTGCAGGAGCAGCAGGGCCACGTCGTCCGGCCGGGAGCGGCGCTCCGTCACGTTCAGGGTCAGCAGGTCCGCCAGCCGCTCCAGCGCGGACGCCGGACCGATCCGGCCCGGACCGGTCTGCCGGGCCCACAGCTCCAGCCCGTCCAGCATCCGCTGCACCGACTCGTCGTAGTCCTCCTCGCGGTCCTCCACCAGCCCGTCCGTGTACACCAGCAGCGTCTCGCCCTCCGCGAGCCGGCCGGTCGTCAGGTCGTAGGGCTGCCCCGGGTCCACCCCCAGCGGCGGGCCGCCCGGCAGATCCAGCTCGACCGCCCTCGCGCCGGCGATCCGCACCGGCGCCGGATGGCCGGCCCGGGCCGCGGTCAGCCGGCCGTCCGCCGGGTCCAGGGTCAGGTAGAGGCAGGTCGCGAACAGCTCGGTGTCCAGCTCGGCCAGCAGCCGGCTGGTCCGCGCCAGGGTGGCCGCCGGATCGTGCCCGTCCGTCGCGTACGCCCGCAGGCCGCTGCGCAGTTGGCCCATCACCGCGGTCGCCTCGGCGTTGTGCCCCTGCACGTCGCCGATCACCAGACCGATCCGGCCGTCCGGCAGCTTCAACAGGTCGTACCAGTCGCCGCCGATCTGCATCCCCTCGGTGCTCGGCAGGTAGCGGGCGGCGCTCGCGATGCCCGGCAGGCGGGGCAGCGTGCGCGGCAGCATCGCGCGCTGCAGCTCGCCGGCGCGGTGGTGGTGGGTGTCGTACAGCCGGGCCCGCTCCAGCGACTGCGCCAGGATGCCGGCGAACGCCGAGTACAGGGTGCGGTCCTCGCGGCCGAAGTTCCGCTCGGTGGCGAAGGTGATCAGGCACGAGCCCACCTGCCGTCCGGACGCGACCAGCGGCAGCACCGCCCAGGCCGCCGGGCTCCCGGCCGGGCCGCCGCTCATGCCTCCGGGCGCGCCTCGCCCGGGTTCGCTGAACAGCGGGGCGGAGCGGGTGAGCGAGGACTGCATCACGTCCTCGGACAGGTCCGCCAGCCGGGTCGGTTCCGAGCGGCGCGCGCCCCCGTAGACCGTGTGCGTGACCGGCAGCAGCCGGCCCTCGTCCACCAGGTCCAGCACGATGCTCGCGGCCCCGAACGACGGCCGGGCCACGTCCGTCACGGCGGCGGTGACGTCCCGCACGGTCACCGCCCGCGACAGCGCCCGGGTCAGCGTCAGCAGCAGCGCCGTCCGCGCCGCCCCGGCCTTGTCCTGCCGCGCCGGTCCGTCCTGCGGCTCCTGCTGCCCCGGGCGTTCCCCGCCGAGCGCGTCGCCGTGCTCCGCGAGCAGCCCCGCGACGCGCACCGGCCGGTCGTGGACGTCCAGCATCACCTCGCCGGACTCCTCGACCCGCACCACCCCGCCGCCCCGGCGCAGCACCCGGTACTCGATCCGGTACGGCCCCCCGACGGCCAGCGCCTCCGCCATCGCCGCCCGCACGTCCGGGAGGTCCTCCGGGTGGACGATCCGCTCCAGCTCCGGCGCCGAGCCGTCCGGCGCCACCGGCTGGCCCGTCACCCGGAACGCCTCGGCGTCCCACGCGGTCTCGCCGGTCACCAGGTCCCGCTCGAACGCCCCGTGCCGCGCGGCCCGCGCGGCGAGCGACAGCATCGGGCGGCCCGGTGCCCCGGCCGGCCCCGCCGGAGCCTGGGCGCTCTGCGGCAGTCGGCCGTCCGCGTGATCGAGCAGGTGCGCCAGCCGGTGCGCGCACGCGTCGCCGATCGTCTCCAGCACGTCCAGGTCGCGCAGCGGCACCGTGCCCCGGTGGGCCAGCGCCAGCGCCAGCACCCCGATCGGCCGCTCGTCCACGATCATCGGCAGGGTGATCACCGCGACCATCCCGGTGCCGAGTCCGGCGTCCTCGTTCGGGTAGTCGGCACTCGTGTGCTCGGGCGACAACAGGTACGGCCGCCGCAGCCGCAGCGCCGCCGCGGCCGGCAGGTCGCTGCCCGGATCGATGGTCCCGTACCGTTCGTGCGCCCACCCGGGCAGCCCGTGCGAGGCCGTCAGCCGCAGCATCCCGGCGGAGTCCAGCAGGTACAGCGCGGAACCCTCCCCGGTGATCCAACTGGGCCCGTCGGCGAGGACGGTGGCCAGCATCTCGGCCGCCGTCGTGCAGCCCAGCAATAACCGCACGCAGCGCATCGCACTGCGCACCGCGCGGTTCTCATCCTCGACGGGAGCCATTGATTCTTCATACCCCATTTCCCCACCCCACGAGCCCCCGGCGACCCCCCACCCTGCCTGCCACGCCCTCACCCCCACCGCCGGTTCCCACCCCCACCCGACCCGCGCGCACTCCGAGCCGGCGCAGCCCCCGCCCCCGCGCGCCTTCCCCCGGCACGACGCCTGCCCGCGAGGGGCGGTGCTTCTCCCTCCCCCGCGTCCGCTCAGCGGCGCACGGGCACCCCGGCGAGCCTTGTTCGATCGCTCACGCCCCGAGCAGCCGGCAGCCCACACTTCCCACGCCGTGCGCCGCTTCGGCCTTCGTGCCTCCGCGTCCTTCCCTGCTTCCCCTCCGCTCCGTTCCCCCTCCCTCCCCTCCCTTCAGCGTTTTCCGCGTCCGGGGAGGTCGGGGGCGGGTACACCAGCGGGCCCCAGCCGACGCACCAGCACCAGGGTCCGGTCGTCCGCGACATCCCGTGCCACGGTCCGTACGAGCTGTTCCGCCGCGCCGCGCGTGAGCTCCTGCTGCGTGCGGTGGGTCCGCAGCTCCGGCTCCGCAGCGGCCAGCAGCCGGAGCACACCCTCGTCCAGGTCCCGGCCCGGCACCTCCACCAGGCCGTCGCTGAACAGCAGCAGCGAGTCCCCGTGCGCCAGCCTCCCGGTCGACGCCGGGTAGGGGGCGCCGGGGATCAGGCCCAGCGCCGGGCCGCCGTGCGCGGCGAGGTCCCAGCCGCCGCCGTCCGCCCGGCGGAAGCACGCGGCCGGCGGGTGGCCGGCGTTGAAGAGGCGGTAGTCGCCGGTGGCCGGACGCAGCGCGAGGTGGACCGCCGTCGCGAAGTGGTCGTCCCAACCCATCCGGACGAGGTGGTCGTTGGCCGCCGGCAGGAACGCCTCCGGCGGCACCCGCCCCAGCAGCATCCCGAAGGCGCCCGACAGGTGCGTGGACCGCGCGGCGGCCCGGCTGCCCTTCCCGGACACGTCCACGAGCAGGAGCTCCAGCAGGTCGTCCTCGGGGCGGTGGGTGCAGAGGAGGAAGTCCCCGGAGAAGGAGGTGCCGCCGGCGGGGGCGAGGGCGCTGTCGAAGTGCCAGTCGAGGAGGCGGTCGGGGAGCCGGGCGAGGGTCCTGGTGTGCTCGGCGAGTTCCAGGAGGATGGAGTCGCCCTGGGTGCCGCGCAGCCCGAGCCGGTGCCGGAAGCGGTTCGCGACCAGCACCGTCGCCCCGGTGGCGGCGAGGACGAGGGTCACCCCGAGCCGTACGCAGTGCGGGTCCTGCAGGGCGGCCCCGAGCGCACTGCCCGCGAGGGCCGCGCACACGAGCACCAGCAACCGCCCGCGCGGCAGCACGAGCCCGCCGACCACGAGCGGCAGCACGAGCGCCGACGGGGGCCAGCTGTACGGCAACGCGAGCGGCAGCAGCCCGAGCACCACCGTGAGCACCAGCAGCACGACGAGCGCGTCCCGCCCGGCCCGAGCGTCCCCGTCCAACAGCCGCCCGTACCACCGCCGCACCCTCCCGACCAGCGCGGGCAACAGGACCTCCACCAAACGGGTGGGCGGTCCCCGGTCATGACCCCCCAGTCAGCCCCGCCACACTAGCCCCCAGCAGAAACGTTCCCTCCGCCCCACCCCCGAGCCCCCCGCACGGGAAGTCGATCCTGCCGACTTCCCGCGCCTTCCGGACCGCCGCAGCCCGCCCCCAGGCCCTCCCGCGCCCTCGCCAACCTTCCTCCCCCGCATGGGAAGTCGCCCCCGGCCGACTTCCCGCGCCTTCCGGACCGCCGCAGCCCGCCCCCAGGCCGTCCCGCGCCCTCGCCAACGTCCCTCCCCCGCACGGGAAGTCGCCCCCGCCGACTTCCCGCGCCTTCCGGACCGCCATAGCCCGCTCCCAGGTCCTCTCGCGCCCTCGCCAATCTCCCTCCCCCGCACGGGAAGTCGCCCCCGCCGACTTCCCGCGTTGCCCTCATCCCGCCGCCGCACCGCCCCGGAGCGCGCTCTCCCGCCACGCCTGCTCACGCGAGAAGTCGGCTCCGCCGACTTTCAGCGCGGCCTCGGTGTCCTGCAGAGGCGCTCCGTCGCCGTGCCGCGCGCCCGATCCCGGCTCTCTCTTGCCCTCCTGCTCGCCGCACTGCGCGAGAAGTCGATCCCGCCGACTTCCTGTGCTCTCCGGATCACCGCAGTCCGTTCCCGGCCCCCGCGCGGCCTCACCTACCTCCCCCTCCCCGCGAGAAGTCGATCCCGCCGACGCCGGGTCGGCAGGGCTCGCGCCAGGCTCTCCGTGCGCTCGCTGGCCTCACTGCGCAGGAGGTCGCCCCCGCCGACTTCCCGCGTGCTCCGGATCAACGCGGCCCGTCCCCGGCCCCGCGCACATTTGCCAACCTCTCTCCCCGCGCGAGAAGTCGATCCTGCCGACCTTCCGCGCCGCCCTCATCCCGCCGACTTCCCGCGCGCTCCGGAGCGTTCTCTCCCATCACGCCTGCCTCGCACGAGAAGTCGGCTCCGCCGACCTTCAGCGCGCTCTCGGTGTCCTGCAGAAGCGTTCCTTCAGCGTGTCGCGCGCCCCGTTCTTGCCCTCTTGCCCTGTTGCTCGCCGGGCTGCGCGAGAAGTCGATCCCGCCGACTTCTCACGCGCCTCCGGGGACGAGCAGAACCGTTTCATCGCCGCCATGCGCAGAGTGCGCCGCCTCCCCGCCAATTGCACCGCGCCAAAAGTCGGCCCATTCGACTTCCAGCGCGCTGCCGCCTCTGCCAGGCTCCGTGCGCGAGGCGCCGGCCGGGGCGACTTCCCGCGCGGCTTGCCCAGTGCCCCACGGGTCTGCGCCCGCCGCATGAGAAGTCGACCCTGCCGACTTCCCGCGCTGCCACCCGTCCCCGTGGCCTCGATCTCGTCCGCGCGAGAGGTCGACTCGGCCGACTTCTCGTGTGTTGTGCCCCGGGGTTCCAGGGCCCGTAAGAAGTCGACCCTGCCGACTCTTCGTGCTGCCCTGAACCTGCTGCCGCGCCCTCGCGTGGCGAGTGGCCCGGCACTGCCGGCGCGAGAGGTTGCCGGCCTCGGGGGCGCGATCAGGCCCGGCCCGAGGTCGGTCGCGCGAGAGGTCGACTCGGCCGACTTCTCATGCGTTGTGCCCCCGGGGTTCCAGGGCGCGCAGGATGTCGAACCTGTCGACTTTTCGTGCGGTCCTCGCGTGGCGGGGGAGGGGGCGGTCGCGTCCTGCTCGCCTGGGAGGTCGGTCTCGCCGACTTTTCGTGCTGCCCTGAACCTGCTGCCGCGCCCTCGCGTGGCGAGAGGTTGCCGGCCTCGTCGGGGGCGCGATCGGGACCGGCCTCGATCTCGTCCGCGTGAGAAGTCGACGCGGCCGCATTCTCGTGTCGCCTCAGGCCTTTGGCCAGGTGTGGAGGCCGCTCGTCAGGGTGGTGATGAGGCGGTCGTGGGTGGTGGTCAGGTCTTCGGCGAGTTGGAAGGCTCCGGCGATCGAGAGGGACGCGAAGCCGTGGGCGAGGGAGCGGACGGTGCGGGCGGCGTGGATGGCTTCGGAGCCGTCGAGGCCGTACTCCCGCAGGACCGCGACGATCACCCCCACCAGCCGGGCCGCCGCCGCGTTGAGGTCGTCGTCCGCCTGGGGGGCCTGCGGCAGGGCGTTGTACCGGTGCGGGTACGCCGTCGCGTAGGCGTGGTAGGCGCGGAGGACGGCGGCGACGGCGTCGTCCCCGCTGCGGCCGAGGGCGGAGTCGGCGAGTCGGGCGGCCAGTTCCTCGGTGACGCGGACGGCGATGAGCCGCCGCAGTTCGGTGAGGCCGCCGCTGACGTGCTTGTACAGGGAGGGGGTGGCGACGCCGGCCCGGGTGGCGACGGCGGCGAGGGTGAGGCCGTCCGGTCCCTGGTCGTCGATGAGGGCGAGGGCGTGGTCGACGACCTGCTCGGGCGTCAGTCCGACTCGGGGCATGGCTCGGTCTCTCTGTGTCGTGATCCGGGGGAGGAGGCTCAGGCGATCTCGGTGAGGAAGGGCAGCAGGGCACCGGCGACGGCCTGCGGGTTGTCGGCCATCGGGTAGTGCCCCGAGCCGTCGATCATCACCTTCCGGGCGCCGAGCGCCGCGGCCTGCCGGTCGGCGACGACCTCCGGCTTCGGGAAGTCGGGGTCCTTGGCGCCCATGAGGACGAGCGCCGGGCACCGCACGGCGGCGGTCCAGCCGACGGGCGAGGAGTCGCCGCGGACGTGTCCGCGGGTGGCGGTCCTGCGGCCGGGGGTGCGCAGCGAGTCGACGAGCCCGGCCACGTACGCGTCGAAGTCGGCCGGCTTGGCGCCCGGGTAGGCGAGCTTGCGGTGGTAGAAGCCCCAGAACGCGGGCCAGTGGATGACGACGGTCCCCATGGCGTGGACGACGCCGCGCATGAGGGCGTTCTGCGGGAGGTTCTCGATGAAGGCGTCGATCAGGACGATCCCGGCGACCCGCTCGGGCGCGTCCCCGGCGACCTTGACGACGGTCGCCCCGGTGTAGGAGCTGCCGGCCAGGACGGCCCGCTCGATGCCGAGGTGGTCGAGCAGGGCGAGGACGTCGGCGGCGATGGCGCCCGGCGCGTAGTCGTCCCAGGCGATCGAGGACTCGCCGAAGCCGCGCAGGTCCATGGTGATGACGCGGTGGCCGGCGGCGGCGAGCAGCGGGACGAGGCGCCGGTACGAGCGGCGGCTGTCGAGCATCCCGGGGAGGAGGACGACGGGGGTGCCGTCGCCCTTCCGGGTGTCGTCGAAGGCGATCCGGCCGCCGGGAACGTCGAGGTACTGGGTGTCCGGGGTGGTGGTGCCGTTCATGGTGGGCCTCCTCGGTCCGCTGCTGCGGTGGCATCGGCGGTGCTGCCGATAGCCATAAAGCTAAGGCTAATAGCCTTAGCCGTCAAGCTATCGGCCCGCTCTGATGTGAGGAGGCCGTCCGCGCCGACCGGCACCCCGCCCCCTCACGTCCCTTCGACCTTGAACGGGTCGTGCTCGCTGAGCAGCTTCTCCAGCCGGGCCTGGTCCACCCGGGTGACGATCTCGTTCGTCTCCTGCTTGTCCCGGATGACCTTGGCGAGCGTGAAGGAGGAGGTGACGGTGTAGAGCAGGCCGATCCCGAGGAAGGCCCGGGTCCAGGCCCCGACCGGCAGGTAGGCGATCCCGAGGGCGAGGGCGGTGCCCGACAGGGCGAAGGAGAGCACGGCCTGGAGGTAGTACGCGGCCGTGGTGCGTGACTGCATCGGTGCGTTCATGGCGCCAGGATGGCGGCGGTCCGGCCGCCGCACATGAGTAGGAGTACTCAGACGGGCCTGGTCGGGCCGTCGTTCGGTGATGCCCAATCACGTTAAGTAGTGCCAGGGGTGGGTAAGAGCCGCAAATCAGTCATAGGGCGCAAGGCACCCGCCCGGTTGTCGGCCGTCCCGGGCGGATGGCTTGGAATCAGGGCGCCCTAGGATTAACGTTTGATAACGCAGCGCGGTCGAAACGCCGTACCCAGACGGCACCGTGCGCCGTCGCCTAATCCCGCCGGCCGGCCTCCGGGCAGGTCAGGGAGCCGGGGAACCACGTTCCTTGGGGTGAATCGGCGGGGCCCCGGCCCGGCCGTAGGAGACCTTCCTGCTCCGAACCCGTCAGCTAACCCGGTAGGCGCGAAGGAAGGAAAGGAGCACGCCTCCGTGGCGTCGACGCACACCCCGGCACAGCCCGCCGGCCCTGCCGCCGGTACCCAGCTCCTCGACCACCCCCGTCCGGCCGGGGACGAGTTCCCGGCCCCGGAGGCCGAGGCCAACCGCCACCGGATGCCGCGTCAGACCCGCGGAGCCTCCCCGCTGCTCGGCGTCACCGCCGTCGCCGCCACCCTGGGCGCCACCGGCTTCGCCTCCGCGACCCCGGCCGCCGCGCCCGCCGTCGAGTCCCCGGACGAGGCCCCGGTCGCGCTCGCCGCAGACCCCGGCCTCGCGCTCGCCGCCCGCATCCAGCAGCAGGCCGACGGCCAGCGCACCGCCGCCGAGGAGGGCGCCCGCGTGCAGGCCGCGCAGGAGGCCCAGGCCAAGGCCGCCGCCAAGGAGGCCGAGGCGAAGAAGGCCGCCGACGACGCCGAGAAGGCCAAGGCCGCCGCCCTCACGCTGCCGGTGCGCGACTACAACCTGAGCGCCCACTACGGCCAGAGCGCCCGCTACTGGGCGCACCTGCACACCGGCCTGGACTTCGCCGCCGACACCGGCACCGCCGTGTTCGCGGTCGGCCAGGGCACGATCACCTCGGCCGGCTGGTCCGGCGCGTACGGCTACCGCATCGTCGAGACCCTGCCCGACGGCACCGAGATCTGGTACTGCCACCTCTCCTCGATCATCAAGGGCAGCGGCACGGTGACCTCCGGCCAGCAGATCGGCAAGGTCGGCGCCACCGGCAACGTCACCGGCCCCCACCTGCACCTGGAGGTCCGCCCGGGCGGCGGCGCCCCGGTCGACCCGGAGACCTGGCTCCAGCAGCGCGGCCTGAACCCCTAGCCGCCGCGCAACGCAAACGGGAAAGGCCCCGACCGTCGCCGGCCGGGGCCTTCCGCATCAGTCCCGTTCCGACGGCTCCGACGATTCCGGCGACTCCAGCGATTCCGACGGCTCCGACGGCTCCGGCGATTCCGACGGCTCCGACGCCTGCGGCAGCTGCGCCAGGTACGCCTCGATCTCCGCCGGCCCCGGCTCCGGCGCGAGCTCGGGGAACTCCTCGACCAGCAGCCGCGGCAGCCCCGGCACCGTCCACTCGCCGCACAGCGCGAGCGCCGCCTGCACCGCCGCGTCCTCGAACTGCCCGAAGTCCCCGGCCAGTTCGTCCGGCATCGGGCGCCCCAGCGCGTTCAGCTCGGCGAGGTTGCGGTAGCTGCGCCGCATCAGGCCCTGCTCCAGCAGCCGCCGCGCACCGTCCGTGGCCATGCCGACCGACAGCACCCGGCCCGGGCCCCAGCCCTGCTCGTCCGGCTCGTCCAGCCACCCGGCCTCGGCCAGCGCGGCGAACGCGTCCAGCCGGTCCTCCTCGGCCAGTTCGAGGAACCCGGCGAGCCAGTCCCGCACCGCGGCCCCGTCCGTGACGTCCACCCCGTGCGCGCGCAGCAGCACCGCGTACAGCCGGGGCCACGTCACCAGGTCCGCCCGGCGCAGCAGCCCGGCCGCGACCTCGCCCTGCCACTCGGCCTCGGCGTGCAGCCGCTCCTGCCGCTTGGCGTTGAGCCGCTTCGCCGCCCGCTGGTGGTCGACCAGCAGCCGGACGGCCTCGCCGTACGCGAACGGGTCCTCGTCGGGGGCGGGCTGGACGTACAGGTGGAGCCGCTCGTACAGCAGGTGCTCCACGGCGTCCGAGGTCAGTTCGGGCCAGCCGTCGCGCATCCTGCCCTCGCCCAGCTCCAGCAGCGCCAGCACCGTGCGCAGCGGCGCCTCGGCCACCGGGGTGCGGCCCTCCGCCGCCGCCCAGGCGAGCAGGTCGGCGGCCCTGGTGCGCGGGGCGAGCCGCAGGTCTTCGTCGTTCATAGCTCGAACGGTAACCGCTGGTCGGGGGTAGGGTCGGCAGCCATGGTCCCCGTACGTCTCACCGGCCCCCGGCTGGCCATCCGCGAGTACCACCACACCCCGGAGGAACTGGACGCGCTGCACGCGCTCTTCGGCGACCCGGAGGTCACGCGGTACCTCCCGTTCGAGCCGCGCGACCGCGAGGCCTGCGCGGACCAGCTCGCCCTCTACCTGGAGGGGGCGATGGAGGAGGAACGCGAGACCTACCGCCTGGCCGTCACCCTCCACGGCGCCGATGCCGAACCCCAAGCCGAAGCCGACGCCGCACCCCGAGCCGACGCCGGAGCCGACGACCCGGCGGACGCCGCGCCGATCGGCCAGGCCGCCCTCACCCTCGGCCCGTACCGGTCGGCCGAGCTCGGGTACGTGCTGCGCCGGGACGCGTGGGGGCACGGCTACGGGAGCGAGACCGCCCGGCTGCTGTGCGTCCTCGCCTTCGACCACCTCGGCCTGCACCGGCTGGCCGCCTCCGTGGACGTCGACAACGCGGCCTCCGTCCGGGTGCTCGGGAAGCTCGGCTTCCAGCGGGAGGGCCGGGTCCGGCACGACGTCCTCAAGGGCGGTGTCTGGTCCGACTCGTACCTGTACTCGCTCCTCGCCGACGAGTGGCGGGGGAGCGGAACGGCGGGTACGGGGGGTTAACCCCACCCCGGATCCGCCAGGCCTCCGGATGCCGCCGGACCACCCCGCCCCACAAGAATGGAACCGTCAGCAGGGGAACGAGACGGGCAGGGGCCGGGACATGAGCAGCTTCACCACACACGACCGCGACTGGGACGTCCTGGACGGCCACGACGGCCGCACCGGCGAGCGCACCGACGACAGCCGCCCCGCCCGGGCCCGCCGCACCGAGGAACCGCCGCCGTTCTGGCGGGCGCCGTTCTCCGCGCACTACTACCGCGAGGTCGGCTACGCCCTCACCGGGCTGCCGGTCGGGCTCGTGGGCTTCGCCGTCGCCGTCATCCTCTTCTCGTTCGGCGTCGGCACCTTCGTGACCGCCCTCGGACTGCCCGTCCTGGCCGGGCTGACGGTCGCGGCCCGCGGCTTCGGCCGGCTGGAGCGCTCCCGGGCCCGCGGCATGCTCGGCCTGGACGTGCCGGGACCGGCGCCGGTGCGCCAGAGCCGTCCCGGCACGTGGGGCGCGATCACCGCGCGGCTGGCGGACGCGGCCGGGTGGAAGGGCGTGCTGTACCAGGTGGTCATGTTCCCGTGGGCGGTGTTCAGCTTCGCGATGACGCTGGTGTTCCTGCTGGTCGGCTGGACGATGGCGCTCTACCCGCTCTACCACTGGGTCTTCCCGACCTTCACCTCGTGGCGGGGCTACAAGGTGTTCGACTACACGGACGGTAAGGGCGTCGAGCACGTCTACTTCGTCGAGGGCGCCGGGCAGATCGCCGCGGTGTCGGTGGCCGGCATCGTGATCGTCTTCCTCACCGCACAGCTGGTCCGCAGCCTGACCAACGTCAACCGGGCCGCGATCCAGGGCCTGTGCGGCCGCTGACCCGCCGAGCGAGCCCCTCCCGGCCCTGACCGCGCCCCGGAACGCTCCGGATGCGGCCGGGGCCGGCCCGTGTTGCGATGACCGGGTGGCCGACGACACTCCAGCCACGGACCCGGCCGCAGACCCGGGCCGCGCCGCGGACCCGGCCGTGGACCCGGACCCGCTGGTCACCTCCCGCCCCCTGGACGAGTACTGCGCGCTCTTCGGCCTCACCCGGGCCCGGTTAGCCGCCCTGCCGGGACCGGTGCTCGACTGCCCCGGCGGCGCCGCGGGTCTCCCCGCCGAGGCCCGCGCCCTCGGCTGCCGCGTGATCGCCGCCGACCCGGCCTACGCCCTGCCCCCGCCCGCCGTCGCCGCCCACGCGCTCGCCGCCCGGGCCGCGATGGCCGCCGCCATGACCACCCGCCCCGAGCTGTACCTGTCCGCGCGGCTGCTCCCGCCCGACCGCTACCTGCGCAGCTGGGACCGCGCCCGCCGCCTGTACGTCGCCGACGCCGCCGCCCACCCGGAGCGGTACGTGGCCGCCGCGCTGCCCCGACTGCCGTTCGCGGACGGCACCTTCGCCCTCACCCTGAGCGGCTACCTGCTCTTCGCCTACCCCGAACGCTTCGCTCCGGCACGGCAGTTGGACGCCCTGGTGGAGCTGGTCCGGGTGACCTCCCCGGACGGCGAGGTGCTCGTCCACCCGCTGCACGACGGCCGCGGCCGCGCCTGCGGCCACCTCGACGCCCTGCGGTACGCGCTCGGGGAGCGCCGGGTCGCCAGCGAGATCCGCCGCTTCCCGCGCGCCGGGGACGGTCACACCCGCCGCGTCCTCGCGTTGCGGGCCGCCGACCGCCGCCGCCGCGAGGCCGGCCGCACCGCCTAGGAGCCGTCCCCCGGAGCCGCCTGCCGCGGCGGAACGACCGCAGGAACGGAAGCAGGCACAGAAGCGGGCGCGGGCACGAAAGCGGGTACGGACACAGGGGCCTGCGGACCGGCCATCGCTTCCAGCCGGGACAGGATCTTCTCCGCCAGCCAACTCCGGTCCGAGCCGTACGGAATGCCGTCCGGCAGCATCAACTGCCCGGCCACCGCGTCCCGCAGCCGCTGCGCCTCCGCGCCCGGCAGCCCGGAGAGCAGGCCCCGCGCGGCCAGCAGCGCGTGGTACTGCTCGAAGCCCGAGCGCGGGCGCTCGATCGCGTCCAGCACGCTCGACAGGTCGGCGAGCGCAGGATCGCCCTGCATGAGCGCGAGCGCCTGGATCCGGCGGCCCTCCGAGCCGTCCGCGTACAGGTCCCGCACCTGGTCGGCGGTGAGCGCCGAGCGGCGTGCGGTCGAACGGACCTCGGCCACCACGCCGTCCGGCCCGGCCGCTTGTGACCCGGCGGACGGCGGCAGCTGCGCGGCGAGCGCGCCCGGCCGGTCCGCGCTGCCGCCCAGCACCCCGAGCTGCTGCATCGCGCGCACCCGCAGGTCGTCCGCGCCGACCTTGTCGCCGTGGCGGTCGCGGTCCTGCCCGGCCAGGAAGAGGTCCAGCGCCTGGTCCGCGTCGGTCAGCACCTGGGGCAGCGCGAGGCGGGTCACCAGCCAGCCGGCCAGGAAGCCGAAGACGGTGAAGTACAGCACCAGCGCCGCCGCGAACGGCACCGCCGCGTCCTCGCCGCCCAGTGCGGGCGCCAGCGCGGTGCCGAGCTGGTGCAGCCGTTCGCCGAGCGAACCGAGCTGGGTCAGCCCGACCCCGAGCAGCACCTTGGTCAGCCAGTCCGAGACCTGCTCCAGGTTGGTGTTCGGCGCGTACGAGCCCTGCGGCTCGCCCGAGCCGTTGCGCACCCGCGGCACCCCGAACAGGAAGCCGAGCGCACCGCCGACGACCGACGACGCCCCGGCGATCACGAGCCCGCCGCCGAGCGCCTGCCAGGCGTGGGCGCGGCCGAGCGAGAAGAGCAGCAGGCCGAGCAGGCCCGTCCCGAACAGGACGGCGGCCGCAGCCCGTTGAGCCGTCCGCAGGGCCGCCGTGCCGGTCCGCCGCCGCGCCTTCGTCATCGCGTACCCCCTGTGCCCGCGTCGCTCCGCTCCGGAACCCCGGCCGACTCTAGCGTCGTGGTCCCACTGCGGACACGCCCCGGGGGTGCCGCGCGGGCGCCGCGGCGACGACGGACGGAGAAACGCAGACGGCCCGTGGGCTGCTCCTCCGCGCCGGCCCGTGCACTGGCCAGGCGCCGAGGCACCGGGGATGTACCGGTGAGCCCACGGGCCGGGTGACTGCTGTGGATTTCGCCTGCCGGGAGCCCGAGGGCTCCACCCTGCGCAGGCAGGGGCGGCTCTAGCGAGCAGCCACCTCACGCATCCTGATGGAACTCAATTCAGGATCACCTCCTTTCAGTGTGCCGTCACTGTAGGCAGCGCCCCGGAGGGAGGGCAACGGATTATTCGCGCGACCGCTCGGGCGCTCTCGTGCCGGGGCCGGGGCCGGCGCCGGGGGCGGAAACAGGGCCGGCGCCAAGAGCGACGGGCGGCGAACGGCCGGGGGAACGCGAAAGGCCCGGAGGACGGATCCTCCGGGCCTTTCGGCTACTGAGTAGCGGGGACAGGATTTGAACCTGCGACCTCTGGGTTATGAGCCCAGCGAGCTACCGAGCTGCTCCACCCCGCGTCGGTGAACCCAACAGTACGGGAAAGTTGCCGCGATGGGAAACGAGATCGAAAACGGGCCGAATGCGGGCCGAAAACGGGGGCGGAAACAGGGCCGGCGCCAAGAGCGACGGGCGGCGAACGGCCGGGGGAACGCGAAAGGCCCGGAGGACGGATCCTCCGGGCCTTTCGGC
>NZ_JBHVOL010000030.1:66717-84438 GCF_042887925.1 Kitasatospora sp. NPDC057904
AGCGGGGACAGGATTTGAACCTGCGACCTCTGGGTTATGAGCCCAGCGAGCTACCGAGCTGCTCCACCCCGCGTCGGTGAACCCAACAGTACGGGGAAGTCGCCCGAATGGGAAATCGGTTCTCCGGCGGCACCCGCGGGACCGCGTCACCCCGGCCCCGCCGCGCGCCCGCGGCGCCGGGCCGCGTGCCGCACGCTGCGCGACCTCGCCCACGCCGCGAAGCCGACCAGCGCACCGAAGCAGGGCACCATCAGCACCGCGTACACCAGCAGGAACCCGTGCGTGCCCAGGTCCGCGGCGGCGTTCCAGATGCCGTGCAGGGCCATCGCCAGCAGCAGCCCGACCGGCGCGGCGATCCGGGCCAGCCAGCGGCGGCGGGTGGTGAGCGCGACCGCCACGCCGAGGCCGGTCAGCGCGGTGAACAGCGGGTGGGCGAACGGGGAGAGCAGGCCGCGCAGGACGAAGGTCTGCACGGTGCTGTCGAAGTCGCGCAGGCTCGGCGGCTCGCCGAGGCCGATGCTGTCCAGCCGCTGCTGCTGGTCGCTGGAGAAGGCCCGGCCGAGGTAGAGGGCGTTCTCGGTGAACGCGAACCCGCACGCGGCCATCCCGCCGAGCACCACCCCGGCGGCCAGCGTGCGCGGCCGGGAGCGCGTCGTCCGACCGGGCCCGGCCGAGCCGGTGGACGGCGGGGCGGGCCGCAGGTAGGGCAGGGGGCGCAGATAGGGGCGCAGCCCGAGCCGCTCGCGGGCGTGCGGCCCGGCGGCCCGGCGCGCGTACGGGCGCGGGCTCCGGGGGCTCGGCAGGCGGCGCAGCAGCGGCGCGCAGGGGCGCCCGTCCCGGCGGCCGTGGCAGCGCGGGCGCAGGCCGATCGGCAGCAGGAGGACGAGCAGGGCGGTGCCCTTGGCGGTCTCCTCGATGACCGGGGTGACGATGCCGGCGCCCAGCAGCTCGCCGAGCGGGCCCTGGTGGCCGGTGAGGTGGCTGCTGGTCCAGTTGTTGGCGAGGATGGCGACGGTGGTCGCCGCGCAGGCGCCCCAGCCGAGGCAGAACACGGTGTGCCGCAGCGGCACGCGGGCGGTCAGGTTGAGCCAGGCGAGGCCGCCGAGCACGAACGGCAGCGGCACCATCGCGAGCCCGAGGCCGACCAGCAGCCCGGTCGTGCCGGTCTGCCGCCGGACCAGCTGCAGGATCAGCACCCCGCACGCGCCCAGCGTGAGCACGGCGGTCGCGGTGACGGAGGAGAGCGCGAGCGAACGGCCGCGCCCGGCGCGCGGGAGGGTGGCCGGGCCGGTGCCCGGCCAGGGCAGGAACCGGTGGGCCCGGCGCTTCCGCGGCCCCGGGATCGTCCGGGTGCCGCCGGTGCGCGGAGCCGTCTGCGGTGCGTCGGCGGCGGCCCGGACGGTGGACCGGAACCCGCCGCCCGACGGGCTGCTCACGCGGCTCAGGGTAGGCCACGGCACGGGCCCGGAGGGAGGACTCGGGACGAATCGTCCGGTGCGCGCCGGGCCCGTCGGCGGCCGGGGCCGGGCCGTTCGAACGGCCCGGACGGCTCAGCGGCGGCGGAACAGCAGGTCGTGGACCACGTGCCCCTTGGCGATGCCGGCCCGCTCGAACTTGGTGACGGGCCGCCAGTCGGGGCGCGGCGCGTACCCGGGAAGGCTGCCGTCCGGGTGGTCGGCGGGCTCCAGCCAGCCGGTGCCGTCGCCCTCGGGGTGCAGGTTCTCCAGCTCCGGCGACGCCGACAGCACGTCGAGCATCTGCTCGGCGTACGGCTCCCAGTCGGTGGCGCAGTGCACCAGGGCGCCCGGGGCGAGGCGGGGCAGGACGAGGTCGAGGAAGGAGGACTGGACCAGCCGGCGCTTGTGGTGCTTGGGCTTGGGCCACGGGTCGGCGAAGTAGACCCGCAGGCCGGCCAGCGAGGCGTCCGGCAGCATGTCGCGCAGCAGGATGACGGCGTCCCCGGCGGCGAGCCGGACGTTCCGGGAGCCGTCGCGCTCCAGCAGCCCGAGCAGGTTGCCGTGGCCGGGGGTGTGGACGTCGGCGGCGAGGATGCCCTTCGCCGGGTCGGCGGCGGCCATCGCGGCGGTGGTCTCGCCCATGCCGAAGCCGATCTCCAGCGTCACCGGGAGCTCGCCGAACAGCTCGCGCAGGTCGAGCGGGGTGCCGTCGATCGGGATGCCGTACGTCTCCCAGCCGCGGTCCAGGGCGCCCGCCTGGGCGTTGGTCATCCGCCCCCGGCGCGGCTGGAAGCTGCGGATGCGCCGCTCGCGGTGCTGGGCCTCGGTCGCCTTGTGCGGGTACATCGGCGCGGGGTAGCCGGCCGGCGCGGCGGACAGGCGGGCGGACGGCGATTGCTGGGGGATGGGGGCGGTGGCAGTCACAATCACCCGAGTCTACGGGGCCGCGCGGGGCGGCCGGAGGGGCGTGTGACGCGGCTCATCCGCCCCTCCGCGCGCCGCCCATCCGCCCCTCCCCGGGTCGCCCGTCCGCCCTTCCCCGGGCCCGCTGGTCCGCATCGCCCCCGTACCGCTCACTCCTCCGCCTCCAGCGCGGCCAGCGCCCGGCGGGCCACCTCCCGGCCGATCGGCAGCGAGGCGGTCGCGGCGGGGGAGGGGGCGTTGAGGACGTGCACCAGGCGGCGCGGGGAGCGCGGGTCGGCCGGGTCGAAGCCGGCGAACGCGAAGTCGTCCAGCAGTGAGCCGTCCCGGGCGACGGCCTGCGCGCGCACCCCGGCGGTGGTCGGCACCAGGTCGTCGGCGGTCACGGCGGGCAGCAGCCGCTGGACGGCGGTGGTGAACGCCCGCTTGGACAGCGAGCGGTGCAGCTCGCCGACCTCGTACCGCCAGTGCCGCCGCAGGATCCGCCAGGTGCCGGGGAAGGCCAGCGTGCCGGCCAGGTCGCGCGGGCGGACCGTCCGCCAGTCGTACCCCTCGCGGGCCAGTGCGGGCACGGCGTTCGGGCCGACGTGGACGTCCCCGTGGACGCCCCGGGTCAGGTGCACGCCGAGGAAGGGGAACGCCGGGTCGGGCACCGGGTAGACCAGGCCGCGCACCAATTCGCGTCGTTCCTTGACGAGTTCGTAGTACTCGCCGCGGAACGGCACGATCCGCAGGCCCGGGTCGTCGCCGGCCAGCCGGGCGATCCGGTCGCTGTGCAGCCCGGCGCAGTTCACCAGCACCCGGCAGCGCAGTTCGCCGGTGGAGGTCTGCACCGTCACCCCGTCCGCCCGCCGGTCCACCGCCCGCAGCTCGCAGCCCGGCCGCAGTACGGCGCCCGCCTCCCGGGCCAGCCGGGCGTAGGCCGTGGCGACGGCCGGGAAGTCGCAGATGCCGGTGGTGGCGACGTGCAGGCCGGCCAGGCCGGTGACCTCCGGCTCGTGGCGGGCGATCCCGGCCCGGTCCAGCTCGGTGACCGGGATGCCGTTCGCCCGCCCGCGCTCGGCCAGCGCCGCCAGCCGCGGCAGTTCGTCGGCACGGGTGGCGACGACGAGCTTGCCGGTCACCTCGTGCGGGACCCCGTGCTCGCGGCAGAAGTCGACCATCTCGGCGGCGCCCGCCACGGCGAACCGCGCCTTGTACGAGCCGGGCCGGTAGTAGAGGCCGCTGTGGATCACCCCGCTGTTGCGCCCGGTCTGGTGGGCGGCGAAGCCGGGCTCCTTCTCCAGCACCGCGATCCGCAGCTCCGGCCGGGCCGCCGTCAGCGCGTACGCCGTCCCGAGTCCGACGATCCCGCCGCCCACCACCAGCACGTCGAAGTCGTACGTCACTGCCGCTCCTCGCAGTCCGCCCGGCCGGCCCCCGCCCGTCGCCGGGCCCGGGGCCGAGTTCGCCGCCGATGCTGCCACGGCGGGCGGGAGTGGTCGAGGGTGCGTGAACCGGTGGACGGCCTCCCGGCGCACGCGAGGCGGTCACGCCGGGGCGACGATCACCGCCCGGGCGCGCTCGGCCAGTTCGCGGACCCGCCGCTCGCCCTGGAAGGGCTCAAGGCGGCGCAGCATCTCGACCACGTACTCCCGGCTGCGCTGCGAGGAGATCCGGCCGGCCACCTCGACGGCGCGCTCGCCGGCGGCGACCGCGGCGTCCAGGTTGCCCGCCTCGGCCTCGGCCATCGCCGAGACGACGAGCCGTAGTCCGTGCGAGCGGACGAAGCCCTCGGTGGGCTTGGCCAGCGCCTCGCGGGTGAACTGCCGCACCTTGGCGGGGACCCCGAGGTCCCGGAAGCACTCGGCGGCGTCGGCGGCGAGGCGGTCGTAGGCGTAGAAGTCGATCCACGAGGGATCCGGGTCACCGGCGCGCGCTCGTTCGAGTGCGCTCTCCGCCGCGCCGAGCGCCGTCGCGCACGCCGCCGCATTGCGGGCCTTGGCCTGGGCCCGTGCCTCCACCAGGTGGAAGAAGCTCATCGTCCGGGCGGTGGCGAGGCCCCGGTTGCGCTCCAGGGCGGCCTGCGCGAGGTCCACCGCCTCCTCGGCGAAGCCGCGGTAGCCCGCCTGGAGGCTCATCGAGGCGAGCACGTAGCCGCCGAGCGGCACGTCGGCGGCGGCCCGGGCCAGGCGCAGGGCCTGGATGTAGTAGCGCTGGGCGGCCTCGTGCTGCCCGGTGTCGAAGGCCATCCACCCGGCCAGCCTGGTGAGTTCGGCCGTCGCGCCGAACAGCGCCCGGCCGACCGCGTCGCTGTACGAGGCGAGCAGCAGCGGTGCCGCCTCCACCCGCAGGCACTCCGGCACCATGGACGAACGCCAGTCCCCGCCGCCGTACTTGGAGTCCCAGCGGCGCGCCTCCTGGGCGGCCTCGCGGAGCTTGGCGGCGTCCGAGTGGCCGACCCGGAAGGGCGCCGACTCGCTCGCGGCGCGCGGCACCTCGCGGGCCACCGAGCCGTCCGCGGGGTTGATCAGCCAGCGGGAGACGGGCGTCGCGTAGGCGGCGACCGAGAAGGTGCCCGCCAGGCTGTCGCTCCAGCGCCCGCCGCCGGGCCCGCGGCGCAGGTCGAGGTCGACCCGCCACAGGTCGGTGGCCGAGCGGACCGCCTCGGAGACCTCCCGGGGGAAGGCCAGGCCGAGTTCGGGTGCCGGGTCGGTGTCGCCGAGCCCGATCTCCTCCAGCGGGACGGGCCGGCCGAGCTTGCCGCCGATGGCGGTGGCGATCAGGTGCGGGACGGGCCCCTGCGGGACCATGCCCTTGCCCACCCAACGGGCCACCGAGGTCTTGTCGTAGCGCAGCGTCAGCCCGCGCTGGGCGCCGAGGTCGTTGACCCGGCGGGCCAGCCCCGCGTTGCTGATCTGGGCGAGGGACAGGAGCGTGCCGAGCCGTTCGTTCGGTCCTCGTGGGCTGACGGTCATGGTGGCGGCGGCACCTCCTGCGGCCTTGTGCGCGGGGCCCGGGCGGCACCGGGCCGTAGCTGCTGTACCTAGAGTAGTCGGACGCGTTCCGACGGTTAAGAGGCCTCATTCCGGATGGCGGGATCGCGCACCCGGCGCCCCCGCGCGGTGAGTTCGCGGGACCGGGCCGGGACCGCCGGGAACGGACCGGGGTCGCCGCGCGCCGGAGCGTCGTGCTCCGGTCCCGTGTTCACGTGCGCCCGGCCGTGCCCCCTGGCCCGACCGGCGGCGCGGCGATTCGCTGGTGGTCGTGGGTCGGCCCGCCGTCGAGGACCCGGCGGGCCGGGGGATGCCGCCGCCTCAATCCCCGCGGGTGGCGGCGAAGTCCGGGAGGGCATGCGGATGCCCTCCCGGGCTCGACGACGCCTTTCGGCCATCTCGCGATGCCCATGCCAAAGGCGTCCTCGCGGGCGGTCCGGGCCATGGAGGGGGAGGCCCGGCCCGCCCGGCGGAGAACGACGCCCACCGCCCACCGAACGGATCCGGCCGCATGTCGGTGCCGGCCGTACCACCGCGCCGGGGAGAGCGGCCGCCGTCGCTTCGGACCCGCACGTTCCGCGTGTCCGGGCTCCGAACTCCCGCGGCGCGCAACCGGAACCGACAACACCGGTCACCGCGGCGCCAACCGGTGGCACGATGTCTCCTGACGGCGCGCCGGAACGGACCGGGCAGCCGCCGCGGCGCACGCGACGAGCCGGCCCGGGGCTGCCCGCCGGCGGACGTGCCGCACGGCGGCAGGTCCTCGTCCGGTGGAGGCGCGATGCGGTGGCTGACGGGCTGGAGCACGGGCGCGCCCCGTGCGGGCGCACCGGCGCACGAAGCGCTCGCAACGGTCGCGCCGATCGCCGCGCACGCCCTCTGGACCGGCGCCAACCCGCTCTGGGCGGTGGGCGACTGGCGTCCCGAGGAGATCCGCCTCGTCACCCTGCGGCCCGGCGCCCGCGCCGCCGTCACCGGCGGGTTCGCCGCCCCCGACCCCGTCGAGGACACCCCCGCCACCACCCGGCTCGCCGTGCTCGGCCACTGCGGCGCCACCGACGCCGAACTCGCCGCCGGCCTCGCGGCCGCCCGCGGCGGCGCCGTCCGCCACCTCACCGCCTGGCCCGGCAGCTACACCGTCGTGCTGCGCACCGGCACCCGCTCCACCCTGCTGCTCACCGACCTGGCCGGCGCCCAGCAGGTCTTCCACACCCCCTGGTGCGGCGGCACCGCGTACGCCACCGCCGCCCTCCCGCTCGCCGACCTGGTCGGCGCGCCCCTCGACACCGGCCACCTCGCCGCCCGGCTCGCCTGCCCCGAGTCGCCCGAGGCCCTCGGCACCGGCACCCCCTACCTCGGCGTCCAGCGGGTGCCGCCCGGCCACGTGCTCGCCGTCCGCGGCGGCCGGCCCTACCTCGACCCCTACGACGAGCCCGGCGGCAGCGCCGACCAGCCGCGCGGGGAGGCCCCCGCGGTGCGCGAACTCACGCGCGCCCTGCTGGAATCCGTCCGCTCCCGGGTCCGCACCACCACGCCCGCCCCGCCCGGCGGCGGCCGCCCCCGGCTCGGCGTCGACCTGTCGTACGGCACGGCGTCCGCGACCGTCGCCCTGCTCGCCGCCGCGGTGCCGCTGCCGCCCGCGCCCCAGCCGGCCTCGCCGTCCGCGCCTCCGGGCGGCGGGCAGGAGCCCGGCGCGGCGACGGCAGGCGGCGTGCGGACGGGCGCACGGACGGGAGGTGCGCGGACGGGCGCGGTCAAGGGCTCCTGGGCCCGTACGGCCGCCCAGGAGCCCGCCGCCCCCGAACAGCTGGCCGCCGTCACGCTCGGCGAGACCGAACCCCCGGCCACTCTCGCGCTCGCCCCCGACACGCCCCGGCTGCGGCACACCGTGCTCGACCCCGGCCCCGACGCCCTCCCGTACGCGAGCCTGCGCACCGACCCGCAGTCCGGGCGGCTCACCGACGAACCCGGCCCCGAACTCGTCGCCGCCGCCCGCGCCGAGGCCCGCTTCGACGCCGGCGGCACCGACCACCTCACCGGCTACGGCGCCCGCCAGGTCCTCGACGGGCACCCGGCCCGGCTCGCCGACCTCATCCGGGCCGGCCGGCCCCGCGAACTCCTGCCGCCCGTCGCGGCGTTGGCGGGTGTCGACCGCGCCGCGGCCGGCGTCCTCACGGGTGCGCTGCGCACCCCGCTCACCGTCGTCCGGGCCGCCCACCGGCTCTCCCGGATCCGCTACGCGGAGGCCCTGGACGACGCCGCGGCGAAGCTGACGGCCCGGCACGTCCCCGACGGCGGCGGCACGGCGGGTCACCGCTCGGCCGGCGACCTCGCCTGGTGCGTCCCGGGCCCGGCCGCCCGCTGGCTCTCCGACGACGCGCTCTCCGCGGTCGCCCTGCGGCTCCGCCTGGCGGCGCGCAGACCGGCGCCCGAGGAACACCCGGGCGCGCGGCGGGCCCGGCACGCCCTCCACCGGCAGGCGCACTCCTTCCGCACGCTCGTCCACGCGGCCGAACAGCCGGGCCAGCGCCTCCACGCCCCCTTCCTGGACAACCAGGTGGTCCGCGCCGCCCGCCTCCTCCCCGACGACGTCCGCCTCCAGCCCGGGGCCCGGCACGCCCTCCTGCACGCCGTCCTCACCGGCGCCGGCCGCACCGACCTCCCGCCCGACTGGGGCCGCGGCCCCCGCCCCGACCGCACCGCCCCCGCCCGCGCGGGCCTGCGCCTCGCCGCGGACGGCCTGGCCGAGCTCTTCGACGCCCCCCTCCTCGCCGAAGCCGGCCTCATCGACCTCCCCGCCGTCCGCGCCGGCCTCGCCGACCCCGCCACCCTCCGCTCGCCGCACGCCCTCGCGGGCCTCGCCGACCTGGTCTCCACCGAACTCTGGCTCCGCCGCGTCCGCGCCCGCCGCCACGGCGCCTGCTGGACCGGCCTCCCCCAGCCCACGCATCCCGCCCTCACCTCCTGAAACCCGCCCGCCGTCACCCCACCCCTACTCACCCAGGCGCACCCCAAGCGCCCCGCGCCCCCCACCGGCCCCCAACCCGCCCAGGCGCACCACGGTCACCACGCGCTCCTGGCTCGCCACCACCCGCCCCGCCGGGGCGCAGCACCTCGGCATCACCCGTCCCGCCCGACCACGGCCCTCGGCCGACCCAGGCGCACCACGATCACCACGCACCCCGCCTCTTTGGCCGACTCGCCACCAGCCGCATCCGGCCACCGGCAAGCCGGCGACCCCGACCACCCCTTGCGAGCCGCCACCTCTCCGCCCGGCTCGGCAGGAGCCCGCGCCTCCCGCCATCTCCCGACCCGACCTGCCCCATCGCCCGGCTCGGCGGGAGCTCTCGTCTCGGCCGCCTCCCCGCCCGCCTCTCTGCCCGGCTCGGCAGGAGCCCGAGCCCCGGCCACACTCCGCCGCCCGGCTCGGAGAGCTCCCACCCCAGCGCCCCCTCGCCCGCCGCCCAGGAGCCCTCGCCCCTCATCTCCCCACCCCCGCCGCGCGGCTCGGAGAACTTCTGCCCCAGCGCCCACTCGGCCGCGTCCCCGCCCGCCCCGTCGCGCGGCTCCCAGGGGCCCTCGTCCCCCATTACCCCACCCCCGCCGCCCGGCTCGGAGAGTTTCCACCCCAGCGCCCACTCGGCTGCCCCCTCGCCCGGCTCGGCAGGAGCCCTCGCCCCCCATCTCCCCACCCCCGCCGCGCGGCTCGGCGGCCCCCCGTGCGGGGCGGGTGATGATGGCGGGGTTGCCGTTGGGCGCGGGTGTGAGGAGGCGGTCGTGGTCGGGGTGAGCCAGGAGGAGCCGGTGCCGGTGGTGCTGTCGGTGCTCGGGCGGCCGCCGACGGGGCGACCGCCCGGGGTGCTGGCGGCGTGCGACGGGTCGGACGGTTCGTTGTGGGCGCTGGACCGGGCGATGACGGAGGCGGAGCTGTTCGGTCTGCCGCTGTACGTCCTCGCGGTGGTGAACCCGGCGCCGGCCGGTTACCCGCCCGGGATGGCGGAGCTGGTGCAGGAGAGCGTCGAGACGCTGGTGGAGAGCATGGCGGACGGTCTGCGCCGGTCCGTCGCCGCCGTGCAGCAGCAGCGTTCGCGCCCGTACGCGGGGGAGTTGTCGTTGCACGTGGTGCTGGGGAACGTGATCGAGGTGCTGCTGGAGGCGTCGGCCCGCCAGCACACCCTGGTGCTCGGCACCCGCGGCAACGGCGGTTTCAACCGGCTGCTCCTGGGGTCGGTGAGCACGGCCGCCGTCCACCACGCGGCCTGCCCGGTGCTGGTGGTGCCGGCGCCGTCGCAGGTCTGAGTCGTCGGGAATGTCCCGAGATGGTTCACCGTTCACCTATCTCGTCAGACGCATCCCCACCCCTGGAGCCCCCGTCATGAAGGTCGAGATCTACTCCGACATCGCCTGCCCCTGGTGCTACATCGGCAAGCGCCGCTTCGAGGAGGCGCTGGACGGTTTCGCGGGCAAGGAGGGCGTCGAGGTGGTCTACCGGCCGTACCAGCTGGTCCCGGACGCGCCGGCGACGGCGAGCCCGCACCGGGAGTGGCTGGCCGAGCGGTACGGCCCGCAGTCCGTCGCGATGGACGCCCGCGTCGCCGAGCTGGGCCGGGCCGAGGGCATCACGTACGACTTCGACGCCGCGCTGCACGCGAACACGTTCCTCGGCCACCGCCTCCTGCACCTCGCGGAGACGGAGTACGGCGCCGCCGTCCAGGGGCGGCTGAAGGAGGCGCTGCTGAAGGCGCACTTCACCGACGGCGTCGACGTCGGCGACCGCGCCGCGCTCACGGACGTCGCGGTGGCCGCGGGTCTGGACCGCGAGCGCGTGGCGGCCTACCTCGCGGGCGACGAGGGCACCGCCGAGGTGCGCGCGCAGCTGGCGGAGGCCCGGGAGCTGGGCATCACCGCCGTCCCGACCTTCGTGTTCGAGGGCAAGTGGGCGGTGCAGGGTGGCCAGGAGGCCGGGACCTTCCGCCAGGTGCTGGAGCAGGTGGCCGCCGAGATCGGCGAGCGCAGGCCGGCTCCCGTCCAGGTCGCCCCGGCCGGGGAGGCCTGCGCGGACGGCGCCTGCGCGATCTGACCGCCACCAGGCGGCCCCCGGAGGCCCGCTTCAGGAGTGCTCGTTCACGAGCACCTGAAGCGGGCCTCCGCCCAGTCGGCCACGTTCAGTGCCGACCAGACCCCGTGCACCGGCGTGACGACCAGCCGGATCGACGTCTGTCCGGCGAGGGGCACGTGCACGGGCACCGCGTCGTCCCCGGCCGCGAGCGCGGGGGAGCGCCACAGGGTGCTGCCGTCGCCGCCCTGCACCGAGAAGACGACGTCGCCGGGCGACACCGTCAGGTCGTCGAGGCCGGCGACGGCGTCGAAGGACGTGCAGGCGCGGTTGAGGTCGATCTGCGTGGTGGCGGGGGCGTGCACGGTGAGGGCGTGCGGGTGGTGGTCGCCGCCGATCCAGGCGCCGTCGTGCTGCCAGAACCAGTCCGTGCCCTTCTGCCGGATGGCGGGTCCGGTCGGCGGGACCCGGTTGTTGCCGGGCTTGTGGACGGGCAGCGAGTCGGCCCAGAAGTCGGTGGGCCCGGGCGGCGTCGGCGGCGTGACGGTCGGCGTCGGCACCGGGGGCACGGTCGGCGCGGGCACGGTCGGGGTCGGGACGGGCGGCACCTCGGGCGTGGGCACGACCGGCGTCTCGGGGACCGGCACGGCGGGCGGTGTGACGACCGGACGGGCGTGCGTGGGAGTGGGAGCCGGCGCGCTCGTGGTCGCGGGCGGCGGCGTGGTCTTGCGCGCCGGGCTCGGGACGGACGACGGCGTCGGCGTCGGGGTCGGCTTGGGGGAGGGGGCGGGCGGTGGCACGGGCGCCGGTGCGGCGCTGCTCGGCGCGGGCGCCGGTGCCGCGGGTGCGGGCGGCTCCGGGGCCGGGGCGGCGGGGGACGCGGACGCGGTGGGCGCCGCGACCGGGGGCCGGGCCTCGGGCGAGGTGGTGAGCGCGTAGGCGGCGACGGCGGCCGCGGCCACCGCGACGGCGGCGGCGATGCCGGCCTTGGCGGCCGTGCCGAGGCCCTCCGCGGCGACCGCGCCGGCCCCGGACCCGCTCCCGCCGGCCGCGCCCCCGGCACCGGCCGCGCCCCCGGCACCGGCCGCGCCGGCACCGGCACCTGCTCCGGCACCCGCACCACCGGTACCGGCCGCGGACCCGGCGGCGGCTCCCGTCGTGCCCGCCGTCGTGCCCGCCGTCGACCCGGCCGTCGCCGCGGCCGTCCCGACGGCGGCGCCACCGACCGCGGCGGCACCCCCCACCGCGGCCGCGGCGGCGCCGAACCCGCCGACGCCGACCCAGACCAGCACCCCGCCGGGCAGCAGCGCGCGCAGACCGGTGTTGATCTCGGACAGTTCGAGGTAGGCCGCCGTGCAGCGGTCGCACTCCTTGAGGTGCCGTCCGACGTCCGCCGAGGCCCGCTTGCGCAGCGAGCCGCGCGCGTACGCGCCGAGCCGGTTGGCGTACCCCTCGCACGCCCTGTCCTGGCTGCCGGAGACGTGGGCCTGGAGGAACGCGGCGGCCAGGCGGTCGCGGGCCCGGTGGGCCTGGACGGCGGTGGCGTTGGCGGTCTTGCCGAGCATCACCGCGACGGTCTTCGGGGACTCGCGTTCGACCTCGGTGTGCCAGAGCACGACCCGGTCGTCCTCGGGCAGTTCGGCGTAGGCCTGCATGACCATGCGCTGGTCGGCCATGGCCATCGCCCAGGCGTCGGCTCCCGGGTCGGCCAGGTCGAGGTCGACGACGGCGGCCGAGCTCTGGGCGAACACGCCGAAGTCGTCGACGAGTTGTTCGCGCCGCTCGCTGCGGGTCCAGGCCGCGGCGACGTTGCGCACGGCGGTCAGCAGGTAGGCGCGGACCGCGAACTCGGGGCCCTTGCCCGCCCTGAGCGCCTGCAGGGTGCGGGCGAACACCTCGCCCGCGAGGTCCTCGGCGGTGAAGCTGTCCCGGCAGCAGGTGCGCGCGTAGCGGCGGACGGAGTCGACGTGCCGGCGGTAGATCTCCTCGTACGCGGTGTCGTCGCCGGCCCGCACCCGTGCGGTCAACTCGGCGTCGGAGGGCGGGCGCTCGCCGTCGACCGGGTCGGCGGGGGCGGGCACCGTGGGGCGGGCGCGGCGGCTGCCGCCGACGAAGGCCTCGGGGGCGACGCCACCGCGGCCGGCCGGTGCCTGGCCGGGCACCCGGCCCGACGGGAGGGCGGCGGCGGAGGCGGACAGCGACTCGCGGCTGGGCATCCCGGCCTGGTCGGGGACGTGGCCGGTGGCCGGTCCCGCGGCCGATCCCGGCGCGCCGCCGGGCACTTGGCCGGACGCGCGGCCGGGCACGCCGGAGGACGACGCGTCGGACCCCTCCGCCGGCCCGCCGGAGTGACCGCCGACGGCGCCGTCCGGCGAACCGCCCGCATGACCGCCGGCGCGGCCGTCGGCACGGCCGTCAGCGCGGCCGAAGTCGAGCCCGTATCCGTAGTCGTTCTGTTCCTCGGCGCTCACAACGGACCCCAGCCTCCACGACAGCCCCCGTAGCGCGGCAGAGCACGCGGGCGTGCGTGGGCGCACGGTCCCCCGTCGTACGGCGCCGACGGCGCTCGAAGGGCGCGCATCGGGACATTGGCTCCAACCACGGGCAAAGGATGGCATAGCGCAGGGAAGGGCGGTAGCCGGACCGGCCGGTACCCACTCTTCCGAGGGGACGTCGCGGAGGTGTTCGCCCAGCGCACGACAGCCGGTTGTGCGACGCCCGCACCCGGCGCGCGCCCAGTGCCCGCGCGCCGGTCACTCGTCCAACTCCCTTACCGGTCACGGCAGCCCGCCGTGCCGGGCCGACCCGCAGGCCGTGCCCGGGATCACCGGCCCCGGCGGGCGCGAGCCCGCCCGTGGGCCGTCAACGCGCCCGCAGGCCGTCCAGCAGGATCTGCAGCAGCCGGTCCGAGGGCCCGGCCACCGCGTGCCCGTCCGGCTGCGGCCCGCCGACCACGACGCCCGGCACCCCGGCCACCGCCGGCACCGTCCGCGCCGCGTGCACCGGCACCGACGCGGTCAGCACCAGGACGACGTCCGCGACCGTGACGCCCGGCCGCAGTTCGCCCGCCGCGCCCGCCCTGGCCACCAGGGCGGCCAGCAGCTGGAGAAGCAGCCGCGGATCGGCGTCCGCCGCCGTCGCGTCGGCCGCCGTCCGCGCCTCGTCGCCGCGCAGGTCGAACCGGGCGGAGAGCGCCTGTTCGGGCGCCCGCTGCTCGGGCACCCGGCCCAGCTCCTCGGCGTACCGGAACGCCTCCGGCGGCAGCAGCCGCCCGGCGCCCGTGCTCACCGCGCGCGCCAGGTACCCGGCCAGCGACTCCCAGGCACCGCCGCCGCCGTACAGCGACTCGCGCGCCTGTGCCGTCAGCCAGGCCACCTCCTCGGCGGCGATCCGCTGGACCAGCACCTCCTTGCTCGGGAAGCGCCGGTACACCGTGCCGACGCCGACCCCGGCGCGGCGGGCGACCTCCTCCATCGGTGCGCCGTAGCCGAATTCGCCGAACACCTCCCGGGCGGCGCGCAGCACGCTCTCCAGGTTCCGCCGCGCGTCCACCCGTAGCCGGGCACCCGGCACGGCGGCCTGCAAGGGCTCCGCCCGGTACGGGACACCGGCGTACGAGACCGCCGACACCCCGTGCTGCGGCGGCAGTTCCACCGGCCCGCGCTGCTCCGGCACCGTGCCCTGGACGACGTGCGGTGCACCCGCCCGCCCCAACATCTGTTCCTGCTCCATCATCTCAACTCTCCCCCGCAGGCGTCCGATCCCGGACCCTGTCGTCGCCCGCCCCTGCACCCCCCGGTGCAAGCTCAGCCCGTCAGAAGTGACCTGATGACCCATTGCTCGTGCCGCCCGTCCCGTTCCGGTGACCACGGTCGTGCCACCGGGCCGGGCCACGCGTCCGGCTCGGTGCGTCGGCACCGTCCGGGGCCTCGTCCGGGAACTACCCTTCCCCGGATGACTGTCCCGCAGTCGGGTTCTCGCGCCAACGCTGGAACTGGCCGTAGTGGCCGCTCCACGGTGCGTCGCCGCCGGTTGTCATGGCGGTGGCCGCTCCAGCACACAATCCGACCATAGTTCACGGCTCTCCGAAGCCGAAAGTGCGTCAGAAAGTCACCCGGACAGCACAACTGGCCACACCGGTCACTCGCGCCGCATCCGGCCCCGTACGGACTGTGGACAAGACGGCCCCCCACGGTCCTTCATAGGGGGGCGCGTCGGGGGATACCCCCCGAACGGGGGACGGCCCGGACTCCGTGACCGGGACGGAACACCACACGAACGCGACACCGTCCGGAGGTGCACCATAAGGATCCTGATCGCCGGAGGCGGCTGCGCCGGGACGGCCACCGCGCTCCACCTCCAGCGCGGCCTACGCGACCGGCTGCGCCGGGGCGAGGTGGAGATCACCGTCGTCGAACCCCAGGCCTACCTCACGTACCACCCGCTGCTCGCCGAGGTGGCGGCCGGCTCGATCGACCCGCGGCACGTGGTCGTGCCGCTCCGCCGGGCCCTGCCGGACTGCCGGGTGCTCACCGCGAGGATCACCCGGATCGAGCACGCCGCCCGCCGGGCCCTGGCCGACGCCGCGGCCCCCGGCGAGTCCCCCACGCCGATCGAACTCCCGTACGACGTCCTGGTGGTGGCGCCCGGCTCGGTCTCCAGGACGGCCCCGGTGCCCGGCCTCGCCGAGTGCGGCCGGGGCTTCTCGACCGTCGCCGAGGCGGTCGGCCTGCGCAACCACGTCCTCGAACAGCTGGACCTCGCGTCCGCCACCCGGGACCCGGCCCTGCGCCAGTCCGCCCTCACCTTCGTCTTCGTCGGCGCCGGGTACGCGGGCGTCGGCGCGCTCGCCGAGCTGGAGGACATGGCCAGGTACGCGGTGCGCGGCTACCACAACGTCGCCCCGGAGGACCTGCGCTGGGTGCTGGTCGAGGCCACCGACCGGATCCTCGCCGAGGAGTCGCCCGAACTCGCCGCGCACACCCTCGGCCAGCTGCGCGAACGCGGCGTCGACGTCCGGCTGCGCACCACGCTGGAATCGGCGGCCGGCCAGGTCGTCGCCCTGTCCGACGGCAGCCGCTTCGCCGCCCGCACCCTGGTCTGGACGGCCGGGGTGCGCCCGTCCCCGCTGCTGCGCGACACCGACCTGCCGCTCGACACCGCCGGCCGGGTCCGCTGCCTGCCCACGCTCCAGGTCGTCGGCCCGGACGGACGCGCGCTGCCCGGCGTCTGGGCGGCCGGCGACTGCGCGGCCGTGCCCGACCCGCACGCGGACGGCGCCCCCTGCGCACCCAACGCCCAGCACGCCTTCGCCCAGGCCGAGCTGCTCGCCCGCAACGTCGCCGTCGCCCTGGACGGCGGACCGCACTCGCCCGACCTCGCCGCCTACCGGCCGGGCCCGGCCGCCTGTTCGACCTCGCTCGGCCTGCGCCGCGCCGTCGCCCACACCCGGCGCGGCGGGCGCCTCACCGGACGCCGCGCCTGGTGGCTGCACCGCGCCCGGCACCTGCGCCGGCTGCCGAGCGCGGACCGGCGGGTGCGGGTGCTGATGGACTGGGTGCTGGGCGGGCTGTTCTCCCGGGAGGTCGTCTCGCTCGGCACCCTGGAGCACCCGCGTTCGGAATTCGAGGCGGGGTTCGGACCGGGCCCCGAACGTGGGCCGGACGCCCCGGCGTGACGGACCGGACGGCCACGCCGAGCGCGCGCGACTTCCGGAATCGGCCCTCCGCCTGACAGGATCAGCCCCAACCGAGTCATTACCCCGTGTGCTGATGTGTACACAAAAAGTGATGATATGACTGGAAAACGAGGAAGCGGCCGTCGTTTGAACCTCATGCGCTGGAGCGCCCGGCTCACCGGAGTCCCCTGGCGTGCCGCCCCGCAGACCGCGGTCGGCACGGAGGACGGCGTGCCCTCCGGCGACGTCGTGGTCCCGGGCCCGCGCGACCCGACCAGCCTCGCCACCGCGGCCGAACTCCTCGACCCGCACAAACCCCAGCACCTGCGCGAGGTCCTCAACCGGATCCCCGCCCCCGTCGCCGTCACCTACGGCCCCCTGCACCAGCTCGCCTACGCCAACCGCGCCTACCGCGAACTCTTCGGCGAGCGCCCCACCGGCCTGCCCGCGTGCGAGGCCCTGCCCGAGCTCGCCACCCTCGGCGTCCTGCCGCTCATGGACCAGGTCATCCGCGGCGGCCGGCCCCGCAGCGTCAAGGCGCGCTGCATCCTCGGCCTCACCGGCAACCGCTACTACAACGTCTCCTGCGTCCCGCTCGGCGCCGGCGACCCCCGCGACGTCCGCGACTCCCGGGACGTCCCCATCGACGGCCCGCCCGCCGGCGTGCTCATCTTCGCCGCCGAAGTCACCGACCAGGTCCTCGCCGCCGCCCGGCTCCGCGAGGCCGAACGCCGCCAGCGCGAGGCCGCCGTCACCCTCCAGCGCAGCCTGCTCCCGCAGAAGCTCGACCAGCCCGCCGACCTCCGCGTCGCCGCCACCTACCAGCCCGGCGGCGCCGAAGCGGCGGTCGGCGGCGACTGGTACGACGTCATCGCCATCGACGGCGGACGCACCGCGCTCGTCATCGGCGACGTGATGGGTCGCGGACTGCGCGCCGCCGCCGTCATGGGCCAGCTGCGCACCGCCGTCCGCGCGTACGCCCGCCTCGACCTCCCGCCGCACGAGGTCATGCGCCTGCTCGACGGCCTCGCCATGGAGATCGACGCCAACCAGATCGCCACCTGCACCTACGCCGTCTGGGACCCGCAGCGCCGCACCCTCTCCTACGCCTCCGCCGGCCACCTCCCGATGCTCCTGCGCTGCCCCGACGGAACCATCCTGCGCAGCGAGGAGCAGAACGGCCCGCCCCTGGGAACCGGCGGCGGCCTGCACGTCTCGCACACCCTGCGCCTCCTTCCCGGCACGACCGGCGTCCTCTATACGGACGGACTCGTCGAACGCCGCGACGAGGACATCGACCAGGGACTCGACCTCCTCGCCCGCACCCTGACCGGCGCGATCGGCGCCCCCGAGGTGATCTGCGCCCGTCTGCTGCGAGCCATGGGCGTGACGTCGGAGCACGACGACGACGTGGCCGTCCTGGCCTTCCAGCTGCCGGCCGACGAGACCGCCGAGGAGGCCCCCGAGGAGGCCCCCAAGGAGGCCCCCAAGGAGCGGGAACCCGTGCTTGACTCGGTCTCCGGAGAGGTCTAGAGTTCTTCGAGTTGCCTGACAGGGAGCACCGGACACGCATCGGCGCGGACGGTCCCGGGGCGGCCAATCCTCTGAAACACCACTTCCCGGTCCGGGCTGGGT
>NZ_JBHVOL010000031.1:0-81938 GCF_042887925.1 Kitasatospora sp. NPDC057904
TGTGGGGCCCCGTCCTTTTTTTTAACCCCGCGGGGGGGGTGCCGTTGCCGCCGCCCCCCGCGGGGGGCGGGCCGGCCGGCGGGCCCCCCCCCGGCGGCCGGCACGACCATGCGCGTCCCGCTGGCCGCCCCGGATCCGACCTCGTCGGACTGCACGAAGAAGGCACCATGATCGCCCAGGGCCACCTTGCCGCAGACCTGGTCTTCGTCGACACGCTCGACCGTCTCGCCGATTCCGACAGCCACTTCACCCGGGCGAGCACGCTCCCGCCCCCCGGCTGGCACCGGTCGGAGAGCGAGGGCTGGATCCGGATCGCCAGGACCGGTGTCCGACTCCCGGACCAGGGCTGGAAGATTCACATCTCGGCGACCGCCAACTCGGCCGACCGGGCGATCAGCACCACCTGGGACTACTGCACCGGCCAGGGCCTCAGCTTCAAGTTCCTGCGCAGCCTCGCGATCCTGCGCCACATCAACAGCAAACAGGCACCACGGACGGCGAGCGGCAAGCTCATCACCGTCTACCCCGCCGACGACCCGGCACTCGAACGGGCCCTGACCGACCTGTCCGCACTCCTGCACGACATCGAAGGGCCCTACATCCTCAGCGACCTGCGGTGGGGCGACGGCCCGCTGTATGTCCGCTACGGCGGCTTCCGGCCCGCGTACTGCTTCGACGCCGACGGCGAGCACGTCCTGGCCGTGCGCCGCGACGACGGCCTCCTCGTCCCGGACCACCGAGGCCCCGGCTTCCGGCCGCCGGCCTGGGCACCGGCGCCCCCGGTCCTGGCAAATCTCGTCCATGACCGCGGCGGCCGCAGGACCGTCACGTTCCCGTTCCGGATCGAGAAAGCCCTGCACTTCTCCAACGGTGGCGGGGTCTACCGGGCCGTCGAACGCGACACCGGCCGGCGCGTGATCCTCAAGGAGGCCAGGCCCCACGCCGGAATCGACAACCACGACCGGGATGCTGTCACCCGGCTGGCTCACGAACACCGCATCCTCGACCGCCTCGCGCACCTGGCCTGCGTACCCCGGGTCCACTCTCGCGTCCGCCATTGGGAACACCACTACCTCGTCCAGGAGTTCATCGACGGCAAGAGCCTCCTGGAGGCGGTCGGCCGACGGCACCCGCTCCTCGGCGACACCGCCGCTGCGGGCGATCGCGCCGACCTCGCCACCTACACCCGGTGGGCGACCGGCATCCTCGCCAGGATCGAGGCCGCGCTGGCGGACCTTCACCGCAGCGGCATCGTCTTCGGCGACCTCCAACCGTCCAACGTGATCGTGCGGCCCGACGACACCGTCTGCCTGATCGACTTCGAGACCTCTGTCGACGCCGACAACCCGACCGCCCCCGTCCTCGGCACGCCCGGATTCATCGCGCCCTGGGCCCGCACCGGCGCAGCCGTCGACACCTATGCCCTCGCCAGCCTCGGCTTGGCCCTCTTCTGCCCGCTGACACCCCTGCTGCCCCTCGACGACCGCAAACCCGAACAACTCATCCGCTGGGCCGAGCAGTGCTTCCCTCTGCCGGCCGGCACCGGGGACCGCCTGCGCGCCGCCCTCACTCCTCCCACCATCTCCAGCAAGACCCAGGACACCGACAACTGGCCACTCGACCCCTCCACCGACAGCACGGCGGCGCTCGACTCCCTGCGTGACGCGATCCTGCGCAGCGCCACCCCGGACCGGGACGACCGGCTCTTCCCCGGGGACGTGCGACAGTTCGACCGCCAAGGCGCATCCCTCGCCTTCGGCGCGGCCGGCGTGCTGCACGCCCTGCACGTCACCGGCCGCTCCGACTACCCCGCCTTCGGACAGCACGTCGACTGGCTGGTGGCCGCCGACCAAGCCGCACGCTCGCTACGGCCCGGCCTCTTCGACGGACTCGCCGGCATCGCCTGCGTCCTCGATGAACTCCAGCGCCCCGACGCCGCAGAGGCGACCCTCGATCGGCTAACCGGCTTCGACCTCCGAGGCTGCGGCATCGGCCTGTTCGGCGGCCTCGCCGGGATCGCCCTGGCACACCTGCACTTCCACCAGACCGAGCGCGCGGCCGAGATCGGCGAACGCCTCACGCGGGCCCTCACGGCTGACACCGGCCCGGGCGCCGACCGCGTCGGGCTCATGCACGGGTGGTCCGGCCCGGCTCTGCTCTTCACCCGGCTGTATAGCGTGACAGGCGACCTGGCGCACCTCGACCGCGCACACGCAGCCCTCGCCCGAGATCTCGCGCACTGCGAAGAGCTGCCCGGCGGGCGCGTCCGCGTCAGGGACGGACAGCGCCGCCTCGCCACTCTCGGCCGCGGCAGTGCCGGCATCGGCATCACCATCCACGAATACCTCCGGCACCGCGACGACCACCCCTACGCGCAGCTGCGGGACCATATTCGCGACAGCCTCGACTCCGAACTCCTCCTGTCCGCCGGCCTGCTCGACGGCCACGCCGGCCTGCTCTACAGCCTCACCCACCTCAGCGGCTCACCCGAAGCCATGGCAACCCAGCTACGCGGCCTCGTGCTACACGCCGTCCGCCACCAAGGAGACCGGGCCTTCGCCGGAGACGGGCAACTCCGCCTCTCCATGGACCTCGCCACCGGCACCGCCGGCGTCCTCTTGGCAGCCCACACCGCACTGAACGGCGTCCCGCAAGGTGACCGCGATTCCACGCTGCCGTACCCGCTACTCCCAGGACCGGCCCCACTACGGTCCCGCGCCCTTTCGTAGCCAATCGCACCGATGAACTTAGTCGAAACGCCGCAGCGGCAAGAGAACCGCGAGGCCGTCGAGTAGGTCCGGCTGGGCGCCATGCCTTCCTCCGGGAAGCGCTGCCGCGCCGACCAGACCCACGGGCGCCGCACGAGCCAGTTGACATCTACCAGTCCGGGATCGGAACGGACCTCAGGAGACCGGTCACGTCGTGAACGCCAGCTGGCAACGACTGCCCTTCGCCCCACCAAGAGTGGATCTCCTGCCAGTTGAGCTTTGCCGAGGAAACGCCGCGGTCCAGAGCTCGGAGGCACTCGTTCGTGAGAATCACCGCCGTCCAGACGAAGTTATCCGCGCGCAGGGGCCGGTAAGCTTCGTCGATCCGAGCGAACATCACCAGCACGTACAGGTCGTTCGCGGGCACCACGCCGTCGCGCACCAGCTCGAAGGGCACCGCATCCAACGGGCCGTGGCTTGGCGCATCGGGTGCGAAGCGGGCCTTGACCTGTATCCGGGCCAGTCCCGCGTATCGGTTCTGAGGCGGGCCCTCCGATCCGACACCGAACGCCCCGCCTGACGCCACATCCCATGCCCACCGCTCACCCTGGCGCTGCCGCCCAAACGCCTCCAGCGCCGGCACCCGCTCCACCAAAGACTGCCAGGGCACCGCAAGGTCGACAGCCAACGAGTTCCTGCGACCGTTCCCCGTCACCGGCATGGAGCCGAGCGCCGGACCAAACTCGCCAGAGCCATCAAGACCAGTGCGGACGCCTCGTGCCCTCTCGTAGGCCGACCGCACCGATGAACTCGGCCAAAGCGCCGCAGCAGCGAGAGACTCTGCGAGGCCACCGATCGGGTCGCTGCGGTTGGTCGCCAAGCCCGCCTCCAGGAAGCGGTCCCGTGCCGACCAGAAGCCAAGCAGGACGTCGCCCAGTACGGGAGCGTCGCCGCTCGAAGCGTTCACGTCCAAGACTGACCTCACTCCTTCTCGACGGTAGAGCCGGATAGGCTGGGGAGCAGAAAACCGACAGCTTCAATCTCGACACATGGCTTGCCTAGTGAACGCTCGGGAGGTGCCACAGCCCGTCGGCGTAGCTGGTGTTGCGGCGCCGCCCGAGCAGTACCGTGCCGGCGTCGGCCAGGACGAGGTGGACGCCGACGACCAGCGTGAGCGGATCCGTCTTCGGCTGGTGAGGCTTCGAGCCGGCCGGGTGGCCGTTGTCGTCGAGCCGGGTCATGAGGTCCTCCCGGTGGGCTGGTCGGCCGCCGCGGCGAGCAGCGGCAGGTAATGCTGCATGTAGGGCGGGACGTTGAGTGCGAGGACCTCGTCCAGAGGGACCATGCGCACGCCCTGGCCCTCGTCGCCGAGCCGCAGCTCGCTGTCGGGGCCGTCCCAGACGGCGTGCAGGACGCGGGTGAGCGGGAGGCCGAGGTCGTGATGTGGGTCGGGGAGGCTCCGGAGCCCGGTGATCTCGATGCCGGCCTCCTCGCGGACCTCGCGCACCGCGCTCTCCCGGGGGCTCTCGTCGGCCTCGCGCCAGCCGCCGATCGGAGTCCAGCAGCCGGGCCAGGGCATGCCCGGCCTGCCTTCGCGCAGGTGCATCAGCAGTCGACCCGCGGGGTCGGTTACGAAGACCAGGACGCCCTCGAAGTCGTCGTCGGCCGGTGTAGGGCGCTCCAGGTAGAGCGGGACACCGCAGCGGTGGGCGCGCAGCACCTGCCGGAGCCGCTGGTAGCGGGCGGGGGTCATCCGGGAGCGCCAGTTGTGGGGCGTCTCGAACCGGAACTCGGTGTGCTCAGGATCGAGCCGGATCCGGGCCTGCTGCTCTGCGGTCAGTGTGCCGCCGTCGAATACGTAGCCGGCGACCGGGATCGGGTAGTCGGCGTCGGCCTGCGTGTGGATCACGGCGACCAGGCGCCGCCGGAGCACCTGCGGGTTCTCCGCGGCTAGGTCCAGGCCCAGCTCCTCCCGGGCCTCGCGCAGTGCGGCGTCAAAGGGGCTCTCGCCGTGCTCGACGTTGCCGCCGGGCATGTTCCACACGCTCGGGTCGATGGTCGAGCGCATCCCGAGGACGCGGCCGGCAGGGTCGGTGACGAGGAGACAGCCGTAGGTGGTGGGGCGGGCGATGGTGGTGATGTAGCCGCCGACGGGCCGCCAGCCGGGGTTCGCGAGGCGGCCGGTGAGCCACGTGATGACCTCGCGCTGTCCGTCGCCGGTGTGTGGCAGCTCGTCGGGGCTCGCCCACTGGTAGGCGTCGTGCTCTGCTGAAAGGGTCACGGCGGTGCCCTCCGGGACGACGGCGGTGAACACGAACTGCCGGACCCGGCGGCCGTTCTGGTTGGTGAAGTCCAGGTGCCGCGCGTACTCCAGCCGATGGCCGGTGAGCCCGGTCTCCTCGACCAGCTCACGCGCCGCGCCCGCCGGCACGTGCTCGTCACCTTCCTGGGCGCCGCCCGGGTACTCCCACAGGCCGGGCAGGACATCGTGCGCGGCCCGCCGGATCATCAGGACCCGGCCGGAGGCGTCGCGGACCACAACACCGACGCCGATCCGTTCGATGCCTTCCTGGAAGGCCAGGTCGGTGAGCACGTTGAAGTCGATCACTGGGAGGACCCCTCGATCTCTCGGGCGGGAATGACCCGCGGGTCGGTTCGGGCCTTCGCCGCGCACCTGCCACGAGCAGTCGGCCGGCGGGCGCGCGGGAGTGCTGAACCAGGGTGTTGTTCGAAGCCCAAGTGGGCTGGTAAAAGGCCGAGTTCAGGGATATGTCGCAGAGTGGGTGGTGTCTGATGATGGTGCTGTTCGAATGCGGCGTTCAAGTGGATTGGCTCCGGGCGAGCCCGGGTCGAACGGGGACTTTTCGAGCACCCCCCGAGCCTGGGAGAGGGCGTCCTCCAGTCGTTCGCGGATGGCTTCTGGGAGGCAGGCGGAGCCCAGCGTGCAAGCGGCGAGCGAGCGTTCGAGCACGGCTGCGCGGCCGGGTCCGAGGCCGTCGCGGACGTCCTGATGGGCGAGGAGGTCGCGCAGTGCGTAGCCGTCGCCCGATTCACCCGTTCGGCTGGACAGCTGCTCGATCAGGTTTCGGGCGGCGGGCGCTTCTGGGTCGGCGGCGTCGAGCGCGCTCAGGGCGAGACGGGTGGTGAACACGGCCAGGCCCTCGTCCGGTTCGAAGGCGAGGCAGTGGCCGATGGCGGCCTCAGCGATGCGCGCGTCGCCGGGGCGGCACAGCGCGGTGAGCACCGCGGTGACGGCGTCCTCCCAGGGGTTGCCCGGCTCGGTGACGGCCAGCAGGGCGAGAGCACCAGGGAGGTCACCGGTGGTGGCGCGGGCGAGGACGGCGGTATGGCGGCCGTCGAGCATGTGCAGCCCGACGCCCCGATGCTCCTCAAGGTGGCGGACGGCATCGCTCCAGCGGCCGGCGGAAGTGAGGGCGCGGGTGCCGTCGGCGAGCACGACGCGCCACAGCCACGCCCGGACCTCGGCGCGCTGCTCGGCGGTCTCGGTGAGCTGGGCGGGCACGGTGATGCCATCGAGTGCCGTCTCGATGGCGCCGGTGATGGCCTCGTAGAGGTCGAGCAGGAGCTGGTGGCCCTGTTGGTGGCGGCCCGCGCGGATGTGGAGACGGGCGAGGTTGACGAGTGGCTCCAGGCCGCGGATGGCGCTCATCGCGGGGAGCGGGCCGCGGGTGAGGTAGAGCGTGGCGTGGCGGTGGCACAGGTCGCGGGCGTAGTCGGGCAGGCCGACGTCGGAGGCGAGGAGAGCAGCCTGGTTGAAGACGGTAGATGCCAGGCCAGGGTTGGTCTGCCGCGCGGCCGTGTCGGCCAGCTCCTGAAGCTGGCCGACACGGGCGTCGAGGGGCAGGCACGCGGGCCGGATCCGGGCGACCAGCGGGAAGCGCTGGGCTATGGGTCCGGTCGGGTGCACGTGGCTACTCCCAGATGACGGTGATTGGGTGGTGGGGGCGGTCCAGGACGAAGCGGCCGGCGGACGGGTCGGCGGGGGCGCCGGGGGTGTCCGGGAGCTCGAAGCGGAGAGGGCGGTCGCGGAAGGCGGTGTTCCAGGTGCGGAGTTGCTCGGAGACGAGGTCGGCGAGGGCGGCGCCGGCGGGGCCGTGGCCGACGACGCCGGTCTCATACACCTTGCGGCCGTCGCTGCCGGGCTCGCCGACGCGCAGGGTGAGGTAGGCGAGGGAGTCGTCCTGGATGGTGGCCATGGCGCCCCAGGGGAGCATGGGGGTGACGCCGCGATCCTGGGCGGTCTTGGCCACGCTCATCCGCATGATCGAGTTGGGCAGGGTGAGGGCCAGCCACAGGTCGTGGTACTCGTAGGTGGTGCCAGCCGGGATGGTCACGCCGGTCCAGCGCTCGTGGCGCTCGGTGGTGAGGACCCCGAGCAGCGCGGAGGCGACGACCGCGTCGGTCTGGTCCTTGTGGACTTGGAGGGTGACGTCGCCCGGCTCGTGAGGGCCACGGTGCGCCGCTCGTCGTCCATGCTGCCGCGCAGCGGCATGAAGACGGCGAGCCGGTCGTCGACCGATGCCCAGGCGTCGCCGTCGCGCTCGAAGGCGATGACGCGGGAGGCGGCGCCGCGCAGCCGCAGCGGCAGGAGGATCCGGCCGCCCGGCTTGACCTGCTGGAGCCAGGCGGTTGGCATCTCGCTGGTGCTCACGGTGGCGATCACCCGGTCGTATGGCACGCCGTCGGGGTGGCCGAGGGCGCCGTCGCCGAGGATGACGTCCACGTTGGTGATCCCGGCGTCCGAGAGGTGCTTGCGGGCACCGTCGACGAGGTCGTCGTCCACGTCCACCGCGACCACGTGCCCGTCCGGGCCAACGATGGTGGCCATGTAGGCCGCGTTGACGCCGGTCCCGGCACCGGCCTCGAAGATCCGCTCACCGGGCTGGGCGGCGAGCTGCTCCAGCATTATGGCGACGATCGTGGGCTGGGAGGCCGCGCTGATCTGCGTGCCGGATCCGTCGGTTTTGGTGTAGGTCGGGTTGTCGGCGTAGGCGACATCGAGCGGGAAGCTGGGCAGGAAGTGCTTGCGCGGGACGGCGCGGAAGGCGGCCTCGACCGGGGCGCTGGTGATGTGCTTTCCGGTCAGCAGGCGCTCGGTGAGGGCGTCGCGCAGCTGGTCAGCAGCCGGAGTGTCGGCACTGTCGCTGAGAGTCACGGTGGCGACCCTAGTGGTTGTGCGGATGGTTGGCGCGAGGGCGCGGGGTCCTCGCCGGAGTGGAAGACTGCGGCCACCGCCCTTGCGGCGGTGACGGATTGGTGATCGACGGGCACGCCGGTGCGGTTGGCGTGGAAGAACACGTGGTGGGCGAGGACGGCGCGCAGTCCGCGGGTGAGCCGGCCGTCGGGCACCAGGCCGACGAGGTCCTGCCCGGCCCTCTCATGGGGTCGTGGTCCTTTCGGCCTACCTCACGGCTTCTCGCAGGCTACCTGCCTGCTGTTCGGTCGCCGGACCCGCCCGCGCACGATCATCGGTACCCGGATCAACGATCTCGGGACCCCGCAGTGGGGCGAGGCGGGCGGTAAGCGGAGGACCGTCGGTGGTCAGCTTGAGGGGACCTTGGGGGCGTACCGCAGGAGGACGACGTCGCCGATCGTCCGGGCTTCGAGGAGTGCCATCCGTCGGCTGCTGCCACCAGGGTAATTCGCGGGGTTGAGGAAGCGGGGAGCGTCGGTGTCGCCGACGAGCAGCGGGGCGATGGCGAGGTGGATCTCGTCGGCCAGCCCCTGCGAGAGGAACTGGGTGTGGATCTGCCCGCCACCCTCGACCATGAGGCGCTGAACCCCACGGGTGGCGAGGTCGTCGAGCAGTGCACCGAAGTCGACGGTGGGGCCGGTGCTCACGACGTCGGCGAGGCCGTCGAGCGTTTCCCGGAGCTTCGGTGCGGCGGCGTCGGTGGTGTAGACGACCTTCTTGTCGCCGAAGTGCCAGAACTTGAGGTCCCGGCTGAGGTCGCCGCCGGCGGAGATGGTGACCTTGAGGGGGTACTCCGGCTTGCCGGCTGCGATCCGGTCGGCGCGGCGCTTGTCGCTGTTGACCAGGAGACGGGGATTGTCGCTGCGCAGGGTGTTGCCGCCGATGAGGATGGCGTCGGATTCGGCGCGAACCTGGTCGACGCGGTCGAAGTCCTCGGCGTTCGACAGCAGGAGACGTTCGGGCGAGGTGTCGTCGATGTGACCGTCGACGGAGGTCGCGACGCTGAGCAGGACGAAGGGGCGGGTGGCCATCGGCGGTCCGTTCTCTCGGTGGTACGGGCTCTTCGGTGAGCACACTTCATACAGGAGCGGGCTGTTGAGGGCCTGCCGGAACTGGTCCACCTCGGGAACGCCTGGCATCGTTGCAGTAGTCGCGCAACTGCTGACTTCGACAGACCCGTGCCCACCCATGCACTCCGGAAGAAGCGATGAACGGACCGGCAGAACAGCCCTACGTGCCAACGGCTTTCCCGATCTCCATCAAGGGCGTGGTGCTCGACCCGCAGGGACGAGCGCTGCTGCTGAAGAACGAGCGCCAGGAGTGGGAACTGCCCGGAGGAAAGCTGGAGGGCACCGAGACCCCGGAGGAGCGGGTGGTCGCGGAGATCCAGGAGGAGAGCGGCTGGACGGCGGCTGCCGGCCCGCTGCTGGACGTGTGGATGTACGAGCCGATTCCCGGCCGTCGGGTCTTCATCGTCACCTACGGCTGCACGGTCATCGACGCGCACAAGGCTCCGGTCGTCAGCCACGAGCACAAGGAGGCCGGCCTCTTCCACCGCGACGAGGTGCCCGGCCTGGTCATGCCACAGGGCTACAAGGACTCCGTCGCCCGCTGGTACGAACTGTGGGACCGGGTCTGACCGGTGGCCGGGACCGGCCCACACATAGCACCCTCCCAGAATCTCGTTGCACCACCGGTACACCACTGCTGGAATGAGCCCATGTTCGGGCGGACGGTGTGGGAGCGGAATCTTCATCAGGCGGGTCACGCGGCCGGGCTGGCGGTGACCGCCGAGCACATCGTCGTCCACGAGCGGTGGACTCGTCTGGTTGGTCTCGATCCCCTTGACGGCGCACAACGCTGGGATATTCCGGTGGGCACCTGGCCGCGCGCGATCGTCATCGTCGGCGAACGCTGCCTGGTGATCCCGCAGAACCTCCCGCGACTGTCCTGCCTGGACGTGCGCACCGGGGAAGTGCTGTGGAGCGCGCAGCTGGCCGAGTTCACCGGACATCTGGTGGCGACGCGCGACACCGTCCTGGTCGGCGGCTGGCGCGGCTACACCCCGCTCACCGCGTTCGACCTGGAGACCGGAACGCTGCTGTGGCGCAGTCCCGAGTGTGTCGAGATCGCGGTCCCGGTGGTGATGGAAGCCGGCGTATTGGTCGGTGAGCCGCACGGCGACGAGATCCGCTTGATCGATCCGCGTGATGGACGGATCAAGTCGCAGTGGTCGCTTCCCGAGCCGCTGGCCTCGGGTGACGCGCAGCCGGTCCTTACGCCGCTGGATTGCGATCGGGTCCTTGCGCGTTGCGGGTCGCAGACCCTGCTCGACATCTCGCTCTCCACCGGAGCTGCCGCAGTCTTCTTGCGATCCGACTTGTGCGATCTGGCAGCGCGGGCGGTGCACCGGACCGGCTCGATCCTCTGGGTGCCCGAGGCGCGCCGCACGGTCATGACCCTCGACGCACACGACGGAAGGCCGCTGCGGCGATTCGCCGGAGCGGACGTCGATCAGGCCGTCCAGACCGACTCGGGGTTTGTGGTCGCGGATTTCACCGGAAGGCTGGCCCTGGTCGATCCGGACCCGGAGGCACCGACGTACTCGACGCACTCCAGGCGCATCACCCAGAGGATCAGGGCCCTTCGTGCCCACGGTTCCACCACGGTACTGGTCTTGACCAAGGGCACGTTGCGCGTCGTCGACGTCGATACGACAGCCGGTCCATGACCGACGGCGCCGGGCCGTTCGGGCAGCTCCGGCCGTCCGACGTGATCGGCGATCCGATGGCCCCGGGCGACGCCGGTGCACTTGCCGCCCCCCTTCGGTCACCCAAGCCCACCTGATTCCCTCCAGATATAGATAGGGCGAAGACCTACATGACGCCCTTTCAGGGGCCAGGGCAGCCTGCGCCGCCTGGCGGAGCCAGCTGGGCGCTGATCTTCGATGGATTGTCCATCGCGGGGTGGCTTGGTGCCGAAGGCGTTCTGGGGACCGGGGCCTTCGGGGCGGCGGAGGAGATGATCACCGCGCAGAAAATGGTGATCGCTGCTGCGGCGATGACGATGCGAAGCGTCGGCATCACCGCCCCCAGTTCCACGGAGGACGGTGTGCGCCGCGCAGGCAGGCGATCTGGTGGTCGGCCTGCTGGCGGGTGCGGGAGTCGAGGTGGGCGCGGCGGACAGTGCTCATGACCTCGGCGAGCACGATGACGTCGCGCACGACCTGGTAGTCCGGCCAGGCGCCGATGTGGCCGTGCAGTGCGCGGGTTTCGGCGTTGGCGTGGGCGGTGTAGGCCGCGGTGTAGCCGACGTTGTCGTTGAGGTGGCCGAGGAGGAGGTCGGAGCGCCAGCGGGCGGCGATGAGGTCCCACTCCAGGTGCCCGTGGAGGAGAGGGTGCTGGAGAAGGAGCCTCGGGGCGGCTCGGGTGCCGTGGCAGCGTGGTGCGTGGCGGGTGCCGAGGATGGGGGTGAGTGGGGTCGGCCAGTCGATGTCCACCCACTCCTCGCGTAGTTGGTCGGTGTGGTCGTGGAGGAAGCGCTTGGCGGGGTCGGCGAGGGGCGTGTCGTCGAGGCCGTCGAGGAGGCCGTTGAACGGGTCGTGCTGGTCTTCCGCGAGCCATGGTGCCGTCGTCGTGTCGATTCGGTGGATGCCGGCGGTTACCCGTGCGCTGGCGGCGGGGTCGTGCCGTTGTGGGCCGGGAGGGCGCCAGAAGGTGACGGCGTGGCCGCCAGCGGTCAGGACGTCGGTGTAGTGCGGGGCGACGACGGGCACTTGGTGGTGCTCCAGCAGCTTCGCACTCTTGACCAGGGCCCAGGCCTCGTCGGTGTCTCGGTGGAGGATGGCGAGCGCGTTCGAGTGGGGGAGTTCCCAGGCGTGGGCCGGGTGCTCGCTGACCAGTTCGGCCTGCTCCGGGTTGTCGGCGGTGGTGACGCAGACCTGGGTGAGGGCCGAGTACGAGGCCGTGATCGCCTGTCTGCGGGCCGTGCTGGTGGTTTTGAGAAGCATTCTGGTGCGCGGGCCAGCGCTCATGGGCAGGTACCTCGGGTACGAAGTTGGTGGATAAGGGTGTCCGATCGAGGCCACCCGTCCGACGCGGTGGTTGTGGCCCGGCCCGGCGGCGGCACGGAAGCGGTGCGACTGCCGGCCTGGCGCCCCGGACGGGACTCCAGGTGCGGGCGGGCCCGTTACGGTGCCGTCTATGCGGCGGAGTGCTTCGTCGGCCAGGCCGCATCGGCCCGACCGGGCGCCTGCGGGCGAGCAGCCGTCGCTTCGGCGCGCGCTGCGGGCACCGCTTGGCATCGACTGGGATCCGGCTGCACTTCCGCTTGCGCGGTGGCCTGGCCGGTGGCTGACGGGATCGTAACGTCGAGTTCGAACCACACGGACCAGCCGACGACCTCACCGAGGTCGTTCGTGCGCTGGCCCCAGCCGGCGTCGTCGGCGTAGCCGCAGATGACGGCGAGCCCCCTTCCGCCGGTTGCTTCCAGGTCGCCCACGCGTCCCTCCATCAGCGGAACAGCGAGGCCGCCGTCCGTAACCGTGATGCGGAGTCGCTGTCGTGCCGAGTCGATGCCAACCTCGATCAGCAACTCGCTTGCACGGCAGTCTCCTTGGCCACCGCCGTGCTTGATGCCGTTGTCGATGGCCTCCGACGAACACAGGCGAAGCGCGTATCGTCGGCCTTCGTCGAGACCGACGTGAGCCAGGGTGGAGACGTGGCACAGCAGCCTGTTGCGGGCGTGAGCGACGCAGGCCGCCTGGAGCGGGGTCGTGAAGTGCAAGACGCGGTGCATGAAAGATCCTCCGGGCTCATCACGAGGGCAGTTGGTCCCGGGCCGGTGGCAGTGGAGGCAAGCCACGGTCATCGCCTGTCCACAGAGGATTCGTCCGACAGCGGCGCCCATGCAATCGGAAGGAGTTGCGGTTCTGCGTCGCACTTACTGCTTCGGGTCTCGGGAACAGGCAGAAACCCGAATCCATTACTGTTTTTGAGTGAGCATCAATTGGGACAGCAACTAAGCTGACTGACAGTCAAGTGTGATTACAGGGGAGATGAGGCGCCGGTGCACAAGCCGTCCTGCGCAGCGCGCGTCAGAGCAACCGCCGCGGCGAACGGCTGGACGATCACATCGACCGTGACCGCGATCGTCGAGTGCTGTGGCGTGAGTCGGCTTCGTGGACACCGCCTGGCCAGGGGGTGGACGCTTCAGCGGACAGTCGACGAACTGATCAAGATGTGCGACGAGTTGAAGCTCCCCCGATCGAATGTGGATCCGGACCAGCTCGGGGCGTGGGAGAAATCCCGAACCCCGCGGGCACAGACCATCGACCTGCTGTGTCGCCTCTACGAGACGGACGCGCAGGGACTGGGAATGTCCGGCAGCTACCAGCCTGAAGTCCTTCGCGTGGCTGTAGCTCTCCCTTCGATTCCGGCGGTCTCTGGCGCCCTCCAGGCGTCTCGTCAACCGGATCCGGGCGCCGGGCCTGGTCTGGGTGCTCCGTCGGATGACCTCGTCGACTCGTATCGCCGCGCAGTCGAAAGCACCCTTGCACGAACAACAGCCACTGCAGGGCAACTGGAGGTGTTCGACGAACGGATCAGAGATCTCCGCCGGGCCTACGTGGTCGCGCCTCCGGCCGAGATGCTGGTGCAACTGCTGCGGAATCTCGAGGCGGTTCGTCTCTTCGCCGATGAACGACAGCCCGCCGCCGTGCAGGTCCGTCTATCGGAGATGATCGCCGTGCTCTCCACCCTGATCGCAGACGCCCTGATGAAGCTGGGGCGCCTGGACCAGGCGCAGATGTGGTACGGGACCGCACGATCGGCCGCCGACGACACCGGAAACGGCGAGCTGCGGGCGCGGGTTCGGGTTCAGGCTGCGATGCTTCCGTATTACTACGGGCCGTTGGACCGAGCCGCCGGTCTCACCCGCGAGGCCCGCCTCCTCAACCGCGGACGCCCCACCGTCACCGGGGCCTTCGCCGCCGCTGCCGAGGCTCGTGTCCGGGCTCGCCAAGGCGACCACGACGGCGCCCGCGCTGCCATCAAGCTGGCCCACGACTTGTTCGACCGCTGCGGGCAGACGACCGCCGAAAACGACGCATGGGCGTTCCCGCTGCGCCGCTTCCTGCTGTACCTGTCGGGGGCGTATACCTTCCTTGGAAGCACCTCAGACGCCCAACGTGCCCAGAACGAGGCTCTCCTGCTGTATCCCGACCACACTGGCATCGACCCGGCTCTCCTGCACCTGGAGCAGGCCATGTGCCTGATCCACGAGCACAGCGTGATCGAAGCCTGCGAGCTCGCGTCCCGCACCTACTGCACGGTGCCCGAGGCGCACCGTACCGAGATCCTCGGCGTTCGAGCTCTGGAAATCATCAAGATACTGCCGGAACAGGTGCGGACCGCGCGCGCGGTGCGGGAACTCGGCGAGGTCCTGGCCCTGCCCGCCGGCGCGACGTGACACGGAGGGCCGTCACCCGCCAGCCTTACGGTATGGGTGTTCCAGTCCGGATCGGCGGGTTCGCCGAGTCCGAGGTGTCCAGGGTCCTCGACGAAGCCTGCCGTCAGGTCGGGCTCTCCTCTGCCGGCGCCGTCATGTTGCGCGGCCACACCAACGCCGTCTATCTCCTGAAGTCTGCCGGAGTCGTCGCCAAGATCGCGCGGGCGGGCACGGCTCTGGACGGAGTCAGGCGCACCGTGCGGCTGGTGCAGTGGCTCGTCAGCCAGGACTTTCCTACCGTCGAACTGCTGCCCACGGAGCAACCTGTGCTGGTCGGCGGTCACGCGGTGACGTTCTGGCAGTACCTTCCCCAGCCCAGCCAGCCGGTTCCGGCAGCTCAGCTTGCGGCCCCACTTCGCCTCCTGCATGAGCTCCCACCTCCACCCTTTGAAGTCCCACCCCTCGATACGGCGGGAGCGATCAGGCGATCGATCGCGGCAATCACCACCCTGTCGCCGGAGGACACTGCCTACCTCCAGCGCCGTCTGTCCAACCTTGAAGCGGCTCTTGCCAGGGTGAGTTACGTCCTGCAGCCCGGTCTGCTTCAGGGGGATCCGCAGCATCGGAACGCTCTCCACCACCGTGGTGCGGCAGTTCTGTGCGACTGGGATACCGCTTGCTTCGGAGCGCCTGAGCTCGATCTCGTCACCGTGGAGATCCATTGTCGGCGCTTCGGCCACGGGCGCGCGCACTACCAGGAGTTCGCCGATCGGTACGGATTCGACGTCACGTCGTGGAGCGGCTACCAGGGGCTCCGTGACCTCCGCGAGCTCCGGATGATCACCACTAACGCCAAGCGCGCCTCACCCGGGAGCACAACACTCCAGGAGGTGCGACGCCGGATTGAAGGACTCCGAAGCGGCCATGACCAGCTTCAGTGGGAAATCCTCTGAGCCCAGGGTTGGTCACCTGCGCTGAGGCTGGACAGCTGTCGCTCTCACTCGCGAGGCCGGCGAGCTGGCCCCACTGCGGGTCCGTGTCGATGCCTTGCACGGACCCGTCACCCAATTGAGTGCAGATAGCCGCTCCTGTGTCGAGGCCAGGCCGCGGGTAGGTATCCTCCGGCAGGATCTCGGTACGAACTTCGGAGCCTCTTCGGCTGATTCGGCATTGTCGGTTGCGCTGACGGCCCGTGGCGGCGTCGCGCCGTCAAGACCTTGATGTCGGCTACGTCGATCTGATGAACAGGTTCGTTGAGCATGGCGGTTTATCCACAGGACATTCGACTTTCGGCGCATGCCTCTGCGAGGTGTGTTCTCCTGCCACCCAACACCACTCACTTGAAGGGCTCGCAGTCGTGAATCAACACCCCAGCGGCACACAGGACATCGAGCAGATCGCCGCTGCGACCCTGCCGAGCGTGACGACGGCGGCGCACAGGATCGCCGACCTGGCCGTTCGGGATGACCGCTACGACCAGATGGCAGCCCTTGCTGCAGCCGCATACGCAACGCGGGCTACCGCCTACCTTCCCTTGCCTGACTACTTCCTTGAAGACAGTGACGGCGAGATCGCCTACCGCGACTTGGCGGACCGGCTGGAGGCCATCGCCAACGATCTCGACGACCTCGGCCGTCGTTCGACCGATCCTCGCGAGATTCGAGATCGCCACACAGCCGCGTTGCACAGCCGTGATGCGGCCATTGCACTTCGTAACGCCCTGCCGATCGAGGACGGGGCCGTCGGGTGACGGAGGACGCGACGTGGGGCGACTTCACGGTGCTGGCCGCGTCAAGGCTGGAGTACGCCCTCGCAGCCCTTGCCGAAGCCGAAACCCGGACCACTCCCGGCAGACATGCGGCACGCAGCGAAGCCCTGGCCGGCACGTGCCGTCTCCTCCACCGCTACACCGGCCGCTACGGCCCGCTCGCCCATGACCCGCTGGGTATCACCGAGGACGACGTGGCCCGACTGCACGGCAATCTCGATACCCTGGGATGGGTACTTTGGGGCGAGTCACGATACGCCCGCCACGAACCCGACGCGGTGTCCCTCCACCTCACCGAGGCCTACCGGCTTCTTGCCGTCGGCACCGACGTGCTGGCCAGTCACCACGGCCCTGATGGCCAACCCCGGAGCCCGTATGCGGCTTACCTGGACAGCACTGGGGCCGCCCGCCGCATCGTCGCCGAGACTGCCGAACTCGCCAGTACCGCTGGACGTGTGGCCGTCCGCATCGGCCAGCTGTGTCCGCCCGACTCTCGCGTGATTCGCAGCCATCTTGTGGCCCGCCAACTGGCGGAGCCGGCCTTCCGGATCGAACAGGCCGCGATCGGCATTCACCGTCAACTCAACACGCCCCGGCCGGCGTCGCCCGCCCCGGGGCTCACTCACCTCCCGGCCGCGGCTACTCCGCCCCCATCTGCAGTTCGACCGGGCGAGACGCGGCGAGAAGCGCTCTTGGCGGTCAGGGCCGGCATGGACTGGCTTGCAGCCCACACAGCACAGCAGGCAGCAGAGCGCCTGCCCGGTGTCACGGCTGTCGAATTGTCGGCCGCGGCCGACAGCACGGCCTTTGCCCATCTCCTCAGCGCCCGCTTGATCGAGGTCACCCGTGACCTCCTGACCGTGGATCCCGTCGGCCGCGACAGCCTCTTGTCGGCCGCTCAAAGCCTTCGAACGGCCACTTCGGCCTGGCAGCACGCGGCCGACAGCTGGCAGTCAAGGCTCCGCTGCGCGCCCGAGATCTCCACACCCCGGTACGCGCGTGAGGCAGAGTTCGCCTTCGTTCGGCTCGGCCGGACCCTTTTCTCCTCCGGCTGGACACCCCGCGACGGCGGTCAGCGCAAGACGAGGGACGCCCGGGAGATCATCACGTCGCCCGGCGACGCTGCACTGCTCCTCACGGCTGCACATGCGATTCCGGCCACCGGTCAGATCCTTGCCGAACACACCCCTTGGATCGCCACGACCATGGTCGAGCGCGGCGTCCTCCTGAGCTCCGACCTCGCTCACAACCCGCGTGGTGGTACGCCAGCCGAGTGCGAGGCCGACCCGTTCACCTTCTGCAGCGCCGGGAGGTACTTGGTCAGGACGTTGCCCGGCTTGAGCTGCTCGTAGTGCTTCACGAGGTCGAGCATGTCTCCCGTGCCCGAGCAGAAGCCGATGATGCCGCCCGTGTAGCCGCGGCCGTCCTTGATGTCCTCGATGTACGCGAACTGGGCCTTCCAGTTCAGCGAGGAGTTTTCGGCGCTGGAGACCAGCTGCTGGGCGATGTCCTTCAGGCGGGGGTCGTTCAGGCCGGCCGCCGCGCCCGGGGTGGCGCTCGCCCCGATCCCCAAGGGCTGGGGCTGGGTGGTGCGGTGCGGGCGGGCGCTGGCCGCGGTCGCGGTGACGGCGGTGATCAGTACGGCGGCCATGGCGACGTGCAGGCCCTTCGGCCGGGACGGGCGGGCGGGGGTGGACGGCATGCGTGCTCCGGGGTCCAGTGGAGAAGGGATGTGTTCGGTCAGGCCTCGGTGGCCGGTTCGGGGCGACCAGCGACGCAGGCCTCCCTGATCGGCTGTCGGGATCCACCCCGGTCGGTGCCCCGCCCAGCTGTACGGCGTGCATCCGTCGGTTGGTTCACCCGGTTGGTTCACCGCCCCGGGCGGTGAACCAACCGACGAGCGATCAGGGACTCCGGTCCACCCGAGCCGTCTGTCGCGGCAGCCGGTTTGATTGGCCCTCGCCCTCTCGCAGCAGCCATTCCCTGACCGTAGGAGAACGGTCCAGCAGTTCAGTGACCCGCATGCCCTCGTCGCGGGAGGTCACCTTAGGCAGCGGCGCGAAGTCGTCGGGGAGCACGTCCAGGAGGCTCATCACCCGGTCTCCCGTGCGCAGGGCGATCAACAGCTCGCACCGCAGCTGACGCGGCACCTCCGGGCGGTGGGACAAGCTGTTCCACAGGGCCGGCCAGAGGTAGTGGCTTCCGTCGGACGCCGCATTCGCCGTCACCCAGAGCGGGTCCAGCCTCTGGCTGAGGCCGAGTTCACACGCCCGCGCCTCCAGCCCGAGCAGCGACGCAGTGTCGATGACCTTCACTTCACGAGGCAGCGGCTGATCCGGGTGCATCGCCCCATGCTGCCCGACGGCACCTTGCCGAAGCGCACCGGGACCGCTTCACAGTGCGTCGCGTGGCGAGACGTTGGCAGTTTCTGGCCGCCGGCTCGTGCCATCCTTCAGGCCGCCCCCTCGCCGCCGGCCCCCTCCCGCGCCAGGGCCGTCTGGAGCTGCACCGTCCGGCGCCGGGTGATGTGCAGGGCCCGGCCGGGCGGGAGTTGGCGGGGTTTGACGTTGCCGAAGAGCACGCCCTCGCTGGGCGGGCAGGACAGGAGGACGGCGGGTGTGTTGACGTCGAGGAGGCGGCGCAGGAGGGGGTCGCTCATGGCGCGGGCGATGCCGTTGGCGCTGCGGGCGACGATCAGGTGGAGGCCGAGTTCGGTGCCCTGGGCGAGGTGGTCGAGGAGCGGGGTGAAGGGGTGGCCGGTGAGCGGCGCCGAGATGAGGTCGTAGTCGTCGACGAGGATGAAGAGTTCGGGGCCGGTCCACCAGTCGCGGAGTTTGAGGCGGGCGGGGGTGATGCCCTCGCTGGGGACGCGGCCCTCCATGGCGCGGGCGGCGTCCTGGACGATCTGCTTGAGGACGTCGACGGCGACGGCGTAGCCGAGGCGGCACCCCTCGGGGACGAGGTCGAACAGGCCGCGCCGGAAGTCGATCAGCATGATGCGGGCCTCGGCCGGGCTGTAGGCCGTGGTGATGCCGTTGACGAGGTGGCGCAGCAGATTGGTCTTGCCGGTCTCGCTGTCGCCGACGACGACGAGGTGCGGTGACTCCTCGAAGTCGCGCCAGAGCGGGGAGACTTCGCGGTCCTCCAGGCCGAGGGCGATCCGCAGCCGGCCTTCGGGGGCCGGGAGTGCGGCGGCCTCCAGCATCAGGGGCAGTGTGCGGACCTGGGGGCGCGGGCCGGGCGGGCCGCCCAGCGGCACCCTGGACGGACGCGTGGACCTGGCCGCACCCGGCGAGGGCGTCACCGGCACCGGGCCCGGCGGCGGCCTGTTCACGGCCTCAGGACCGGGCTGCGCCACCGCCTACGTGGCCGGTACGGCGGCGCTGGTGCCGGCGCTGCGGCCGGACCTGACGCCGGAGCAACTCGTGCGCCGTCTGGAGACGACCGCCTACCGCCCGGGCACCCGCCTCCCGGACGCCGCGGTGGGCTACGGCACCGTCGACCCGGTGGCGGCCGTGACCGCCTCCTGGCCCGCGGCAGCCCACCAGACCGCCGCGGCCCCCGACCCGGTGGTGGTCACCCCGGGCCCGGACCGCTCGGGCACCTGGCGGGCGTGGCGGTCGCGGCCGGCAGCGCGGGCGTGATGGTGCTGGTGGGCTTCGGTGGCCTGACCGTCCGCCTGGGCCGCCGCCGCGGCGGGGTGTGAGACCCGCCGCAGACCGGCCGGCGTTCCGGCCCGCTTACGGGATCGTCAGCACCTGGCCGACGTTGATCAGGTCCGGGTCGTCGATGCCGCTGGCGGTGGCGATGTCGCGGTAGCGGTCACCGTCGCCGTAGAAGCGCTCGGCGACGGCCCACAGGGTGTCGCCGAGCTCGACCGTGTAGGTGCGCGCCGCGGGGATGGCTGGGGGCGGGGTCACGGCTTCGGCGACCGGTGCCGCGGCCGCCGGCTCCGGAGCGGCGACGGGGTTGTCGGTCCCGGTGTCCGACGCCCACAGCGCGCCGCCGTCCTTGCCGTACAGCACCACGTTGCGGTCGGCCTGTACCACCAGCCGGTCGGCGTCCCGGCCGTTGGTGTCGGTGGCCCACACCGCGCCGTCGCCGTCGTAGAGCACGAAGTTGCCGTCGTCCTGGAGCACGGCCCGCTGGACGCCCTTGTCGTCGGTGTCGGAGGCCCAGACGACGCCACCCGGCTCGGAGAGGACCAGATTGCCGTCGTGCTGCAGCGTCAGGGTGTAGGCACCGCCCTGGAGGGAGTGGCCGAGACCGAGTTCGTCGCCCACGCGCAGCGTGTCACCCATGGATGTTCCTTTCGGGGAGGGGATTGCGCCGTCAGAGTGGCACGGCGGTGTGACGGCCGGGGTCAGCAGAAACGGTCCTTCACGCGGGATTTCACCCGAACGAGATCCCCGGACCCGACCGCCGCCCGGAGACGTTTGCGTACCCGGCCTCGGGACTGGTGAGCTCGCATGTTCAGGTGTCGCGTATTCGCGGCCGGGCCCGGATGGGGCTCGCGCTGAGTGATCTACGCGAAGTCGGTGGCACCCGGCAGTCTGCTGATCGGCGATTGACATGATGGGCGTCGGCAAGTTCTCAGGCGTATCCAGGGGGCGACTATGACGTTCAAGTCCGAAGCCGATTTCGGTGTCACAGAGCGGGACGAGTGGTCCTATTCGCCGGCTGTCGGCGTCGGACCGCTCCGGTTCGGTATGACCGTCGAGGCTGCGGTCGAAGCGGCTGCGGTGCTTGGCGAGACGAAGGTCAGCGAGTGTGCGCGGCGCTACGCGATCTTCTCGCCGACTTGGAAGGTCGAAGTCCACCGTCGCGGGGCGGCTCCTTCTCGTCCTGCCGTTACGGCCTATGTGAGCCAAGCCGTGGGGCTGTTCTGCATCGCTGCCGACGCCGTGCACGGTCCCCAGATCGCGTACGACGGAATCCCGCTGGTCGGGAGAGACCTGTCGGAGCTGGAGAGCGACGCAATCGCGTACGCCGAGGCAATGAACGTGCACTTTCGCTACACGCCCGAGGGCTATGCAGGACCGGATGACTCTGGGGTCGTGGTACGCGGGCAACTGGTCGGGCAGGTCCTCCGATCGCGTCCGTTGTTCATGGTGCCGCGCGACGGCGCGAATACCGAGTGGGACTCGATGCCCTCCGAGGAGGACCGCGCCGACCGCCGGTCCACGGCCTGACGTGGTGTCACCCATGAGGTGGGTGGAGGATGGACGACCCGCTACATCGACGCCGCCGTCGTCCAGCTCCGCGCCGAGGGCCACGAGCTGCGGGACGAGGACGAGACCGGCGCGGAATGAATCCGGCGAGGCCCGGGATAGGCTCGCGGACGCCGAGAGCGCCGCCAACCAGTTCCTCGGGATGATCGCCAACTACGTCCTGTGGCCCCGCATGCTGCTGACCGACTGGGACCCCTCAGCCTCTGACATCCGCTACGCCGTCGAGCAAGCGGTGTGGACCACGCTCGCCCGCTACGCCTCCGACCGGCCAGCCTGATCCAAGGCTGGAATTCGTACGCCGCCGCCCCAGCACTGGAGGGGCTCGCGGAGCAGCGACCGTGCGGGCCGTAGCTGTCGTCAATCGATCCCCCGATGACGCCATTGGATCGGGTCCATTGGAACCGGACAAACAGGGGCAACCGCGCGGCCCCGATCCAATGGGCGATGTTCCCCAAGGTCGGTACCGTCCAGCGGTTCCCACCTGCGGGGCGACGCGGAGCTGAACAATCGCGAGCATGTTATCCGTTCAACTACACGGACGTAGAGCAACGAGGCGCGAGCACGGGTGAGGTGGACTCCGATGGCGACGACGGTGGACCGCGGCGACGGCAGGCCGGCCGTCACGGGGAGCGGACGGCGGGAGGACGAGGAGACGGCGCGGCGGCTGATCGCTTCCTGGCTGGCCGTCGAGGACGTCCCCGGGCCGGCGGCGGCTCCGTACGGGTGGCAGGTGCCCGCGGCGGCGGCCCGGGACGTCGTGGCGGTGGCCCGGCGGCTGGCCGTCCAGGGGTTGGCCGGGCGGCCCTGGCCGGTGCCGACGGCCGCGCACCTGCTGCTGGCCCGGGCCCTGGTGACGGACGAACACCCGTCGGCGGCCGGCTGGACGGAGCGTGAGCGGACCGAACTCGCGGGCTGGGTCGCGGTCCTCGTGCAGCGCTTCGGGGAGGACGGCGTCCAGCGCCTCACGGCGGCCCTCGCCGCCCGCCGCTGACGGAGGAAGACCCACGGCCAACGCCCGCCAACGCCCGTCCGCCGCGACCCGTTGGCGGATCGTTGGCCGGACGTTGGCGGCGGCTGGGACGGTTTTCCCGTCAGGGCGAGGCCCCGGGGACCGCACCAGAGCGAGGACCCCGCCGCTCCTCGCCGATGCCGTAGCACCGGAGCGAAGGACAGACGCCGTGGCCGTGGAAGCCGCCGCTTCCCCCGAAGGCGCCCCGCAGGGCACCGACCAGCCCTCCCGGGGGCGTGCGACCCTGGACCAGGACACCCTGGCGGAGCTGTACCGCCTGCACGGTCCGTACCTGATGCGGGCCCTGCTGAGAGTCACCAGCGGTGACCGCGGCAAGGCCTAGGACATCCTGCAGGAGACCCTGCTGCGCGCCTGGCAGAACCCGGCCGCGATCCAGCGGGGCCTGGAGCAGAGCCGGCCGTGGCTGTTCACGGTGGCCCGCCGGATCGCGATCGACCACTTCCGGATGGCCACCGCGCGCGTCCAGGAGGTGGCCGACGAGTCACCAGAGGAGCACGCCGGCACCCACGACCCGTACGACGGGCTGCTCGCCGCCCGGGACATGGCCTCGGCCCTGGCGGAGCTCCAGCCGCACCACCGGGACGTGCTGGTGGAACTGCACCTGAAGGGCTGCTCGATGGTGGAGGCCGCGCAGGTGCTCGGCGTGGCGGTGGGGACGGTGAAGTCCCGCAGCTTCTACGCGGTGCGTGCGCTGCGGCCGATACTGGAGGCGAGGGGCATGGGCATCGCGGTGTGAGCCTCTGGCGCGATTGGTTCTGCTGTCACCTGATGGCGCGGGCGTGGACGGTCAGTTGAAGAAGGGGTCGTCCACGACGTGGGCCCAGCCGCCGTCCGGCCGGCGCCGGAGGATCTCCGTCGTCGTGGAGATCACCGGCTCGGGGCCGGCGCCCGTCAGGGTGGCGGTGTTCGACACCAGGGCGATGTCGTCCACCTGCCGGATCTCGCGCAGTTCGAGCTTGAGGCGGGCGCCGCTGTCGACCAGCTGTTGCATGGCCGTCCGGATGGCCTCGGTGCCCACCAGGTGGGTTCCGGGGGCGGGGACGAAGTGTGCGCGCGGCTCGTACAGCGACACCAGGCCCTCGATGTCACCCGCCTCCAGGTACTCCGTGAACAGGGCCCCCACTTGCTCGGGCGTCTCCGCACGGCGCCGGGCGACGGCACCGACGGGCTTGTCCCCCCAGCCCACGCCGGCGAGCAGGTCGTACCACGTGGGCTGGGCGCCATGGGGCAGGTGGTGGCACAGCAGTGCTCCCGGGAACGTCAACGGAGATGCCTTCTGCGGCCTGGACTTGGCCTGGTCGACGATCGCGTCGCTCAGCGCGCAGCCCAGGTCCATGCGGGGGAGGAGGGCGTGCACGTCGTCGGCGAGGCCGGCCGGAAGGCTCTCGCGCCGGACTCCGAGGATGTCGGTGCCGATGCCCTCCTGGGCCAGCCGCACCTCTGCGCCCTTGCGCGCGGCGATGCCCTCCGAGGTGTGCAGCGCGATGGCGTCCCAGGCGATGGCGATGCGCCGTTCCTCGACGCCGCGTTCGCGGAGGAACGCCGCCGCGGTGTCGGCACCGTCGACCTCGAAACGCTGGTCGCCGTTTCCCTCCTCGCTCAGCCCGATGTCATGCAGGACGCAGCTGAGGAACAGCAGTTCGTCGTCGTAGTCGGCACCCGCGCGCAGATTCTGGTGCCGGGCATGGGCGCGGGCGAAGACGTAGCTGCGGACGCTGTGGAAGAAGACGAAGTCGGGCGTGGCCCTCTCCACGTAGGCGTAGGCGTCCCGGGACAGGTCCGTGTCCGGGAGGCCGAGCCGTTCGAAGACGGGCAGGGGTGCGTCGGTGGTCACGGCGTCTCTCTTTCGTGTGTGATGGTGCGCGGCTCCGGGCGGAGCGGCGTGGGTGCCGGCGCGACGCCTGGCCGGCGTCGGATCACACCGTGCGGGTCCAGGCGGTCGCCTGGACCCGCTTGATGAGTTCCTCCGTCGCCGGTGGCCAGACGTTGCGGTACTTGCCGTGCTCGGCGCCGATGATCTCGACCATCTTGTCGATCATGTCCTGCGGGTCGTACTGGTCGGCGAGGATCTCCGCGAAGCGGGCCTTCACGTCCTCGGTGCGGTTGAAGTTGACGGTGTCGTCCAGCCAGCGGAAGGCCGTGTCCGCGATGCGGTCGTTGAACCCGGTCAGGTACGCCCCCGGGTTGACGGTCTGCACGGTGATCCCCGTCTGCGCGAGTTCGTCGCGTAGGGGCAGGCCGCCCGCGTACGGGATCAGGCCGCCGTTGGTGTACTCGGTCGCGGGAGCCTGGCCGCCGGGACGGCCCTGAGGCGGCAGACCGCACCGAGGCGTCCTCGCCGGACCCGTGCACAACCAGCACGCTCGGCAGTGACGGCAGGAGAGCGCGTCTCGTGGTCATGAAATGACCGTAGGCGCGCGCAGGGTGAGGCCGTCAGTGGCACGAGTGCCATGCAGCGATAGAATCGTGCCATGGGAGCCCGTACCTCCGGCGGCAAGCACCACGTGGTCGTGGTCGCGCTCGACAACGTCCTCGCCCTCGACATCGGGATTCCGTTGCAGGTCTTCGGAAGCTGGCCGGACGGGCCGTACTCGATGACAGTGTGCACGGAACGGCCCGGCCTGGTGCCGATGCACGGCGGCCCGGCGCTGTCCGTCGCCGACGGGCTGGACGCCGTCCGGACCGCGGACACCGTGATCGTCCCGGGGTACCTGGAGCCCGACCCGCCCTCGGCCGCGGTCACCGCCGCGCTCGTACGGGCGGCCGCCCGCGGCAGCCGGATGGTGTCCATCTGCTCGGGGGCGTTCGCCCTCGCCGCGGCCGGCCTGCTCGACGGCCGCCGGGCCACCACGCACTGGCGCTACGCCGCAGAGCTGGCCAGGCGGCACCGGCAGGTGACGGTGCAACCGCACGAGCTGTACATCGATGAAGGCCAGGTGCTGACCTCGGGCGGAGTCGCCGCGGGCCTCGACCTGTCCTTGCACCTCATCCGCCGCGATTACGGCGCCCGCCTGGCGAACCAGCGGGCCCGCCTGCTGGTCGCCGCCCCCCACCGCGCCGGCGGTCAGGCCCAGTTCGCCGACCTGCCGGTGGCCCCGGACGCCTCCGGCGCGACGATGCCGCTGTACGAGTGGGCCCTGCGCCACCTGCACCAGCCGCTCACCGTCGACCAGTTGGCGCGCCAGGCCGGCATGTCCCGCCGCACGCTCATCCGTCGCTTCCACTCCGACACCGGCCGGCCGCCGATGAGTTGGCTGCTCGACGCAAGGCTCGGCCTCGCACGGGAACTCCTGGAATCGAGCGACCTGACGGTCGAAGCCGTCGCACGGCGCTGCGGCCTGGGCACGCCGGCCAACTTCCGGACCCTGTTCAAGGCGCACGTCGGGGTACCGCCAAGCACCTACCGCGAGACGTTCAACTCCGCTGCTGTAGCAGGTCGTTGACCCGTTCTTCCAGGCAGGCCGCCGGTCGCGGCCACGAAGCGGACAGCAGGTCGGCGCCGGCGGCCAAATATTGCGCGCCACACATATTTGCGTGACGCGCAATCTTTGTTACCGTCGTTCCATGGGGCTGCGAGAACGGAAGAAGGCCGAGACGCGCGCCGCGCTCAGCTGGGCGGCACTACGGCTGGTCGTCGAGCGAGGGCTCGAGAACGTCAAGGTGGAGGACATCGCCGAGGCCGCCGGTGTCTCGCCGCGCACGTTCAACAACTACTTCTCCAGCAAGGGCGAGGCGATCGTCGCGCGCCACCTCGACCGTTGCCTGCGCATCGCGGAAGCGCTGCGCGAGCGCCCGGCGGAGCCGCTGTGGGACGCGATCACTCGCGCTGTGCTGCCGCAGTTCGAACCGGACACCGCAGCGGCCGCTCACCCGGTTCCGGACGCGCGGAAGTGGACGGCAGGCGTGCGCATTATGGTCGCCGAACCGGCCCTGCAAGGCGAGATGCTGCGGGCCGGGGCCATGGCCGAGGCCGAGATCGCCGCAGCCATCGCCCACCGCACCGGTACCGACCTGGAACAGGACCTGTACCCGCACCTTGTCGCGTCCGCAGTCATGGCCGCGACCAACACCGCCATGGCTCACCACCTCCGCACGGATCCGCCGGTGCCGGTGGAGCACCTGCTCACGGATGCCCTCGCCCGAATCGCGGCGGGTCTGCCGACTCCCTAGCAATCCAATGCGGACGGAAAGCCCGGCGGCCGGTCGGGCCGACGTCCCCTGCCCGGAAAAGGACTCTGCCCATGATCGACGTCATCATCGCGGGCGCCGGACCCAACGGCCTGATGCTGGCCTGCGAACTCGCCCTGGCCGGCGCGCGTCCGCTCGTCCTGGAACGCCTCACCGAACCGTCCGGCGAGCAGCGCGCGAACGGCCTGGTCGGCCAGGTCGTCCGCATGCTCGACCGGCGCGGACTGTACGAGCGGCTGACCGCACCCGGTGCCACCCCCGAGCCGGTGCCCGGGTTCGTGTTCGGGGCGTTCCCGCTCGACCTGAAGGACCTGCCGGACAACCCGCTCTACACGTTGATGGTGCCGCAGCGCAGGGTGGAGCAGATGCTCGCCGAGCGCGCGGCCGAACTGGGCGTCGAGGTCCGCCGCGGCCACGAGGTCACCGGCCTGGCGCAGGGCGAGGGTTCGGTGACGGTCGAGCTGCGCGGGCGGGAGTCGATGGAGGCGGCGTTCCTGGTCGGAGCCGATGGCGGACACAGTACGGTCCGCAGGCTCACCGGCATCGGGTTCCCCGGCGTGACTGCGGATGACTCGGTGTCTCGTACCGGACACGTGAGCGTGCCCTCCGAGATGGTCGGTGCCGATGGCGGCCTGGTCGTACCCGAATTCGGTGTCATACCGCCGTTTCGCCACCTGCGCACCGAGCGCGGCCTGATCACCTGGGCACCGTTCCCAGGCGGCGCTCCGCTGATCAGCACGACGGAGTGGGACCAGCCGCCCGAGGGCGAGGCTTCACTCGACGAACTCCGGGCCAGCGCCTGCCGGGTGCTCGGCGCGGACCTGCCGCTCCACCCGCCGACCGGACCGGGACCGCACATGATGCGGCGGCTGTTCGGCGGCAACACCCGGATCGCGTCGCAGTACCGTGCGGGCCGGGTGTTCCTGCTCGGTGACGCCGCACACGTGCACTCGGCGATCGGTGGCCCGGGGCTGAATCTGGGCCTGCAGGATGGGGTCAACCTCGGTTGGAAGCTGGCCGCGGAATTGCGCGGCCACGCGCCGGAGGGGCTGCTGGACACCTACGAGCTGGAGCGGTCCCCGGTGGCGCGGCGGGTCGCCATGCACACGCAGGCGCAGTCGCAACTGATCCGCCCGGGCGCCGATGTGACGGCGTTGCGTGAACTGTTCGGCGAGCTGCTCGCCCAGCCCGCGACCCGGCAGCACGTCGCGAACCTGCTGTCCGGCGCGGACATCACCTACGACATGGGGCCGGCAACCGGACCGCTCGTCGGCCGGTGGGCGCCGGACCTGCCGGGCCTGCGCGAACTCACCCGCACCGGCCGCCCGCTCCTCCTGGACCCCACCGGCACCCTCGACGCGGGCGTTTGGGCGTCGCACGTCGACACCGTGACGGTCCCGGACCTCGATACCGCACTGCTTCTCCGGCCCGACTGCTACGTCGCCTGGCAGGGCACCACGAACGATGGCCTGCACGAAGCGCTGGGTGCCTGGTTCAGGGTGGCCTGAACAGCACGCCCGGCGGGGCCGGTTGTACCGTGCTCTCAGGCTCCGATCGCGGAGATCCGCGCCGCGAGTTCCGCGGCGCCCCGGGTGTCGCCGGACTCCGCGCAGAACTCCCGTGCCCGGCCGAGGTGTTCGGCCGCCTCCCGGGCGCGTCCGACGCTCAGGAGGAAGTCCGCGTACCGCTGCTCGACCGCGGCCTCCAGGTGCAGCGCCCCGCTGGCCCGGCAGCGTTCGGCGGCATCCTGCCAGGCCCGTTCCGACTCGTCGTGGCGGCCGAGGAGCCGCAGGGCGTCGGCCTCGTCGGCGAGCGCGAAGAGGTGGAAGGTGGCGTGCGGGTGTGCGGCCAGCAGCCGCTGGGCCTCGTGGGCGTGGCGCAGCGCCGCCGGTCCGTCGCCGACGAGTGCGGCGAGCGTGGCCTCGTCGGCGAGGACGGCGCCGCCGGCCTCGTGGAGGCCCAGGTTGTCCAGCCGACGGACGGCGGCGTCGGAGAGTTCGCGGGCCTCGGCGAGGGCGGCGGCGGTGAGGCCGTGCCGCAGGCGGTCGAGCCGGTCGGTGAGCAGTCCGGTGCCGCCCCGCGAGCCCTGGCCCGACCACGCGGAGCCCGATCCGCTGGACCGCCTGCTGGCCGACCTGCTGTGCGGCGCCCCGAGGTACCGCACACGAAGCCCGCCGAGGTCCGCGTGGCGGCAGCGGCGGACGCCCGGACACCGGGGGCGAGGCCGGCTGGGCCGCCCGGGGCCGGCTGATCCGCGCTCCCGCCGGCACACGGCGCGCCCGCGGTCGATCGAGGTCTCGGAGCCCACGGCGAGGAAAGCGATTCGACCGCACACCCGATGTGCCGTACAGTCGGGTTCACCGACGCGGGGTGGAGCAGCTCGGTAGCTCGCTGGGCTCATAACCCAGAGGTCGCAGGTTCAAATCCTGTCCCCGCTACCACTCAAGGCCCAGGCCCGGTGCGCCACTGCGCACCGGGCCTGGGTCGATTTCACAGCCCCGTCGGCACTCCGCCCCCCCGGCCCTGGTGCTGAGCCCCGCGCCCCTGGACGCGTCGCCTGCATCCGCGACTGCGCGAACCGCGGCGCTCAGCTCCCTCAGACAAGCTCAACGCGACTGGACGAGTGCCGGCTCGGGCCAGAGCCGGTTGATCCATGCCGACGTCAAAGGCCCTTCAGGACACGATCAAGTGCCGACCGGCCTGCCGGCCCCCACTGCGGCTTGCCGCCGGGCAGGCCGCGGTCCCCGTTCTGGCCCATCAGCATCAGGAACAGGCTCTTCATCGCGGCCAGCCCGCGCGCCCGTCGTACCGCCGCGTCGTCTGCCTGCGCGTAGCCGTCGAAGAACCGTGAGGCACCGCCCTCGGGGAGCAGCAGCCAGGCGGCCACAAGGTCCCATGCCGGGTCGCCGGCGAAGACCGCGCCGAAGTCGACGACACCCGCCAGCGTCCCGTCCGCAACGACGACGTTCGCGGGATGCAGGTCGCCGTGCACCCACACGCGCGGGCCCTGCCACTCGGGAGCCGCCACCGCGTCGTCCCACACGGCCCGGATGTCGTCCTCGGCGAAGCCGCCGAGCTCCACGGCCTGCAGAAGGCTCTCGAAGCCGTCCGTGCACTCCCTGGGGTGAGCGCCGAAGTCCGAGGCGGCCGGCGCGTCGGCGGGAGCCTCCGCATGCAGCGCCTTGAGGAAGGCCGCCAGCGTGTCGGCGGCGTGGTCGCCGCAGGTGATCGAGCCGTGGTCCAGCGGCGTGCCTTCCACCCAGGTCATGACGGTCCAGACCTTGGGGAAGCGCTCGGACGGTGCCCCGTTTCGTACCGGGATCGGGATCGGAAGCGGCAGGCGCGGGGCCAGCACCGGCAGCCAGCGGCGTTCCTTGAGCTGCAGATCGGGGAGCTTGTCCATGCGCTGCATCCGGACGGCCAATTTGTCCCCGAGGCGCCACATCTGGTTGCCCCAGCCGCCCGCCACCTCGCGGATGGGCAGGTCGGCCAGGTCCGCATGCTGTTCCCGCAACAGGTCGCGGACCAGATCCTCGCTGATCTCAATCTCGGATTCGATCACGCGAAGTTACGGTACTTGAGGTAGGCGGAGCCGACCTTGCCCTCGGGAAGATCCAGGGGCCGATCTCCGACGTTCTCGCCGGACCGATCGAATCGACCCGGCCGAGGACGCTCCGCGCTCTCGCGGGACTGCAACTGCCGACCCATCAAGATCATCCAGCGGCGGCTTTTGGGCCTCACCTTCGCTGGACCCGCTTGACGTCTTGCGTGTCAGTCCGGAAGCCAGTGCAACTCGTGCGCCAGGGTTTTGGCGACGGCACGGATGCGGCGGTGCAGTGGCGACTGCTCGCGTGGGAGGACCAGGTGGAACGTCAGGCTGGGCGCGCCCCGCAGCGGTCGCCAGGTGAGACCGGCCAGTTGTGCCGTGGCCGCGGCTTCTCCGGCCGGGGCGAGGGTGACCCCGTCGCGCAGGTCGCGCTGAGACATGTCGAAAGAGACTGCGGGCGTGTGGAATCGGGGGTGTGGTCGGGTGTCCCGGAACACTGCGGACAGCTGATCGTGGATCACGGGGTTGGCCGCACGGTCCGGGAGTCGCAGCGGAAACGCGGCCGCGTCGGCGATCTCGATCTCCGGGCGTTCGGCCAGCGGATGGTGCTGCGCCAGCTGGACCCCGATGCGCGCACGCCGCAGCAGGAACCGGCGCACGCCACGGCCCGGCTGTTCACCGCGGGTGATCCCGGCATCGATGCGGCCGTCGGCGACCGCGGGGGAGATCTCCGGTGTCGCCATCGGGACCGCGCCGACCTCGAGCCCGCTGTTGCCGCGAATCAGCCTGTCCACCAGGGCCGGCGCCGTCTCGGCCCCGGCGCTGAGGCTGTATCCGATGCGCAGCGTGCCCAGTTCACCGGCCGCCGCGCTCCGGGCGGTGTCCCAGGCCCGGTCCAGCGCCGCCAGCGCGGGCGGCGCGGACTCCGCCAAGGCCGCACCGGCGGTGGTCAATACGACGCTGCGCGTGTTGCGGACCAGCAGGGCCGTACCGAGTTCCGCCTCCAACCGGCGCATTCGGGCGCTGAGTGCGGGCTGTGCGATGCCGATCCGTGCGGCGGCGCGGGTGAAGTTCAACTCCTGTGCCAGTACCAGGAAGTAGCGCAGGCTCACGGTATCCGGCGCCACGTGCCCTCCCTGCCGATTGATAACGATCCGTTCTGACTCTATCCCGTACTGGTCTTTCCCTCGGCTGCTCATCAAGTCCTAACCTGCGCATGCCGGGATCGATCGATCCGAGTGTCAATTCGAAGTTGGACGCTCCCGTCCGAACACAGGAGGTTCCATGGCCAAGGGCTACTGGGTCAGTGTCTACCCCGCCATTTCCGACCCTGAGATGCTGACTGCCTACAACGGGCTGGCCGGTCCCGCTGTCCGGGCCGGGGGCGGGCGCGTCCTGTCCCGCAGCGGTCGAGTCGTCGCCCACGAGGCCGGAATCACACAACGCGTCGTTCTGATCGAGTTCGACAGTTTCGAACAGGCCGTCGCGGCATACGAGAGCGAGGCCTACCAGAAGGCGCTGGTGGCCCTCCCCGACGGCTTCGAGCGCGACTTCCGCATAGTCGAAGGCATCGACTGACCGGCAGGCCACCCAGCCATCACTGAGCATCCGTCATCTGAAACGCACACGGCGGGGGGCCGATTCGTTGAGCACAGACCCATGACTTCTGCGGGGTCTCCTTCGAATGCCCGGCCCCATCTTCGTGCTCGCCGTGCTGTTCCGGGCGCAGGTGGAATCCGCCTGATGACGGACCATGACTGGAAGGACACCCCGCTGCGTCTGCACGCCACGGACCGGGTGCCCGAAGCCAACCTCTACCTGCCGAGCGATGAGGCCGTCTCGAAGGACAGCACGACCTCCGGTGACCAGTCCGCCGGCCGGCGGCTGAAGGTGCTATGGCGGGACGACACCAGTCTGACCGCTGATCTGTCCGTCGCTGAGGGCGCGGCCATCGGTGGTACTGGAAGGTGCCAGCTCCGCGCGCCGCGGTGGCGGGACGATATTCGGCGCCAAGGGTGCTGTGGGAAGGGGCGGTTCGCACCGGAGTAGCCGGTGCGAACCGCCCCTTTCGGCGACGGACGGTGTGATAGGTGGCTACCGCTCCCGCCGGGGTGGTGTCAGCTGGTGGGCAGGGCGATGCCGGGCAGCGTGATGCCGGACAGGGTGTCCAGGGGGGCCCAGCTGGGCATGCCGGGCTTGTAGGAGGTGTGGTTCACGGTACCGTCGGGGGCGGTGGCGCCGAAGAGGTCCACGGTGCTGGAGGAGGCGCTGAACAGCGGAACGGGGATCCGGCCGGCGGCGAGCTTCGTGGTTCCGCTCAGGGGCTCCCAGGTGTTCCACGGCTTGCCGTTGTTGAACCAGTAGGTGTGCGCCAGGGACTTGTCGCTGCGGACCGCGAACAGCTCGAGCGCGTCGGTGGCGGGGTTGTAGAGCACGCTGGGGGAACTGGTGAAGGGCTGGTCACCGTTGATGGTCGTCCAGCTGCTCCAGCCGGCCGTGCCCGCGGTGTAGTAGGCGTGGGCCACGACGCCGTCGGTGTTGGTCGCGAAGACCTCGGCGGTCTTCGTCGACGGGTTGTAGACCAGGCTCGGGCTGCCGGTGAAGGTGTTCTGGTTCAGCTGCAGCCACGGGCTCCACGGCTTGCCGTCGTTGAACCAGTACGTGTGGTACATCGTGTTGTCACGGCCGATCGCGAAGAGCTCGAGCGCGTCGGTGGCCGGGTTGTAGAGCGCCCTGGGGGAGCCGGTGAACCGGTAGTCGGCGTTGATGTTCGACCAGGTGCTCCAGCCGGTCATGCCCGGGGTGTAGTACATGTGGGCCACAGGACCGTCAGCGGTGGTGGCGAAGACCTCGGCGGTCTTCGTCGACGGGTTGTAGACCGCGGTGGCGCTGCCGGTGAACGAGGTCGATCCCGTACCGGCCCACGGGCGCCAGCCCTGCGCGTCGGCCATGTAGTAGGTCTGCCAGATGAGGCCGTCGGTGTCCATCGCGAACAGCTCGATGGCGTTGGTGGCCGGGTTGTAGAGAGCGGTGGGCGAGCCGACGAACGGCTTCACGCCGGCCGGACGGTCGCTGATCGACGTCCAGGAGCTCCAGCCCTGGCCGTTGATGTTGTACGCGCCCATGACGCGGCCCTTGTCGTCGACGGTGAACTCCGTGGACGTCTGCTTGACCGGGTCGTACACCCCGCTGGTGGTCGGTGCACTGGTGGACAGCGCGGCCTCGCGGACGTGCTTCACCCACGCGCCGAGGTCGTCGGTGCGCACGCTGGTGGCGCCGGTGCGCAGCTCGGTGCCCGGAGCGCCGAGGCAGCCGCCCTGCCAGGAGCGGGAGGCGATCGCGGCGAGCTCGGTGGTGCCGTTCTTGTCGCGCAGGAGGGGGGCTCCGGCGTCGCCCTGGCAGATTGGGGTCTGGCCGTCGGCGGGGGCGGTGTCGACGGTGGTGGCGGCGACGGCGCCGACGGTGTGGGTGGTGGTGTGGACCTTGGTGGGGACCCAGTCGGTGGCGGTGCGGCCGTAGCCGGCCGCGCGCAGGTTCTCGGCGGCCACCGGCGCGGTCGCGCCGAGGGTGGCGGGGGTGATGCCGGTGACCGGGAAGGCCAGACGGGCCATGACCAGGTCGCGGTCGGCGCGCGGCGCCAGCTCGACCACGTCGACGACCGCGCCGGTGCCGGTGTTGGTCAGGTCGGTGCGCCCGATGGTGGCGGTGGTCTTGTCCTTGGGGGCGCCGGCGGTGACGGTGGTCAGGTCGTCGGGGGTGTCGGTGAAGCAGCTGGCGGCGGTGAGCAGCCAGCTGCGGTCGACGAGGGTGGCGCTGCAGGCGCGCTTGCCGTTACCGATGTTGATCTTGGCGGTGTAGGCGAGTGGCGGGTCGGTGGGCTGCGGCGCGGGCGGGGTGGCGCTGGAGCCGGTGACACGCAGTTCGAGCAGGACGGCCCGGGTCTTGGGGTCGATGGACTCGCCGATGCCCTTGGTGGTGTCGGCGGCGACGCTGACCGTCTCGGCGGGCTTCTGGTCGGTGGACAGGCTCGCCTGGACGGAGCGGCCGTATGTGGTGATGCGGTAGGCCTCGGGGATGGTCAGGGCCAGGTAGCCGGAGGCGCCGGGGGCGGCGAAGCAGATCATGTCGTCGTTGTTCGCCGGCTTGGTGACGGCGTTGACCTTGATCTGGAAGCTGCCGGCCTTGCCACAGTCGGTGACGGTGATGCCGCCGTCGCCGCGGGTCACGGTGATGCCGCGCAGCGCGAGGATCTGGTCGGCGTTCGGGTAGGCGAACGTCTCGGCCGAGGTCTTGGGGAGGTCGGCGGGGGCCGGGGGCGCGGTGTCGCCGGTGGCGGCGCCTGCGGTGGTCCAGCCGGCGACGGTGGCCAGGACGAGAGCGGTCGACGCGGCCGCGAGGCCGCGTATGCGTGCGTGGTTTTTCATGACGCCTTTTCAGGTAAGCGGTGCGAAGGGCAAGCGCCCCCCGGAAGGCCGCCCAAACTTGGACATTTGCCATTCTTTTACGGCGGCTTGATTCACTGTCGGTTGCGGATTCTAATGTAGGCTCACCAACTAAGTCGACATGAGTGTTTGAGTGCACTTCAGGGGGGCTTCGAGAGAAGAGCCGGCTGGTCAGCCGCACTCGCGCCAGCCCCGCGGGCCTTGTTGTGATTCCTTTCGCAAGGCCTGATTCGTGCTGCCCGAAATCAATGTCAATCAATATGAAGTGAGGTATTCCATGGGCTCGTTGAGGAACTCCGGCTTCCGGGGAAGGAGGACCGGACTCAGGCTGCTGTGCCGCACCGTGCTGCCGATAACGCTGCTGGCATCCCTGCTCTCCGCCTCCCCGGTGTCGGCGGACGAGACACCACCCGCGCCGCCGACACCTCAGCTCACCGACCGCGGCCGGGTCCTGCAGGCCTGGAAGGACGGCGGAGCGAGCGTCAAGGCCGCCGCCGAGATCGCCCTGACCGGCACCGGCGACCAGGTCCGCCTCTTCCTCGGCACCCCGCAGAACCCCCAGGACGGCGAACTCGCCAAGGCCGAGGCCAAGGACAACCGCGCCGCCGCCCTGCAGATGGTCACCGTCGGCGGCCCCCGGCTGCGGGCGGCCGCCGAGGCCGCGCTCGCCGGTACCGACCAGCAGGTCGCCGCGTTCGTCACCACCGGCTGGAAGACGCCGCTGGAGCAGGACCAGCGCGTCATGGTGTCCCAGATCGCCGAGAGCGGTGGCCCCCACACGCGGGCCGAGGCCCTGGCAGTCCTGGACAAGCCCATCGCCGACGTCCAGACCTTCCTCGACCAGACCCGCTACTCGCTGGGCGACAGCGACGACCGGATCAAGGTCTCCCAGCTCGCCGAGAGCGGCGGGGACGCGACCAAGCAGGCCGCCCGGATCGCCCTGGAAGGCAGCGCGGAGGAGATTCGCGCCTTCCTGGAGACCGGCCAGAACATCGCCGCCGCCCGCGACCAGGAACACGCGAGCATCGACCAGCTCGTCCAGCAGGCCCAGACGGCCGGCGACGAGGCCGCGCGCAGGAAGGACGCCGCCAAGGAGGCCTCCGACCGGGCCGTCGAGGCGGCCCGGCTCGCCAGGCAGGCCACCGCCGACGCCACCGCCGAAACCCTCGCCGCGAAGAACGACGCCCAGCGCGCCACCGCGGCGGCCAACCGTGCCGCCGAGGCCACCCTGCGCGCCTCGGACGCCGCCCGTGCCTCGATCGCGGCCGCTCAGGCCGCGGTGCGGGCCGCCGCCGTCGCCTCCACCGCCGCCGCCCGTGCCGCCGCCGCGGCAGCCGGAGCGGCCCAGGCCACCACCCGCGCGCTCGCCGCCGCGGCGCAGGGCAAGGTCGACGAGGACGCCGCCGCCTCCGCCGCGCAGGCCGCCGTGCTGACCGGCTACATGGTCAAGGCCGCGGACAAGGCCTCCAGCGCGGCATTCGACACCGCGATCGCCGTGGACCGGGCCAACGCCGCCACCCTCGACGTCGACGCGACCGCCGACAATGCCGACCTGGCCGGCGGCTACGCCGACCAGGCCGGAGCGTCCTCCGCGAAGGCCCGTCAGGCCGCTGCCCAGGCACGCCGCAACTCCGGCGAGGCCTCCCGCTCGGCCAGGGCCGCCGCCGCGCTCGCCAGGGCCGCCGGGCAGTACGCCGCGGAGGCCCGAGACGCCGCCGCCTCGGCTGCCGACCGCGCCACCAAGGCCGCCGCCTCCGCCCGCAACGCCTCCGCCAACGCGGGCAACGCCACCAACGCCGCCCAGCAGTCCGCCGCCCACGCCGAAAGCGCCCGCCAGGCCGCCGCCGACGCCGGCGCCGCCGTGGACAAGGCCCGCCAGGTCCACCAGCAGGCCCAGGCCGCCGAGGCCGAGGAGCGCAACTCCCGCAAGGCCAACGGCATCGTCCAGGCCCAGAACATGAAGGCCGCCTACGACGCCAGCCAGCGCGAGGCCGACGACGCCAAGACCCAGGCCCTGCGCCTGGACCAGGAGTCCGTCCAGCTCGCCGCCCAGGCGGCGCAGCCCGGCACCGACCCCGCCACCCTCGCGGCCGCCGGCCGCAAGATGGCGCTCACCGCCCTCAAGGTCCGCGGCCCCTGGGCCAAGGCCGCAGCCGAGTACGCGCTCACCGGCAGCGACGAGGCCGTCGGCGACTACGTCCGCACCGGCTGGAATGCCTCCAGCGAGCAGGACGAACGCGCCACCGTCCTCAGCGTCGCCAACAGCAGCCAGTACGACGCGGTCCGCACTGCCGCCACCGCCGCCCTCGCCGGCGACGGCACCCAGATCCACGCTTTCCTGCAGACCGGCCGCTACACCGCCGCCCTCAGCGACTACCGCATCAAGGTCTCCCAGCTCATCGAGACCGGCAGCCCCCGCGTCCAGGCCGCCGCCAAGACCGCCCTGGAGACCAACACTCCCGACTCCCTCCTCACCTTCCTCAACCGCGACCAGTACACGACCAAGGCCAGCGACGACCGCGTCACCGCCTCACAGCTCATCGAGACCGGCGGCGACGAGGTCAAGATCGGCGCCCAGGTCGCCCTCGAAGGCCCCTACCCCGTCCTCGCCGACTTCCTGACCACCGGCCAGTACCAGGCCCAGCAGCAGGACCAGCTCACCGCGGCCCACACCGCCTCCATCGACAACGCCATCAACGGCGCCCAGCAGGTCGCCTCCCTCGCCCAGCAGAACGCCGCCCAGGCCGCCCAGGCCGCTGCCATCGCCGCAGGCGCCGCCAACGACGCCAACAACGCCGCCGCTCAGGCCAACGCCGCCGCCTCCCAGGCCGCCGGCTACGCCCAGCAGGGCAAGGCCGCGGCCGACCGCGCGAACGGGTTCGCGGGCAAGGCCGCCGAGTACGCGAGCACCGCCCGCGCGGCCCAGGCCCGGGCCGGCCAGGCAGCGGCATCCGCCCAGAGCTCGGCCGCCTACGCCCAGGGCAGCGCCGCGGCCGCACGCGCCTCCGCCGACACCGCCTACGCCGCGGTCACCGCCGCCCGCCAGTCCGCCGAGAACGCGGGCTGGAGCGCCGACAAGTCCCGCGTCATCGCCGGCAGGGCTCAGGACGAGGCGATCGCGCAGCAGCTGACGCAGCAGGCCATCGACCTGATACTGGCGCAGGCGGAAGAGGAATGGCTGAAGTCGACCATTCGGGCCGCCACCAAGCCGAGCGAGTCGAGTTGGTACGACACGTTCTCCTCGATCGGCCACGGCGTCCTCGACCTGGCGAGCTTCTTCCCGGTCGTCGGCTCGCCCGCCGCCGCGATCAACTGCGCCTGGTACGGCGGCGAGTACTTCGCCGACTACGCCAGTGGCGAGGACGTCGGGCTCTCCTGCCTGAGCATCATCCCCTTCGCCCGCCTGTTCCGCGCCGGGGCGAAGTACGTCAGGGGCGGGGATGACCTCATCAAGTGGGGCACCAAGCTCCAGGAGTCCAGCGGCGCCATCAGCAAGTGGGTCAGCAACCAGGTCGACAAGCTGCCCGCAGTCCGACGGCTTCTGGACGACGCTCCGTCCTGCCCCACCCGTCCCACCGGCCTCCCCAACAGCTTTCCTGCCGGCACCCGCGTCCTCATGGGCGACAAGACCACCCAGCCCATCGAACAGATACACAGCGGGGACACCGTCACCGCCACCGACCCCGTAACCGGAACCACCGGGCCGCGGACCGTCGACGACACGATCTACACCCCCGACGACACCAACTTCACCGAACTCACCGTCGCCACCACCGACGGCACGAAGTCCACCGTCACCTCCACCGACCACCACCCCTACTGGGTCCAGAACACCGGCCAGTGGACCGACGCCGCCGAGGTCCGCTCGGGCGACACCCTGCGCACCGACACCGGCGCCACAGCCCAGGTCGCCTCCACCCGGCACTGGACCGGCCTCGAACCCGCCTACAATCTCACCGTCCACGACCTGCACACGTACTACGTACTTGCAGGCGACACCCCACTCCTCGTCCACAACTGGACCCCCTGCTTCACCCCTCAGGACATCTTCGATCGACTCCCCACGTGGGTCAAGGATGCGAAAATCGACCAGAAGACGTGGGGGCAGGCCTTCAGGATGGGCGGCGACGGGATTTTCATCCGAGAGCTCTTCGGGCCCAAGATGGTCAGCGGCAACCTTCCGGAAATGACGAAAGAAATCGAAAAATTTCTCCTTGGGAAATTCGGCATACCCAGCATGGTGCATACGCACGTTGAGACGATACTCGCATGGATGATCCGGAAATCCATTCAAGAGACGGGGGGGAATCCCGGAAACCTTGGGATCCATGTCGTGATCAACAATCTCAAGGGGATGTGCGGCAACGGCGCGCCGGCGTGGACCGTAAACTGCTTCAGGGCCGTTCAGGAGATTCTCCCGGTTGGTCAGACTCTCACTGTGTGGGTCAATGAAGGTGGTAAAATGCTTGGCATTCCCATCGAGGGCTTGGCGATACTGTAGAAGGCGGCGGAGTGATCCTGACCATCCACGTTGACGGCGAGAGCCACCACCCGAAGACTCGACAGGAAGAGGATCGCCTTATCGGCAGGGTGCTGGCGGATCTGAAGTATGGGGACAATGCCTGGTTCGCACTGGATTTCAATCGCACCGACGAGGAATCATTCCCTGATAGTGCACTCGTCGCGTCGGTGAACACATCGACTGGATTCGGTGGGGTCATCTGGCTCGCGAGTCGGAATTATCCCAGGAAAGGTGGAGTCTATGACTCTATCTGGGTATCCGATAATCCCGTGCCACCGGCAGTCGATCCGAATGTACTCTCAGAGCCGCATACTCCTATTGTCATGGATCCAGCCAGCACCTTTCCCGTTGCTGAACTGCGAAAAGTCATTGAGGAATTCTGTCGGGATAAAACGGGGGAAAGGCCGGGCTGTATCAGCTGGGTCGTAGGGAATATCGGCGGCGAGCGCACGGACAAGGAGCATGGCGCAGGCCTCGACGGCCAGGCCGCTGCCAGCGCGCAAGCCGTGCTGGACGCCCTGTCGGCGTACGTCGAGTCCGGAGACCACTCCGCCAGCTAGAACCGCCCGTACTGCCGCGGCGAGGCTTCAGTCTGCTGATGCCTCGCCACGTGTACTTCATGGCCTTGGAATTCCTTGGCCCGGTTTCACCATGGCTCGCGGCCGCACCTCCCGCTGCCGTTGGCCAACGATCCGCTCGGACAACAGATCGGGCCGGTTATCGAACGGGCGAGCCAACCAACCTAAGTAGCGACAGGCCAGATGTTGTGGCACGTGCGCTCACCCGCGGCGGCGCGGCGTTGGGCTGCGACCCCGACGGCGTCTACTGGACAGTCCGTCCGGCTACGCGTCGACGCCCCAAGCGGAGGTCGTGTCCCGGACGCGCGAGCACGTCGAGGACTTCGTTCGATACACGGCGGACCCGGACCCACGGTTACGGCAGGCCGTCATCCCGGCTCTGGGGATGTTCCTCGATGACGGCTACCGGGTGATCGCGCTGTCGCCCGTGCTGCTGTCGGTCGCGAGCGGCTGCTCGCCGTGATCGGCATGGCTCACCTCCCTGGCCACGGACCAAGCGCTCGATGCCGACATCCGGCTCGCCGCCCTGGACCACCGGGCCGCTTGCGCGCCGGAGTCGATCGACGCCGGCCTCGTCCCGACGGCGACCGCCCTACTCCAGCGGCCCGCCCCCGTATCGGAGCCCAAGCCCGGGCCCGAAGGGCGACGCCCGGCCGGCAGTGGCGGGAGCTGCGTTGCCGTCCGCGGTGTCCGCCTCGCGTCGGATTCCTCGCGGCCGTCCCCCGGTTCCGTCCCAGTTCAGGAGAGCCCCGTCATGCCCAAGCACCGGCTCAGCCGTCGTCGTCGGATCGCCGCAGCCGCCACCGCGATCGCGGCCGGTGGCGTCCTGATCGTCGCGCAGAACGGAGCCCCGGCCGCCACCGTCGATCCGATCGGCCTCAACGCCGCCTACGAGTAACTGGGTTGGGGTGACGCCCAGGACCCGGTCGACGTGATGAAGGCGACCGGGCTCAGGCAGTTCACCCTCGCCTTCCTGCTCGCCGGCGAGGGCTGCGATCCGAAGTGGGACGGGCAGCGCCCGCTGAGCGGCGGCCAGGACGAGGCGAAGATCAGGGCGATCCGCGCGGCGGGCGGCGACGTCGTGGCCTCCTTCGGCGGCTGGGACGGCGCCAAGCTCGGCGAGAAGTGTGCGGACTCCGCCCAACTCGCCGCCGCTTACCAGAAGGTGATCGACGCCTACCAGCTCAAGGCGATCGACATCGACATCGAGGACACCGAGCTGAGCCACGCCGACGCCCGCCAGCGGGTGGTGGACGCGCTCGGCGCGGTCAAGGCGAAGAACCCCGGCCTGCGGGTCTTCGTCACCTTCAGCGCCGAGCTGAACGGCCCCGACGCCTCCGGCGCCGACCTGATCACGCGGGCCGCCAAGGCCGGTGTGCAGGTGGACGGTTGGGTGGTGATGCCGTTCGACTTCGACAACCACCCGGGCACGATGGTCGACGCGACCGTCTCTGCCGTCACCGGCCTCCAGCAGACCCTCGTTCGCGCGTACGGCTACGACCAGGACACCGCGTGGCGGCACTCCGGCCTGTCGTCCATCAACGGGCGCTCCGACAGCCCGGACGAGGTCGTCAGCCCGGCGGACTTCCGCGCCATGCGGGACTTCGTCGCCTCCCACCACCTCGCCCGCTTCACCTACTGGGCCGTCAACCGGGACCGGCCCTGCGCCGGCGCGTTCACCAAGGACGCTGCCTCGGTCTGCGGCGGGATCCAGCAGGAGCCGTACGAGTTCACGAAGATCGTGGCCGGCTACCACGCCGATTCGGTGCCGTCCGGGCCGACCGGAGGGGGCTCGCACTGCCGCGGCCCGACGCCCTCGACCGGGCTCACCGCTACCGCCAAGCCCGCGGACGACGGCGAGCCGCCGGTGCCCGGGGTGAGCCCGACGCTGGGGACCCGCCTGACGGCTCGCCGCGCGGAGACGGCCAAGCCGACGGAGGGCGGCGGGGAGACGGCGGGTACGAAGGAGGCCCGGCGCGCTGCGGCGACCGCCTCCGCCGAGCCGGCGGACGACGGCGACCCGTCCGGCGATCCGTCCGACGGCCCGACGGCGGACCGGCCGAAGCACGGGACGTCCAGGCCCACCATCCCGGCCGTGTCCCCCTCGAAGCAGCACGTTTCGCCGACGGCAGCGCCCACCGCGGACTGCACCCCGGAGGCGGGCCCGGTGACCGGTCCGACGGCCGGCCCGACTGCTCAGCCGACGACGACGGCCACGCCGAGCGCCCCGTCAACCGCCCCCGCCACGGGCGCCACCCTGCCGTCCGCAGATCCGACGTACGGTCAGTCGACGCCCACCGCCCCGGCCCCGGCGGCCACCGGTACCACCACTGCCGCCACCACCACGACCGTCGCCGCCGCCCCGGCGGCCACAGCCGAGGGAGACACCCGCAACGGCCAGCCCCTGGCGTCCACCGGCGGAGGTGACGCGACGAGCATGCTCGTCGAGGGCGCGGGAGCCCTGCTGGTGCTCGGCGGAGGCTTCGGCATGGTCGGTACGCGCCGCCGCAGGGAGGCCGAGCAGGCCCGGTAGAAGTCCGCGGCCCCGAGCGGTCGGCCGTCCGGCACCCCCGGGCGGCCGGCAGCATCCGTGCGCGCCCGCGGCTCACCCCGTCAGTGGGGATCGGCCGGCCATCCGAGGGCACGGAAGACGGCGACGGGGTCGAGGTAGTCGCGCCAGTGCGTCACCTGGCGGTCCTTGACGGTGATCACCGAGACGAAGTGGTTGTCGTAAGGGCGTCCGGTGCGCACGGCGCGCCCGTGCACAGCGTACTCCAGGACGACCACGGAGGTGTCGGGGTCCCGGTGGACGGCCAGTTCGTCCGCGCCGGTCAGGACCATCGCGTCGCCGTAGCCGCGGTACAGGTCGGCGACCGCCCGGCGGCCCTGGACGCGGCGCGGGTAGCCGGGGACGGAGACCACGTACTCGACGACGACGTCCTCGGCCAGGAGGTCGAAGAAGTGATCGCCGTCGACCAGGCCCGCGAGGCCTTCCCGGACGATCCGGAAGAACGGGTCCAGCGCCGCGAAGTCCTCAAGGTCGTCGATGGACATGGTCACGCACCCGCCCGTGCGGCCCAGGCGTGGGCGTTGCGCCGCGCGAACTCCCGGAAGGAGGTCGGCTTACGGCCGGTGACCTGCTCGACGTCCTCGTTGGGCGTGGACCCGTTGCCGGCGATGATGCTGCCGGTCAGCCAACGGAGCATCACGGCGTAGTCGGCGGGGACGACGCCGGCGGCGACCGCGCCGCCGATCCAGGCCTCGGGGTCGAGGTCGTGGTGTGTGACGGGCTGTCCGGTCACGGCGGTGATGATGTCGGCGACTTCGCCGACCGTGAGGGCCTGCGGTCCGGTGGGCGCGTACCGGGCGTCGGCGTGGGCCTCGGGGGCGAGCAGCGTCTCGGCCGCGACGGCGGCGATGTCGGCCGCGTCGACGAAGGCCTCGGTTCCGCTGCCGGTGGGGACCGTGATCGCCCCGTTGACGACGGGCAGATGGGTGTCGGTGAAGTTCTGCATCACCCAGGCGGGGCGCAGGATGGCGTGGGTGATGCCCGTGCGGGCGGCGAGGTCGGTTTCGACGGCCTTGATGTCGATCTGCGGTGGGGCGTCGTCGGCGCCGTAGGTGCTCAGGTAGGTGACGTGGTGCACGCCGGTGGCTTCGGCGAGGTCGAGGAAGGCCGCGACCTGGTCGGCGTACGTCGCCCGCATGACGGGCGTGACGAGGTAGAGGCTGTCGACGCCGCGCAGGGCGTCGGCGTGGGTGGCCGGGCGGTCCCAGTCGAACAGGACGTCGGCGCCGTGGCGGGCGGCGGTGCGGGCGTCCCGCCCCCGCTCGGCGAGCCGCTTCGCGAGGAGCGAGCCGGTGCGGCCGGTTCCGCCGAGAACGAGCGTGGTCTGTGGTGATCCAGTCATGGATCCATCGTGGGCGTGGGGCGGTGAGCGGATCAATGTGTGAATCACTCGTTCTTTTACGTCAAACGCTCCGATCATTGCCCTCGGCGATCGCTCTGCCGATACTGATCGGGTGGACCTACTGCGTGATCACCTGGCGCGGGCACGCGCCGACGGGGCGGTCTTCGCCCGGACGGTCGCCGAGCCCCCGTGGGGGCTGCGGCTGGCCGGCACGATCCAGCTGTCCGTGCACACCGTCGTCCGCGGTAGGGGATGGCTGTGGTTCGACGCCCACGACCCGGGGCGCGCGGTGGAACTCGTGCCCGGCGAGGTGACTCTCGTACGCGGCGGCACGGACCACTACATCGGCCACGAGCCCGGCACCGACTGCCTCGAACCGGACGAGTTCCGGGCCCGGCACGCCCACGACGGGGAGGCGGACACGCCCGGGTCGACCGTGTTCCTCTGCGGCGCCTACCGGTTCTCCGGAGACATCGGCAACGGGCTGCTGGAGGCACTTCCCCAGGTCCTGACGCTGCAAGCGGCCGTCGGCGATCCGCTGCGGGACGTGATCGCCCTGCTCTCCCACGAACTGGCCGGCTCCGAACCGGGGCAGGCCACCGTGCTCGACCGGCTCCTCGACGTCCTCCTGGTCCTCGCCATCCGCAGCGACTTCCGCCGCAGCCCGACCGCGCCCCGCTGGTACCGGGCCTCCGCCGACCCCCGCCTGAGCGCCGCCCTCCAGGCCATGCACGAGGACGCCGCCCACCCCTGGTCCGTCCCCGAACTCGCCGCGATCAGCGGCCTGTCCCGGGCCGCCTTCGCCCGCACCTTCCACGACGCGCTGGGCCAGACCCCCATGCAGTACCTGACCGACTGGCGCATGGCCCTGGCGCGCGACCACCTGCGCACGGGCGAACTCGGCCTGGCGAGCATCGCCCGCAACATCGGCTACGGCTCGCCCTACGCCTTCGCGGCCGCCTTCCGCCGCCACCACGGCGAACCACCCGGCGCCTGGCGACAACGAGAGGCGACGCGCGACAGGGAACTCCAGCCGAGCGGCGCCCACATCCACTGAGCCGGTCGTTCGACGTGCTCGGCGCCCCCCTGCTCCGGGGGCTCGATTACCCAAGTCGAAGCCTGCGAAGGTCGAGCTGCATGCAGGCCACCCGCTGGGCCCCGCGACTCGGGCTCAACCATCGAGGAGTCGGCTCCGCCACGAGCCCTCCACGCCCCAGGGGCTGTCGGCCATCAAGAGCTCGGGGCGCAGCACGGTTCGGCGATCGAATTCGGCGTCAAGACGTGCGACCAGTCGACCGAGATCGACTCTGGCGCCCACGGGAAGCCACAACAGCACCGCTTGCAGGAGGTCGCGCGCGAGTATCGGATTGCACTCGTCGCAGCCCGTCTCGGGCTCTGGCAGGACACGTCCGGACTGGCTCAGATATCGCCGGCATTCACTGAGAGCACCGGCCACAGCGCCGGTCCACAGCCGCTCGTGCTCCAACCGTCGGATGGCGGCACGGGTCAGCCCTGACACGTCGCGGATGCGACGAACCGGCGCACCTCGTCCTGGCTGCCACCGCGAAGAGCGCAGCCCCTTCGGCCGCCTACGCGGCATTGCTCCTTGGGATCAGCACGGCGACATCCTTGCATGCGCGACCCGCGACGCCCAGGGCAGGGCCTGAGGTGCTCTCTCTTCTCCGAAAGCAGATCACCGGCGTCCAGCAGCTCCAGCTTTCACCTGTCACCCACAACCGAGCCTCCGCCGCGTCACCAACTGCCGGTCCGCCACACACCCCCGGGCGGAGAATCCCGGTTGCCGGTGCCGGTCACGCAATGGTCTGATGCCGCGGTGGCAGGTACGAGCATCACCCTGTGTCTCCCGGCGGAAGCGGCCGAGCGGGTCGAGGAGGCAGTCGCCGAGGCGATGGAGCCCTTCTACCTGGACGCCCCGGGCCAGGAGGAGAACCGCATCTGGGACTCCTGGCGGATCGTCGGCCGCGCGTTCAACGTGCTGCCCGGCCATGAGACGGATCCTCGGCTGGTCGCTCCTCACCCCAGCCGCTGGGGAGGCTACGTCGAGTCGCCGGTCAACGACGCGGGCTGGTGCGCCGGCGGGCCGCGCGAGCTGCTGGACTTCGGGGCCTCCACCGAGGAGGCCCGGCAACTGGCGGACGCGGTCTGGCTGCACTGGCACCGGTCGGCGGCCGAGTTGCCCGCCGCCCAGCCCTATGACGTCTACTACGGCCGCCATGTGACCGAGAGCTGCGCCTACTCCCGCGAACGGGCCGCGGCGGACTACTGGTCCCAGCCCCTGCTCCGAGCCTACGAAGAACACCGGGCCGCGCTCTCCACCGCGCGGTACTCCTCGAACTTCCTCTTCCTCCCCGACCCGGTCGTCCAGGTCGGACGGGAACCCCGGGAACGGTTCGTCGAAGGGCGGGCGGCCGGGGCCCTACCCCGACGCAACGTGCTCTCGCTGGGCGGCTGGTGGTACGAGGACGGCGGACCGGTCGCGCACGGTGCCTGCCGCCACCGGGATGACTGTCCGCACCGGCCCGAGCTGCCGGACGGTCAGCAGCACATCGACCGCTACCTCGTCGACCTCCCGGGCGACACCCTCCTGGTCGGCCTGCACTGCCACGTGTGAGTCATCGTGTCGGATCGCCGCGAGTGCACGGGGCCTGCTGCGGCGAGGGTGTCGACATCGCCGCGTCCAGCCCCGGCTTGCGGGCGGTCCCGGCCGGCAGGACGGCGCCCGACTACGAGATCATCAGTCCTGGCAGCTCACCCGGAGCGCGGCCGCCGCGAGCGAGTGGCCCGTACATGAGATAGAGGAGATGGCGTCGCCGCTTGCCGAGCCCGCCGGTCAAGGTGTCTCAGCCGTCGCCCCTGACCGCGGTGAGGCACTGGTCGTAGAGGTCGGTCAGGTCGAGCCGGCCTTCGTGTTCGGCCCAGAGCTCGCTCGCCGTGTCGACGCACGCGAAGACCGTGGCGACGATCGCCTTGGCGCGCGGGTCGGGTCCCTGGCCGGGGGCGGTGCCCAGGCGCGCCTGGACGACCGGGACGAGCTGGGCCTGCCAGTTCAGCCGCTTCTCGATGTAACGGGCGCGCAGGGACGGGGTGTTGAAGATCAGGCGGGACAGTTCGAGCACTCGCTCGGGGGTGTGGTTGGCGGTGAGGACGGTCTCGAACCCGGCTCGCAGGGCGTCCCAGGCGGACACGGTGGCGGGCTGTTGCTCGACGGTCCGCTTCAGGAGCTCGCCGAGCGCGTCCTGGTCGCCGCAGACCAGGTCCTCCTTGGTGCCGAAGTAGCGGAACAGGGAGCGCTGCGAGACGCCCGCCTCGCGGGCGATCTGCGCGATCGTCGTCTGCTCGTAGCCCTGTTCGGCGAACAGCCGGACCGCCGTGTCGAGGATCTCCTGGACGGCGGCCTGCCGCGATCGGTCCCACAAGGTCGTCATGGGAACTCAGACTACCCCGCCGCTGGACAGTAGCTGCCTTCCTGGCATTAACTGCCAGGAAGGCAGTCGCTGCACGCAAGGGAGTTGTCATGACAGCCGTCGACTACCACGGCCAGACCACGCTGATCACCGGCGCCAGCGCCGGTCTCGGTGCCGAATTCGCCCGCCAGCTCGCCGCCCGCGGCTCCGACCTGGTGCTGGTCGCCCGCCGCAGGGACCGCCTGGAGGCCCTGGCCGGCGAACTGCGCGACCGCCACCGCGTCCGGGTCCACGTCCTGGCGGTGGACCTGGCCGAGGCCGACCCCGGGCAGAGGCTGGTACGGCACGTGGAGCAGCTTGGCGTGCACGTCACCAGCGTGATCAACAACGCCGGATTCGGCACCTTCGGCCTCTTCCACGAGGCCGACCCGGCCCGAATGCGGCAGGAAATCGCCGTCGACGTGACCGCGGTGGCCGACATCAGCCGCGCCTTCATCGAACGGTTGCGGACGGCGGGCCGAGGGATCCTGGTCAACGTGGCGAGCATGGCCGCCTACCAGCCCAACCCGCGGATGGCGCTCTACGGCGCGACCAAGGCGTTCGTGCTGAGCCTCACGGAGGCGCTCTGGGAGGAGTCGCGCGGCACCGGGCTGCGGGTGCTGGCGCTGTCCCCGGGCGCGACCCGCACCGAGTTCTTCGAGGTCGTCGGCACCGACCGGGCCGCCGGCGGCACGAGGCTCGCCGCACCCGCCGACGTGGTCCGCGCCGCCCTGGCCGCCCTGGACCGGCGGAACCCGCCGCCGAGCGTCATCGCCGGGCGCATGAACCGCGTCATGGCCTCCCTCGCCCGGCTGGCTCCCCGGCGGCAGGTCATCAGGGCCGTCGGCCGCATGACGGCCGCAGGGGCGTAGCGCGGAGGCGCGACGAGGCTCGGGGAGTCCGTCGTCGAGGGGCGACCTGACAGCGGACCGGGTGGCGGGCCCATCGTCGGGCCCGTCCCCATGGGTGGGACCCCGGAGGACATCCGCCTGAAGCCGCGCGACCGCCGGACCGGCCATGGGCCCCGGCCTCGTCCGCGGGCGGGGTCGGCGGGATTTGCTGAACCGGCAACAACGCTGGCTGCGGTCGCGGCACGCACGACAGGATCGGTTCGAGCTGCGGCGCCGGTTCGGTGCACGCGGATCGACGACCTCGGAGGATTCATGTCGCGACAGGCACCGGAACTCACACACCGTCTGGTCCCCGCTCCGGCGGGCCGGATCCACCTGGTGGAACAGGGTGACGGGCCGTTGGTGCTGCTCGTGCACGGGTTCCCGGAATCCTGGTACTCCTGGCGTCACCAACTGCCGGCCTTGGCCGCCGCCGGATACCGGGCGGTCGCGATCGACGTCCGAGGGTACGGTCGCTCGTCCAGGCCCGAGGCTTCGACCGCGTACCGGATGCTCGACCTGGTCGAGGACAACGCGGCGGTGGTGGAGGCCCTGGGCGAGCGGTCCGCGGTGATCGTCGGGCACGACTGGGGCGCGACCATCGCGGCGAACTCGGCCCTGGTGCGGCCGGACCTCTTCCGGGCGGTGGGGCTGCTCAGCGTGCCCTACGTCCCACGCGGCGGCCCTCGGCCGAGTGAGGTCTTCGGGCAGCTGGGCGGGGACGAGGAGTTCTACGTCTCCTACTTCCAGGAGCCGGGCCGGGCCGAGGCCGAGATCGAGCCCGACGTGCGCGGCTGGCTCGCCGGGTTCTACGCGGCACTGTCCGCCGACACCATGCCCGCGCCCCACGCGCCGGACCCGCACTTCGTCGCGAAGGACGGGACGCTGCGCGACCGGTTCCCGATGGGCCGACTGCCTGCGTGGCTCGACGAGGCCGATCTCGACGTCTACGCAGGGGAGTTCGAGCGGACCGGCCTGACCGGCGCACTGAACCGCTACCGGAACGTGGACCGGGACTGGGAGGACCTGGCCGCCTTCGACGGCGCCCCGATCACCCAGCCGTCCCTGTTCGTCGGCGGCGGCCTGGACGCCTCCACCACGTGGCTGGCCGATGCGATCGAGGCGTTCCCCGCCACCCTGCCCGGCCTGGTCACCTCACACGTGCTCGACGGCTGCGGTCATTGGATCCAGCAGGAACGACCCGCCGAGATCAACCGAATCCTGACCGCCTGGCTCGCCGCCCTGCCTGACAGCGTCGCCCAGGGGATGATCCACTAGCTGTATTGACCCGCAGGGTTGTTGACTCGACTGATGGGCGGCTGACCACCGAGAGCAGTATGGCCGCGGTGATGGTTGTAGGTGTGGATGAAGTCCGCCAAGGCGTCGGTGCGTTCAGCATTGCTGGAGTACGGGCGTACGTAGGCCCATTCGTCGAGCAGGGTGCGGTTCAGGCGTTCGACCTTGCCGTTCGTTTGCGGGCGGTAGGGGCGGGTGCGTTTGTGGATGATGCCGGCGTCGCTCAAGGTCTGCGCGAACAACTTGGACTTGTAGCAGGAGCCGTTGTCGGTGAGGACCCGCTCGACGTTGATGCCGTACGCGGCGAAGAAGGCATTGGCACGTCCCCAGAAAGCTGCAGCGGTCTCCTGGCGCTCGTCGGTCAGGACCTCGCTGTAGGCGAGCCGGGAGTGGTCGTCGACGGCCGTGTGGACGAAGCTGTAACCGATCACGGGGCTGCCGCCCCTGCGGGCGTCGGTTGTGGCCTGCCGGTTGCCGGCAGCCTGCTGGCGGGGCATGATCCGATGCCCGCCGCCGTCGGGGATGTTGCCGAGTTTCTTGATGTCGACGTGGACCAATTCCCCCGGGCGTGACCGCTCATAGCGGCGGATGACCTGGCCGGTCGGTCGGTCCAGCCAGCTCAGACGGTTGAGGTTGTGCCGGGTCAGGACTCGGTGGACGGTCGAGGTGGGTAGTCCCAGAATCGGGCCGATCCTCGCTGGGCCGAGCTTTCGCTCACGCCGCAGCTCGCAGATGCGGGTCTCGGTATCGGCGGGGGTGCGGTGGGGAGTGGTCCACGGCCGACTGGAGCGGTCGAGCAGGCCGGCGTCGCCTTCGGATTTCCAGCGGCGGACCCACTTGTGGGCTGTTGCTCGTGAGATGCCCATCTCGTCGGCCACGTGGGCGACGGGCCTGCCGGCTCGGACTCGGTCGACGAGGAGCCGCCTGCCGTGGACGGTCAGCCGGGCGTTGGGGTGGGGCAAGAAGACCTCTGCGGTGATGTGTGGGCTGGGCAATGCCGCGCCGCCCTCGGCCGCCCCCTGGCCGCGCCTTGGGGGTCTCGTGAGGGCTGCGGAAGCGACGTGCGAGACCGGGAGCTGGCGTGGCTGCTGTAGCGGTGGTGGAGGCGTGCGCCGTTGCGCGTCACCCTCGGGCCGTTCGGGCGGCCCGAGGGTGACATGGGTTCAGTTCACGTGCTTGCCGAACCACTCGACCAGCTGCTCGGGGTGCTCGGAGAAGTAGTTGTAGCCGTCCCAGCGCCGGGTGCTGCCCTCGATCCAGAACAGCTTCTTGTCGCCGACGGGGACGGCGTCGAAGATCGCCTGCACGTCGGAGGGCTTGGTCAGTGCGTCGTCGTGCACCTGGGTGATGAAGGTGGGTACCTGGCAGTTCTTGGCGTACTCGATCGGCGACACCTCGTCGATGGTGAAGCTGAGGTTCAGTTCCACCTCCCGGTCGACGGCCTCGAACTGGTCCGCGATCCCCATCGCTTCCAGGTTGCGCTCGACCATCGCGCGCAGCGAGATCGGCTGGATGGCGACCAGGGCGTGCACGTCCGCGAAGAGCTCCGGATGCCGGGTCATCGCCATGAACGTGGCGTTGGCGCCCATGCAGCGGCTGAGCAGGGCAACCTTCATGGTGGCCGCGTCGGGGCGGGATCTGGCGTACTGCAGCGAGCCGGCCACGTCGCGGGACTCGAACTGGCCCCAGGTGAAGATGAAGCCGTTGGCGTCGCCGCTCTGACCGTGGTTGCGGGCATCGTAGGTCAGCACGTTGTAGCCGGCCTCATGCAGGTGCTGGTACTCCCGCATGTAATTGACCTCGATGGTGTTGCCGGGGACGAACTGCCACGGAGGCAGGTGCGAGGGGAAGCCGTAGCGGTTCATGGGCATCGGGTGGTTGGCGATGATCAGCTTGTCCGAGCCCGGGCAGGGGATCCACCACGCCTCCAGCGGGGTGCCGTCCAGGGACGGGAACGTGACGTCCTCGTACGCCATTCCGTACTCGTCCGGCGTGTGCAGGATCGGCGCACGCACCGGGCTGCTGAGGCCCTTCGCCAGACCCTTGACCATCTCCGAAATATCCGCCATGACAGTATCTCTTTCTCTTTCGTGGTGAGATCGTCTGGTATTTCCTTCGGCTATAAGAACGTAACTTTCGAGCTGGTGAGAAGCCACTGGTGAAAGGTGTACTGGCAGGGCACCCCTCCATCCGGCATGGCTCCGGGATGTCGCCCTAATCTGGAAACCGTGGACAATGCAGCCGAGACCCGGGAGTTTCTGACCTCACGCCGCGCCAGGATCAGCCCGCAGCAGGTGGGGCTGCCCGCTCATGGCCCGCGTCGCGTGCCGGGACTGCGGCGCGCCGAGGTCGCGCAGCTCGCCGGGGTGAGCGTCGAGTACTACGCGCGATTGGAGCGCGGTGACCTGTCCGGAGTATCGGACCAGGTCCTTGACGCCCTCGCTCGGGCGCTGCGGCTGAGTGAGGACGACCGCACCCATCTGGAGGATCTTGCCCGCGCCGCCGGTCCAGGACGTCGGCGCCGACGCCGGCCCGCCGCCGCGGTGCGACCGAACCTGCAGCACTTCCTGGACTCCATGGCCTGCCCGGCGTTCATCCTGAACGGCCGTGGTGACGTCCTGGCCGCCAACAGCCTGGGCCGCGCGCTGTACGCCCCCATGATCGAAGCCGCCGGGGGTGCCACCCCCAACCACGGCCGGTTCATATTCCTGGACGCTCGCTCCCGCCAGTTCTGGGTCGACTGGGAGAGTGCCGCGGACAACCTGGTCGCTCTCCTGCACGCCCAGGCCGGCCGCGATCCCTACGACAAGGACCTCACCGACCTCATTGGTGAGCTGTCCACCCGCAGCGAGGATTTCCGCACCCGTTGGGCCGGCCACGACGTTCGCCAGTACCACCAGGGCGCCAAAGTCATCCACCACCCCGTGGTCGGCACTCTTCAGCTCGCCTACGAATCCCTCGACCTGCCCGCCGACGGCCTCATCCTGTTCGCCTACGGCGCCGAGCCGGGAAGCGACTCCGAAGACGCGCTGCGCATCCTGGCCAGCTGGGCTACCGACCATATCCCCGAGCCCGGCCGAACGCTCCCCTGACGGGACGAGCAACGTCCAGTCCGGTGCCCGGCGAAACACCCCTCGCACCGCCCACCAGCCGTCATCCGTGACGGTGGAGCAGCGACCACCATGAGAGGGCGGGAACGATCCACCCCATGGTATTCACAGCCCCGCCGGCCACCCCTGGCCGGCCCTTCCCCGGCGACCACCACCCCGCCGCAGCTGCTGTCGCAACGTACCTTCGTCAGGACCAACTCGGTTGAGGCGACGGCACGTTAGCTTTCTCTTGTAAATCAGGGCTTTCCAGAAAAGCACATAGACGCCGCACCCGGCCAAGAAGGCGACAGGCCCTGACTACAGTCCTGCATGCGACCTCTACGCGCGGCCTTCGCTCAATGACACCGTCCTACACTGCGACTGGCTCCTCGTCGAAGAGAACCTGACCGGCGCGCCTGATTGGATCCCGATCACTGTCAACAACGCTCGTGGTCAATACAACTAGCGAGTGCCGAGAGGGCCCGGCCCTGGTCGATCTTCAATCTCGAAGATCGCGGCCGGGAGGCGGCAGCCGGGACTCTCTGGAATCCTGGCCGAGAAGCGCGGGTCGGGCACACAGCGAGGAGCCGCAATGTCCGGAGAGTTCGAGGCGAGCGTCGAGGTCGACCGTTCGGTGGAGGAGGTCTTCGCCTACCTCGCCGACGGTCGCAACGATCCCGAGTTCAGCCCTCGGGTCCTGGAGATCACCAGGACGCCGGACGGCCCGACCGGCGTCGGGACGGTCTTCCGCAGCACCGTGAAGGACGCCGGGATGAGGACCTCCCGCGAGTTCCGCATCACCAGCCTGGTGGCGCCGCACACGATCCGCTGGGTCGAGCAGAGCAAGAACCTCATCACGGCCGAGGGCGGCTACGACCTCGAAGCGTTGCCGGACGGCCGTACCCGCGTCCGGATCTTCAACGTTCTCGAAGGCCACGGACTCGGCAAGCTCCTGCTCGGCCCGGCGCTTCGCGCGGCTCGCAAGGACGCTCCCGACTTCGGCCGCCGGATCAAGGCCGCCGTCGAGCGGTCCTGACCCTGCTGCCATCCGGGACCGGATCGCGGACCTGCCCATGTCCCAGCCGTTCGGCCTGACGGCGAGGCGCCGGCTCACCGGCTCCTCGCCGCCGTGAACGGCGCGGTCGCACCACAGGCCGTACTGCCGTTCCACCAGCTGAGGAGTCCGTGATGGACCTGCGTCTCTCGGGCAAGGTCGCCGTCGTCACCGGTGCCAGCAAGGGAATCGGCCTCGCCGTGACGCAGGCACTCGCCGCCGAGGGCGTGAATGTGGTCGCGGTGGCGCGCGGCATCACCGGTCCGTTGACGGACCTCGCCCCGCGGGTGCATCCGGTCTCCGCCGATCTCACCACCGCGGACGGCCCCGCGTCCGTGGTCGAAGAAGCGGTCTCCCGGTTCGGCGGACTGGACATCCTCGTCAACAACGTCGGTGCCGTACACCCCCGCCTGGCCGGGTTCGCGTCCGTCACCGACGACGACTGGACCCAGGCGCTGACGGTCAACTTCCTCGCCGCCGTCCGCACCACCCGAGCCGCCCTGCCCCACCTGATCGACCGCGGCAACGCCTCGATCGTGACGGTGAGTTCGATCAATGCGTTCCTGCCCGATCCGATGGTCATCGACTACTGCGCGGCCAAGGCGGCGCTCACCAACTTCTGCAAGGCCCTCTCCAAGGAGGTCGGTCCGCGCGGGGTGCGCGTCAACACGGTCAGCCCCGGGCCGGTGTCCACGTCGCTGTGGCTCGGCGACGACGGCGTCGCGGCGACGGTCGCGAAAGCGTCCGGTGGAAGCCCGGAGGACATCGCCCGGAGTGCCGCCGCGCAATCCGCGACCGGCCGCTTCAGCCTCCCGCGGGAGGTCGCAGACCTCGTCCTGCTGCTGGCCGGTGACCGGGCGGGCAACGTCACCGGGAGCGACTTCGTCATCGACGGCGGCCTCGTCCAGACGCTCTGAACCCGGCCGGCCCGCGAGATCCGGCGGAGCCGCGGACGTTCCGGCCCGGCACGGACGCCCCGGCACCGGAGACGGACCGCAGCAATTTGATCAGGGCCGTCCTTCAGTCACGGACGCCCGGCTCCGGCGGTCGACCGGGCTCAGTCGCGGGTGGGCGTGAGGCCGTTGTAGTCGGTCTTCTCCAGTGTTCCGGCTGCCCGAGCTGTCCGGCGGGTCGCGTCCCTCGCCGGATCCGGACACCCTCGATGAGGGAGGAGCCCTGTCAGGCGGTATTCGGAGCCCCCTGGCGGGCATCCGCTCGACGTTCCGCTCTCTACGCGGTGTGCTCGCGAATGATTTCGCCGATCTGCTGGGGAAGTCCGGGAGAGAACAGCGTGTGCCCCATGCCGGGAATCGGCTGGAATCGGGAGTGAGGGATTTCCTCGGCGAGGGCACGGCCGTGCGGTAGCGGGCGCAGGGGATCTTCCGTGCCGTGCACGACCAGGGCCGGGGCCTTGATCGAGGACAGCGGAGCAAGGCGGTCCTCGGTCATGTGACGTCCGGCCAGATCGTGGTTGAGGGCCGCGCTGTGGTTGCCGGTCCGGTCGAAGGAGGCTTCCACGAAGCGGCGAGCGGCAGGCTCGTCGAAGGGAAGGACGCCGCCGTTGAGCACGCGCCACGTCGCCAGGTTCGCTGTGACGTACTCCTCGCGAGTCCCCTGCGGAAGAGTGGCGCGTTGGGCGAGGTGCGCCAGGAAGCGTGCTGTGGGCGGCGGTAGGTCGCTGGGATCGGGTGCCTGGCCGGCCATGGCGCGCGCCCAGGCCGGGCCCGCGCTGTGGCCCATCGGGCCGGTCATCATCGCGGTCAGCGTCAGTACGCGTTCAGGGCGGTGCACGGCCAGCCATTGGCCGATCGCGCCGCCCAGGGACGCCCCGACGATGTGCGCGGCGGCTACTCCGTGGCCGTCGAGCACGGCCGTTGCATCGGCGGCCATGTCCGCCAGCGTGTAGGGGTGGGTGGCGAAGTCCACGCAGGTGGAACGGCCGGTGTCGCGGTGGTCGTAGCGGATGACCTGGCGCCCGCCGGCGACCAGCACATCGACCAGCTCGTCCGGCCATCCGATGCCTGGTGCGGCGGTCCCCATCACCAGCAGGACTGCTGGGTCGTTCGAGTCGCCGGCCCGTTCGGTCCACAGTCGCAATTCACCAGAGCCGACAATTAATTCAGTACTCGTATTCATGGGCGCCAACATAGCGAACCGGGTGTCAATTTTCCACATCCCGAGCGGATATGACTTTCCATCGCTATTCTGGTAAAATAATGAATAGTTCGCGGAGTTCCGGAAGAACGGACCGGTTCCTGCCCCTTGCCATCGCCCGAGGTGAGCAGGCCGGCGACCTCGGCGATCGCCTCCGAGAGGGTTTGAAGCAGAGGGCGGCCTCCACCACGTCGCCCCGGCAGGACGGACCGCGGGGTGGTGCCGCGCTGCTCCGAGTGGAGCCCGTGAATGGTGGACGTCTCCCCACGAACGCAGGCTGGCTTACACAGCGCCCGCACCGACGTCCCGGCGGCGGGCGGAGTCACCCGGCGTCGTCCCCGACGGGCGGCCGGGGGCGACGGCGAAAGGCATCACATGGTGGAACAGGGCGTCGGTCAGGGCTGCCTGTCGGCCGTTCGCGGGATCGGCAGGTCCGTGCGGAGGCGGGTGCGGCGCAGGTACGCGCAGGGGCGTTCCCCGGGGTCATCCACCGGGGTGGCGCTCATCGCCGCCGGGCTGGCCCTCCTGGGGGCGCTCGGCCCGACACCCAGCAGCGCCGTGTCACCACCGGTCCGTGAGCCCCTCTCAGGAGCTCCGGCGCGGTTCGTGCCCGGGCCCTGCCCGGAGACGCCCGAGCCGGTCCCCGGGCGGTGCGGGGTGCTGGAGGTGCCCGAGAACCGCGCCGCCCACCGGCACGGACGGACCGTCCGGCTGGCCGTCGCGATCATCCCGGCGGCGTCCGCGACGCCGGCCGGGGACCCGGTGGTGTTCATGGAGGGCGGCCCCGGCGGCGACGCGTTCGGAAACATCCCCTTCCTGATCGGCGCCGGCGTGAACCGGGACCGCGAGCTGATCGTCATGGCCCAGCGCGGCACCCTCCATTCGGAGCCGAACCTCGCCTGCCCGGAGATCGACCGGTTCTACGCGGGCGCCGTCGGGCTGCCCTTCAACGCGCCCTCCACCGGCGAGCTCCTGGTCCGGGCGACGAAGGAGTGCCGGGACCGCCTGACCGCAGGCGGAGTCGAACTCGCCGCCTACAACACCACCGAGAACGCCGCGGACTTCGCCGACCTGCGCACCGCGCTGGGCATCGACCGGTGGAACGTCTACGGGTACTCCTACGGCACCAACCTCGCCCTCACCTACCTGCGCCTGCACCCCGAGGGGATCCGCTCGGTGGCGATCGACTCGGTCGCACCCCCGCCGGTCGTGAACCTCCCCTGGACCTGGGACAGCTTCCGGGAAGGGCTCGACGAGGTCTTCGCGGCCTGCGAGGCCCAGCCCGCCTGCAAGAACCGCTACCCCGACCTCCCCGGGACCGTCACCGAGCAGGTCCGGCGGCTGGAGGAACACCCCCTGACACTCACGGCGCAGCCCCCCGGGGGCGGAAACCCGGTGACGGTCGTCCTCGACGGGGGCAGCCTGGTGGACCTGCTGGTCGCCAAGGCCGTCCCGTTCGCCGACCTGCCCGCCGCCCTCGACGAACTCGCCCACGGCAATCCCGAGCGCTTCGCGCGGGCCCGCGCCGCGGGCGCGACGCCCGTCATCGGCGAATTCGCCTACGGGCTGAAGGAGTCGGTGGCCTGCGGCGAGTGGGTGCCGGGCTACTCGCGGGCCGACGTGCTGGCGGCCGGGCGCCGCAACTTCCCCGGGTGGCCGGACGCCGTCCTGGCCCAAGCGCCGCAGCTGCCCTTCCAGTACGACGTGTGCCGGGTCTGGAACGTCCCGGACCGCACCGCCGTCCAGCGGGTGGCCACCGTCAGCGACGTGCCCGCGCTCGTCATCTCGGGCACCTTCGACTCCAAGACCGGGGCGAGCTGGGGCCGGTACGCGGCTCGCACGCTGTCCCGCTCGACCGTCGTGCGGATCCCGGGCATCGGCCACTGGGTGGTCCCCCAGTCGTGCTGCGCGCAGAGCGTTCTGGCCTCCTTCCTCGTGCACCCGACGGCGCCGGACACCGCCTGCGTGGCAGACCTCGCGCCCGCACCGTTCTCCATCACCCCCGAAACGGAAACCGCATGATGTCAACTCCCGCGCCCCACCGCCGTCGCACCGCGCGACGGTTGCGGGCCACGCTGGCCGTGGCCACGGCCGGTGTCCTCGCCGTCGGCCTCGCCGCGCTGCCCGCCCGGGCCGCACCCACCCGCGCCGAGCCCGCTGCCGGACCGCCGCTCGGCACGGTCGCCCGGACGGCCGGGCGCGCCCACTTCGAGCCGGGCCCCTGCCCCAGGACGGCGGACCCGATCCCCGAGCTGGAGAAGGCCCGCTGCGGAACGCTCACGGTGCCCGAGCACCGCTCCCGGCACGACGGGCGGACGATCGCCCTCGGAGTCGCGATCATCCCGGCGGCCACGAGCAGACGGGCACCCGACCCGATCGTGTGGCTCGCCGGCGGGCCTGGCGACGACGCGGTCTCCGAGATCCCCCTGGCACTCAACGGCGGCCTGAACCGCGACCGCGACGTCATCTTCATGTCCCAGCGGGGCACCTACTCGGCCGACCCGGCACTCACCTGCGCGAACATCGACCAGTTCAACGCGGACTCCCTCGGCCTCGTCTACGGCGCGCCGTCCACCGGGCGCCTGCACGTCGACGCGACCCGCGCCTGCCGCGACGGGCTCGCGGGACGCGGGGCCGACATCAGCGCGTACAACAGCACCGAGAGCGCGGCCGACTACGCCGACCTGCGCGAAGCGCTGTGCATTGAGCAGTGGAACGTGTTCGGCATCTCGTACGGCTCCGACCTGGCCCTGCTCTACATGCGCCTGCACCCGCAGGGCATCCGGTCGGTCGGCATCGACGGCATCCTGCCGCCGTCCCTGGCCGGCGGGGCGGTGACCTGGAAGGCCGCGCAGGAGGGATTCGACGGCCTGTTCGACGCCTGCGCGAAGCAACGTGCCTGCAACGACCGCTACCCGGACCTGAAGGCCACCTTCGAACGCCTCGTCGTCGAGCTCGAAGCCCGGCCGGTCACCACCACCGTCACCGTCCCGGGCCACCCCGGTCCGGTGGAGGTCGTGCTGGACGGCGGCGTCCTGGTGACCTGGCTGACCGCCGCCAGCCACCTGGCGGCAGGCGTGCCGCGCTCCATCGACGAGCTGGCCCACGGCAACCCGCAGCGCGTGGCCGAGCAGTGGGCCGGCGGGAAGCTCAGCCCGGCGGCCTTCGGCAGGCTCTCCCACGGGCTCGCCTACGGCGTCTTCTGCAGCGAGTGGACACCGTTCGAGAGCGAGGCGGACGTCATCGAGGGCGGGCGGCGCGCGTTCCCGTCGTTCCCCGACTCGGTGCTGGCCAACGCCCCGGGGCTCGCCTGGCTCCACGACGACTGCCGCGCCTGGGACGTCCCCGCCGCACCGCGCTCGGTCCGGGACGTGACGCACAGCGACATCCCGACGCTCGTCCTGTCGGGCGGGTTCGACGCCCAGACCGCAGCGAGCAACGGGCCGTACGCCGCCCGCTCGCTGAGCCGGTCCACCGAGGTCACCGTCCCCTACGTCGCCCACGTGGTCTTCGCCGACTCGGCGTGTGCGCAGGAGATCACCCGCTCGTTCTTCGACACTCCGACCGCGCCGAAGACGGAATGCCTCGCATGCCTCCGGCCGCCTGACTTCGAGATCGCGCCATAAGGCCGACCGGCCGACCGGCTCGGGAGGAAGCCCCACGCCGGAGGACCGCTGACGACGCCGGGTTCCGGCCCCGCCGTGCTGGGCAGGTTGAGGGGCGGCGCCGGCCCGGACCTGCATGTGGAGGTGCGGGCACCCGCTGACGGAGTCGCTCTGCTCGGTGAGTTGTCCGGTCCGGCCGCCTGGCGGGCGTTGCCGGTGGTGTCAGCAGCCGCACTCCTCGCCGCGCCAGGCGTCGATGCCCTCGCGGACGGCGAGGCCGGCGACGAGCAGGCCGATCGCGGGGTCGAGCCACCACAGGCCGAACAGGGCGTTGGCGAGCAGGCCGACCAGGACGGCGGCGGCGAGGTAGGCGCACAGGAGGTTCTGGGTGCCTTCGCCGCTGGTGGCGGCCGAGTCGAGGATGGTCCCCAGGCGGCGCTTGGCGCGGCCCAGCAGTGGCATGACGATCAGGGAGGTGACGGACAGGCCGATGCCGAGCCAGCTGGTGGACGGCTTCTCGCCGGCGGCCAGCGTGGTGATGGCGTCGTAGGCGATGTAGGGGGCCAGGAGGAAGAACGTCACCGCGACGGCCTTTTGTGCGCGGGCCTCGGAGGTCTCCGACAGTGTCTGGGTGCCGCTGAACCGCCAGACGACGATGACGGAGGCCAGACCTTCGACGACGGAGTCGAGGCCGAAGCCGAGCAGGGCGACCGAGCCGGCCAGGACCGCCGCGACGAGCGCGACGGCGCCCTCGGCCGCCATGTAGCCGAGGGAGAGCCATGACAGGAGCTTCGCCTTGCGTGCCGCCTCGTGCCAGGCGGCGCTCTTCTCGACCGGCGGGCGGCAGCAGGCGTCCGTGCAGCCGGGCCCGCAGTGGCAGGCGCCCGACTCGGCCTCGGCGGTCACCGGTCGTCCCCCTCGCGGGCGCCGTAGACGGGGCAGAGCGCGACGGCGTCGCCGGTCTCGGCCAGCACGGTCTCCGCCGCGGCGAGCAGGCCGATCAGGGAGGGCTGGGTCAGGCTGAACACCGAGGCCCGGCCGACCGGACGGGAGTCGACCAGGCCGCAGTCGCGCAGGCAGGCCAGGTGCTTGGAGACGGTGGACTGGGCCAGGCCGAGCTGCTCGACCAGGTCGACCACCCGGGCTTCGCCGGCCGTGAGCCGTTGGACGATCGCCAGGCGGGCCGGATCGCCGAGGGAGCGGAAGAGGGCCGCGGCCGGTGCGAGCGTATCCCGCCCGGCGGATGGTGGTGATGTCATCGCCATGTGGCGATGCTATCGCTCCGTCGGATCAGCCCGTGGGGCGGGAGGGCCCGCCGCCGGGGCGGTGCTGGAGGTCGACCGGGTTCTCCCCGTCGTTCGGAGGCAGGGCCGGAGGGGGAGCGGGGTTCGGCGCCGTTGTGGCGGACGCGTGGCTGCCTGCGGGCGCGGGCTCTTGCGAGGCCGTCCGGGTCGGGGCTGCGGTGCTGCCCTTGGGGGGTGGTGGGGAGGTCGTTGCCGCACCCGTCGAGGGCGACGCTGGTGTCGGCGTCGGTTCGGCGGGGGCGAGGTTGGGCGGAGGGCTGGTGCTTCCCGTTGCCGGGACCGGGTTCTGAGTGGCCGGGGCCGCGCTTCGGGCGGGTGAGGCGGCGCCACTGGATCCGCAGGCGGTCGCGGTGAGGGCGAGGAGCAGGGCGGCTGCCGGGACGGCGGCGGTTCTCTTCACGGGCGGTGGTCTCCGGTCTCGTACTGGCCGCGGTCGGACGTACGCGCGGGTCGGGGGGTTCCGACTATGCCGGTGCCCGGCGCGCTCGGGAGAGCGGCCGGGCACCGGTGGTTGCGCGTGTCGTGGTCAGTTCTGGTTGTCGTCGCCCTGGCTGTTGTCGTCCTCGTACAGCGCGGTCGGGTTGATCGACCAGATGCCGCGGCCGAAGGTGGCGGCGTAGAGGCGGCCGTCCGGGCCGGTCTTGAGCTGCTGGACCGAGGTGGTGGGCAGGTTCTTGCCGAGCACCGAGAAGTTGGTCTCGCCCGGTGCGCGGTAGAAAGCGGCGAGGTCAGTGCCAAGCGCCAGCCCGCCGTTCGGCAGGAGCTTGACCGAGGTGGCCGGGACGTCGGGCAGGTTGGCCGAGACGTCGGTCCAGGTGGCGCCGCCGTCGTGGGTCTCGAAGAGGTGGCCGTTGCCGGCGCCGGGGCCCTCGGTCCAGGTCCGCGAGAAGCCGTTCATGGCGACGAAGACGTGCTGGGCGTCCTTCTCGTCCACGGCGAAGGAGGAGATGTACCGGTTGGGCAGGGTGCCGTCGATCGGCAGGTTGAGCTGGTGCCAGCCGGTGCCGTCGGTCTTGCCGACCGCGATGCCGCGGCTGAAGCCCTGGTTGTTGCAGGGCCCGCACCACCCCGCGTACACGGTGCCGTTGACGGTCGAGACGGCGGTGGCGAAGTGCCCGGCGCCCAGGTCGTAGGCACTGGTCCACTCGCTGCCGCTGCGGATCGCGTAGCCCTTGTGCTGCACCCAGATGTGCCGGCCGCCGGCGATCCAGGTGTTGACGTCCTTGGGGTCGGCCGCGAGCGGGGCGATGAAGCGGGCGGAGCTGGTGGCCTTGTCGGGCGGGGCGACCTCGTAGGACGTGGCCTTGCTGGGGTCGGAGTTGCCGGAGCCGTCGTTGACGGCGCAGTTCTGGGTGACCCACATGTCGAGGTACACGTATTCCTGGGCGATGTTGCAGCCGTTGGCCGGGTCGACCAGGGTGTCGGCGCCGTCGCCGCCGAAGTTGGAGCCCATCACCTTGTCGTGGGCGCGCAGGATCGATTCGCCGTTGTCCTGGAGGCCGCCGCTGACGATGACGCCCTTGCCGGTGCGGTCCGCCGGGTCCTTGCCGACGCCGACCGAGTAGTACTGCAGGGTGTCGATGGTGCCGTCGGCCAGGGACTTCCAGTCCGTGGCGTGGCCGGAGGCGTCGGCCGCGCCGTTGACCGGGCGGGTGTAGATGCCGCCGTCGTTGCCGACGTACACGCTCGCCTTGCCGTGGTAGGTGCCGATGGCGACGGCGTGCTGGTCGGAGTGGGTGGTCGGCGAGCAGTCGCCGGTCACCTTGGTGGGGTCGATGCTCCAGCACGGGAAGGTGAAGTTCCAGTACGGGCCGGGAACGGACCAACTGGTGCCGCCGTCCTTCGTCTCCAGCACCTCCTCCAGACCCGCGTAGACGTGGTCCGGGTTGGCCGGGTCGACCTGGAGGAACTGGTTGTACCAGGACTGGATGCCCGGCTGGTAGCCGGCGCCCTGGAGGGCGGAGCCCGAGTTCTTGATCTTGTCCTTGTCCGCGATCAGCGTCCACGGGCCGGATGGGGAGCCGGACTTGGAGACGTAGATGCCCTTGAGACCGGTGTCGGGGTTGTGCGCCATGACGTCCGGGGACTGGTCGATGGCGTAGTAGCGCGAGCCGTCCGCGGAACGGGCGAACGTGACGTTGCCGACGTTCGCCGCGTCCGTCGGCAGGTCGCCCAGCGAGGCGACCCGCTGCCAACTGCCGTCCGCCGCCTTGCTGTAGAAGCCGTTGTAGGTGTCGCCGCCGCGCCAGCCGACGGCCAGGATCACCTTGGACGGGTCCTTGGGGTCGATCGCGATGTCGTTGGCGATGTTCTTGTACGGCGCGCTCGGGTCGGCCGCCTTCGAACCACCCGGCAGGTAGTCCGGGTTGGGCGCGAACTCCTGCGTCCACGGGCCGGAGAGGTCGGTGGCGGAGTGGCTCCACACACCCCGGCTGGTCGCCGCCCACACCTTGCCGCCGCCGAAGCGCAGCGCGTGGATGATGGTGGACTCCAGCTCGGCGCCGCCGACCCGGTTGCCGGGCTGGAACTTGCCGTGCTTGGGGTCGGACAGCACGTACACACCGGTGCCGACGTAGGAGGTGGCGCCGGTGTTGGACTCGCCGGTGGCGTACCAGAGCCGGCCGCCCTCGTCGAGGTTCAGCGTGCCCGTCGACAGCGACGGCAGCTTGTCCGCGATCGGCTCCCACTGTCCGCCACCCGTCCGGGAGCGGAACACCCCGCCGTCGGCACCGCCCGCGTAGACGTAGCCGTCGTCGTCGGCCGCGATGCCGGTGATCCGGCCGGTGGTGTACCCGGCGCCGCCGCTGGAGTTGGAGTTGGCGTCCCGGTAGCGCGGGTCGTCCTCGTTGTACGGCTTGTCAGTGACGTGCTTCCACGAGCCGTCGGTGTGCGGCATCGACTTCAGCTGCGCCCAGGCCGCGCCGTACGCGCCCGGTGCGACGACGCCGGGGGCGGTGCGGGCCTCGGTGTACTGCGCGGTGCCCTCGGCCGCGTTCTCGGCCTCGTCCGCGCCGCCGTCGCCCCCGCCCGGGGTGTCGGCCTTGGCGGAGAAGGTGTGCTTGGCGGTGCTGGTGCTGGGGCCGGTGCCCTTGACCTTCGCGGCGTGCTTCTGGCCGACCTCGTCGAGGTGCTGCGCCTGGTGCGGGCGGGGGTCGGACGTGCCGGGCGCGGCGAGGGCCTGGGTGGTGGTCAGTCCGAGCGCGGTGAGCGTGACGGCGGGCAGCAGCAGCCGTCGGCGTTGCCTGTTGGGCACGATGGTGGGTCCTCCCCATGCGGCCGGGTCGCGCGGTTGCGCTGCCCGGCGGAATCAGACCGAAGCTTCGCGTCTCACGGGGCCAGAGTGAAGGGAGTGGGCATAACGAATGCTTAAAACCAAATCAGTTAAGAAAGTTGAAGGACAACAGAAAAGCCCGCCGTCCGCGCCCGGGCGGGAAGCCGAGGTGGGAAGACGGGGCTGGAGCGGTCAGCGGCGGCTCTGCAGTGCGCTCAACGGAGCGTCAGCGGTTGTTGGCGGGACGACCCGTCGGCGGCCGGAGCGGTCGTCGTCGGTCGTGTGGTGCGACGGGACCGCGGCCTCGATGAGTGAGGGCCGCGGTCCCGTTCGTTCAAGGGGTGGTGGGGAACGGAAGCGTCCGGCCCGGGACCGGGGTCGGCTGGCCGGCACCCGTGGGGCCGGGCTGGTTCGTCGGCCCGGGGCCGGGGGCGAAGCGGTCGGGTTCGGCGTCGACCGGGTTGTCGGAGTCGTGGCTCGGGGTGGCGGCGGGTGCCGGAGAGGACTTGGCCGGGTTGCGGGTGGCGCCCCGGGCGAAGGTCGGGGTTGCGATGGGGTGGGACGGGCCCGGTGTTCCGACAGGGGCACCGTTGGGTGCTGCGGGCGTCTCGGTGGGGCCGGCCGACGGCGCTGCGGCCAGTGTGCCGGTGCTTGTGCCGCTACCGGGTGCCGGAGCGGTGGCCGGCCGGTTGGCGGCTGCAGGTGTGGTCCAGGCGGGGCCGTGTGCGGCGGGGCGGTCGTCGTCGGAGAGCAGCGCGAATGTGGTGGCACCGGCGGCGAGGGCGAGGAGGCCGGCCGCGGTTCCCAGGATCAGGCGCTTGCGCATGCCGGGATCCTCCTTACTGGCGTACTGACGGGTGTGGAGCGGTGGGCGGGCGCCCGGTGCCGCGTGGCACCGGGCGCCTGGGGAGCGGGGTGGGTCACGTCGTGGGCTGCGGGGGCAGGGTCCAGGTCCACGCGCCGCGTCCGTGGGTGGAGACCAGCAGGTACGAGCTGTCCGGAGCGACGGCGAGGTCGCCGACCGGGGTGTTGGGCAGTCCGGTGCCTAGCCGGTACCAGGTGGAGGGGGCGGTCGGCGAGGCCGCGAGGACGCCGTTGTCGGTGCCGACGATCAGCGAGCCGAGGGCGATCTTGACGGCGTTGACCGGTGCGTCGGGCAGGTTGCCGCTGATGTCGGTCCAGGTGGCGCCGCCGTCGTGGGACTCGAAGACGTGGCCGGTGCCGGCGCCGTCGATCCAGTGCCGGCTGTAGGAGCCGTAGACGGCGACGACGTGCGCGGCGTCGGCCTGGTCGGCGGAGATCGCGGTGACCACGCGGTTGGGCAGGCTGGGCGCCTGGACCTGGTGCCAGGTGCCGCCGTAGTTGGTGGCGATGCCGGAGACGAACGGCGAGCCGCCGCCGGGGTTGCAGCCGTTGCCGGTGCCGCACCAGCCGGCGTACGTCACGGCGCCGTCGGCGGTCACGGCGGTGGCGGCGTTGCCGGCACCGAGGTCGAAGACCGGCTGCCAGTCGCAGGCCGCGCCGGTGCAGGCGGTGGACCAGCCCTTGCCCTGGTTGTCCCAGACGTAGCGGCCGCCGGCCACCCAGTGCTGGACGTTGGCGACATCCGCGCCGAACGGGGCGACGAAGCGGCCGTCCTTCTCGCACGGCGTGGTCGTCGACGTCGGCTTGAAGTTGGTGCAGTTGGGGCTGATGTTGTACCAGGTGTGGCCGCCGTCCAGCGTCTTGGCGAGGGCCAGGTTGGTGTACTCGGCGACGCTGTAGCGGCCGTCCTGCGGGGCGACGATCACGTTGAAGCCGTCGCCGCCCTTGGGCTCGTACATCGCCGGGTCGCCCGGGACGGAGACCGAGTAGCCGTTGTCCTGGAGGCCGCCCCAGAAGATGTCGCCGGTGCCGGCGGTGTTCTTCCCGGTCTGGCCGCCGTAGTACTGGAGGGTGCGCAGGCCCGTGTTGAGGTCGTTGAAGCCGCCGACCTGGGCGCGGGTGGCGGAGGGCCGGGACCAGACGCCGCCGTCGCTGCCGAAGTACGTGGTCCCGTCGGGGGCGACGACGGCGGCGTGGTGGTCGGGGTGGGTGGTGTTGGGGCAGCTGAACTGGCTCGGGTCGTAGCTGAAGCAGCTGTAGGTGTTGTTCCACCAGTACGGGCCGATGGCCGTCCAGGTGGAGCCGGAGTCGGAGGTCTCGTAGAGGTCCTCCAGGCCGACGTACAGGTGGGTGTCGTCCGCCGGGTCGACGACGAGGTACTGGTCGTACCACGCCTGGCCGCCGACGGTTCCGGCGGTGGCGCCCGCGTTCTTGAGCGCGGTGCCGTCCGCGAGCCTGGTCCACGGGCCGTTCGGGTCACCGGTGCCGGACACGTAGACACCCGCCAGCGCCACCGTGGTCGGGTCCTCGACGACGGCGAAGAGCTTGCCGCCGTCGGAGGTGAAGCCGAGGGTGGTGCGGCCGACCTGCGCCTGGGTCAGGTCGCCCGAGACGGTGGCCTTGTTCCAGGTGCCGGAGTCGCCGTTCGCGGTGGAGTAGTAGACGCCGTTGTAGCCGAGGTCGTCGGCCTTGGTACCGCCGCGCCAGCCGAGGACGGCGACCAGGCTCTGGCCGTTGCTGTTCGGCTGCACGCGGACGTCGGTGATCCAGGAGGTGCGGTAGGGCGAGTTGCCGGGGTTCGGGTCCGGCTTGAGGACCGTCTCCCAGGCGCCGTCCGTGGTGGCGGCGTCGTGGCGGATGAGGCCCTGGTTGGTGGCGGCGTAGACCTTGCTGCCGGCGAACTCGATGTGCGTCACGAGGCTGTTGGTCAGCCCGGTGCCGGCCTGGGTCCAGGTCTGTCCGCCGTCGGTGGAGCGGTACAGCCCGGTGCCGCCGACGCCGTCCGAGTTGGAGTTGCCCTCGCCGGTGCCGACCCACACCGAGTGGTCGGCCGGGTTGACGGCCACCGCGCCGATGGCGAGGCTCGGCTGGTCGTCGAACAGCGGGGTCCAGGTCTGGCCCTGGTCGGTGGTCTTCCAGACGCCGCCGCCGGCGGTGCCGAGGTAGACCGTGGCGCCGTCGGCGGCCAGCGCGGTCGCGCGCCCGGAGACCACGTCGTGACCGGCCCACCAAGGGCCCTGCGCATAGGCGGAGTTCTGCGACTGGTACGGCAGGTCGTTCTTCTGCTGCCAGGCCACGGCGGCACCGGTCACCGGCATGGCGGCGGCGTCCTTCGCGGCGGCGGTCACGGCCTCGGAGCTCACCGAGGTGCCGGGCGCGGTACGGGCGACGTTCGCCTGGGCGGAGGCGGCGAGGATGTCGGCACTCTCACCGGCCATGCCGCAGTGGCCGGGACGGGCGTCCGGATCGGCGTCGGCGTCCTTGCCGGTGTCCTTGTCCGCGTCGTGGTCGGCGTCCCGGTCGGCGTCCGGATCGTGCGCCGCGCCGCAGGCGGCGGCCCGGTCGTGGTCGAAGTCGAGGTAGCGGTCGAGGTCCAGGCCGCTCGCCGCGGTGGCGGCGATGAGCAGGACGGGCAGGGCAGTGGCGATGGCTATTCGCCGTCTGCTCCAGCGGGTACGCAATGAGGGCATGCGCGGCTCCCGGGGAAGAGGAGGTGCGTGGGGACGCGCCATTCTCAGCAACCGCTCAGGCTTTTCCCAGACTTGTTGCAGGAACCGTTATTCAGTGAATGAACCACCGTGGCCCGCGTGCGAAACCGCAGGTGGGCCGGCCTGCGGCATTCCGTGCACACAGGGAAATCGGACCGCGTGGGCGTGACGCGGATCACGGTTTGCCCGCCCTGTCCGCGCCCTTCCGGTCGCCACTGTGTTGCGCGGCCGATCGCGGCGCTGGTGAGGTGCGGGGTCGTCTCCCGGGTGACGGACGGACAGGTTGGCTCCCGTCTGCCCGCCTTCCCGCGTTCCCGCCAGGGCGGCAATCGAACGCCGATCCGGCGGCAATCCGGCTCGCCGACGCTGGGAGCGACCGGTCACGGGGCCGGTCCGGAGAGCGAGGAACGAGGAGCAGGAGGAACGATGAGGAAGGTTCTCACCACTGCGGTCGCCACCGCGGCGTTCGCCACGGCCACGCTCGTGGCTGCCGCGCCGTCCGCCCATGCCTTGTCGAGCGGCGTGCTGCTCAAGAACGTCTTCAATGGCCGCTGCCTGGACCCCAGCGGCACCGGGAACGGGATCGGCGTCTTCCTGGTGGACTGCGACCCCAACAGCGCCTACCAGCGCTGGACCATGGTCTGGATGGACAGTCCGCAGGGCGCCTACTACGAGCTGGTCAACGCGGAGAGCGGCCGGTGCCTCGACGCGGCCTGGCAGGACATCGGCGGCAACGGGACCAAGATGCAGCTCTGGGACTGCTACGGCGTGGGGCAGAGCAACCAGCTGTGGAAGTTCACCCGGGCGACCAACGACCCCCTCGTCTACAACCTGACCGTCCAGGCCAACGGCCGCTGTCTGGACGGCGCCTACGAGGAGATCTACTACAACCACGGCAAGACCCAGCTGTGGGACTGCTACGGCCCGGGCCAGGTGAACCAGCTCTGGCGGATCTCCTGACCCGCCCGATCCGGCACGTGTCGACGGCCCACCGGTCCGGTACCGGCGGGCCGTCGGCAGCCGCGGGTGATCTTCCAGGAGTTGTGCTGCAGGCTCGGTGCCGCGGAGTGGCGGCAGCCCACGTCGTGTGATCGGGGTCTCGGAGCCCGCGGCGAGGAAAGCGATTCGACCGCACACTCGATGTGCCGTACAGTCGAGTTCACCGACGCGGGGTGGAGCAGCTCGGTAGCTCGCTGGGCTCATAACCCAGAGGTCGCAGGTTCAAATCCTGTCCCCGCTACCACTCAAGGCCCAGGCCCGGTGCGCCACTGCGCACCGGGCCTGAGTCGATTTCACGGCCCCGCCGGGAGTTGTCCGAGCTTGCAGTGATCCTGCCCGTCGAGCGGTGCAGCGTTCCATCCTGGCGTCACCGACCAATCGTGTGCTGCCGACTCGTCGCGGCTGATCACTCGATTGCGCAAGATTATGAATTTCGAACGCCAACGGACAAGTTCTGACGGAGCGCCAAATCTGCTGCGCTGTGGTCCGGTTCGCGTGCTACGTTCCGTGCTCCAACCGAAAAATGTTGACCCCGGCGGTGCTGTAACACCCCGGGGCCAGGCAGCAGGAGTAGAGGCTCCCGATGCATGTACATCGTACCCAACACGTACGGCACTTCACCGTACTTCCCAACGCCGTCCTGCAGAATCGCCGGCTCAGCTACACTGCGCGCGGCCTGCTCGCCGACCTCCTGTCCCGCCCGGACGGCTGGCGCGAGGACGGGCGGCACATGGCCGACACCAGCACGCAGGGGCGCTGCGCCGTCAGCAAGGCGCTCAAGGAGCTGACCGAAGCCGGCTTCTACCGCGTCGAGTTGATCCGTCTGCCCGACGGCACGCTGCGCAGCGAGGCGCACGTCTACGACACGCCGCAACTCGGTGTGGCGCGGCTGCCGGGTGCGAACCGTCCGGTGCCCGGTCGGCCGGGCACCGGTCGTTGTGACGTCCCTGAAGTAAAGAAACCGGGACAAGAACCCACCCTCCCGGCTGACGTCCGGGCCGCGAGTCCGGCGGCCACGACGCTCCTTCAGGTGGTTCGGCCGGAGCCGCGGCTGTGGCTCGGCGAGAAGGAGGCGGCCGTGCTGGCGCCGTTGGTCGATGAGTGGCTGGAGCGCGGCAGCACGACGGCCGACCTGGCCCACGCTCTGCTGCCGGGGCTCCCCGCCGCCGTCCATTCCCCGGTCGGCATGCTGCGGGACCGCCTGGAACGGAAGATGCCGGCGGTCCGTCCCGCGCAGCCGACGGCGGTGTGCCGGTATGCCGAGTGCTCCGAGTGCCGCGACCCCGTGCCGGGGCCCGGTCGGTGCCGCAGATGTGCAGGGCACGAGCCGCGAGTCCCTGCGGCGAGTGCAGGGGCTGCCGTGACGGCACGCGGAGCCAACCGGGCCCGGGCCGCACTGCTCGGTGCCAGGACGCAGCATCCGGGAGGCCCGGCCGGGAGACGCAACTGAGGTCGGTCACGGGGGCGGGGAGCAGAGGTGGTGACTGCCTCCGCCGACGTCGGACTCTCCCCGCCTGGCAGGGCAGGCTGATGCTCGCCGTCGCGGCGTTCGAGGTCGGCAACGTCTCCGCGACCCTGCTGATCCTGCGCGATGGATGGTGCTGGCGCTCGGCGGCCTGCTGATCGCGGCCCACCGCTGACTTTCCGTCAGCCAAGGCAGGACCGAGCGGGCAGGTGACGATGGTCGTTACCGCGTGTTGGTATGGATCGCCGTGACGTACAGCGCATCGTTCGGGTTGAGTCGCGTTTGCCCTGCTGCCGCCGTCGCCTCGGACTCCTCGGGGGGCTCGTTTTCCTGTGGGCCTGCGGTGTAGCGGGCGACGGCGTTCCCCGACTGATCCAGCACGGTAATGCCCGTCGGAATGGCAATTCCGCCGCTGACCGTCAGGGTCGGCACGCCGTCGGCGTAGGTGAGCGTCAGTGTTCCGGGCTGTGCCTCCTCGGCATCGCTCACGGGGCCCAGCTTGACGCGGGTGCCCTGGGTGTCGCCCTGGGGTGTCTTGTCAGTCACGTGCCTCTGTCCCTTCGCTCGCGGAGAAATGCAGACAGGCGTTCATCGTGTCAGAGCAAGTTAGTGGGCACTGTGACAACGCGTTCGAGTGGCCGGGGCACAGTCACGTACGGCGACGCTTACGGCACCTGGACGGTCGCGCCGCACTCGGGGCAGCGGAACGGGTGGCGTTCGGCGAGGGTGCGGCGGATCCAGTTGACGACCCACGGGAAGGTGATCCTGGGTAGGTCCCTGGTGGCCTCGACCGTTCCGTGGGTGGGGCAACGGCCCCTCCGCGTCTGGGTTTCGGTCGGCATGGGCGGTACTCCTCACGTGCCGCGCGGCAGCCAGCTGAAGCGGCGCAGTGCCACCACGAGGCCGGCGGCTCCCCATGCGGCGACGATCAGCAGGTCGGTGCCGGCGAAGCCCGCGCCCGTGGTGTGCGGGTTGTAGGCGGTGAGCAGCGCCTCGACGAGGTGGTGGACGGGGAAGACGTCGCCGACGACGGTCAGCCAGTGGGGGAGGATCGAGGTCGCGATGAAGACGCCGGAGATGAAGTACAGCGGCAGCATGATGGCCTGGGTGATGGGCTGGGCGGCGTCCTCGTTGCGGATGACGGACGTCAGCGCGTAGCCGAGGCAGCAGAACGAGACGGTGCCGACGATGACGGCCACCGCGAGGGCGGGCGCGGTGCGGGCGGGCACGTGGGCGCCGTACGCCGCCCAGCCGATCACCAGCAGCAGGACGGTGATGCCGATCGACACGACGATGGCGGTGAGCGTCCGGCCGGCGATGACGGCGGCGGCCGGGACGGGGGTGGCGCGGCGGCGTTTGAGGACGCCGGACTCGCGCTGGGCGGTCACCGAGATGACCAGGTTGACGAAGGACGCGGCGATGATCCCGAGGGTGATGATGCCCGGGACGTAGTAGACCGAGGTGTCGATGGTGCCGCCGGAGACCTTGACGGTGTTGTTCTGGCGGCCGAACACCGAGGCGAAGATGATCAGGAAGAGCACCGGGAGCGCGAGCGTGAAGAACCGCGACTGCGGGTTGCGGAGGAACGCGCGCAGGTCGTACGGGAATTGGTGCAGGGCGAGGCGTAAGACGTCGCGCGCCGAGCTGTGGGCGTGGGCGGCGGTCATCATGCGGCCTCCGTATGCCGTGGCGCATCCGGGGTGTCCGGGGGTTCGACAGGCGGCGCGTCCGTCCCGGGTTCGGTGAGCGCCAGGTAGACGTCTTCGAGGCTCGGGCGGCGGACCTCCAGGTCGGGCAGGTCGTGGCCGTCGGCCTCGGCCCAGGCGATCAGCGGTCCGAGGACGGCGAGCGGACGGGTGGAGCGCAACACCATGTGGTCGGAGCCGCCGGTGCCGTCCGCGTGGGCGGTCACGACACCGTGCACGGCGCCGTGCACGACGGCGTCCCGTACGGAGCCCGGCAGTGCGGCCGCGGAGGCCCCCGGCGGCAGGGTGAAGGTGATCTCGGCGGCGGCCCGCTGGCGCCCGCCGAGGGTGCCGGGCGGGCCCGCGGCGACGATCCGGCCCTCGGAGATCACCATGACGTGGTCGGCGAGGTGCTCGGCCTCGTCCATGAAGTGGGTGGTGAGGAAGACCGTCACGCCCAGTGAGCGGAGGCCGGCGATCATGTCCCAGGCGGCGCGCCGGGCGGAGGGGTCGAAGCCGGTGGTGGGCTCGTCCAGGAAGAGGAGTTCGGGGTCGCCGATGAGCGAGAGTGCCACGTCCAGGCGGCGTCGCTGGCCGCCGGAGAGGCGGGTGGCGGTGGCCTCGGCCTGGCCGGCGAGGCCGACCAGCTCCATCGTCTCGTCGATCCCGCGCGGTGACGGGTAGTAGCCGGCGTAGAGCCGGAGGCACTCGGCGACGGTGAGGTCCCGCTCGGGGCGCGACTCCTGGAGGACGACGCCGATCCTGGCCCGCCACGGCGGCCCGGCGTGCGCCGGGTCCTCGCCGAGGACGGTCACGTCGCCGGCGGTGCGGCGGCGGTAGCCTTCGAGGATCTCGACGGTCGTGGTCTTCCCGGCGCCGTTCGGGCCGAGGAACGCGAACACCTCGCCGCGTCGGACCTCCAGATCGATGCCGCGCACGGCTTCGAAGGAGTCGTAGCGCATGCGGAGGCCGGAGACGGTGATGACGGGATCGCCGGTGCCGGTCGAAGTACCCATGCTCAACCAAAGCGGTTACGGGCAGGCGGGCACGAACACCCACCTCTTGCCACTCTCAACGTATAGCGCAAGGGGGGCCTTGCGGCAAGGCCCCCCTCCTCCCGCAGACTTACCGCCTCAACGCCGAGAACTGCGGAAACGGGAGATTCACGAAGTGCGTGCGCGTTTGTCCTCCACCGATGCCACCTACCCCCTGTCCAGCGGCGTTTTCGACCTTCCCGAGCGTCTCGCCGCCAAGGCCGACCCGGCCCTGATCGCCCGCGACGAGGCCCACTTCGCCGCCATCGCGGAGAGCCTGGAGCAGACGATCGCCGAACTCTCCGAGAGCCTCGAAGCGGTGCGCCGCGCGCCCGGCGGCCTCGGTCGGGGCGCACTGGACCGGGACACCGAGGTGCACCGGCTCACCGGCCGGCTCCGCGCCCTGCGCCGCTTCGGCGCGGACCTGTGCCTCGGGCACGTCGTCGGCGCCGACGACGGCGAGCCCGTGTACATCGGGCGCCTCGGCCTGACCGACAGCACCGGCCGCCGGCTGCTGCTCGACTGGCGCGCCCCGGCCGCCGAACCGTTCTTCGCCGCCACCCACGCCAACCCGATGGGCCTGGCCAGCCGCCGCCGCTACCGCTGGACGCGCGGGCGGATCGCCGACTACTGGGACGAGGTGTTCACCGCGGACGGCCTCGAAGGGCGCGCCGCGCTCGACGACCAGTCCGCGTTCATCGCGAGCCTCGGCAGCAACCGTTCGGAGCGCATGCGCGACGTGCTCGCCACCATCCAGGCCGACCAGGACGCCATCATCCGCGCCGGCTCGCGCGGTGCCCTCGTCGTCGACGGCGGCCCGGGCACCGGCAAGACCGTCGTCGCCCTGCACCGCTCCGCCTACCTGCTGTTCTCGGACCCGCGCCTCGGGCACCGGCGCGGCGGCGTGCTGTTCGTCGGCCCGCACCAGCCGTACCTGGCGTACGTCTCCGACGTGCTCCCCAGCCTCGGCGAGGAGGGCGTGCGGACGTGCACCCTGCGCGACCTCGTGCCCGAGGGCGCCGCGGCCGGGACCGAGCCGGACCCGGAGGTCGCCCGCCTCAAGTCCTCGGCGGACCTGGTCAAGGCCGTCGAGAAGGCCGTCGCCGTCTACGAGGAGCCGCCCGCCGAGGGCATGGCCGTCGAGACCTACTGGGACGACCTCTGGCTGAGCGCCGCGGACTGGGCCGAGGCCTTCGCGGCGCCCGAGCCCGGCACCCCGCACAACGAGGCGCGCGAGCAGATCTGGGAGGAGCTCGTCACGATCCTCCTCGACAAGATGGATGCCCCGGAGGACGACGACGAGGGCGACGGCGGCTTCTCCCCGGCGATGTTCCGCCGCTCGCTGCGCCAGAACAAGGACCTGGTCACCACCCTCAACCGGGCGTGGCCCATGCTCGACGCCACCGACCTCGTCGGCGACCTCTGGACGGTCCCCGCCTACCTGCGCCTCTGCGCGCCCTGGCTCGCCCCGGAGGACGTCAGGAAGCTCCAGCGCGCCGACGCCCAGGCCTGGACGGTCTCCGACCTCCCGCTCCTCGACGTCGCCCGCCGGCGCCTCGGCGACCGCGAGGCCGCCGGCCGCCGGCGCCGTCACGAGGCCGCGCTCGCCGCCGAACGCGCGCGCATGGCCGACGTCATCGACCACATCCTCGAAGCCGACGAGGACGGCGAGGGCGCCGTCACCATGCTGCGCGGGCAGGACTTGCGCGACAGCCTCGTCGACGTCGACGCCGCCGGGCCCGTCGCCGACCCGGAGCCCTACGCCGGCCCGTTCGCCCACATCGTCGTCGACGAGGCGCAGGAACTCACCGACGCCGAGTGGCAGATGCTGCTCCTGCGCTGCCCGTCCCGCAGCTTCACCATCGTCGGCGACCGCGCCCAGGCCCGGCACGGCTTCACCGAGCCGTGGCGCGAGCGGCTGGAGCGCGCCGGGCTCGACCGGATCGAGGTGGCCTCGCTCGGCGTCAACTACCGGACGCCGGAGGAGGTCATGGCCGAGGCCGAGCCGGTGATCCGGGCGGTGCTGCCGGACGCCAACGTGCCGACGTCCATCCGCAGCAGCGGGATCCCCGTCACGCACGGGGGAGTCGGGGAGCTGGAGTCCGTCCTGGACGGCTGGCTGGCCGAGCACGCCGAGGGCGTCGCATGCGTCATCGGGGATCCCTCGTTCGAGGAGCGGCCGCGGGTGCGGTCGTTGACGCCGGAGCTGTCGAAGGGGCTGGAGTTCGACCTGGTCGTCCTCGTCGACCCGGAGGCCTTCGGTGAGGGGATCGAGGGCGCCGTCGACCGCTACGTCGCGATGACGCGGGCCACGCAGCGGCTGGTCGTGCTCACGAGCCGCCCCTAACCGGCAGAAGCGGCTCCGGCCGCTCCTACTGGGCATCCGTCAAGTCACCTCTGTCTCTGACAGTCCTATCAACGACTGGACTGATCGTCGGGACGTCTCCCAACCCCCGGCGATGGTCGGTACCGACCGCTGAATACGGTGGAGGGGCTTGGTTGAACGAGAGGACGCGAAGACGTGGATGTGTATGAGGCCGTGGACAGTCGCCGGGCCGTGCGGGCGTTCAGCGATGAGCCCGTGCCCAAGGAGGTACTCGAACGAGTGCTGACCGCAGCGACGCGGGCTCCGTCCAGCGGGAACCTCCAACCGTGGCATCTGTACGTCGTGACCGGCGAACCCTTGGCGGAACTCAAGCGGACCGCGACAGCCAGGGCACTGGTGGGGCACCCCGGCGACGAGCGTGAGTACCCGATGTACCCGGAGGGGCTGGCCTCGCCGTATCTGGACCGCTTTGCTGCTGCCGCCGCCCAGCGGTACGAAGCGCTGGGGATCGAGCGCGACGACCCGGACCGGCCCAGGAAGATCGCCACCTTGAACTCGGAGGCGTTCGGGGCGCCGGCTGTCCTGTTCTGCTACCTCGACCGGACGATGGGGCCCGGACAGTGGGCTGACGCGGGGATGTACCTGCAGACGGTCATGCTGTTGTTGAGGGCCGAGGGGTTGCACAGCTGCCCCCAAGTGATGTGGACGGTGTACCGGGAGACTGTCGGCCAGGCAGTCGGAGCCGATGACGGGGTCGTGCTGTTCTGTGGCGTCTCAGTGGGGTTCGAGAAGGAGGGCGTGCCGCAACTGCGGACCGGGCGGGCGGACATGACGGAAACGGTGAGCTTCATCGGAGTGTGACCGCTGGACGGCCGAGATCGACAGGACAGGCCCTGAGGGTTTGCGGATGATTAACACGCGGGTCAAACCCTAGTGTTAATCATCCGCAAGCCCTCAGGCAGGTGGCCGGAGCGTCGCGAGGCTTACGGCAGCCGTGCTGCCGGAACCGCGACGGGGCTGGTCAGGCCACTGCGGATGCCGCGGGGGGAGGCGCCGAGGTCCCGGCGGCACGCCTTGTTGAAGGCCTGGAGGTCGGGTATTCCGACCGAGGACGCGATGGCGGGGATGGAGAGGGTGGTGGCCTGCAGGAAGTGCCGGGCCCGCTCCAGCCGTCGCGCGCGGAGGTGGCCGACGACGGTGTTCCCGGTGGCGGCGCGGAAGAGTCTGGTCAGGTGGTTGTGCGAGACGCCCGCGGCCTTCGCGATCTCCGCCACGCTCAGCGGCTCGGCCAGGCGCGCCTCGATCGTCGCCAGGGCGGTCGCGACCGCCGGATGGGTCGCGGGAACGCCGGTCGTGCGCGGCGGGGCCAGGTGGGCGACCCGCCACAGCGCGGCCCAGACCTCGGCCGTCGCCCGCGCCGGCGTGTGCGGCCAGGCCGTGAGCGCGCTGTTCAACTGCCCGGCGAGCGGCGCGAGTTCCTCCCCGGCGTCCTGGATCACCGGGACGCTGAGCGGCGCGCCGGCCGAGCCGAGGCGCAGGTGCACGTAGAGGTGCTCGGACCGGCCCCGGTAGCGGTAACGCACCGTGGTGCCGGGCGGCACGAGGCTGACCCGGCCCGGGCGGATGGCGTGCGCGGTGCCGTCCACCGTCAGGTCGGCCTCGTAGCGGTAGAAATGCAGCTGCCACAGGTTCGGCAGCGAGAACACGTCCGTACGACTGGCGCAGCCGTGCACGCCGATGCCGACGGCGGCCACGTTGGGGGGCTCGTCGAGATGGGCGAGTGCCGTGTCCATGCGCGAGTTCTATCACGCCCGCACGCGCCGCCTCTGGTGTATTGGCCCGTGGTGAAAACAGACCAGTAGAGGGGGAACCGAGCCAACTCGGAGTGCAGGCCCGCGGCTCTACCGTCTGTCGGCATGGACAACAAACGGTTCCTGCTCGATTCGGCCCGGATGGCGCGGTTCGTGGCCCACGGATTTCTTCGGCTGGACGCGGTCGTGCCTGCGGACATGAACGCCGAGGCGTTGGCGGTGCTGGCGCAGGGGGTGCCACCGGTCCCGTACGGGACGCCCCTGTCACAGGCGTACGCCCCGGACTCCTTCACCGCCAGGCTGCTGGACGTCCCGCAGGTCGACGGCGCGTTGCGCAGTCTGGTCGGCCCCGAGCCGCTCGTGGACCACCACGCCGTCCACGTGCGCGAACCACGCGGCGGGGAAGCTCAGGCGTTGCACGCGGATGCCATCATCGACGTCCGGCCGGACGCCTTCGACGTGCAACTGATGTACTACCCGCAGGAGGTGACGCTGGAGATGGGCGGCACGCTCACCGTCCCCGGCAGCCACCTGCGCCGGATCAACGAAACGGACACCGGGCGCTACCAGAACCTCCGCGGCCAGGACCGACTGGTCTGCCCCGCCGGAACCGTGGTGTTCGTGCACCACGGCCTCTGGCACGGCGGTCGCCGCAACGACAGCGACACGACCCGCTACATGTTCAAGATCCGCTTCAATCCGACGGTCCGCCAGCGCCTCCTGTGGGACACCTCGGACCTGCACGACCCGCGCGTGCGCTCCGAGCTCGACGTCGTGTTCCCCTGGTACGAGCACGCCGTCGGGCGCCTGGAGCGCTACAACCGCGTCCTGTTGTGGCGCGAACTGACCGGGGAACCCGACTTCGACCTGGACCACTGGGTGACCAGGGTCTCCAACCGGCCCGAGGAGGCGACGGCATGACGGTCGATCCGACCACGGCGGGCACGGTCCCCGCTCCCGTGCTCCGCCAGCAGGTGCTCGTGATGTACCTGCTCACCTCCGCCTTGGACTCGGAGGTGGTCGGCTGGTCGCGGTACGACGGCACCGGCCGCACCTCTCCGACCACGGGAGACGGTGCGGAGCCGCCCTACGGCACCGGACTCGATGCGCTCAAGGACGGCTGGCGGCTGATCCAGGCCACCCAACTCGTCCCGCCCTACCCGGGCCACGAGTACGACGTCTCCTTCCTCAAGCACGAGTTCTTCTTCGAGCGGATCGAGAAGCTCCAATGCGGCCTGTGAACCGCTCCGGGGCCGCTCCGTGGCGGCTCCGGGGAGTCGCGCCCGGCCGGGGTCCTAGCTGCTGAGGTCGGCCGGATCGACCGTGGACCGGGTGTCGTCGTGCGCCGCGACCTCGGTCGGCATCCGCAGCAGTGCGGAGGCCATCGAGGCCGCGGCGTCCGACGGGCTGTCGCCGACGCCGACCATCAGCGCCGTCAGCTGGGCGAGCAGACAGCTCTCGGCGTTCCACGGGGCGAGGAGGTAGCCGCCCAGTTCGAGGGTGACCAGGCCGTGCACGGCGGACCACATCTGGTGGGCGACGAGCCCGGGGTCCGTCGCCCGGAACCGGCCCGCCTCGATGCAGCGGGCGGCGCTCTCCACCACGCCCGTCAGGGTGTAGCGGCCGTGCCGGCGGTCCTCCTCGCCGACCGAGAACCCGCCCAGCAGCGCCCCGCCGAACATCACCCCGTACAGGTGCGGGTTGTCGAGCGCGTTGCAGCGGTAGGCGAAGCCGAGGACGGCGAGGTCGGCGACCGGGTCCGCCGTGCGGTGGACCCGGTCGAAGTGCCGCTGCAGCCGGGCGAACCCCTCGTGGACGGTCGCGCGCACCAGGCCGTTCATCCCGCCGAAGTGCGTGTAGAGGGCCATCGTCGAACTCCCCGCCTCGGCGGCGATCCGCCGGGCCGACAGCGCCTTCGGACCCTCCTCGGTGAGGAGCCGGGCGGCGATGTCGAGCAGGGCCGGACGGGCGGCGGGATCGCGGCGGCGGGGGCTCATCGGTGTGTGGTCTCCAGGGGTTGTGAACTACTGGGGATCGAGGTCGTTTTAGTGCGCATGGGTGTCCATGGGTTTGTTTTCGATCATGGCTTGTTGGGCGGATGAGGCGACTGTCGGTGGCGTGTGCCAGGGTGGTGGTACTGACGGAGAGGGGGTTGGCGTGACTGGGCCGGGGAAGCCGCTGCGGCGGATCGACGCGCCGTTCGTTTCCCTTGGCCCGTCGGGTGTGACGGTCCGTGACCGTCTCAAGGGCCTCACGCCCGAGGACGAGAAGGTGCTGCGGCTGGTCGGCGAGCACCTCGGTTCGCTGGCGTCGCGTGACCTCAAGGCCCGGTGCGCCGACGGCCTGGACCACTCGGCGACCACGTGGGCGGCCCGTAAGCGGGATCTGACCGGTGTGTCGTCGTCGCGCTGGGCCGGGAGCGTCACCAAGGCCACGCACGACCAGTGGGCGTTGTCGCGTCGCGGGCAGGCCGCGCACGTGGACTCCCTGGACGCCGGGATCAGGACGATCTCCCACCGGCTGTCCCTGCCGATCGGGGAGAAGGGCACCGGGCGTGCGCCGGGCGGATACCGTTCCCGGCACGAGTGGTTCGTCAAGGCCCGGCGTCTGCACGTCCTTGAGGAGCGACGCGCGGCTGTCGCCGCCGACCGCGACAACGGCATCGTGCACGTGGTGCGCGGCGGCCGGAAGCTGCTCAACACCCGGCACAACCTCGCTGCCGCGAATCTGACCGAGGCCCGGTGGCGGGAGAAGTGGGAAGCGGCCCGCTGGTTCCTCGCCGCCGATGGCGAGTCCGGCAAGCGGTTCGGCAACGAGACGATCCGCGTCACCCCGGACGGCGAGGTGTCGATCAGGCTGCCCGCCCCGCTCGCCGGCCTGGCGAACGCCAGGAGCGGCCGGTACGTCCTCGCCGCGAAGGTGTCCTTCCCGCACCGGGGCACCGAGTGGGCCGACCGTGTTGAGGCCAACCGGGCGGTGGCGTACCGCATCCACCTGGACGTGGACCGGGGGCGCTGGTACCTGGACGCCTCCTGGACCCGGCCCGTTGTGCGGACCATGCCGCTGTCCGCGGCCCGTGCGGCCGGGATGGCCGGGGTGGACACCAACGCCGACCACTTCGCGTGCTGGCACCTCGATACGCACGGCAACCCGGTCGGCGAACCCCAACGGTTCCCCTACGACCTGACCGGCACCGCCACCCACCGCGACGCCCAGATCCGCCACGCCATCACCCGACTCCTCCACTGGGCCAAGCGCTGCGGCGTGAGAGCGATTGGCCTGGAGAACCTGGACTTCACCGCCGAGACCACCCGCGAGAAGCACGGCCGCCGCAAGCGCTTCCGCCAGCTCGTCTCCGGCATCCCCACCGGCAGACTCCGTGCCCGGCTCGTCTCCATGGCCGCAGCGCTGGACCTGGTCATCATCGCCGTGGACCCCGCCTACACCTCCCAGTGGGGCGCCCAGCACTGGCAGAAGCCGCTCGCGACGCCCACCCGTAAGACGACCCGACACGACAGCGCCGCTGTCGCGATCGGGCGACGCGCCCTCGGACACCCGATCCGGCGACGGACGGCACCGCCCCACGACGACCGGAGTGATCGTCGCGGGCATCGGACCGCCCAGGCCGGACCAGGCGTTTGGGGGCGCGAGGAAACCCGCCACCCCGCCACGGACCGTGTACACGATGCGCGCAGCCGGGCGGGGACAACGAGAACGCGGGCGACCAGCGCACCCAAAACCGTTCGGGATGCACGCAGTGACCAGACTTGGGTCCAAGACTCACTCCTGCTCACTGAATAGGAACGGTCGTCCTCAGGGGCCTGAGGTGGGGTCCGGGCGGGCGCGGCGGCGCACCCGGGGCCGGCGGATCATCAGCAGGACGGCGGCCGGCAGCAGGACGGCGTCGACGACGAGCAGCGCGGCGTTCCAGACGCCGTCGATGTCGTGCGAGTGGCCGGACGCGGCCCCGGTGTCGCCCTGCGGCCCGGCGGCGGGGGCGCCGACGGAGAAGCCGGTGACGCCCGAGGTCTCCTTGCCCGTGGTGAGGGCGAGCCGGTAGGTGACGACGTAGGCGCCCGGCCGGGAGACCGTGACGGGCGTGACCACGCGCTGCCCGTCCGGCCTCGGCGTGCCGCTGTCGACGGCGGTGCCGTCGGCGGCGGTCACCCGGACGAAGACGGACTTCGTGCGGAGCTCGTCGCTGAACGCCAGCACCACCTCGGCGGGCGGGGCGTCCACGGTGGCGCCGTCGGCGGGCGTCGCCGCGGTGAGCCGGAACGGCTTCGAGGAGCTCAGCCAGGCGACGGCCAGGAGCAGCACCACCAGGACGGCGAGGCCCGCCGCCATCCGCCGCTGGAACGCACGGGTGGCGGGCGGCTTGCGGGGCTTGGCCGTCTTCCGCAGGGGCTGCGCGAGCGTCATGCGCCCGTCGGGGCCAGCGGCCGGTGCTCGACGGCGTGGCAGCTGCACGTCATCTCGTGCGCCTCCTCCGGGCTGGGCCGCAGGTGGAGGTACATCGCCACGACCATCGGGATGAACACGATCGTGTTGTAGAAGAGGTGCAACTCGACGCGGGGGAATACGAGTTGGAGGATGCTCGTCGGTGCGGCGCGGCCGAAGAGGAAGTGGCCGGTCTGGGCCTGGAGGAGCAGCAGCAGGTGCTCGATGTGGTGCCAGAACTGGATGCCCAGGGAGATGTTCCACCACGTGCGCGCCCGTCCGACGAAACCGGGACGCAGGACGAACAGTCCGATCAGCATGACGATCGCGTAGCCGTAGTGCAGCCACTCCGAGGTGATCAGCCACGGGTAGAACTCCCCGAGCACCCCCCGGGCCTTGGGAACGGGCCGGCCGAGGCCCCAGATCTGGTAGGCCTGGACGAGGTGTTCCATCCAGTGGCCGATGACGACGATCAGGAACAGGTTGAGCAGGGCCCGGTGGTGCTGGACCACTTTCGTCCTCATGGGTCCTCCCGGTGGGGCGGATGCGTAGGGGCGGGGTTTCCGTCGTGCGGCGGGGCCTGCGCCACGCCGGTAGACCACCTTGCCAAATGCCTGGATTCGCACCCGTCTTCGAGCTTGCGCACTTGGCGCGCGGGGGCTCCCCGGGGGCGTCCGGCGCACCGCCACCGCTCCGGGGGATTGCGGTACCCGAACCCGGGCGGACAGCATTCCGTACAGCGGGCGCCGCTGCCGGATGCGGGCCCGGAGAAGGGAGAACCGCTATGCGTCGTCGTTTAGTACTCCAGCAGGACTTCGACGTTTTGCCTGTTCAGAGGGCTGCGCGGTGGAGTGTAGCGGGCTGCTGCTCGATCAGGGGCGATCTTCATTGG
>NZ_JBHVOL010000032.1:0-81606 GCF_042887925.1 Kitasatospora sp. NPDC057904
CAATGAAGACCGCCCCTGATCGAGCAGCAGCCCGCTACACTCCACCGCGCAGCCCTCTGAACAGGCAAAACGTCGAAGTCCTGCTGGAGTACTAGTGGGCCGGGTTGGCGCCGCCGGTAGGACACGGTGTGCCGGGTTCGCGTGCCGCACCCGGCCGTGAGCGTCATCGACGGGAGGCCCTGGGTGGGCGGGCGCACCGGCGGTAGCCCGCCCACCCTGGTGGCTACTCGGCCGTGACGATCTCGTTCACGATCCACGCGCCGAGTTCTTCGGTCATGGTGGTGTGCCCTTCGTTGCGGCCGGCGCACGCGAAGGCGTCGAGGGCGCTGCCGTCCGGGGTGATCGGCTGGTAGAGGGCCTTCGGGTCGCTGATGTCCCCGGCGGCGACGGCGCTGATGGCCGGGATGAAGCAGGACGTGGTGATGACGTCCGGGTCCACGGTGTTGCCGAGAAGACCCATGAGCACGGCGGCCAGGCCGAAGCTGCCGGTGTCGCCCACCGGGGACGGCGCGGTGAACAGGCCCCCGGGGGCACCGTCGATGTCGGACAGCCCGCTGGTGCGGACCCGCACCGGCTCGCCGTCGGTCTTCTGCAGGCGGGCGACTTCCTGGTCACCCTGTGCCTGGGTCTTGAGCCACGTGTCGTGCAGCGTTTCACCGTCGCACTTCACCGCGGTCTCGTCGGCCTTGACGCCGTTGCCGTTGCCGGACTTGACACCGTTGGCGACACCGATCTTGCGGACGTTCCGCGGCCAGCCACCGACCGCGTCGAGCGCCCGGAGGAAGTCCACCCGCTCCTGTGCCTGCTCGGCGGTGCCGTCAGCCGTCCCGATGTGCCACCGCGCCATCTGCTTGGCGGCCGTGCTGTTGAGCAGCCCGGAGAACTGCCGCAGGACGGGTCCCAGAACGGGAGCGTCTCCCCAGTTGTCCGTCGCGAAGTGCGTGAACGCCTGGAGGGCGATGGGGAACCATGCGCCCTGGTGGGGGGTGTCGTAGGAGAGGTAGAGGGCCGTCTCGTGGTCGGGAAGGTCGGGGTCGTGCTCCATCTTCGCCAGCGCGTAGCGGGTGACCAGTCCGCCCATGCTGAATCCGCCCACGGTCAGCTTCGCCCTGCCGACCCGCTCGGCGACGGCCCGGCGGATGCACTCGATGGCGGTGTCGGCGTTGGCCGTGATCGACGCCGTACGGTCGTCGTAGCCGAGGATGATGACGTCGCGGCCGGTCGCGTGGAGCTCGGAGATGAAGCGGAAATCGCCGTTCTCCTCCAGGCCGTTCCAGAGCTGGTCGAGGTTGCTCGCCCCGTTCGAGAAGCCGTCGGAGAGGATGACGGGCCGGACGAGCTGCCTGCGGTTCAGCGGGCTGTAGTAGACCCACGCCGTTCCGCCGGCGAGGGCCCACTCTTCATGCGGTTCCGGAGCGGGAGGAAACGAGGATCGGGCCCCAGGGACATCCTGGCCCCAGACATCAACGACGGGTGCAGACATAGCAGTTGACTCCTTATGTACTTCCCGGGATCGCCGAACGGCCGACCTCAAACGGCACCCTAAGGAGGGAAGCAGCACTACCGAGGACAGTGGACACGTGGTTCGCCCGAAGGTGGCCGCCTTCGCCCCGAAAGGTGTGCGCGCCCGCGAGATGGGCATCGTGCGCCGACCACCCATCGCCCTCAGTCAAGCCAGGGAAGGCGAAGACACCGAGCGAAGCACCGACCGGCGATGCGCTCGACACCGCGCGGAGCGCCGACCGCCGGGCTCACCCCACCGCGAACGTGCGCCGGAGGTGCCCGACCAAACGCCCCGGGTCGCCGACTGGCAAGCACGCAGCCAGGTAGCCGTCCGGGCGGATCACGAAGGCCTCGCCGCCCGTCGCCGCGTACGCCTCCCGGAAGGCACCGCCCGCGTCCCGGAGGCCCAGGAGAAACGGCCCGGCCGACGGCTCGGCCCCGCGCGCGAAGACGACATACGCGTTCAGCAGCCCGTGCGCCGCCACCCCCGCCGCCTCGGCGAAGGCCTGCAGGCTCCGCCCGCTCCCGCCAACCCGCCGACCCGCCGACCCGCCGACCCGCCGACCCGCCAGCCTGCAGAAAGCTCACAGAACACTTGTTAGACATTTAGCCAAGATGCTAAATAGAAGGCATGACAGAAGCTCAGGACGAGGCGGGAGCCTTCCGCGCCCTCGCCGATCCGACGCGGCGCCAGATCCTCGAAGACCTGCGGGGCGGCGAGCTCGCGGCCGGCGAGATCGCCGCCAGGTTCGCGATCAGCGCACCGTCCATCTCACGCCACCTCGGCGTGCTCAAGGGCGCCGGACTCGTCACCGAGCGGCGGGAGGGCAACCGGATCATCTACGCCCTCGCCGAGGAACGCCTGGCCATGTGCGTCGGCCGGTTCCTCAGCGCCGTCTGCCCCGAACAGATCGTGCTCCGCCACACCAAGTGGCGGCCCAAGACGGAGAGCGAGGGATCATGAGGCAGCCGAAGCTGTCCAGCGTCGTCGAACGACGCCTCCTGGTGAACTACCGCGTCGACCCGGACGTCGCCGCACGACTGCTCCCCGGCCCGCTGCGCCCCCACCTGGCGAACGGCCACGCGGTCGCGGGCATCTGCCTGCTGCGCCTCGGCGAGGTCCGGCCCGCGTGGGCGCCCAGGGCGCTCGGGCTGCGGAGCGAGAACGCGGCGCACCGCATCGCCGTCGAGTGGGACGGCCCCGACGGCGTCGAGACCGGCGTCTACATCCCCCGGCGCGACACGGCCTCGCCGCTCAACGCCTGGGCCGGCGGCCGCCTCTTCCCCGGCGAACACGGCCGCGCGGACTTCGAGGTCCACGAGACCCCCGACCGGGTGCGCGTCGCACTGGCCACCCGGGACGGCGGCACGCGCGTGGACGTCACCGTCGACCTGGCGGACGACCTGCGGGACAGCAGACTCTTCGCCGACCTCGCCGAAGCCTCCCGCTTCTTCCGGCTCGGCGCGAAGGGCTTCTCCCCCACGAGGGCCGGCCACCACCTGGACGGTATGGAACTGGGCACCGACGCCTGGCACGTGGACGCCGGCCGGGTCCGCTCCGCCGCATCGTCCTTCTTCGACGACCCGGACCGCTTCCCCCCGGGCAGCGCGACGCTCGACTGCGCCCTCCTCATGCGCGACGTCCCCGTCAGGTGGCAACCGCTCCCGCCCATGGCATGCGAACAGGAGGCCCGGATCGCCGGCTGACGATCGACCGGCGGTGGAGCATCCTGACCGGGCCCGGCCGCCGCCCAGGCCCACTCGTCCGCCGCGGACCTGCTCTTGCTGACGAAATGTCAGCAACTGCCGCCCACCGCCTTGACGGTGCACTGCCACAGGCCTAGAACGTAGGCAGCCGCCCGGATCCCCACCCTCCGGGCGCAGCGAAAGTTCGTCTTCTCGATCCCCCTCACCGAGGAAGAGGCTTTCCCATGCGCCTTCGCCGCCACCTCGCCGCCACCGCCGCCGTCGCCGCGGTCGTCCTGGGCGCGGTTCCCGCGTCCGCAGCCCAGGAACCGGAGCAAATAACCGACGCCGCAGCCGTGTTGACCACCGACAGCGCCGGCACCACCGCCGTCGCCGTGGGCGACGCGCTCGTCGCGCCGCTCGTCGCCAACACCAGTGCCACCTTCTACTCGACCGCCACCAGCACCACCGGCGTCACCTGCGCCACGTCCCAGCTCTCGGCCACCGTCCTGACCAACCCCGCCGCGCCCGGCACGGCGACGGAGTCCTTCACCGGGCTCACCTTCGACTCGTGCACGGCCAACGTCACCGGCGTCACGAACGTCGAGAGCCTGACCGTCGGCAACCTGCCCTTCACCCTGTCCGTCGACGACGGCGCGGGCCTCCCGCTCACCCTCGCCGGCGGCGCGGCCGGGCCGATCCAGGCCAGCGCCGTGCTCGACACCTGGTTCGGCACGATCACCTGCACCTACCAGCTCAGCGGCGCGTTCACCGGCAACGCCGACAACGGCGCACACAGCCTCACCTTCACCAACGAGCACTTCGCCAAGAGCGACGGCTCCTCCCTCTGCCCGGGCGACGGCTACTTCTCCGCCACCTTCGGGCCCGTCACGGACACCACAGCCGCCGGAAGCCCGGCGGTCACCGTCAACTGACGCGAACCCCGCGTCCGCGGACGGTCCCGCCGTCCGCGGACCCGGCACGTCACGCGCCGCGATGGCGCTGGAACAACGCCAGGGCGGCGATGGACGCCGCGTCCTTGAAGGAACCCTCGGCGATGAGTTGCCACACCTCCGCCTCGGAGAACCAGCGGCTGACCAGCCCCGCCTCCGTCTCCTCCAGATTCGCCTCCCCGGCGGTGAGGTCCGTGGCCAGGAGGACGTGGAAGCCCTGGTCGCAGTACCCGTACGCCTCGTACAGGTACCCCAGCGGCGTCATGGTGCCGGCCCTCAAGCCCGTCTCCTCGGCGAGTTCACCACGGGCGAGAGCGAGCGGGTCCGCGTCCCGCTCGCCCTCCCAAGAGCCTTGCGGGAACTCCCAGTAGCGGCCCTTCACCGTGTACCGGTACTGCTCGACGAGGTGGAAACCGCCGTCGGCGTACGGGACGACGAGGGCGAAGTCCGGCTTCTCCACGACGCCGTAGAGGCCCTCGGCGCCATCATGGCGCAGGGTCCTGTCCTCGCGGACGGTCATCCAGCGGTTCCGGTAGACGACGGTACTGCTGGTGGCCACCAACTCGTGCTCGGGCAGCGCCTGGTGCGGGGTCTCCATGTCCATGGGCCGACGCTAACCGATCGCCTTCCGCCGGTCGGACCCCAAACGGTGCCCGAAGGGCCCGACGGCCACGCGTACCGGCCGGGCCGCACCGGGCCCAGCCGGTCGGCCGGTCAGCCGGTCAGCCGGTCGGCTCGCCAAACGCGACCTGGATGGTGAACGGCTCCGAGCTGTTCACGCTCGGGTCGTCGGGGCTCGAGACCGACACCCGCCCACCGGTCAGCGGCTCCGAGGCGTCATCCGGGATCCGCACCGGCACGAGCGCGGTCGCCGTCCGCTCCGACTCCAGGCCTGCCTCGAACGTGCAGGTCACCGTCCAGATCTTGTCGCTCCTGTGCCGCTTGCACGTCCTCGGGAAGAAGGGCCCCTCCGGCACTGCCCCGGGCGGCATCGTGATTTTGACGACGAGCGCCGGCGCGGTCTTCGCCGTCTCGTTGGCGACGATCCCGTGCACCGTCGTCGTGCCCCCCGGTGCCGCCGCGTCGGGGTCCTCCTGGATCACCACAATGGACCCCGGGGCGAACCTCGGCCGCTCCACCGGGCCCGCCGCACCGAGCATCCCGGCCACCGCACCGCACACCACCGCCGCAACTGCCAACCTACGCAGCATCAACCGCACCTCTCGCGCTCCATGGATCCCCCGGTCACCGGTCACGCTAGGGGCCGCCGCCCGCCCCTGAGTCCACGACGCGAGCCGAACGGCACCCGTCACCCTCACGGCTGAACCGGAGGGCAACGACTGGGGCCCCGGACGCCGTCCTCGCGCCCGGGGCCCCCACCGCACCGCCGTCAGTCCTGGGTCACGCCGATCGCCCGGGCCAGGGCCTCCAGGCCGTAGCGGGTGACGTGCTCCGAGTTGGCCAGGTCGATCGTCCGGACGCCCTCGGTGGCGAGGCGCTCGTTGATCTCCTCCAGGTGCTCCTGGACGACCTGCTTCTCGGCGTCGGTCGTGCGGCCCTTGTGCGGGCGGCCGGCGTTCTCCAGACTCGCGTAGTTGACCCGCTCCTTGAGCGCGGGCGACGCCGCGCCCTGGCTCGGGTTCGACCGGGCGGCGACCGGCTTGGCACCGCGCAGCACCTCGGCCATCGGCGCCGCCGAGGCCAGCCGGTCGAACGCCCCGGCCTCCATGACGACCGTCCGGGGCTCGTCCGAGCCCGGGAGGTGGAGCTCGATCGTCACCAGGTCGAGCGCCAGCTCCTCCACCGCCGCGAGCTCACCGGCGAGCGCCTCGATCTCGACCGGCCCGTCCGCCAGGTCCGGGTGCCGGTGGACCACGATGCGCACCAGGTCGTCGTCGTTCTCCACGTGCTCGCCGGTCAGGTCCGAGAACCGGATGATCTTCTGGCCCATGTCTGCCTCTCTTGCCTTGTCGTCCGCGAAGAGCCTACGCCCGGATGATCTTCGTCCGGTCCGGCCCCGGCCCGGCGTCAGGAGCGACGGCTGCCGGGGGCCTTCCACCAGAGGAGCCAGCCGGCAGTGGCGACGATCAGCGCGTTCAGCAGGAGCATGTCCAGGGCCCGGCTGTAGCCGAGCATGCCCCGGAACCCCTGGGATTCGATGTACGTGTTCCCGTAGAACAGCGCCACGTCGAGGACGAGGAAGAGGGCCCACACCAGCCCGGGGTGGAAGCGTGGCCGGGGCAGCGCGTGCACGAGCGAGAACACGGCCGTGGCCACGATCAAGGGCAGGTAGTAGGAGGGCGAGAACTGCCCCACGAAGTTCCAGGGCGCCGCCAGGCCGAGGATCCAGAGCACCGCCATGGTGCCGCCGAACTGCACCAGCCGGGCCACGACCGGATTGCCCCGGGGAGCAGCGAGGACCCCGTCGGCACCTGGCGAATGGGGCGCGGTCTGCTGGTGCGGCGCGAAGCCTCCGTCGGGCGTCGGCGTTTGGTGCGGGAACGTCCCGAGCACCGACCGCAGCGGCTCCCCGGACGGCGGCGGGTAGCCCAGGGCCGGCCCGAAGCCCGGCGACTGCGGCGGCGCGTCGACCTGGGTCGGCGGCGGAGCGACCGGGGCCGTCCCGCCCCGGACCACCGACTCCAGCGCCGCGATGGCTTGTTCGGCCGTCAGTCGCTGCGCCGGGTCCTTCGTGAGCAGCCCGGCGAGCACCGGCGCGAGGGCACCGGCCCGCTGGGTGGGGCGCGGCGGCTGGGTGACGACGGCGATGCAGAGCGCGCTGAACGTGTCGGCGTGGAACGGCGCTTGGCCCTCCACCGCCGCGTACAGCGTCGCGCCGAGCGACCACAGGTCGTTGGCGGGCGTCGGCGGCTTGCCCTCCAGCTGCTCGGGGGCCATGTAGGCGGGAGTGCCGATGACGGCGCCGGTCCGGGTGAGCGCGGTCGTCGCGTCGGCCATGTGCGCGATGCCGAAGTCGGTGAGGATGACGCGCTCGTCCATCAACAGGACGTTGTCCGGCTTGAGGTCGCGGTGGACGATCCCCGCCGCGTGCGCCTGCTGGAGCGCCTTGAGCATCGCGACGCCGATCTCGGCCACCCGCCGCGCCGGCAGCGCGCCGTCCCGGCCGAGCAGCGCGGCGAGCGAGGCGCCGGTCACGTACTCCATGACGATCACGGGCGCGCCCTCGTGCTCGACCACGTCGTGCACGGTGATGATGCCCGGGTGGTTGAGCCGCGCGGCGGCGAGCGCCTCGCGCAGCGTGCGCTGGAGGAGCTGCTCGCGGTGCTCGTCGTCGACGCCGGCCGGCAGGAGCACCTCCTTCACGGCGACGTCCCGCCCGAGGGTCTCGTCCCGCCCCCGCCACACGCGGCCCATGCCGCCCTGCCCGATGAGGTCGTGGAGCCGGTACCGGCCCCCGACGACTGCCCCGTTCGATGCTGTCACGGGCCCATACCTTAGTGGCGCACCCCTGTGCCCGGACACGCCGCGGTACAGACCGTCGGCACGGACCCGTCGGTCCGGGCCCGTCGGCACGGCCCGGTCCGAGGGAAGCCGCTTGGTCATAAATTGGGTATCGCGCACCAGTTCGGGACTGCTAGCGTCCTCGACGTGGCAAAGCTGAACCAGATCATCGCCGTCGAAAAAGGCGTCAAGTCCAAGTCCTTCCAGGAGCTGACCCAGGCCCACCAGGACCTGCAGAAGCCCGCGCTGCTGGCCGGGATCTCCCGCACCTACCAGCCCAAGGACGAGGAGGGCGAGCAGCTGCCGCCGGAGTCGACCCGGGTGCAGCTCAAGGCCGAGGACATCCTGCGGTCCACCTCGACGACCCTCACCCGGTTGTTCGACGTGACGGCCACCAAGGACTGGGCCAACCTCGGCGCCCGCGCCGACGTGGTGGTGGACGGCCAGGTGCTGCTCGCCCAGGTGCCCGTCCCGTACCTGCTCTTCCTGGAGAAGCAGCTCACCGACCTGTTCACCTTCGTGCGCAAGCTCCCGGTGCTGGACGCCTCCGAGTCATGGAACCTCGACCCGTCCACCGACTCCTGGAAGACCGAGCCGGTGCGCACCATCCGGACCAAGAAGGTGCCGCGCAACCACGTCAAGGCCGAGGCCACCGAGAAGCACCCGGCCCAGGTCGAGGTCTACTACGAGGACGTCCCGGTCGGCTACTGGACGACCGTCAAGTTCTCCGGCGCCCTGCCCGCCCGGCGCGTGAACGAGCTCGCCGAACGGGTGGAGAAGCTCCAGCAGGCGGTCAAGTTCGCCCGCGAGGAGGCCAACGCCGTGGAGGTCACCGACCAGCGCGTGGGCGACGCCGTCTTCGGCTACCTGTTCAGGTAGCCTCCTGATCACCCGTCCGGGGAGCCGGGCGGGTGCACCGAACGGCGCCGAGAACTCTCCGGGAGACCGGATGGGGGCGCTCGCGCGGTGCGAAAAAGCTGACACTGATGTTGAAGCTGACCCAGGGGTCACAGTGGAGGTTCGAATCCTCCCCCCGGCACCACCGGCCGGGGTAGCCCAAGCCAGGCAGAGGCGGGCCCCGTCAAACTCAGACTCTCGCTCCAGTCTCAGCATTCGCCGCCGAACACCGGATCGACCGGGTGCGGACGAACATCGACGAATGCAGGTTCAAGTCCTGCCTGTGCCGCTCCGTGGCACGGTAGTTCAACGGCAGAACGCGTCGGTTTCAATCTGATCCGCGGCCCTTAAACGTGCCGGTGTGAGCAATTGGGCGGCACACAGGGGCCCGGGAGCAGGCTACGCTCCCGGGTCCTCTCGCCTTCCCGGCCCCCCGCGTACGCCTCCCTTCGCGCGCGCCCCGACGCGCGCCCGGCGGCTCCCCCGCTGGTCGGGGCGGGGTCAAGCTCAGGTCAAGGGTTATGCCGGAGGGATGGCAAGGCCCTATCCTGTCAAGGATTCGAAAAGACACCTCGTTCGGTGAGGCGTCTTCACGGACACAGGCCACTGATCCCACCCGTCGAGAGACGCTCCGGATCAGGACAGGTCTCCCCGGCCCAAGGGGTGACCCCAAGTGGCTTCCCCGCCCGCACCGGCCGGGGACACGCCGTGGAGTGCCAAAGCTCTGACGAGTTGGGGTGCATCGGGCGGTGACGTCCGTCCGCCCTGCCATGCCGCCGCGGCACTGGATCGCGGCCGAGATCGGGAGGGGGCGTGATGGACGGAAGTCCTGGCCATAGTCGGCCCTTCACCGTTTCGTTCCCGCCGTCCTTCTTCCGCTGCTCCAGGCGGCTCCTCCTTCCCTGACCTGCCGGGTCCGCTCCGCTTCCCCCTCGCGTCCACGTGACGCGGGAGGCCCCTGCGCGCGCCCGGTGAGCCCTGCGGTCAAGGTTGGCAGTGCCATGCCACCGGGCGGCCCGATGTCCCGTCCTGCCGGGGCAAGGGGGGTTTCTCCATGGCCACCACCACGCTGTTCTCGTCCGCCACGGCGCGCCTTCGCGACCGCACGGTCGAAGCCGAGCGCCGCACCACCGTCACCAAGGCCGTCCGCTCGTCGCTCGTCTCGCTCGCCGGGCTGGTCGGCGGCCCGGTCACCAACCAGGCCGGCGAGGAGGTGGGCCGCGTCGTCGACGTCGTCGCCCGCCTCTACGGACCGGAGCCCTACCCGCCCGTCACCGGCCTGATCATCCGCATAGGCCGCCGCCGCGCCTTCATCGCGGCCACCGCCGTCGAGCGGATCCACACCTGCGGGGTGCGGCTGCGCACCTCCCGCGTCGACCTGCGCGAGTTCAACCGCAGGCCCGGCGAGGTGCTGCTCGCCCGCGACGTGATGGACCACCAGCTCGTCGACGTCGACGGCGTCCAGGTCACCCGCGCCGCCGACCTCTACCTCGCCCCGCTGGCCGCCCGCACCGTCCTGGTCGGCGTCGACGTCTCGCTGCCCACCCTCCTGCGCCGCCTCGGCCCGCGCCGCTGGCAGATCCGCCCCACCCCGGACGGCGTCCTGGACTGGCAGTCCGTCGCCCCCTTCGGCGAGCAAGCCACCCACGGCCCCGCCGAGGTACGGCTGCGCGCCTCCCGCTCCGCGCTGCACCGGCTGCGCCCGGCCGACCTCGCCGACATCCTCGAGGACCTCGGCCGCCACGAGCGCCAGCAGCTGCTCGGCTGGCTGGAGCCGGAGCACGCGGCGGACGCGCTCGAAGAGATGGAGCCCGCCGAGCTGGAGAACCTCCTGCGCGAGGCGCCGCCCGAGCACGCCGCCCGGCTGGTCGACGAGATGGAGCCGGACGAGGCCGCCGACGCCCTGCGCGACCTCAACCCGGGCGAGCGCGAGAACCTGCTGGCCCGGATGCCCGAGCCCGAGGCCGCCGAGCTGCGCTCCCTGCTCACCCACCGCGAGGGCACGGCCGGCGGCGCCATGACCACCCTGCTCGTCACCGCCGAGTCCGCCCAGACCGTCGGCGAGGTGCGGGCCGAACTCGCCGCGCAGGCCGAACACCGCACCGACATCGACGCGGTGACCGTCCTCGACGACGACGGAGTCCTGGTCGGCGACATCCCGCTGTTCGACCTCGCCGTCGCCGAGGACACCACCGTGATCGCCGACCTGGTCGCCTGGCGGGCCCAGTTCGGCCCGCCGGTGACCGTCCGCCCCGACACCCGCCTCGCCGAGGCCGCCCACCACCTGGTCGCGGCCCGCGCCACCTCCCTGCTCGTGGTCGACGACACCGACCGCCCCCTCGGCCGGGTCCTGGCCGACGACATCCTCGACTCGCTGCTCCCCGAGCGCGGGCGCCTGCACTTCCGGAGGCTCCTCAATTGAGATCCTCCCCTGCCCGAAGACGGGGGATTCCTGGCTCACGCTGCCGCATCGTCCTGCGGACGCTGAGGTCTTCCGCGATCATCACCAGCCGGGTTGAGACCAGCCCGGACGAGCATCACGCGGGCGGAGTTCTTGTCCCTGGGGGACGAGACTCCGCACGCAGTGCACGTATAGATCCTCTCGGAGAGGGGGAGGCGGTGTTTGGCTCTCGCACCGCAACGCGCACAATCCATCGTGCTGTGCACGGGGTTGACCAGGTGCACGGTGCGTCCGTGCTTTGCGGCCATCGCAACCAAGGCTGCCTTGGCCGCACCGATCGCAGCGTCGGCGGCCTTCTTGGCCATGGTGGTTTTCGCGAGGAACTTCGGCCGAAAGTCCTCCACCGCGACTTCGTCATGGTCCCGGACGACGGTCTTGGCCCACTTGCGAGCCGTGTCCATGCGCCGGTCGGCGATCTTCCGATGCACCTTCGCGGCCTGCCGCCGGGCCTTGTGGTAACCCTTTGTCTGTGCCTTCCCCTTCGGTCGATGGCGTCGGGCCATCTGGCGCTGGTAGTGCGCCAGTCTCGCAGCGGCGCCCTTCCCATGTTCTGGATGGGGCAGGTCATAGGCATCGTCAGTGGTGGTCGCGATCTCCCTCACACCCCAGTCGATGCCGATCACGACGCCGGTCGTCGCGAACGGTTCGGTACTCGCCTGCACAACGAACGAGCAGTTCCAGTAGCCGAGGACATCGCGGTAGACGCGTACCGAGGAGGGATCTGTGGGAAGGTCTCGCGACCACACCACGGTCACAACGATCCCGCCCGCGAGGTGGAGCCGGCCGTCCTTGATCCGGAAGCCGCGGCGGGTGTAGTTCAGCGATGGCCTGGAATCGTGCTTGCGCTTTGGCTTCGGCATCCCGGCGCGTTGATTGACCGGCAGTTTCGCTGTCATGTCCTTCCACGCCTTGCTCCGGGACTTCGCGAAGTCCCGGATGACCTGCTGTTGTGGCACCGAGGCCCCCTCGCGCAGCCACGCCATAGAGCCGCGGGCGCTGGTCAGGAGCTTGTCGAGATCAGCCGGGCCCAGAGTGCGCTTGCCTTCGGGATGGGCCTGGTTGTGCAGGTACACCTTGCGGGACATGTGAACGCACTCGTTCCACAACCACCGACACCGTCCCCACTCGGCTTCGAGCAACGCACACGCGGTCGACGACACGCGAAGCCGGTAGGTGTACCGGGCATATCCAAGCCCCTCGTCCGTCGCTGCCGTCGCCATGCTGCTCAACCTAACGCCGCCCACTGACAACGAAAGAGAGTGCAGGTCAGAACAGATGCGCACCGAACTCCACCGCTTGGCGGCCGCGGGCCAAGGGCCCTCCCCCGCTCAACCGACGGGGGCATCCCCATCTCCCCCAGCTGCGGCCCGACAAACGCTGGGGGACATCTGATGACCCGCGACCTCGACACCCGCCCCGGCGCCGACGCGTCCGCGGCCGCGCCGGCCGAGCCGCGGTCGTCCGCGCCCTCGCCCGGACGCCGAAGAGGCTTCCGCCGGATCGCCGCCGTCGCGATGGTGGCCGGTCCCGGGCTGGTCGCGGCCAATGCCGGCAACGACGCCGCCGGCATCGCCACCTACGCGAGCGCCGGCTCCCAGTTCACCTACGGGACGCTGTTCTTCATGGTGCTCGTCACCATCGCCCTGGTGATGGTGCAGGAGATGGCCGTCCGACTCGGCGCGCACACCGGCAAGGGCCTGGGCGCGCTCATCCGCGAGCAGTTCAGCCTGCGGCTCACCGCGCTCGCCGTGTTCTGCCTGCTGCTGGCCAACACCGGGCTGGTCGTCAGCGAGTTCGCCGGGATCGGCGCGGCCTTCGAACTGCTCGGGGTGCCCAAGTGGGCGGTCATCCCGCCGGCCGCCGTCCTGCTCTGGTCGCTGGTGCTGTTCGGCTCGTACAAGTGGGCCGAGCGCATCTTCCTGGTGATGTCGCTGGCGTTCTTCGCCTACCCCGTCGCCATGGTCATGGGCCACCCGGACTGGGGGCAGGTCGGTGAGCACCTGGTCGTCCCGCACCTGGAGCCCAGCAAGGACTTCATCCTGCTGGCCGTCGCGCTGATCGGTACGACCGTCAGCCCGTACATGCAGTTCTACGCGGCGGCCGGCGTCGTCGACCGCGGTGCCAAACCGGCCGACTACAAGCTGATCCGGGCGGACGCCGTGCTCGGCGCGGTGTTCGCGTGCGTGATCAGCCTGACGATCATCATCGCGACCGCCTCGGCGATCGGCGGCACCGGCCCGCTGGAGTCCGCCTCCGAGGCCGCCGAGGCGCTCAAGCCGGTCGCCGGGCACGGCGCCGAGCTGCTGTTCGCCTTCGGGCTGATGGGCGCCTCCGCCCTGGCCGGCGCCGTGGTGCCGCTCTCCGCCAGCTACGCGATCGGCGAGGCCGCGGGCGTCGAGCGCTCCGTGTCGCGCAGCTTCCGCGACGCGCCGCTGTTCCTCGGGCTGTTCACCGCCCAGATCGCGCTCGGCGCCATCGTGGCGCTGACCCCGGTGGACCTCATCCAGCTGCTGATCGGCACCCAGGTGCTGCAGGGCCTGATCAGCCCGATCGTGCTGGTCTACCTCCTGGTGCTCACCAACCGCCGGTCCGTCCTCGGCGACGCGGCCAACAGCCCCCGCTACCGCGTCGTGGCCACCGTCGCGGTCGTCGGCGTCGCACTCATGTCGACGATCCTGCTGGGCCAGACCGTCCTCGGCTGGTTCGGCATCGGCTGACCCACCGGGAACCGCCACCGGGCCTGTCGTCCACGGACGGCAGGCCCGGTGGCGTTCGGGGGCCGGTTCCAGGAGCCCTCGGCCGCGGTACGGCCCCTTACTGCTGCTTGATCGCCGAGACGTCGAACTGCAGCACGACCTTGTCGCCGACCAGGACGCCGCCGCCCTCCAGCGCCGCGTTCCAGGTGACGCCGAAGTCCTTGCGGCTGATCGTCACCTCGCCCTCCAGGCCCACCCGCAGGTTGCCGTACGGGTCCACGGCGTTGCCGGTGTACTCGAAGTCGATGGTGACCGGGCGGGTGGTGTCCTTGATCGTGAGGTCACCCGTGACCCGGTACTCGGTGGCCGAGCCGACCTCCACCCCCGTGGTGCGGAAGGTGATGTCGGGGAAGTTCGGCGCGTCCAGGAAGTCGTTGGTGCGCAGGTGCTGGTCACGCTGTTCGACGCCGGTGTCGATGCTCTCGGCCTTGATCACCACCTCGGCGGTCGAACGGGACGGGTCCGCGCCGTCCAGGTGGGCCGAGCCCTCGAAGGTGTGGAATGCGCCGCGGACCTTGGTCACCATGGCGTGGCGCGCCACGAAACCGATCCGGGAGTGGGCGGGGTCGAGGACGTAGTCCCCGGTGAGCTCGGCGAGTTCGGCGGTCATGGCCGGTGTGCCTCCGTAGGTCCCGGGCCCGGGACGCCGTCCGCCCCGGGTCGTTCGCGGCTCACGCTAAGGCCTCCCCCGGGCCGCCATCCAGACGGACGCGCCGAGGAGCCCGCCGCTCCGCACGGTCCGCCCGGCCGGGAGCCGCACGACCAGCCGAACGAGTGAATCCGGCAGCGGGTCCGCAGCGCCGTCCGACCTCCCCCGTCAACGTCTCCGCGCCTTGCGGGCCCGGCTTCCCGCCGCTCCACGGGCCTCCCCCCGGGTGCTCGAAAACACCCCGTTCGACCCGGGCTCGCCCGGGAGCAAATCGCTTGAACGGCAGGCTCGAACAGCACCATCATCGGACCTCCGCCGCCCGCCGCGCAGCCTCAACTCCGTTGTCCCCTTGCCCATTTGGGCTCTACTTGGGCTGCCCGGCGACGGCTCCGCGTCCGTTCACGCGCCTGGAGGAGCTGTGGTGAATCCCCCTACCCCGGTGTTCAACGACCCCCGCGAGGTGGGAGCATGAGCGCCCCGACCCAGCGGTCCGCCGACGGCGTCAACGCCCCCGACGACGCCGACGAGGAACTCACGTGGCTGGCCGACCGCCGCCGCATCGAGACCATCGAGGCGATCAGCGTCGGCGCGATGGCCCGCCGCCTGCCCACGCTCGTCGTCCGCGCCTTCCGCCTCGGCTGGCGCATCGACCGGTTCTCCGTCGCCCTGCTCCTCGCCTGCCAGGTCCTCTCCGCCGTGCTCGGCGCGACCGGCCTGCTCGCCACGACCGGCACCATCGCCGCCCTGTTCGGCCCCGGCCGGGTCGGCGACAAGCTCGCGCACGCCGCACCGTCGATCCTGGTGATCGCGGCCGCGGCCGGCGCCCGCTCGCTGCTCGGCATCACGATCCGCACCATCACCATCCACCTCTCCCCGCGCATCTCCCGCGAGGCCGAGGCGGCCGTCCTGCGCGCCACCGTCGCCGCCGAGCTCACCGCCTACGACACCGCCGGCTACAACGACGAACTGGACGCCGCCGACCGCGGCGCCGACGTGTGCGTCGACATCGTCGGCGAGGCGCAGAACCTGATCGCCTCCGTCGCCTCGCTCATCGGCGCCGCCGGCGTCCTGACCGTCCTCCACCCCCTCCTCCTCCCGCTGCTGGTGCTCGCCGCGCTGCCCCAGGGCTTCGCGTCGGTGCGCGCCGCCCGGGTCCAGTTCCTCGCGAACCGAGCCACAATCGGCGACCGCCGGATCATGGCCAACCTGCGCTGGTACATCCACGTCAAACGCAACGCCGACCAGATCCGCTCCGACACCATGGGCGACTTCCTGCTCGAGAAGTACGAGCACGTCGGCCGCCGCCTCGACGTCACCTCCCGCCGGGCCGCACTGCAGAGCGCCCGCGTCTCGGTGCTCGGCGCCGCCGCCACCGGGCTCGGCACCGCCCTCGTGTGGGCGGCGATGCTGTGGCTCGTCAGCACCGGCCGCATGGGCCTCCCCCAGGGCGGCGCGGCCGTGTTCGCGCTCGGCGCGGTCGGCACCAGCCTGCACGGCATCGTCGGCTACGGCGCCGACCTGTTCCGCACCGGCATGTACCTCGACGACTGGTCCACCTTCCTCGACACCGCCGGCGGCCACCGCCCCCGGCGCGGCGACCGGGTGCCCGAGCCCCCGCGCCGCATCGCCGTCGAGGACCTCCGCTACGCCTACCCCTCCTCCGAACGCACGGCGCTCGACGGCGTGAACCTGCACGTCGAACGCGGCGAGATCCTGGCCCTCGTCGGCGAGAACGGCTCCGGCAAGACCACCCTCGCCAAACTCCTCTCCGGCCTCTACCTGCCCACCGCCGGATCCGTGCGGTGGGACGGCCACGACACCCGCGACCTCGACCCGCACGCCCTGTGGCACCAGGTCGCCGTCGTCCCCCAGGACTACGCCCGGTGGCCGCTCACCTGCCGCGACAACATCACCCTCGGCCAGCCCGCCGCCGACGGCGACGCCGCCGTGCTGCGCGCCGCCGAGGCCTCCGGCGCGGCCGAGGTCGTCGCCAAGCTCCGCCGGGGCCTGTCCACCCTCCTGGCCGTCGAGTGGATGGGCGGCGAGGAACTCTCCGGCGGCCAGTGGCAGCGCCTCGCGATCGCCCGCGCCTTCCACCGCGAGGCCGGCCTCCTGGTCCTCGACGAACCCACCGCCGCCCTCGACCCGCGCGCCGAGCACCGCATCTTCCGCAACCTGCGCGCCGTCGCGCAGGAGCGGGCGGTCGTCCTCGTCACGCACCGGCTCACGAACGTGGCCGTCGCCGACCGCATCGTCGTCCTCGAGGACGGCAAGGTCCTCCAGGAGGGCACCTTCACCCAGCTGGTGGCCGAGAAGGGCGGCCGCTTCCGCGAGCTGTGGGACCTCCAGAACGAACGCAGCGGCCTGCCCGCCCAACGCCCGGGATCCACGATTCGCTAGCTTCCGGCTGCCGTCGGACTCCTGCGGTCTTCCCCGCCCGGACGGTACGGGTGTTCCGTACCGTCCGGGCACCGCGGTACGGTCGGTGGTCACCGACCGGGAGGCATCCGACGGCCGTCCCCGATTCAGTGGATCGGCAGCGCCCGTCGCACTAGGGTTGTCGGCGATGACTACCGGGACGGCCTTGCGCCACACACGGATTGCTGCCCCGGCGCTCCGCTGAGCGCCGGACGGGCCGGTACGGGCCCACAGTTCGATCGAAGGCCCGGCTCTTGCGCGCGGGCCCCTCCTCTGTCGTGTTCGACCTCGGGTTCGAAGCACCGACCACGACAGGAGACTCCATGCCCACCCGTACCGCGACACTGCTGATCCCCACCCCCGACGGCCGGGCCGACGCCTTCGCCGCCTTCCCCGACCAGGACGGGCCGCACCCCGGGGTACTCATGTACCCGGACGCCTTCGGCATCCGCCCGGTGATCCAGGAGATGGCCCGCGAGCTGGCCGGGCACGGCTACTACGTGCTCGTGCCCAACTTCTTCTACCGGCAGGGCCCGTCGCCCGTCGTCGAGCTCCCCGAGTACATCGGCGACGACGCCCGGGACGGAATCGTCGGGCAGTTGATGCCCCTGGTCCGGGCGCACACGACGGAACTGACGCTCCATGACGCCGACGCCTTCGTCCGCTTCCTCACCGCCCGGCCCGAGGTCGCCGCCGGACCGGTCGCCGTGACCGGCTACTGCTTCGGCGGCCTCCTCGCGCTGCGCACCGCCTCGGCCCACCCCGGGCAGGTCGCCGCCGTCGCCGGATTCCACGGCCCGGTGGTCGCCGAGGGGCCGGACGGCCTGCACCGCCTCCTGTCGGCCATCACCGCCGAGGTCCACCTCGGCCACGCCGCGAGCGACCTGACCCCCGAGGCCCTCGCCGAGCTCGACCGGGCCCTGGACGCGGCCGGCCTCACGTACACCTCCGAGATCTACCCCGGCACCGTCCACGGCTTCACGATGTCCGACACCTCGGCCTTCGATCCGGACGGTCTGAAGCGCCACTGGGAGCAGCTGCTCGCCCTCCTGGACCGCGCGTTGACGTAGGTCACTCCCCACCGTGCAGGTGGGCGTCGATCAGGGCGAAGGTCGCCTCCGGCTGTTCGATCTGCGGGAGGTGGCCCGCCCCGGCGATGAGCTCGAAGCGCCCGTCGCCGAAGGCGTCCGCGTACGCCGCGCCGTAGGCCGGGGTGACGACGCGGTCGCTCTCGCCCCACAGCACGAGGGCGGGTACCTCGACGCGCGGGAGGCGGTGGAGCAGCTTGGGGTCGTGCATGTAGGGGTCGGCGGCGAGGACGCGCATGGTGGCGATGTTGGCCTGGTGGGCGGCGACCTGGTCGGCGGAGAGGCCGGCCGGGTCGACGAAGAAGCGGTCGGGGTCGTGCCAGGAGTGTTCGGCGGCGGCGCGGGCGTCGAGGGCGAAGAAGTCGGTGATCGGCTCGCCCTCGATCCGCACGCCGACGGCGTTGATCAGGACGACGCCGGTGACGATCCCGGTGGTGTCGAGCGCGGCCATCTCGGCCGCCGTCCAGCCGCCCAGCGAGGAGCCGACGACCAGGACGTCCTCCAGCCCCCGCTCGTGCAGCATGCGGAGGTAGAAGAGGGCGAGGTCGTCGACGCCGGCCAGCCAGTCGGGGCGGGGTGTGCCGTTCCAGCCGGGGTGCGTCGGCGCGATGGTGTGCGCGCTGCGGGAGAGGTGCTCGGCGAGGCCCGCCACCGTGTGCGGGCCTCCGCCGCCGTGCAGCAGCAGGACCGGCCTGCCGCGGCCGGCCTCGGAGAGGGTGAGGGGAAGGTCGCCGTACATGACGGTGGTGCGGAAGAGGGTCATGGCCCCAGGGTAACTAAATATCTTTATATAAGCTAGCTTGGTTATCGGGCGCGCCCGGCCTAGACTCGCCCCATGCATGGTGAGCTGCAGGTTCTCGGACGAGCGGTCAAGCAGGCGCAGTACCGGCAGCACCGGGCGCTCGACACCGCCCTGGCCGCCGTCGGCACGACGCTGGCCCAGTGGGACGCCCTGCGGGCGATCGGCCGCTCGCCCGGGGCGTCCGCCCGCGCGCTCGCCGCGGCGACCTTCCAGAGCGAGCAGGCCTTCGGCACGCTCGCCGGCCGCCTGACGGCCCAGGGCCTGGTGGAGCGCCGGCCGGGGCACGGGCGGCGCATCGAGCACCACCTCACCCCGGACGGCGAGCAGGTCCTCGCCGCCGGGCACCGGGTCGCCGACGAGGTGCTCGCCGAGTGCTTCGCCCCCCTGCCGCCCGGGGACCGCGCCACCCTGCTCGACCTGCTCCAGCGCCTCGGCGGGGAAGCGGACGGTTAATCAGCCTGGCGGTCGCGGTACGCCGCCGCGGCGCGCTGGTACTCCTGGTGCTCGGCGGCGTGGTCCGGGATATAGGAGCCCGAGGCGAAGAACCGCTCCAGCGCCTCGTTGGCGCCGACGGCGAGCGGGCCGGAGCGGGCGAACATGGCCGTCTCGTACCGGATGACGGCGGCGTCGAGCGTGGGCTCCTCGGCTATCGCGCGGGCCAGTTCGGCCGCGTCGAGCATGGCGAGGTTCGCGCCGTGGCCGCCGAAGGGCGACATGAGGTGGGCCGCGTCGCCGACGAGGGTCACGCCGGGGACGTGCTCCCAGGCGAGCGGGGCGGGCAGGGCGTGGAGCGGCCGGTTGACGCAGCCGCCGTCGCCGTCCGTCACGAGGAGCAGCAGTTCCTCGGCCCAGTCGCTGAATTCCGCCCGCAGGAAGCCCCGGACGGCCTCGGCATCGGCCGGGTCGACACCGGCGGCGACGTGCCAGTCGAGGGCGGCACGGATGCCGACGTAGCCGCGGACGCGGTCGCCGCCGTTGCGCTGGACGATGATCGCCTGACCATTGCCGTTGTTCGCGAACACGTGCCCGTCACCGACGAGTTCGGCGACCCGGGGGTGGCGGCGCTCGACGTCGTCGAAGCGGACTTCGAGGAACGTCACCCCGCTGTACCGGGGCACCGCGGCACTGACGAGCGGCCGCACCCGGGACCACGCGCCGTCGGCCCCGATCACCAGGTCCGCCTCGGCCGAGGCGCCGTCCGCGAACTCCAGCCGGTGCCGCCCCTCCCCCAGCGGCACCGCCGTGACGAGCTTGTGGCCCCAGCGCACGGTGCCGGGCTCGACGTGGGCGGCGAGCATCGCGCGCAGCTCGCCGCGGTCGATCTCGGGCGCCGCGACGTCCCCCTCGTCGGGGACGAACGAGGCGAGCACGGCGCCGCGGTGGTCGAGCCGGAGCTTGGCCTGCCCCTCGGGCCTGGCGAGTTCGGCGAACGCCTCCATCAGCCCGGCGTCCTCCAGTGCGATCTGCCCGGAGTCGGCGTGCAGGTCGAGGGTGCCGCCGGGGTCGCGGGCGTCGACGGACGCGTCGGCGTCGTACACGGTGACGTCGATGCCGCGCAGTTGCAGCACCCGGGCGCAGGTCAGTCCGGCGGGCCCCGCGCCGATGACGGCGATGCGGGGCCTGCTCGTCGGGGCCTTCGTGGTCTCCATGGGGATCTCCTTCGCTCATGGCGGACGGCCACCCGTTCAGCCATTTACTGAACGGGCGCTCGGTAAGTGACGGTAGCCGAGCGGGCGCTCGGTAAGCAAGAGCCGAGCGGGCGCTCGGTAAGTGGATAGGATGGGACCGCTGCGACGAAGGAGAGGAAGACCATGGCCCCCACCAGCGGAACCGAGCGGCGCTCCGGCGCCGAGACGCGCGCCGAGATCCTGCGCGTCGCCCTGCGGCTGTTCACCGAGAAGGGCTACGAGGCCACCACCACCCGGGACCTCACCGAGGCCCTCGGGCTCACGCGGTCGTCGCTGTACTACCACTTCCGCAGCAAGGAGGACATCGTCGCGAGCCTGATGTCCGAGCGCCGCCGCGACCTGGACGAACTCGTCGAGTGGATCACCGCCCAGCCGCGCACGCCCGACCTCCCGCGGCGGGCCGCGCTGCGCTGGCTGGACGGCACCACCCCGCAGCACCTCCAGGCGATGCTCCTCGCGCACGCCAACCAGCCCCTGATGCGGCGCCTGGCGCAGAAGGGCGAGGACGTCCGCGCGGCGTTCGACCGCGTCATCGACCTCCTCGCCCCCGAGGACGCCGGCCCCCAGGACCGACTCCTGCTGGTGATGGCCTTCGACACCGCCGGCGCGGCCCTGCTCGCCGCCAAGCCCACCGCCACGGACCCGAGCGACGTCCTCGCCGCCGCCCGCCGGGCCACGCGCGCGCTCACGGAGCCCGCCGCAGGCGCCTGAGGCGCGGGATCACCACCCTCGCGTCAACTCCCGTTCGGCGACGGCCCGGAAGCCGGTCGGCGGGCGACCGGTCAGGCACCGCACGGTGTCGGTCGTGCGGTCCTCCGCTCCCCCGGCGATCGCGCCGTCCATGCCGGCGAGCAGCTCGGCGAACTCGCGGGGCATCCCGGCGGCCAGGTGGTCCCGGAACTCGTCGTGCGTCAGGTGCCGATGAACCACCGGACGTCCGGTGACCTCGGCGACGATCGCGGCGACATCGTCGTAGCTCAGCGCCGCCGGGCCGGTCAGGACGAGGTCGCCATCGGGCACGCGGTCGTCGGTCAGGGCGTGAACCGCCACGGCGGCGATGTCGTCCGCGTCGACGAATCCGACCCGCCCGTCCCCGGCCGCCGTGCGGATGACACCGTCCTCGCGGATGCTGCGGGCGTGGAGGTGCTCGCCCGTGAAGTTCTGCATGAACCACGAGGGCCGCAGCACCGCCCACTCCTCGAACAGGCCGGGCAGCGCCCGGTGCACCTCGCCCACCGCCGGACCGCCTTCCGGGACGGCCGACGAGCCGAGCAGCACGGCCCGCCGCACACCCGCGGCGCGGGCCCGGCGGAGGAACGGCAGCATGACGGCCGCCGGGTCGGGCTCGCCGACGGGCGGCACGAGGTACACGCGGTCCGCCTCGGTGAGGGCGTCCTCGAACGTGGCGGGCTCGTACCAGTCGAAGCGCACCGGCTCCGCGCCGGGCAGCGGAGTCGCGCGGCGGGACGCGGCCCTGACGCGGTGTCCGGCGGCGAGCAGTCGCGCGACCGTCCGGCTGCCGGTGGTGCCGGTCGCGCCGGTGACGAGGGTGGTGGCGGTCATCGGGCGACGCTCCCGGCGAAGTCCAGGCCCGGCTGCCGCAGGGCGAGCGGGTTCCAGTAGTCGCGGTAGACGGCCAACCGTCCGTCCCGGACGGTCACGACGGCGATGTACGTCATCTCGAAGGGGCCGCCGCCCTGCACGACGCGGCCCACCGCCCGCATCTCCACGACAATGGTCTCCGGGTCGGCGGTCTCGTGGATCCGCAGGTCGGGGAAGCCGTGCAGGTCGATGTGGTCCGGGTAGCCGCGCATGTAGTCCGCGACGGCCTCCTTCCCCTCCAGTCGTCGCGGCCAGCCGGGTGGCGCGAAGGGGAACTCCATCACGCCGTCCTCGGCCCACAGGCCGACCCAGGCGTCGATGTCCTTGTCCAGCAGCAGGCGCAGGCCGTGGCGGTACAGCTCCGCCGGCCGGGTGTTCGCAGGCATGGGTCTCGTCCCTCCGTCGCGTACGATACGGACCAGCGGTCCGCTTAACCGAAAGATACGGACCGTCGGTCCGCTTCGCAACCGACCCCTGCCACCCACCGGAGGACGACCGTGCCCGAGCGCAAGCCCCGCAAGGACGCGACCCGCAACCGGGCCGCCGCCCTCGCCGCCGCCGACACCCTCTTCGCCGACTGCCGGAGCCCCGAGGACGTCACCATGGCCGACATCGCGGACGCGGCCGGCGTCGGCAAGGGCACGCTCTTCCGCGCCTTCGGCGACCGCACCGGCCTCATCCGGGCCCTCTACGGCGCGCGCCTCGAACCCCTCGCGGCCGCCGTCGAATCCGGCCCGCCGCCACTGGGCCCCGCCACCCCGCCCGCCGAGCGCGTCCCCGCCCTCCTCGACGCACTGCTGTGCTTCAAGCTCGACAACCGGCACCTCGCGCTGGCCCTGGAGGGCACCGGCGCCGACAGCCCGTACCGGACGGACCACTACGAGCAGTGGCACACCCTCCTCCGCGACCTGCTGCACCGGCTCCCGGACCTGGCCGATCCCGGCTTCACCGCCCACGCCCTGCTCGCGGCCACCCGCGCGGACCTCGTCGAACACCTGGCGGGCGAGCGGCAGACCCCCCGGAAAGACCTGCGGGCACAGCTGGCGGCCTTCACCGCCCGTGTCCTCGGCACACCCGGCGCGACGACTCCCTGATCGGGCTGAACACGCGTGTGCAGTAAGTCCGTTGCCCGATCGGCACCGGGCGGTGGAGACTGACCTCGTTCATGATCGACCGCGGAAACGAGGACCGCCCGTGCGAACCCCCTCCCCCGGCCCCCGCATCGATGACCGGGACGTCCTGCCACACCTGGACGGCACGGAACGCGGCCTGGTCGTGATGATGTGCGGCCTCCCGGGCTCCGGCAAGACCACGTACGCGCGAGCCCTCGAACGCCGCGGGTTCACCCGCCTGTCGATCGACGAGGTGGTGTGGACCCGCACCGGAGGCCGCGACGCCGCCGACCTCGACCCGGCGGGGTACGACCGGCTCAAGTCCGCCGCCGAGAAGGGACTTTGGGACGAGCTGATCCGTCTCATGGAGGCGAGGCGCCCCGTCGTCATCGACTACAGCTTCTGGAACCGCGCCACGCGCGAGCGCTACAAGGCCGCGATCGAGAGCCACGGCTGCCGGTGGGAGCTCGTCCGTCTCCGGGCCGACCTCGAAACCCTCCGCCGCCGCCTCTCGCACCGCAACCGGCGCAGCGACGCCAACAGCGTCACCGTCTCCGATGAGCTCCTCGAACGCTACTACGCCACCTTCGAAGAACCCGTCGGCGAAGGCGAGTTCGTCATCGTCCAGACGTAGGCGCGCGCCGGAACGGCGACGCCCGCCCCCGGCGCAGCGGCCGGGGGCGGGCGTGTCGGGGTGATCGGCGGAGCCGGGGAAATCAGGAGGTACGGCGGACGTACGGCTCCCAGGCCACCTTGATCGAGCGCCGCTCGGCAGATCCGGAGCGGAGCCGTGCCTCGGCGCCGAACGGCGGGGCGCCGGAGCGCAGCCTGGCGGGCTGGGCGCTGATCAGCGTCCAGCCCGGGTTGCCGGTCACGCAGTCGACGGGGGTGCTACCGGTCGCGAATCTGCAGAAGGTCCGGTACACCGTGCCGTCGGTGGTGATGGCCTCCACCTGGAGGGTGTTGCCGTGGTCCGCGATGGCCACACCGCAGGCGGGGCCGTGGCCCGTGGGGAGTGCCGGCGGGGTCGACCAGGTGGTCACGTCGGCGTTCGGGCCGTTGAGCGGCTGGCTGCCGACCTGGACGGTGCCGTTCTTGACCACCCCGGTGTAGATGATCATTCCTGACCCCGTCGTCGCCGAGTCGATGGACTCGCACGGGCCGGCGGGACCCGTGTTGCCGGCAGGGCCGGTGTTACCCGCAGGACCGGTCGGGCCCCCAGGACCGGTCGGGCCCGCCGCGCCGGTATTGCCATTGCTGCCCGCAGGACCGGTGTTGCCCGCAGGGCCCGTCGGACCCGTAACACCGGTGCTCGGACCCGCAGGACCAGTCGGGCCCGCCGCGCCGGTGTTGCCGTTGCTGCCCGCAGGACCGGTGTTGCCCGCAGGGCCCGTGTTTCCGGCCGGCCCGGTGTTGCCGTTGTTGCCCGCGGGGCCCGTCGGACCCGTAACGCCGGTGCTCGGACCGGCGGGACCCGTCGGACCGGCCGCACCCGTGTTGCCGGTGGCGCCGGTGTTGCCGGCAGGACCGGCCGGGCCGGTGTTGCCGTTGTTGCCGGCGGGGCCAGTCGGGCCCGTGACCCCGGTGCCCTCACCGGGAGGACCGGTCGGGCCGGTCGGGCCCGTGACGCCCTCGCCGGCGGGGCCGGTCGGGCCCGTGGGACCCGTCGGGCCGACGCACTCGATCACATGGCCGTGGTCGCCGTGGTGACCGTCGTGGGCGTGCTCGCCGTGGTCGCCGTGCTCTCCGTGGTCTTCGCCGCCGTCACGGAACGACCGGCCCGGGGCGCCCGACTGGAGCATCGACCCGGCGAGCTGGTGCACCATGTCGTGGACACCGTCGGCCGACGGCAGACCGCCGTCCGGCCCCTGCTCACTGCCACCCGGCCCCTGCTCGCCGCCGTCAGGGGACTGCTCGCCGCCCCACGAGCCGTGCTCGTCCGGCGGACAGCCCTCCTCGCCGTGGTTCCCGTACATCTGGTGGCTCGGGTGCGGGAAGTGGAAGTGCATCCCGCCGGCGAAGGCCGTGCCGCTGGTCGACACGACGGCCGCGATGAGAAGCGCCGCACCTGCGGCGCGCTGTTTGCGGCGGTTCGGCACCGCGGCCTTCCGGATCTGCGTTTGGTGTGAGGACACCCAGTACTCCTCGTCCATCGGAGATCGGCAGGATGAAGTGACCCCGCCTGGTGACCGCCATTGACCTCGGGGAACGGCACTTCCTGGCGGCGACGGACCGGAGTGTCACCGGCCCGGCCCACAGCGACCACACGAATGGCCCGGCCCCGTTGGCCTGACACCGTGTTGGACCGCGGAACCGGAGCGGGCCCGAAATAGCATCGCCAGCGCGATGCGCGGGCCGGGCCGGCACGACCGGCCGCACCCGGTCCGCGCTCGGCTCCGCAGCCCGCCGCCCCCCATCCCGAGAGGCCGTTGTGGCACGACCTGACAGCTCCCCGCCCAGTGCACCCGTCCCCGGTCCGTCCCGCTCCGGCGGCCGGAAGCCCACCATCTGTCTGTGCATGATCGTCAAGGACGAGGCGGCGGTCATCGAACGCTGCCTCGCGTCGGTGCGCGGCCTCGTCGACACCTGGGTGATCTCCGACACCGGATCCACCGACGGGACCCAGGAGCTGATCCGCCGTGCGCTGGCCGGGATCCCCGGCCAGCTTCACGAGGAGGCCTGGACGGACTTCGGCCACAACCGGACGCTCAACATCCGCCACGCCCGCGGCAAGGCCGACTACCTGCTGCTGATCGACGCCGACATGGTCGTGCGGCAGGACGGCCCGCTGCCCGAGCTCACGGCCGACTCCTACATGCTGCGCCACCCCGCCGATCTGGAGTACCGGATCAAGCGGCTGGTGAGCGGCACCGTCGAGTGGCGCTACGAGGGCTCGACCCACGAGTACCTGACGACGGACCAGCACGACCGCACCGCCGACCTCGACGCGCTGGTCATCGAGCACTTCGCCGACGGCGGCTCGCGCGCCGACAAGTTCGAACGGGACGCCCGCCTGCTCCGGCAGGACCTGGAGCGCGATCCCGGCAACGCCCGCGCGGTCTTCTACCTCGCCCAGACGATGCGCGACCTCGGGCGCACCGCCGAGGCGATCGAGCTGTACCGGCGGCGCGCGCGGATGGGCGGCTGGGCGGAGGAGGTCTACTACGCGCTGCTCCAGGTCGGCGTGCTGACCGCGGACGCCGGCGACTGGCCCTCGGCCATGGACGCCCTGCTGCAGGCGTGGGAGAGCCGGCCGCAACGGCTGGAGGCCTGCTACCAGCTCTCGTCCCGGCTGCGCCTGATGGGGCGGTACCAGGCCGCGCACGCATTCGCCCGGGCCGGCCTGGACCGCGGAGTGCCGAACGACTGGCTGTTCACGGAGCCCTGGGTCTACCACTGGGGGCTGCTCTTCGAGTACTCGATCACGGCGTACTGGGTCGGGGACGCGCGCGCGTCCCTGGACGCCTGCGACCGCCTGCTCGCCACCGCCGACCTGCCCCGGCCCTACCGCGAACAGACCCTGGCCAACCGGAAGTTCGCCGAACAGGCCGCACCGGCCACCGTCTGAACCCACACCGGCCGCCACACCGGCCACAGCACCGGCCCCGAGGCTCCCCGACCGCCCGGAGTCCTCGGGGCCGGCGGTCGCCCGCCGCTCAGCCGGTCCGGGTCAGCAGCACGTAGCCGTCCTCGTGGGCGACGTCGCGGTACCCGTGCGCGCGGTGCCAGTTCAGGCGGTTCTGCTCGATCTCGACCGTCAGCGGCCAGCGTTTGTTCCACGGCATCCAGGTGTCCACCAGGATCCATTGGGAGTCGGGCCGGCTGGGTTCCCAGCCGAAGAGGCCGACGGTGGTGCGGTTGGTGAGCTGCGGCACGAGGAGCGTGGAGGCCTGGACGGTGGCGCCGTCCGGGATCCGGTCCATCAGCCGGTGGGCGACGGCGAGCCGCGGGTCGGTCCGCCAGGTGACCGGCTGGACCAACTGCCAGAACGGGAACTGCGGCAGCAGCAACAGACAGACCGCCGCCGCTCCCAGGAGGTGGCGCCGCACGCTGCCCTCCCGTGCGCGCCGGGCGGCCAGGGCCTCCACGAAGGCGGCGAAGACGATCGGCATCAGCACCAGCGAGTAGTGGTAGCCGGTGCCCCAGTGGAAGGCGTTGGCCGAGAAGAACCGCCACACCACCGTCGGGAGCGCGACCCACACGAGCGAGGAGCGCAGCGCCAGGAACAGCGTGATGGCCAGCAGGAGCACCAGCGTCGTCGCCTTGGCCTCGGGGGTGATCAGGCCGATCGTCGCCTTGTACAGCAGGCCCGCCACGACGGTGTCCGTGTCGGGTCCGCCGCCCAGGCCGCCGTGCGGTCCCTCGCCCGAGCCGTCGACGTACGACCAGTAGGCGAAGTCGCCGCTCGGGTTGAAGGCCGGCAGGACCACCAGGACGGCGAACAGCGACCCGGCCACCCCGGCCGCGGCCGTGACGAACCCCAGCCTCCGGCTCCCCCGCCGGGCGATCAGCAGGCCGATCACCGCCACCGTGAGCCCGAGGTCCTCCTTCACCAGCAGCAGCGGCAGCGCCCAACACGCCGCCGCACGCGGCCTGTTGTCGCCGAGCGCGGCCAGCGAGAAGGCCAGCAGGGGGACGGCGAAGGCCACCTCGTGGAAGTCGAAGCCGATCGCGCTGGCGACCCCCCAGGACAGGCCGTAGCAGACGCCGATCACCGCGGCTGGCCCCGATCCGAGCGCGCGTCGGGCCCAGAAGGCCAGCGGCACCATGCCGACCGCGACGAGTGCGGCCTGCACCACGAGCAGTGTCTCCGGGGTGCGCCAGACCCAGTAGAACGGGGCCACCAGCGCCAGGACCGGGGAGAAGTGGTCGCCCAGGATGGGGAAGCCGGGCGCCTTCAGCTCGGAGACGGGCAGGTGCCCGTCCGCGTAGGAGCGGACCACCTGCTCGAAGATGCCCAGGTCGTAGCTGTTGGAGAGCATCCGCTCGTGGATCCGCACGGACAGCGTCGTGTAGACGGCGAAGAGCGCCCCCGCCAGGCCCCAGATCCACCACGCACTCCCCACGACGGGCGGCAGCAGGTACGGCTGCGTGACCCGTCTCCCGGGGCCGGACTGCTGCGGTGGACGCGCGATGGTGCTGTCGGTGGGGGGTGCCTGCATGGTCACACCTTCCGGGAGCCGCTGTGGAGGCCGTCGTCGAGGCCGATACAGCACGGCGTCGCACCGGGATCGACGCCCAACAAGATGTCAGGAACGCCTCGGCTCACCGGGGGAAGGAATAACGCGGGCGGCACAGGTTCAACCGATTGGCCGCACCAGCCGGCCGCCACGGCAGGCTGTCAGGCACTTCACCCACGCCGGCACCTTTGGCTACTTCAGCTCGAACAGCAGCGAGCGGACCTCGGTGGTTCCGCTGTTGTGCGTGGAGTGGTTCACCGCCGGGGACCACATCGTCCCGCCGGCCGTGAGCGAGGCCGCCGTGGTGCCGCCGGACTCGTCGGTGAAGACGACCTCCCCGTCCGCGAGGTTGTAGACGAGGTTGGCACGGTGGTGGTGCATGCCCGTGGTGACACCGGGCCCGAGCCGGGCCTCCAGCAACCGGACCCGGTCGTTCTCGAAGAGGACCTTGTACACCTCGGGTGCCACCTGCACGGCGTCGGCTGTCACGGGAACCTCCTGGGCGCGGGACGGGAGCGTCGTTGACCTGCTCTTGACCGTAACGCCCGGTACACGGCCGCGCACGGCGGGTGCGCCAGGGGCGGACTCGACCGGGGATCCACGAAACGGCGATCTACGATGAGAGGCGAGGTTCCATCTCCGGGTCCGCGTCGCAGCGGCGGGGAGGCCGACATGGCGTTCGACACCAATGGCTTCGAGCAGGCGGGCAGCCACCGCTACATACCGATCTCCGAACACGGCCTGATCGGCGATCTCCGCACGGCCGCCCTGGTCGGCACGAACGGCACCATCGACTGGTACTGCTGCCCGCGCTTCGACGCGCCCAGTGTGTTCGGGGCCATCCTCGACGCCGACCGCGGCGGGTCGTTCCAGCTGGCCGCCGACGTGCCCACGCGCACCCGGCAGTTCTACTTCCCCGACACGAACGTGCTGATCACGCGCTTCTTCGCCACCGACGGCGTCGCGGAGATCCAGGACTTCATGCCCGTCGTCGACGAGTCGCCCGAGACGGCCCGGCACCGGCTGATCCGGCGGGTGATCTGTGTCCGGGGAGTCCTGCCCTTCACCGCGCGCATCGCCCCGCGCTTCGGCTACGGCGCCGAGAAGCACACCGTGCACCTCGACGGCCACGAGGCGGTGTTCCGCTCCCCGTCGCTGACGCTCGCGCTGACCGCCACCGCGCCGCTGGAGAGCGACGGCCTCGACGTGTGGTCGCACTTCAAGCTCCTCGAGGGCGAGTCCGTCGTGTTCGCCCTCGACCGGATCGGCGACGAGGTCCCGACCCGGTCGTGCGCGTGCGCCGAGGCGCAGGAGCAGTTCGAGGCGACCGTCCGGTTCTGGCGCCGCTGGCTGGCCGGGTCGCGCTACCACGGGCGGTGGCGGGAGATGGTGCACCGCTCCGCCCTGGTACTGAAGCTGCTCACCTACGCGCCGACCGGCGCGATCGTCGCCGCACCGACCACCAGCCTGCCCGAGCGGATCGGCGGCGAACGCAACTGGGACTACCGGTACGTGTGGGTCCGCGACGCCGCCTTCTGCGTCTACGCCATGCTGCGCCTCGGGTTCACCACGGAGGCCGAGGCGTTCATGGGCTTCCTCTGCGACCGCATGTCCGGCACCGCCGGCGCAGGCGGCCCGCTGCAGATCATGTACGGCGTCGACGGGCGCGGCGAACTGCCCGAGTACGAGCTGGCGCACCTGGAGGGCCACCTCGGCTCGGCGCCCGTCCGGGTCGGCAACGCCGCGACCGGCCAGCTCCAGCTCGACATCTACGGCGCCATGATCGACTCCGTCTACCTGTCCGACAAGTGGGGGCAGCCGATCAGCAGCGCCGGGTGGGAGGACGTCGGCGCGGTGGCGGACTGGCTCTGCGAGCACTGGGACCAGCCGGACGAGGGCATCTGGGAGACCCGCGCGGGCCGCCGGGACTTCGTGTACTCGCGGCTGATGTGCTGGGTGGCGCTGGAGCGGGCGATCCGGATGGCGAACCGCCGCGGCCTGCCGGCCGACCTGCCCCGCTGGCGGCAGTCCCGGGACGCGATCTACCGGCAGATCATGCGGCGCGGCTGGTCGGCCGAACGGGGGGCGTTCGTCCAGTCCCTCGACGGCGGCGAGCTGGACGCCTCGCTGCTGATGATGCCGATGGCCAAGTTCGTCTCGCCCACCGACCCCAAGTGGCTCTCCACCCTGGACGCGCTCACGGCGGACCTGGTCTCCGACTCCCTGGTGTACCGCTACAACCCGGACACCAGCCCGGACGGCCTGAGCGGCTCCGAGGGCACGTTCTCGATCTGCTCCTTCTGGTACGTGGAGGCGCTGGCCCGCGCCGGCCGGCTGGAGGAGGCCAGGCTCGCCTTCGAGAAGATGCTCACCTACGCCAACCACCTCGGCCTGTTCGCCGAGGAGATCGGCCCGACCGGCGAGCAACTGGGCAACTTCCCGCAGGCGTTCACCCACCTGTCGCTGATCAGCGCCGCCTTCAACCTCGACCGGGCCCTTGGCTGAGGCGACGCCGAGGGTGCGGGATCCCGGGGAAGGAACCGGCCGGCCCCGGGCGCTCGCCGAAGGCCCGGCCGACGCAGGGGCGGCGAAAAGGTTGGTGTGCAGGGCCGACGGAACCGGGTAATGTCTTTCTCATGTTCTTCCAGACGCCGATTTACGAGTGAGCGCGTGACGGGCCCCTGCTGACGTCCTTCGACGTCACCGCCCGTCCCCCACCGATGAATCCGTAGACCACTTCACTTCACCACCGGGAGAACCCACAACCGTGAGCAAGAACATCAACAACCCCGTGGGCATGGGCGGCGGCCAGCGCAAGAGGCAGTCCCGCGCAGAACGGCAGAACAACGGTCCGCACCGCAACCTCGACCGCCAGAGTGCAGCCGACCAGAAGGCAGAGCTGGTGCGCAAGATGCGCGAGAAGGCAGAAAAGGCCGAGGGCGCCGGGCAGGCGGACGGCGACACCGTACAGGGCTGACGCACCGCCGCCGCAGCGCGGCACCGCACGGGGCATGGCTCGGACCGCGACGCGCGGTCCGAGCCATGCTGCCGTTCCTGCGGGTGCTGTTCCTCAGCGACGGCCCCGACATGGAACGACGGCTGTGCACGGCGACCCGGGCCATGTGAGCGGTCCACGCCGGCTCGAACGGCGGCGGTACGGCGAGGGGTCCCGCCGACCGGTGGGACCCCTGCGCGTGGGTGGTCAGCCCGCCGCCCCCGCCGTCGGCCGGACGGCGACCGCGTCGATCTCGAAGAGCATCCCCGGCAGGGCGAGCGAGGCCACCCCGCTGAGCGTCTGCGCGGGCAGCCGGTCGCCCCAGGCCCCGGCCAGGGCCTTGCCGAGGACGGCCAGCTTCTCCGGGTCGTGGTCGACGATGTACGAGCCGAGCCGGACCACGTGCTCGAAGCCGAGGCCGACCCCGGCGAGCGCGGTGCGCAGGTTGGCGAGGGCGAGCTCCGCCTGGGCGGCGAAGTCGCCGGGCACGACCTGACCGCCGGCGTCGGAGGCGTACTGACCGGCGATGAACACCGGTTCGCCGGGCGCGGAGGCGGCGTGGCTGTAGCCGAACGGCGTCGGGTCGTGCAGGCCGGGCGGGTTGGTGATGGTGCGGGTGTCGGTCACGGGTTTCCTCCCCTGGTGTCGGGCCGGGCTCGGTGCCGGGCGGTCTACGGCTCGGACCGGGCGGCTTCCTCCCGGGCGTCGCGCCAACTCGGCGACTCCAGGAAGTGGTTGTCGAAGAGGTCCTGCTTGGCGAGCAGTTCCTCGACCGTCGCCTCGCCCGCGCGGATCCGCTCCAGCAGGCGGAAGTAGTCGAAGCGCTCCACCCCGGGGGTGATCACGATCAGCAGGTCCGCCCCGGAGTCCGGCGCCGCCGCGAAGGCATGCGGCAGATGGGGCGGCACCACCACGAGGTCGCCGCTCCGGGCGGTGACCACCTCGTTCCCGACCAGCACCTGGGCCGAGCCGTCGACCACGAAGAACAGCTCCGAGGAGCCCCCGTGGTAGTGCGGAGTGGCGCCGTCCATGCCGCGCCCCAGCGTGACGCGCAGGGTGCTCAGGGCGCCGCCGGTGGCGCTGGAGTCCGCCAGCAGCAGCCCCTTGCCGCCGAGCATTCCGACGGTCTCGGCTTCGTCGCCCCGAACCACCACGGCTTCCGGTCCGATCAACGTCATTGGTCTCTCCCCACAGTGAGCGCTCAGATAGTTCCATGACTGATAGTACTACGTCTAACTATCTCCCATCGAATAACATGCCCCCATGGATCCCGTGGACGTCATGCTCGACCAGTGGAGCCGGGAGCGCCCGGACCTCGACCTGGCGGCGGTCGGCACCGTCGGCCGCCTCGGCCGCCTCGCGCTGCTCGCGGGCCGGGTCGTCGAAGAGGTGTTCAAGCAACACGGCCTCCAGCGCGGCGAGTTCGACGTTCTCGCCACCCTGCGCCGCTCCGGCACACCGTACGAACTGATGCCCTCGGAACTCGCCGCGCTGCTGCTGATGTCGCGGGCCGGCATGACCAGCCGGATCGACCGGCTGGAATCGGCGGGCCTGGTGGAACGCCACACCGACCCGGCGGACCGGCGCAGCGTCCGCATCGCCCTCACCGCGGCCGGACGCGCCCTCGTGGACGCCGCCTTCACCGACCACGCGGCCAACGAGACCGCGCTGCTCTCCGCCCTCTCGGGCGAGGAACGGGCCACCCTGGACGGGCTCCTGCGCAAACTACTCGCCGACGTCGAGGGCGCGCAGAGCCCGGCGCCCTGACGGCCCGCCCGACGCCCCCGCCAGAACGACTCCGGCGGACAGACCGATGCGGAACCTACCGAGGGCCCGTCGTGGTCCCGGTGAGGCGAAGCCGCAATTGCGGTTGTGTGACGGCGCGTTGCCGCGAATGGCCGCAGGTGGCCGCCCGTGACGATCGGGGCCCGAGCCTTGTCCGGGGCGTCGGGCCGGGGCTAACTTGCGGGTCGCAACTTACTCCCGCCCCGCACGATCGGAGCGCCCCGGGGCGCACCGGACCGGGCAGCTGATACGCCGGAGTCCCCCACGGACAACCGGTTCGCCGTCACCACACGGCGAACCGAGCAGGCCGAGCCGCGAGTCGGCCGGTGTGTCAGCCGGACGCGGAAGTAGTTCGCATGCCATCGTTGGCACGAACTGACCATCGGTGCGGCAGCTTTCGCGTCATTGGCGAATTCTGGCCCATGCCCCATCGACGGGGTGTTGGCAGTTCACGCCGTGTCGTGATCCCATCACGGGGTGTACTGGCCGACGCCACCGGCATGCCGCTTCGGCATGCCCATGCAGTTGCCTCCAGCACATGCCTCCCGCCGCTGCGCACGAGAGGACCCTCCGTTCCCATGGCCCTGGAAGTCGCCGACCTGCTCAACTCCTTCCCGGCTCCGGGCGAGGACTTCACCCTGCCCCTCGATTCGATCGAACTACCGGAGCTGTATCAACTGTTCGGCGCGGGCAAGGACTTCGTACTCCGGGTGACGGAGGCGCTACGCGAGAGCCTGACCGTGCTCGGCACGGCCGCGCTGCTGGAGGGGCGGGAGGCGCTGCTGCGGCTGGAGTTCCTGGCGGACGAGGCGGACAGGTACGTCGTCGGGCTGCGCGTGGAGATCGACGTGGCCATGGGGGCGGCGATGGGGTCGGCAGACCTCGCCGCGGCCTGGGGGCTGGACCTCACCGAACTCCCGCAGGCGTTCCACGCCGACGTGAGCGCCCTGGTAGCACGTTACGACCTGGCGGCCGGCCGGGTGGTCTTCGGAGTGGAGACCGAGCACCTGCGCCTCGTGTTCGCCGCGCCGTCGATCGGCGGCCCCCTGGTGGCGCTGGCCGGCGTGCGGGAGAGCCAGGCACTGCTCTCCGAACTCCCCCACGTGGGTGGCGAGATCCCCGACGGCGAGCTGATCGGGGTGCGCGGTGTCGAGGCGTTCGTCGTCGGCGACCGGCTCACCGGGGCGCAGAGCTCGGCGGTGAACACCGCGGTGACCGCGGCCTTCGCCGACCGGGGCTGGTGGCCGCTGCTGCCGGAGCGGGAGCTGGCGGCGGGAGTCTGGGCGGGCGCGGCCTACCAACTCCCCGGCCAGGAACCGCAAGTCTGGGCGGTGCGGTTGGAGGTGCCGGAGATCGGCTGGGTACCGGAGTTCCCGTCGCTCTCCCTCGGCCGCTTCACGCTCTCCGGTCTGGGCCTGCGCTGGCCGCTGAGGAACTCCGGCGGCGGGAGCGGAGGCGACGGCCTGGGCGTGTACTTCCGGCTGTCCGTCAAGCTCGGCTGGCTCGACCTGCAACTCCCCGACGCGGGCTTCGACTTCTCGCTCCCGGACCGCCCGGGCGCGGGCGACTTCACCCTCCTCCCCCGTCTGCCGTCGATCGGCCTCCCGCTGGGCGGCCTGGATCTGACCTTCGCCGTACCCGAGGGCCCGGACCTGCCGCAACTCCCGGGCTTCCCCGGGCTGCCGGGCCCCGGAGTGCTGACCGGCTGGTGGAACGGCGAGGGCGACGGCAGCGGACTGGGGCTGCTGGACCTGCTCGGGCTCTTCGACGTCTCGCCGCCCGCGCTGCCGGACTTCTTCAATCCCCGGCTCCCCGCCCTCGGGCTGCGCTTCGACCTGGGCGTGGGCGACTTCGAACTGACCGGCGAGTCGCAGTGGCTGCGCTTCGTGCTGGCCGGCCTCCCGTCCCTGTCGGGGCCCGGGGACTGGGGCAAGGTCGCCCTGCTCGGCATCAAGGGACTCGACACCTGGCTCGCCGACCTGCCGTTCATCGGGGACCTGCTCCCGGACCTGCCCGACTTCCTGCTCAACGGGATCAGCCTGGCGGCCCTCGGATCCGGCCTCAGCCGACCGCAGTCGGACCTGCTGAACGGCTGGATCGGCTCGTTCCCGGGTGGTGCGCGCGCCTGGTGGCCCACCCTGACCTGGGAGTCCTCCGGCGGAGGCGAGGGCCGTCCGGGCTGGTCGCTGGACGTCGACTGGCGCCTGCCCGGCCGTCCCTCCGCCTCGCTCGGCATCCCTTGGCCACCGCCGCTGACACCCCCCGACCCGACCTGGCTGGAGTTCCCGGACCTTGAGCTCGGCCCACTCGGCCTGTCCGGCATCGGCCTGACCTGGCCGGCCCAGGGCGAGCCCGACTGGGACTTCGGCACCGACTGGGTCCTGCGGATCGCGTTCGACGCCAGGCTCCTGCTCGGCGGCGGGACCTCGCTGGGCCTGCCCGGCCTCGGGTTCGACATCGACCTGAAGAGCTTCCGCGTGCACCCCCGCTTCCCGCACCTGTCGCTGACGCTCCCCGGCGGGGCGGAGCTGAGGTTCGCCGTCCCGATGCCGACCGGCCCGACGCCGCCGGTCGCGCTCACCGCCCGCTGGCACGACGACGAGGGCGTGCCGGCCGACGAGCTGATGGTCGGCCTCGGCGCGGAGCTGGCGGACGCGCTGGTCCCCGACCAGCTGATGCCGCGCCTGTACTCGGTGGGCCTGCGCCTCGACTTCCGGAAGTTCGAGCTCGTACTGGCCGCGACCTCCTCGTTCTTCGGCTGGATGCTGGCCGTCCAGCCCGCCAACGAACCCCAGCGCCGGCGCCTGCTGGCGGCCGTGCGCGGCACCGTCCGGGTCAAGGCCTCCGACCTGCCGATCGTCGACGAGACCGACCCGGACCGCGAGGTCACCGTCACCGACCTCCAGTTCGCCTGGGCCGGCATGAGCAAGGGCGCGCCCCGGCGCGCGTGGACGGCCGCAGAGGTGGCCGACCTCAACGCGCTGCTGGCCGAGTTCGCCACCGACCCCGCGGTCGCCGCCGACACCGGTATCGACACCAACGGCCCCACCGCCGCCGCCCTGTTGCCCGTCCTGCTCCCCGGCGATTTCGAGCCCGACACCACCGTCATGTGGGCGAAGCTCGGCTTCGAGGGCGGCAAGATCGACCTCGTCTACCCCGCCGACCGCGAGTTCGCGGCGCTCGGCCCGGGCGGCGGCGTCGTGCTCGGCCGCGAACGGGCCGACGAGGAGCAGCGCGCCTTCGACGGGTACGCGCTCGGCCCGGTGCGCCTCAGCCGTCCCGGCCTCGGCTACGCCCACGGCCGGCTGTTCATCGCCTTCGACGCCACCATGGCGGTCGGCCCGTTGACGATCGAGTTGCTGGGCCTCGGCCTCGGGGTGGACAAGGACTGGAAGGTCCTGCCGGTGCTGCGCGGCGCCAGCCTGGCGCTGGAGCGCCCCGGCCCGCCCAAGGTGGTGATCGCCGGCGCCTTCACCCGGCTCGACCTCGGCCCCGAGTACGAGCTCGCGTTCGCCGCCGCCGGCCGGATCGAGCTGCTCGACCTCCTCGCCCTCCAGCTGAACGGCAGCTGGGCCAAGCACAAGGACGGCTGGGACTCGATCTTCGCGTACGCCGAGCTGGTGGCCGGGAAGAACCGCATCAACGGCCTGTTCAGCATCGGCCCGGTGACGTTCACCGGCGTCGTGCTCGGCTTCGGCGTCAACAGCACCGTGCGGATCCCCACTACCGGTGAGCTCGGCACGTTCCCCCTGACCAAACGCCTCGGGGCGACGGCCGGCGAGCCGCCGAAGACCCCGGCCCAGGCCCTGGACGAACTGGTCGGCGCGGGCGGCTGGGTGACGCCGGCCCGCGGGCAGTACTGGGTGGCCGGCGGCATGGAGTTCACCGTCTACCGCTTCATCCAGGCCCGGGCCCTGGCCCTGGTCGAGTGGGGCGAGGCGGGCTGGAAGGTGATGCTCGCGGGCAGCACCACGCTGATGCTGCCGCCCAAGCTGCCGACCGAGAGCGATGCCTACGCGGTGGCGCCGTCGGCCGTCAACGCGCTGTGCCTCGGCAAGGTGGTCGTGGACTTCGTCTACGTCTACGACTCCGCGCTCGGCCGCTTCTCGATGGACACCGTGATCGCCAAGGGCTCCTACCTGCTGGACCCCAACGCCCAGCTCACCGGCGGGATCTCGCTCTACGTGTGGGGCAAGGACCTGCCCGGCGGCGTGAAGAAGGGCTTCGTGCTCTCCGCCGGCGGCTACCACCCCCAGTTCGATCCCCCCAAGCACTACCCGAAGCCGCCCCGGATCGGCTGGCTGTGGGAGCGCGGCCCGGTGACCATCAAGGGCCAGGCGTACGCGGCGCTCACCGACGGCGCGTTCATGATCGGCGGGGCGCTGGCCGCGGTCTACGACAACGGCCACGGCATCAACCTGCGGGCCTGGTTCACCGCCCACGTCGACGCGCTCGTGCAGTGGAAGCCGTTCTACGCCGACCTCGCCTTCGGCCTGAGCATCGGGGTCGCCGCCACCGTCAAGGTGCTCTTCGTGCGGGTGCGGGTGTCGCTGGAGGTCGGCGTCGGCCTCCAGCTGTGGCTGCCGCCGATCGGCGGGCGGGCCAAGATCAAGGTCTGGTTCATCTCCTTCACCATCGGCTTCGGCGCCGACCGCGCGGGCGCGCCGCCCGTGCCGTGGGAGGACTTCCAGCTCCAGCTGCCCGCGCCCTCGCGCACCGCGCTCAAGCAGGGCGTGGAGCTGCCGGACGTCACCGAGGACGAGTCCGAGGCCCGCCTCGCGGCCGAACTGCCGCAACTGGTGCGGATCGACGGCTTCACCGTGTCCGTCGAGTCCGCGCTGCCCGCCTCGAAGATCACCCTCAACGGCGTGCTCTTCGCCGGCGGCGAGGACGCCCGCATCGACATCCGCCCGATGCGGCTGAGCGGCGTCGTCTGCGAGCACGTCGTGGAGATCCGCGACCAGCGCGGAGCGTGCTACCCCTGGGAGGCGGAGGGCTGGACCGTGACCCCCACCGTCGAGGGCATGCCGCAGGCCCTGTGGGGCGCACCGCTCGCCGACCCGAACGCGGCCCTCAAGCAGCCCGGCCTGGTGCCGGACTGCCTGACCGGACTGACCGTCGTGGTGCCCGGACCGACGCGGCAGCTCGGCGTCGGCGACGTCCCGTCCAAGGCCCTGGACGTCGAGGGCCTGCCGCCCGGCCGGATGCCGCTGCGCGACGGCGCCGTCGCCGGCGACTCCCCGGTCGCCGACCCGGGCAGCGTCGGCGTGATCACCGAGACGCTGGTGGACACCGCCGACAAGCGCACCCTGCTGCACCGGGCACTGGCCGGACTCGGCGTCGCGCCGGACAGCGACGGCCCGCTGACCCGGACCGCCGAGAAGGCCGGCCGGACCCTGACCGACCCCCCGCTCCTGACCGCCGCCGCGAGGTGACCGCGATGCCCGCCCGACCCGACCTCACCGTCTCGTTCTACGACCACCTCGACCCCAAGGCCACCGCCGGCATCTACACCATCACCGTCGAACACCGGCTGACCAAGGACGGCGTCCGGATCGACACCGAGACCGACCCGCTGCCCAAGGCCTCGGACCGCTACGAGATCCGCGCGGCGCAGTTCGTGCTCGACCCCTCGTCCGTGCACGCCGTCTTCCCGCCGCCGGGCGCCGTCGGGCGCTACAGGCACGTGCTGCCGCACGTCACCCTGAGCCGCGCCATCCTGCCCTGGGAGCGGCAACTGCTCGGCCTGGCGGCGGCCAAACCGCCGTGGCTGGCCCTGCTGGTCTTCGGCCCGGGGGAGATCGACGACGACCCAGACGCCCAGGGCGAGTTCACCACCCGCCCGATCAGCGAGCTGCGCGACCCGGGCCGTGACACCACGGGCCCCGAGCTGTCCGGCGACATCGACGGCGACAATCCCTGCCGCACCATCGACCTGCCGGTCGACCTCTTCCACGGGATCGTGGCGCGCGAGGACGAGCTCCACCACCTCACCCACATGCGCGACGTGCGCACCGCCCCGCAGCGCCGCGACAACGGGGAGATCCTCACCGAAGGCGAATACGCGGTGGTGGCCGCGAACCGGTTCCCCCGCACGCCGGGCAGCTACGCCGTGCACCTCGTCTCCCTGGAGGGCTGGCTCGGCCGCCTCGCGCCCGGCTCCCTGCCCGGCAAGGCGAAGGTCCGGCTGTGCACCCTGTGGTCCTGGTCCTTCACCAACGACCCCGACGGCACGCTCGACCCGGCGGGCCTGCTGCGCAACCTCGTCGCGCCGGGCCACACCGACCCGGAGAGCCTCGCGCTGCGCCTGGCGCCGCCCGGTGACCCCTCGGACGACCCGGAGGCCGCACACGCGCGGACCCGGCTGCACCACGGCTACACCGCTGTCGCCTACCGGACCCTCGCGGGCGAGGACACCTACGCCTGGTACCGCGGCCCGCTCACCCCGCTGACCGCACCCGCACTGCCCGTCGAAGCCGTCGAGGGCCCGCACACCACCGCCGACCACGCGCTGATCTACGACCGCGAGTACGGCCTCTTCGACGTCAGCTACGCCGCCGCCTGGACGCTCGGCCGCACCCTCGCACTCGCCGACCCCGACTACAGCGGCGAGGTCGTCCAGGCCCGCCGGGAACTGGGCAACCGCGCCGCCGCCCTGCTCGCCCGGTCCACCGACCCGGCCCGAGCTGCGGCCGACCCGGCCGAACCGGCCGGTACGGCGGCGCTGCGCGAGCTCGCCGCACCCGGTTTCGGCCGCCGCCTGGTCGAGTCCCTGAAGGCCCCACGCGTCCAGGGCCCGCCCCCGGCATCGGCGGTGCGCCGCGCCCGCCCGGAGCCGCGCGTCCTGCTGGCCGAGCCGCGCGCCCACGACTCGCTCCTGACGCTCGCCCGGGACTCGACGCCGACCATGCCCGACTGGCTCGAACGCCTCGCCCTGCTCAACGGCGTGCCGTTCGCCCACCTGGTGCCCGATCCCCGGATGCTGCCGCCCGAGAGCCTGCGCGCCTTCCGGATCGACCCGGACTGGATCCACGCGCTGGTCGCCGGTGCGAGCGACGTCGGCGCCCACACCTCGCTCGACCGCGACCTGCACGGCGTGCTGACCGAACGAATCAACAAAACCGGCCCGGCACGGCCGGCCGCGGGACTGCTGATGAACTCCGAACTCGTCCGCGCCTGGCCCGTCTTCGACATCCTCGCCACCACCGCGGACGGCACGCCGGTGGGCGAACTGCGCCGCGACCACCTCGCCCCGGACGTGCTGCTGGTGCTCTGGGACGCCGTCCCGGACCACATCGCCATCCGCGAGCCCGGCCAGGGCATCCACTTCGGCATCAACTCCGAGGAACGGATCAGCCTGCGCCACCTGACCGGCGACCGGGTCGGATTCCCGACCGGCACCGAGTTCCCCGACCCCGGCGACCCGGCCTCCGGCACCGTCTTCGACTACCTGCGCCCCGGCCGCGGAGACACGCTCCCGGACGTGCTGGACCTCGGCGGCGACTTCGGGCTCCTCCAGGCGCTGTCCGCCGCCTGCCTGCCGAACGGGCACCTGCTGTCCCCCGGGCAGTTCGCGCTGGAACTCGTGAACGCGCCGCTGGAGCAACTGCTCCTGCCCCCCACCGTGCGCTGCGACTGCGTCGCCGACACCGTGGCGAAGTACGGCTCGGGCGCGGAGTTCGGAGCCACGAACCCGCTCCTGGTCAAGAACGAGGGGCCGACCAACAGCACCACGCGGATCGCCTACCTGCGCTTCGACACCACGGAGCTGCCGCCGCCCGAACGGATCGGCCGGGCCCTGCTGCGGGTGTACGCGGCCGCCCAGGACCAGGGCGACTTCGAGCTCAAGGCCTACGCCACCGCGGCCGGCTGGGCCGAGTCCACCCTCGCCTGGGCCAACCGGCCGGAGCTGTCCGCCGATCCCGTCGCCCGTGCCCGGGTCGGTGCGGTCGACGCCTGGGCCTGGCTGGAGTTCGACATCACCGCGCACCTGCGCGAACACACCGGCGACGAGCTCTCCCTGGCACTCGCCAACGACCAGGCGGTCAGGAAGCTCATCCGGATCACCTCCCGCGAGTCCTCCGACAACCGGCCGCACCTCAGCATCACCGTCACGCAGCCGACACCGAACACCGGGGATGGACGCCGATGACCGACACCGACCTCATCGTGCCCGTCGAGGTGCACGCCCTGGTGGCCAACCGAGCGGTCCGCTCCGACCAGGACCGTTTCAAGCGGTGGTCGCCGATGTTCACCATGATGCTCGACGAGGAGTTCAAGACCAGCGGCGAACCCGAGCCGTACGAGAACCTCCACGACTACTGGACCGGCACCTCCTTCGAGGGCGTCCACCTCCAGTGGCAGCTCCCCGAGGCCCTGACCACGGGCCACATCGACCCCGACAGCGGCGAGAGCACCTTCCCGCTGGTGCCCAACCGCTGGCTCGTGGTCCGCTACGCCACCGTGCGCGGCGCCACCACCGCCGCCGGCTGGGTGGTGCACAGCGACTACCTCTCCTCGCAGCGCCCGGACTCCAGCCCCATCTGGGACGGCAGCAACTCCTACCTCAACCCGTACGCCGCCGGCCCCACCACCGACCGGATTGGCCGCGCCCACGACCTCGCCACCGGGCCCTGGACGGAGCCGGCGCCGCGCCCGCTCTTCCTGACCGCGATCGGCTCCGGCCTGCCGGCCTTCGCCGCGTTCGCGCCCTACCACCGCAACGTCTTCCTCTTCCACGACACCCTCCAGGACCTGCGCGACCGGGAGCACGGCGACAACTACCCGCCGGACGCGGTGCTCAGCTACGCCGTCGTCGGCTGGTACTCCGACGACGGCGCCGACATCCTGCGCACCACCGCCGGCATCCCCGGTCTGCTGCCGCCCGACGCCGATCCCGCCCGACCGACCGACGTGCTGGACGCCCTGGGCTGGGCCGCGCCCGAGGACGTGCCGGGCTCGATCGAGCGCACCCGCTACGCCGGCACGGCGCTGGGCGTCGACTGGCGGCGCGACGGCGTCGTCCCGGACTCCGACCGGCCCGACGGGACGGCGACGAAGGTCGCCGTCGGCCACAGCACTGCGGAGGCCGCCGCCGCGCTCGTGGCCCAGCAGAACCAGTGCACCCGCGACGGAGACCTGGTCAGTGCCCTCTTCCACGGCGAGCTCGCCGCGCTGGACGACGCCGACGGCCCGATCGACCTCGACGAGGTGATGCGCCGGTCCTGGTTCGGCGGCAGCGACGGCGGACACCTCTGGCGCGTGGTCGACCGGCCCGGTGAGGAGGGAACCGACGCACCGGCTCCCGCACTTCCCCAACCCACGTGGCTGGACGACCTGAACGCCCACCAGGCGGCATATGACCTGGGCGTGGCCGAACTCGCCTCCCTCCAGTGGCGGTTGTGGTCGCTCTGGTGGCTGCGCAAACTGCCCGAGAAGCGGCGGCCCACGCCGTTCGAGTTCGACGAGACGGCCTGGAACCGGGAGATCGACACCGTCGGCGAGCGGATCACCACCCTGCGGGCGGATCTCGACGACCTGCGGGCGGAGATCCCCCACGCCGAGGACCAGGACGCCCTGCAGGCGGCGATCGACGCGTTCGCCACCGCCAAGGAGCTGCCCGAGAGCCAGGAGCTCAAGCGTTCGCCGCAGCCGTCCTTCCACCGGCCCGCCGACCCGGTGGTGGTGATGGCGGGCACCGGCACCACCCAGCCGCTGGGGCGTCCCGACGACCAGCCGCTCCCCTGCCGACTGCCCTCGGCGCTGCTGACCCGGGTGAGGATCGGCAGCGAGGACGTCACCCCGGCTCCCAACCCGCTGACCCCCGACCTCACCGGGCTGCCCGAGCTCTGCCTGCTTCTGGTGGCCGAGCTGGCGGTGCTGGACCGCGCCGCCCGCACCGGCGACGCGCTCAAGGACATCGTCGCCCGGCCCGAGGAGCTCACCGACGGCCCCTTCCCCGAGTACGCCCGCCCCTGGCGCCAGCCCTGGCTGCCGATGTACCTCCAGTGGCGGATCAAGTACTGCGCCACCCCCTTCCGCAGCGGGGGCGCCGACGCGGGCGGCCGGGACAACTGGACCTTCGACGGCCGCGACCACCACTGGAACGGCACCGGCGTCCCCGAGGGCGACGGCGAGGGAGGCGTCCGCTGGACGCACTTCGCCGGACGTTCCTTCCTCACGCCGGCCCTTTCCTACGTGCTGCGCGAGCAGACCGAGCGCAAACTGGCCGGGGCCCCGGACGAGCTGCTCGGCCAACTCCGTCTGCTTCAGGACGACTTCGACCGGCTGGACATCCTCTCCCAGACCCTGGACGGCTTCAACGACTGGCTCGTCCAGCACGACGGCACCGCCCAGGTCCCCACCGATCCCGGCGTCCTGGCCCTCGCCGGCCAGAGCAACCACGTGCCCGACGGCGCCGGGGACCGCCGCCGGCAGCGCTTCCAGCCCGTGCGGGCCGGCCAGTTCTACTTCACCGAACTGCACATCATCGACCGCTTCGGGCAGGCCCTGCGCCTGGTCACCGCCCAGCAGTCGCAGCCCGGCCAGTTCGACCCGGTCCGGGCGATCAGCGTCACCCCCGACCCCGGGAAGCCGCTCTTCCCCGGCACCCGGACGGAGCGCCTCGTCCAGCTGCCACCGCGCCTGCTCCAGGACACCCGGATCCGCTTCGAGCCCGTGCACCACAGCGACGACCGCCCGCTCGCGGCGGTGAGCAGCGCGCCCGACCCGCTCGGCGACACCCCGGTGGCCGGCTGGCTGCTGGTCAACCACCTCGACCGGTCCCTGCTGGTCTACGGCCCCGACGGCAGCCCGCTCGGCGAGCTGCGGGTGATCACCACGGCCACCGGCGGGCGGGAGATCGCCTGGAACGCGCTGCCGCACGCCGAGTACGCCGAACCCGCCGACTTCGTCCGGGTCCATCCGCACGTGGCGGGCTTCGCCGCCGAACTCGTCGGCCGCGACGCCGACACCTTCGACGCGCTGATGACCACGATCGACGACGCGCTCGCCCGGATCACCGACCCCTCGCCCGCGGAGGACCGCACCCCGGCCCGGCTGATCGGGCGGCCGGTCGCCCTGGTCCGGGCCAGGCTCGGTCTCGAACTGCTCGGCCCGGCGCTGACCGACCCGGCCTGGGACGAGGCCCTCGAACCGAGCGCCCAGGAGTTCCCGGACTACCGGTGGCCGGTGCGGCTGGGCGAGTACGACCAGCTCGCCGACGGGCTGATCGGCTACTACACCTCGGAGCCGGGCCAGGAGACCTCGTACCGGCAGCTGTTCCTGCCCGAGCCGGACCCCGAGGCCGCCAGGGATCTGCCCTACTTCGCGCCGATCGGCAACGGCGCCGGACTCGCGATGCCGGCCCGGCCCGCCGACCGGGAGCTCACCCGGTACCTGACCGTCCTCGCCTGTCCGCACACGGCCGTCCACGCGACCACGGGCATCCTCCCCGTCGCCTCGCTCGGCGTGGACGCCGACACGACCCACCGGGCGCTGTCCGCCATCCGCGCCTCCTTCCGCCTCAACCCGCTGCTGGCGCCGCTCCGTTCGGAACCGGAGGGGCACCGCTCCGCCGAGCCGGCCGGCGCCGGTGTCCTCATGCCGCGCCCCAGCGCCCTGTACGGCACGTGGAGCTGGGCCCAGCCCCTGGTCTCCGGCGACGGCCCGCCGCTCTGGACCGACCTGCCGATCATGCCCGCCGACGACCTGTCACACCCCGACGACCCGCTGCCGGCCGCCCGGGCCGGATACCTGCAACTCCACCCCGGCGCCGGTGGTGAAGGAGAGAGCCGATGACCCTGCTGCTGCCCTACCGGGTGGACATCACATCCGGACCGAACGCCGGACCGGACGCCACCGACAACGCGCCGCCGCGCTACCACCAGCTCCGGCTGACCGTCGGTGAGGAGGGGCGGAACGAGGCCGCGCAGCCCGTGCGGTGCACCCGGATCTCGGTGCGCGTGCCGGCCCCGGCCAGTGACCCACGCCTCGCCCGTCAGCCGCTCGCGGTCTCCACCACGGTGCCGTCCGTCCAGGGCAGCGCGCAGGGCCAGGAGTGGTGGATCGTGCCCGACACCACCGACCCGACCGTCACCGTCTTCGCCTGCGTGCCCGACCAGCCCGCCCGGTTCGACGGCACCTGGGCGATCTCCTTCACGATCGGGCTCGACCCCGGCTTCGAGAGCACCGAGGTCGAGATCACCGAGGACACCAGCACGGACAACGGACCGGTGAGCAGCCGCAGCAGCCGCATCGCGGCGCGCGTGCTCCCGGCCGGCGAATCGGAGGGACAGCAGTGACCGAGGTCGATGCCGCCGCCGACACGAACCTGGTGAAACCCGCCCGGGGCACGGTGCCCAGCCCACTGCGGGTGAGCACGATGAACGAGTTGGAGTACGGGACGGTGGTCCTGCGCTTCGGGCGGGACCTGCCGACCGGGACGTCGAAGGTGTACTGCAAGGGGATCACGGTCAAGGTGCCGACCGGGCGGTCGGCGACCGACCTGACCATCGAGCCGACGCTGATCACGACCGCGGTCAGCAAGGTCGACGGGGAGGCCCAGGGCACGGAGTGGTGGATCGACGGCAACACGACGGATCCCAACGTGGCCGTCTTCTCGTTCGTCCCGGACACCACGGCGCTGTTCGACGGCACGTGGGCGGTCAGCTTCACGCTGTCGGGCATCGAGGTGAACCCGTCCATCGGGACGGTGGACCTGGACATCGAGGAGACGACCTCCACGACCGGAGCGGACGGCAGCTTCCAGAAGCGCACCGGAAAGGTGAAGGTCCAGAAGGGCAACGACGAGTTCTTCTTCCGGAGCCTGCGCCCCCGGACGGTCGTCATCAACCGCGGCAACACCGTGGAGTTGCTGTGGCAGGCGCCGGCCGACAACCGGATCACCTACACGATGTACTACCGGAAGGCGGACGGCACCGAGACGAGCGACAGCAACCAGGCCAACTTCGCCAACCGGGTATGGAAGTCTCCGAGCCTGGACGACAACGCGAACTTCACGCTCAAGGCGACGCTCGACGGGCAGGACTACTTCCTGACCACCTCGCTGACCGTCAACGAGCCCAACGTGGTGGTCAACACCCTGAAGACCAAGGCCGCGCTCACCGCGGAGACCACGATCACGGCGACCGGGCTGGTGACGGCGAGCGGCGGGGTGTCGGCGACGACCGTCGGGGCGTCCGGCCTGGTCTCCGCCAACGGCGGGTTGAACGCCACGACCGTCACGGCGACCGGACTGCTCTCAGCCACCGCCGGCCTCACGGCCACGACCGTGACGGCATCCGGCCTCGTGAAGGCGGACGGCGGATTGAACGCCACGACCATCACGGCGACCGGCCTCGTGAGGGCGGACGGCGGGTTGAACGCCACGGCCATCACGGCATCCGGCCTCGTGAAGGCGGACGCCGGCCTGACGATCCCGTCGAACCAAAAGCTGTCCTGCGGCGAGGTGACCGTCGCGAACGGCCAGTTCCTCATCGTCAGCAAGATCAAGTCCCCCGTCAACAGCGGGATCGAGTTCCAGAACAGCATCAGCCAGACCGCCGGCAACATCGCCACCACGGGCACCATCAAGGGCGATGGCAAGCTGGTGGTCCGCGCCGGTGACACCATCTCCCTCGAATCGACCTACTTCTCGGGCAAGTTCCTCAACGGCTCGGGCAAGCAGAGCCACACCGACAACTCCAACGTCAGCGGGCCCGCGGCCTTCTACCGGAGCTACGACGGCGCTTCCAAGTTCAAGGTCGCGCACCGCTAGCCCCGACCGGCCGGCGCCGGGCACCGTACCCGGCGCCGGCCGACTCACCCGGACGGCTCCGCCCGGACCGCATTAAGGGCCACCCGGCGCCAGGATGAGCGGGGAACAGCGGAGCACCGTCCGAGAGGGAGCACGGGATCATGGCGATGGATCCGAGTATCCGGGCCCTCCTCCAGAAGTTCGGCCTCGACGGCCCGCCGCCGGCCGCCGCGCCCACTGTGGAGCAGATGCGGGCCGGGAACCGGGAGCTGTCGCTCGCCGTGGCCCCCAGCCCGCCCCTGGCCGTCGGCTCGGTCGCCGAGGACACCCTCGCCGGCGTGCCCGTCCGGGTCTACCGCCCGGACAGCACCGGTCCGGCGCCGACCGTCCTCTTCATCCACGGCGGCGGCTGGATCCTCGGCGACCTGGACACGCACGACGGCGTCTGCCGCCGGCTCTGCCGCGATCTCGACGCGGTGGTCGTCGGCGTCGACTACCGCCTCGCGCCGGAGCACCCGTTCCCGGCTGCGTACGACGACTGCGTGGGCGTGGCCCGCGAAGTCGCCGCGGGCATCGACCGGTCCGGCGGAGGTGTGCTCGCGCTGGCCGGGGACAGCGCCGGCGCCAACCTGGCCGCCGCGGTGGCGTTGGCGCTGCGTGACGACGGCACTCCGGTCGCGGCCCAGTTGCTGGCCTACCCGGCGACGGATCTCAGCGGCCGGACCGATTTCCCGTCGATGACCGAGAACGCCACCGGCTATCTCCTGACGGCCGACGAGTGCCGGCACGACATCCAGCTCTACACCGGCGGCGACCCCTCCACCACGGCCGATCCCCGGGTGTCACCCCTCCTCGCCGCCGATCACCGGGGCCTCGCGCCGGCGGTGATCGGCGTCGGCGAGCACGACCCGCTGCGCGATCACGCACTGGCCTACGCGGACGCCCTGGCCGCCGCCGGAGTTCCGGTGCGCCGGCACGTCTACCCGGGGCTCATCCACGGCTTCCTCAACTACGACAGCGTCTCGCCCGCCGTGGACGCCGCCGTCACCCAGCTGTACGCCGAGTTCGGGGACTTCGTCCGCTCCGCACGACCGGCCTGACGGACGCCCGCACCGACTGGACGCGCACTCCCGAAACGACGAAGGGGCCCGTACCGCGCATTGCGCGGTACGGGCCCCTCACTACCGGACGAACGCCCGGCCGGAATTACAGCGGGCGGATGTTCTCCGCCTGCGGGCCCTTCTGGCCCTGCGTGACGTCGAACTCGACCTTCTGGCCCTCGAGCAGCTCGCGGAAGCCGTTGGCGTTGATGTTCGAGTAGTGGGCGAAGACGTCAGCGCCGCCGCCGTCCTGCTCGATGAAGCCGAAGCCCTTTTCCGAGTTGAACCACTTCACGGTACCGGTGGCCATGAGAAATCCCCTTCAAGAGACCGTCCGAAGTCCGCACATTACGGACTTTCGAGTCGCCGCGATGAGAACCCTCCGAAAAGCCGGAAAACGAAAAATGCGCCTGCGACAATCAGCAGGCGCACACAAAGTTCATGGGAACCACTACTGCAACTACTTCGACTGTAGCAGGCCCCGACCCTCCCCGGCGAACACTCCGCGCGAATTTTTCGGCCGCCCCGCTCGGGCCCGCCTTCCCCGCTCCGACCCGGCCGGCAACCGGCATGCCTGGCAGTACAGTTGGAAGCGTCCGCGCCACCGTCCGGCCCGGTCCTGATTTCGGGCCCGGCAGGGGGCGTGTCGGCCACGGCGCACACCGCACCGATTCGGACTCTCCGGGAAGACCCGTCCCACCGATTTTCGGAGCATACTGACCACGATGAGAAAACCACCGGCAGTCCGACGCCCCTTGCCCACCAGCCCCTTCAAAGCCCGGCCCGCCGCACCGCCCAAGCGGTTCGCCATGGGCGACCGCGTCACCCACGACAAGTTCGGCCTCGGCCGCGTCATAGACGTGGAGGACGGGCCCGAGGCCGCGGTCCTGGTCGACTTCGGCTCGCGACAGGAGCGGATCATCCCGCCCTACTCCTCCATGTACGCACTCTGACGGCCGCCGGACCGCTTCGCGCCCGCTTCCGGTCCCGGCCACGCCCGGGACCCCTGGCGCCGGAGCGGCCACCGGCGCCCCCGTCCGCGCGGGCGGCTACCGACGCGGGCGCGGCAGCCTCACGGGCCGTGCTCGCCGCCGGACGGCCCGCTGGCGGGTGAGGCGGATGACGAGGGTGGAGTCCAGGGCGGTCTCGCCAGTCGCGGTGCCGCAGCCTGCGCCGGCGCTGGTGCCGACCGCCTTGAGCGTGTCGCGGGCGAACCGTCCGCTCTCACGGGTGACGCTGCCAGTGGCAGGCGGGTGAACTCGTCCCCGCCCAGCCGACCGTCGCCGTGCGCGTCCAGCACGGAGAAGACGCGACGCTCCGATTCCGGCGCTGTGTGCTGCCTTCCGACCTCGTTCGGCGATCTTCCGGCGCCGCAACTTCGCGCCGCCGTCCAATGGAATAGTTGAACGATGAACTATGTTGGGCGTGACGAAGGCACCACCGGGCACCCGAAGGCCGCCGCCGGGCGACCAGGCGAAAGGACCACGAGATGAGCACCGCCGCGAACCTCCCCCGCATCGACGTCCGCCGCTCCGACGAGCGCCTCTCCACCAAGATCGACTGGCTGGACTCCAAGCACTCCTTCTCGTTCGGTGGCCGCTTCGACCCCGCCAACACCCACCACGGGGTGCTGCTCGTCAACAACGACGACACCGTCCGGCCGGGCAGCGGCTTCGAGACCCACCCGCACCGCGACATGGAGATCGTCACCTGGGTGATGCAGGGCTCCCTGGTCCACCAGGACTCCACCGGCCACTCCGGCGTGATCTACCCCGGGCTCGCCCAGCGCATGAGCGCCGGCAGCGGCATCCTGCACTCCGAGAAGAACGACTCCTGGCGCCTGGGCGGCACCGACGTCCACACCGACCCCGTCCACTTCATCCAGATGTGGGTGGTCCCCGACGAGAGCGGCATCACGCCGGGCTACGAGCAGCTCGAAATCGACGACGAGCTGCTGTCCGGCGACCTGCTCCCGGTCGCCTCCGGGATGGCCAAGCACGACGGCGCGTCCGCCATCCGCATCAAGAACCGCTACGCCGCCCTGCACGTCGCCCGGCTGCGCCCCGGGCAGGACGTCGAACTGCCCGACGCCCCCTTCCTGCACCTGTTCGTCGCCCGCGGCGACGTCGTCCTCGAAGGCGCCGGCCCGCTCACCGCGGGCGACGCCGTGCGCTTCACCGGGACCGGCGGCCAGAAGGTCACCGCGACCGAACCCGCCGAGATCCTGGTGTGGGAGATGCACGCCACCATCGCCCCCTGAGGCCCCTGAGGCCCCTGAGGCCCCTGAAGCGGCCGCTGCCCGCCCGCCGACGACCCCTCATCCGCTCACCGGCCGCCCCGGGAAGACCACCTGGAGCCGCTGGACCCGCCGGTCGCGGCGGAACATGAGCCACGCCAGCGTCGGCGGGCAGGGGTCGGCGGCCCCGGCGGGGTTGACGACGTCCATCTCCCAGATCGTGATGTCCCGGCTCGCCACCACGTGCCGCACGTGCTGGCGCACGCCCTTCTCGCGTACCTGCCGCATGACCGGGAACGGGTGCACGCGCTCCCCCGGCCGGCCGAAGCGGCCGGCCATCTCGGCCTGGTCCGGCCACAACTCCAGGATCTCCCGGGGCAGCTGGCCGCGCGCCGACGCCTCCAGGGTCGCCACCGCCTCGTGCCGACTCTCCTCGGCGAGGGCGGAGGCGTCGTCGTGCGCCCGCGCGGCCGTCGTTTCGAGCGCCTTCGCCATCTTCGCGCGCGCCTGGCTGAGCCGACTGCGGACCCTGCCGACCGGCACCTCGCACACGGCGGCGATCTCCTGGTAGGAGGTGATGCCGCTGAAGTGCCGCAGCATCAGCACCAGCCGCAGCTGCGGCGGCAGTTCCTCCACCGCGCCCCAGATCCAGTCCCGCATCGCGTGCTGCTCGATGAACCGCTCGGGCGGTGACTGCTCGTGCCCGCGCAACCGGACGAGGTCGCGCTCGTCCAGGCCGGGTGTCTCGCGCGCGTCGCGCAGTCGCATGCGGCAGGCGTTGCGGACGACGGCCCTCAGCCACGCCCCGACGGCCGCCGGGTCCCGGACGTCGCCGATGCGGCGCAGGGCCGTCAGCGCGGCGTCCTGCACCACGTCCTCCGCGTCCGGTCCGCAGCCGAGCAGACGCAACGCGACGGCGCGCATCGCCGCCTGGTGGCGGGTCAGGAGCAGCCCGAGGGCCGCCGTGTCGCCGGCCTGGGCGCGGCGCGTGAGCGCCGCGTCGTCGGCGGAGGCGGAAGCGGTGGTGGACGTGGTGGAGGTGGTGGTGGTGAGCGGTGCCATCGTCCGTACGCCTCCGGGAAGACCTTGAGCGCCAGGCCGGTTGAGGCCTTCCGGAGGACGATACGCCGGTCGCCGCGCCCCGGCGGCTACTGCTCCTGCGGGACGGGCGCCGCCCGCGCGAGCAGCCGCGCCCGTGCGCGGGCGGGATGCACCCTCGTGAAGACCGCCGGGCCGGCCAGGCCGGCGACGTGGGCGGCGATCCCGGTCCAGGCCGGGGCGTGGACCGCGCCGCCGACGGCCAGGCTCACGCAGATGAACGTGAACCCGGCACCCCACGCGGCGGTGATGCGGTTGTTGACCGCGATGAACTCCGGCCGGTCCCAGTACTCGCGGGGCGTGCGCCGCCGCGCGATGCCGAGCGTGAACGGGCGGCGCAGCGCCAGGGAGCCCCAGGCGGTGACGGCCAGCCAGGCGAACGAGAGGATGCCGGCCGGCTTCGACAGCGCCGCGTGCGGCGCGGCGAGGGCCACCGCGCCCACGGCCGCGAAGTAGACGACGGCGCTGACCTCCAGGACCAGCGCGTCGAGGCCGACCCCGCGCCGCCGGTCCTGGAGCAGGAGCAGCAGTCCCGACGCGAGCCCGCCGAGCGCGCCCCAGCGCCAGTCGAAGGACGAGACGGCCCCGGAGACGATCCAGGGGACGAATCCGCGCAGATAACCCATGGGAAGGAACCTCGCTGAGATGGTGAGGGTGGATGGCTGACACGGACTGGATGCACGGCGGGCGCGGAAGTTCGATCCCCGGCGCGTGATGCCGGTCACACGGGGCCGCCTCGGCGGGCGGGTCTCGCCCGTCCCGGGCAATTTCCGCCGTGTCCGGCGGCCGGTCGCGTGCGGGCGGGCCGGGATGTGGCAGGTAGGAGGGCGGCGGGCGGCCCGTCCCCCTCCGATGATCCCCCTTCACCGAATGGAGCCCCCATGCGCAGACGTCGCGGTGCCCTGATCGCCGCCGCCCTCCTCGCCCAGCTCGCCGCCGGGCCGTCCCACGCGGTCGCGGCGGGATGGGAGCCCACCGAGCAGTGCGGGGTGGTGCGCGGCGGTGACGGGCCGCTGGGCGGGGCCTGGGTGACGCTGTACCAGGCCGGGGACGGCGAGGGCGGCCGGCCGCGGGTGCTGGGCAGGGCGCGGAGTGCGGCGGACGGGCGGTTCACGCTCGACTACCGCCGCCCGGAGGACCCGCGCGCCGTGCTGTACGTGGTCGCCGACTTCGGGCGGGAGCGGCGCGGCACCGGGCACTCCGCGGTGGCACTCGCCGCCGTGTTCAGCGGGGCCGCCGCGCCGCCCGAGCTCGTCGTCAACGAGCGGACCACCGTCGCCACCGCCTACGCGCTCGCGCGCTTCACCGGCCCGGGCGGCGTCACCGGCACCTACCCCGGCCTGCAGAACGCGGCCGCCATCGCGCACAACCTGGCCGACACGGGCACCGGCGAGATCGCCGCGCCGCTCGCCGCCCCGCCGAACGGCTCCCAGACCTCGACCATGGCGGAGTTCAACACCCTGGCCGACCTGCTCGCCTCCTGCGTCACCGGCGACGCCTGCGACCGGCTGCTCGACCTGGCCCGCCGCCCAGGCCACGAGCGGCCGCGCAACACCCTGCAGGCCGCCGTCGACATCGCGCACGACCCCGGGAACAACGCCGCCGCCCTCTTCGACCTCGCGGCGACCACCCCGCGCTACGGGCCCGCGCTCCCCGTCGCCCCCGACGCCTGGACCGTGGCCCTGCGCTACGACGGCAACGGCCACGAGGTCGACGGCCCCGGCAACCTCGCCTTCGACGCCGACGGCAACGCGTGGATCACCAACAACTACGTCTACAAGGCCGACCGGCTCGTCCCGACCTGCGGCGGCCGCAACGTCCTCAAGTTCACCCCCACCGGCCAGGACGCCCCCGGCGCGCCCTACCAGGGCGGCGGCCTGTACGGCGCCGGGTTCGGCGTCACCGTCGACGCGAAGGGCAGCGCCTGGGTCGGCAACTTCGGCTTCCAGGGCCGCGGCTGTCCGATCGACCCGACCCGGCTCGAACGCAGCGTCTCCCAGTTCGCCCCCGACGGCACCCCGCTCTCCCCGCCAGACGGCTGGCGCGGCGCCGGGATCGCCCAGCCGCAGGGCATGTCCGCCGACCGTGCCGGCACGGTCTGGGTGGCCAACTGCGGCAGCGACAGCGTGGCCCGGATCCCGGACGGCGACGCGACCCGCGCCCGGGAGATCGCCACGCCCGGCGTCCAGAAGCCGTTCGGCACCTCCGTCGACCCGGCCGGGCGGCTCTGGGTCGGCGGGAACGGCAGCGACACCGTCCAGGTCGTCGGCCCGGACGGCACCCCGGGGCCGACGGTCTCCGGCGGCGGCCTGAGCAAGCCGCTGGGCGTCGCCACCGACAGCCGGGGCAACGCGTGGGTGAGCAACAGCGGCATCCTGCCGGTGCCCTGCGGGAACAGCTCCGTGGACGACCTCGCGAACGCGGTGGCGACCGAGGCGGGCCCGCGCCCGGGCACCTCGGTGACGTTCATCGGGTCCGACGGCACCCCGGCGCCCCAACCGTTCACCAACGGCGGCCTGTTCCTGCCCTGGGGTGTCGCCGTCGACGGTGACGACACCGTGTGGGTCGCCAACTTCGGCGGCCACCGCGTCGCCCGGCTGTGCGGCGTCAACCTCGCCGCCTGCCCGCCCGGGTACCGCACCGGCCAGCCCATCTCCCCGGCCGGCACCGGCTACACGAGCGACGGGCTGGAGCGCAACACGGGCGTCCAGATCGACCCCTCCGGCAACGTCTGGCTGGCCAACAACTGGCGGACCGTCCCGATCCAGACCAACCCCGGCGGCCACGAGCTGGTCGTCCTGATCGGTGCCGCGGCGCCCGTCCCGGCCCCGAAGCTCGGCGGTCCCGCGCGGCCCTGACGCCCGCGGGGCGAATGGAAGGGACCGCGAGCGCGCCACCCGGGTGGGCCGGGTGCCGGAGCAGCCGAATCCGTCGGGGCGACTACCCGCCGGTACCGGTGCCCGGCCCGGCCCTCCCGGGAACACTGCGCCGGTTCGGCCGCACCACCGCGCAGAAGACCCGGGAGACGCCCATGCCGCCGTCCGCACGCCGCGCCCCCTCGGCCGCCGCAACACCGGCCAGGCGCGCGGGCCTGCGCCGCCTCGGTGAGTGGTGCGCGCGCCACTCGGTGCTCGTCATCGTGCTGTGGATCGTCGCCCTGGCCGGCGTCCAGGCCGCCAACAAGACGGTCGGCGGGACCTACTCGGACGACTTCTCGCTCCCCGGCACGCAGGCGCAGCAGGGCCGGGACCTCCTCACGGCCCACGTGCCGGCCGCCGCGGGCACGAGTTCCCAGGTGGTGCTGCACGACCCCGCCCAGCTGGCCGGGTTCCAGCCGCAGATCTCCCAGACCGTCGCCTCGCTCCAGCAGCTGCCGCACGTGCTCTCGGTGCAGAGCCCGCTGCCGCCGCCCGGGCAGCCCGCCCCGCCCGGCGGGCCGCTGGCCGCCGACGGGCTGACGGGGTACATCACCGTCCGCTTCGACACCGCGCCGGCCCTGCTCGGCACCGAGTACCTGACCGGCGTGGACGCGGCCGTCCAGCCGCTGCGGCAGGCCGGGGTCCAGGTGGAGTACGGCGGGCCGCTGGGCGAGCTGGCCCGGCCGGCGCCGGACGACCGGGCGAGCGAGGTGATCGGCTTCGCGGTCGCGATCGTCGTGCTGCTGGTCGGGTTCGGCAGCGCCATCGCGGCCGGGCTGCCGCTGCTCACGGCCCTGTTCGCGGCGGTGGTCGGCCTCGGGGTGCTGGGGCTGGTCGCGGCGCTGTCCACCTTCGCGACCGTCGCTCCGACGCTGGCCACGATGATCGGGATCGGCGTCGGCATCGACTACGCGCTGTTCCTGCTCACCCGTCACCGGCAGAACCTGATGGACGGGGTGGACCCGGTCGCCTCCGCCGGGCAGGCGGTGGCGACCAGCGGCCGGGCGGTGCTGGTCTCCGGCTGCACCGTGATCATCGCGCTGTCCGGGCTCTCGGTGTCGGGCATCTCGTTCATCGCCAAACTCGGGGCCGCCGCAGCCGTCACCGTCGTGTCGGCGGTGCTCGGCGCGCTCACCCTGCTGCCCGCCCTGATGGGGGTGATCGGCCGCCGGATGGACCGCTTCACCGTCCGCCGCCCGATCGCCGAGGCCGGCGGCGACGGGGGCGGCGACGGGGGCGGCGATGACGAGGGCGGGGCCTGGCACCGCTACGCCCGGCGGGTCGAGGCGCGCCCGTGGCAGTACCTGATCGCCGGGGTGGTGGCGCTGGCGGTGCTGTCGATCCCGTTGCTCTCCATCCAGCTCGGACACATCGGCGACGGCGCCGACTCCCCCGACTTCACCGACCGGCGCGCCTACGACCTCATGTCCCAGGCCTTCGGCCCGGGCTCGAACGGTCCGCTCACCGCCGTCGTCGACCAGAGCGCCGTACCCGCCGAGACCCGGCCGACCGTCCAGAGCGCCGTGCAGCAGGCCCTCACCGGCCTGCCCGGCGCCGCCAGCACCACACCGCTGCAGACCAGCCCGGACGGCGCCGTGCTGTTCGCCACCGTCATCCCAGCCACCGCTCCCCAGGACCGCGCCACCACCGACCTCGTCAACCACCTCTCCGACACCGCCCTGCCGGACGCGGTGGCCGGCACCGGCGCGAAGACCTACGTCACCGGCAACACCGCGGCCCAGGTCGACTTCCTGGACATCGTGTCGAGCCGGCTGATCCTGATCATCGCCGTGGTCGTCGGCCTCGCCTTCCTGATCATCCTCGCCGTCTTCCGCGGCCTGCTCGTCGCCGTCAAGGCCGCCGTGCTCAACCTGCTCTCGATCGCGGCCTCCTACGGGGTGGTGGTCGCGGTCTTCCAGTGGGGCTGGGGCGGGCCCGCGCTCGGCGTCTCGGGCAAGGTCCCGATCGAGAGCTACGTGCCGATGATGATGTTCGCGATCGTCTTCGGCCTGAGCATGGACTACGAGATCTTCCTGCTCTCGCGCGTCCACGAGGCCTGGCTGCGCACGGGCCGCAGCCAGGACGCCGTCGCCCACGCGCTGGAGATCACCGCCCGGGTGATCACCTGCGCGGCGCTGATCATGGTGAGCGTCTTCGCGGCGTTCATCGTCAGCGACAACATCGTGATCAAGATGATGGGCCTCGGACTGGCCGTCAGCGTCCTCGTGGACGCCACGATCGTCCGGCTGCTGCTCGTCCCCGCCGTCATGACGCTGCTCGGTCCGGCGGCCTGGTGGACCCCGCGCTTCCTGGACCGGATCCTGCCGCACATCGACGCCGAGGGCGAGGGCGAAAGGCCCTAAGCCGTACTGGAGTTCACCCCGGAGGCAGCCGCTTCAGCGACGCCATCCCGTGCAGGACCCGGCCCTCGGTGCGCGCCTGTTCCAGGCGCCGGGTGAACACCTCCAGCCGGACCTCGGGATCCAGTTCCATCAGCCCCGGCGGCCACGTGCCGGGCGGCACCAGGACCACGACGGCCCCACCCCGGCCCACGGCCGCCGCCAGCCAGGTGGGCGAGGCCGCGACCACCTCGTCCGGCTGCCACACCTCGCGCCCGCCCACCAGCGCCAGCCGCTCCAGCCGCCCGCCGCCGACCTCGACGGCCCCGCTCGTGGCCGGCGGCTCACCGGCGGCCAGCACGAACCCGCTCTCGACGGCGTTGGCCAGCAGATCCGCGTGCAGCCCGGGCCCGACCTCCACCACGACCTCCGCGAGCGGCGGCCCGTCCTCCACCTCCCGCACCGCCAGCGCCCACACCACCGGCGTCCGCCCCCGCCCGTACCGCGTCTCGTCAGCCACACCCCACCAACGAGCCACCGCCCCGGGCGGCACCCGCCTCACACGATCGGGCGCGGGCGGCCGGGCGCGGTGGACCGTCCGGACGGGCTGCGCGGCGTGAGGGGCGCCCGGTCCGGAAATCCACTAGTCCGGTAGATTCACCCGATCGGGTGAGGTGCCGCTTCCGTGGGGGCTGGGGCGGTGCGTAGTGTCGACGACCCGGTCCGTGATCAACTGTCAGGGCCGGGTGGTATTACGAGCCCTGGGGAGGGGATCGACGTGGAGGACACGGACTGGGCCAAGCGCGGGATCTGCCGTACGGCGGATCCGGACGAGCTTTTCGTCGACGGCGCGGCGCAGAACCGGGCGAAGGCGGTGTGCTCCGGGTGCCCGGTGCGCACCGAGTGCCTGGCGTACGCACTGGACGAGCGGATCGAGCACGGCGTCTGGGGCGGCATGACGGACCGCGAGCGGCGGGCCCTGCTGCGGCGGCGCCCGACGGTGGACTCGTGGGCCCGGCTGCTGGAGCAGGCGCGGACCGCGTACGAGCAGCAGACCGGGCGTCTGCGGGCCGAGCTGGTCCGCGCGAGCTGACCGGGCCGCGCACGTGGCGCGGCCCGGCCGGTCATGCGGTCGTACGGCCATGGCGGTCGTACGGCTATGCGGTCGTGCCGTCCTGCGGTGGTGCGGTGCTGCCCTCAGCGGGTGACCGGTGCGACGGCGATCGGCGGGATCGCGGCGAGGCAGGACGTGTCGCCGGGCTCGCCGGTGCGGATGAAGTGGGTGGAGATCGCCAGCGTGCAGCCCGTCGACTCCAGCTCCGGGACGTGGCCGGCGTTCGGCACCGAGACGAACGTGCTGTGGCGGAACTGGGCCGCCGAGCGGCGGGAGTTGGCCTCCGGGGTGTTGGTGTCGAGGTCGCCGGAGAGCACGAGGACGGGGACGTCGGGCAGGTCGAGGTCGACGTCCTGCGGCTGGGCGGTGTTCTTGCGCGGCCAGGTCAGGCAGTTGTCGCCGCCGTCGCTCTGGCCCTCGGTCCAGCCCTTGGGGCTGAAGGCGCCGAAGTCGGCCGGGTTCGCGGCGGAGAGGGCGCGCTGGTACTGCCGGCGGCGCTGCGCGAGCGGGGCGTCGTGGTCCCACGCGCGGACGTAGTCGTTGCACGTGACGGCGAGGAACGAGGCCTGGTCCTCGGTGCCCGTGTGCTCCATCTCGGCGCGGACCAGCGCGGCCAGCGGGCCGTCGTCGCCATTGGCCGAAGCGTGCAGGGCGGCGGGCAGGTCGCCGAGCAGGGAGCGCTCGGCGGGGTGGGAGCCGATGCCGCGGCTGGCGGGCTCGTAGAGGAGATTGGCGAGCTTGTCCTCGGTGAAGGCGATGGTGCGCGGGGTGCCGCCGAGCGTCGCGGTCACGTCGAGCGGCCGGGTGCGCAGCTTGGCGGCGACGGCGGCGAGGTCGCGGACGGCGGTGTCGGGGTCGCAGGCGCCGCTGCGCTCGCAGATCCGGCGCAGGGTCTCGGAGACGTGCTGGGCGGTCGCGCGGACCAGCGGGTCGAAGTCGACGGGGTAGGCGCCGGACAGGACCATGGACTCGACGCGGTCGGGGTGGCGGTCGGCGAGGACGGGCATCAGGTAGGTGCCGTACGACAGGCCGTACAGGACGAGCTTGGGGGCGCCGAGGCGGGCGCGGGCGGCGTCGATGTCGTCGGCGGTGGCGGCGCTGGTGTAGCCGCGGGCGCGGGGGCCGAGTGCCTCGGCGCAGCGGGCGACGGCGTCCTGCTGCTCGGCGCGCGGGGCGAAGCGGTAGTCCGCCTCGGTGACCTTGCAGGGCAGGCGGCCGGACTTGCCGGTGCCGCGCGGGTCGAGGAGGAGCAGGTCGTAGTCGTCGAGGGCGCCTTCGAGGGCGGCGGCGACGAGACCGGCCCGGTCGATCAGCGTCTCGCCGGGGCCGCCGGGGTTGACGGCGATGGTGCCCTTGGCCGGGCCGGGGCGGGTGTGGCGGACGACGGCGTAGCCGACGTCGATGGTGCCGAGGCGGGGCGTGCCGTCGACGAGGGGGCGGCGCATGGTGTCGCAGTCGACGCGGTGGTCGGGGACGGTGGGGCACCAGGTGGGCTTGCCCGGGGCGTTGGTCGTCGCGCTGGTGGTCGCGGCGTTGGCGGTCGTGCCGAGCGGGACCGCCGTGGCCACGACGGCCAGCGCGGCGGCGGCCAGGGCCAGGCGGCGGCCCCGGGCCGCGGGGGTGTTCGTCGTGCTGGTGCTGGTGCTGGTCGTCATGGCTCTCCGGCCTTCCGTACGTCCTGCGGTCGTTGTGGGGACGACAGTGCACGGCGCCGGTCAGCCGCTCGGCAGAGCGGCGGCAAAGGCGGGTAAGAACTCGCCGCCCGGCCGGATCCCGCGGGCGGTCAGGGCGTCAGCACGATCTTGCCTGTGACGGTGCCGGACTCCGCGAGGCGCAGCGCCTCCGCGGCCCGGGTGAGCGGGAGGCGGGCGGCGATCGGGGCGGAGACCTCGCCGTTGTGGAGGGCGGTGAGCACCTGGGTGAGATCGGTGCGCAGGCGGTCCCGGAAGCGGTCCTTGGCGAGGGCGCGGCCGGCCCAGATGTTGTAGAAGTGGGCCCGGCGTCCGTTGGGCAGGGTGTTCCAGAGCCAGGTGCGGGCGAGGATCTTCAGGACGGGCCACTGCTTGGAGCCGGTGTCGTCGCGGGTGGAGGCGCTGCCGTAGGCGACGAGGGTGCCGTCGGCCGCCAGGAGGTGCCAGGAGTCGATCACGCTGCGGCCGCCGACGTGGTCGAAGACGGCGTCGACGCCGCCCGGCGCGAGTTCCCGGACGCGCGCCGGGACGTCGTCGGAGCGGTAGTCGACGGGGATGACGCCGCGTTCCCGCAGGGCGTCGTGGTGCCGGGCGGAGGCCGTGCCGATCACCGTCACGCCCGCCGCCAGGGCGAGCTGGACGAGGACGGAGCCGACCCCGCCGCTCGCGCCGTGCACGAGGACCGTCTGACCGGCCCGCACCCGCGCCTGCCGGTGCAGCATCTGCCAGGCGGTGATGCCGTTGACGACGACGGTCTCCGCCTCGTCGGCGGCGAGCCCCTCGGGGACCTCGACGGCGTCGGCCGCGTCGAGCACGACGTGGCTGGACCAGCCGCCGGTCTTCACCAGGGCGGCCACCCGCCGGCCGGTGAGGCGCGGGTCGACGTCCTCTCCGGTGGCCAGGACGCGGCCCACGAGGTCGTATCCGGGGACGAACGGGAAGGGCGGCTGGTCGTAGTACCGCCCCCGCCGCATCTGCTGCTCGGCGAACGAGACGCCGCTCGCCTCCACCGCCACCACAACCTGTCCGCGGCCGGCCTCGGGCACCCGGCCTTCCCGGATCTCCAGTCCCTCCGGCGCCACGATGCCCGGCAGAACGACCTGGACCATGCGGTCGGTCTCCATGCTGACCGCCCCCTTTCGTAGAGCTTGTTGCCTTCGTTAGAAGTTATAACCCCCGACGGAAGTGAGAGTCAAGAATAAGAGTGAGAGGTTCTAACTCTCCGATCGGACGGGAATGTTGCAGAGAATTCTCTGCAGATGGACCTATGCAGAGAGTTCTCTGCACCCTAGAGTGATCACCATGACCGACCAGCCCCGCCGCCGGATCGACGCCACGAGCCTGCGCGGCCTCGCCCACCCCCTGCGGATGCGCCTCCTCGACGAGCTGCGCGCCAACGGGCCCGCCACCTCCGCCCGCCTCGCCGAGCGGCTCGGCGAGAACACCGGCACCGTCAGCTGGCACCTGCGCCACCTCGCCGAACACGGCTTCATCGAGGAGGAGACGGACCGCGGCACCCGGCGCGAGCGCTGGTGGCGGGCCGTGCGCAGCCGCAACGTCCTCAACACCACCGACTTCGACCGCGACCCCGCCACCAAGGGCGCCCTCGACGTCTACCTCGGCGAGATGCTCCGCGAGCAGTTCCGGCGCGTCGCGGACGCCATGGCCGCCGAGCTGCCGGAGGAGTGGCGCGGCGTCGGCACCGTCTCCGGCTGGTCGAACCTGCGCCTCACGCCCGCCCAGCTGCGCGCCCTCAACGCCGACCTGATGGCCGTGATCGACCGTCACACCCCCGACCCGGACGCCGAGCCCGACCCCGCGGCCCGTCCGGTGATCCTCCAGATCCAGTCCCTGCCCCGCAAGGAGTCCGACCCGTCATGAGCGACGCCGCCGTCCCGACCGAGCGCCCCACCACCGGGCTGCTGCGCCGCCACCAGGACTTCCGGCTGTTATGGACAGGCGAGACCGCCAACAAGTTCGGCTCCGCCGTCACCGGCCTGGCGATGCCGCTCATCGCGGTCACCACCCTGCACGCCTCCACCCTGGAGGTCGGCGTCCTGAGCGCGGCCGGCTGGCTGCCCTGGCTGCTGATCGGCCTGCCCGTCGGGGCGTGGGTCGACCGGATGCGCAGCCGCCCGATCATGCTGGCCGCCTCCGCCGTCTCGCTGGTCCTCTTCGCGACCGTCCCGCTGGCCGCCCGCGCCGGGGACCTGACGATGGCCCAGCTCATCGCCGTGGCGCTCGCCACCGGCGTGGCCACGGTGTTCTTCCAGACCGCGTACACCGCCTACCTGCCCAAGCTCCTCTCCCCCGCCGACCAGGCCGAGGGCAACGCCAAGCTCCACGGCAGCGCCTCCGCCGCGAGCATCACGGGCCTCGGCGCGGGCGGGCTGATCGCCCAGCTCACCGGGCCCGTCAACGGCGTGCTCGCCAACAGCGTCACCTTCGTGCTCTCGCTGGTGTGCACCGGCCGGATCCGGCACCGGGAACCCGTCAAGGCGGCACGGGAGAGGCGCCCGCTGCGCCAGGAGATCGGCGAGGGGCTGCGCCTGGTGTCCGGGGACGTCTGGTTCCGCACGTTCACGCTGTTCGGAGCCGCCGCGAACCTGACGCTGACGGGCTACCAGTCGATCCAGGTGGTTTTCCTGGTCCGGGACGTGGGACTGCCGGAGGGCGCGGTCGGCGCGCTGGTCGCGGCCGCGTCGACCGGAGGCATCGTGGGCGCCGCGGTGGCCCGCCGGGTCGCCGCCCGGATGGGCACGGCGCGGGCGATGCTCTTCTTCGAGCTGGTGCTGCCGGCCCTCACCCTCCTCGTCCCGCTCACCACGCCCGGCGCCGGCCTGGCGCTGTTCGTCCTCGGCGGGTTCGGAGCCTCGGCCGGTGTCGTCGCCGGAAACATCATCAAGTCGACCTTCCAGCAGCAGTACTGCCCCCCGGAGCTCCTCGGACGGCTCTCCGCGAGCGCCGCGATGCTCAACTACGGCACGATCCCGGTGGGCGCGCTGCTCGGCGGCCTGCTCGGCACCTGGCTCGGCGTGCGGCCCACCATGTGGCTGCTGACCGCCGGCGTGCCGCTGTCGGCGCTGATCCTCTGGTTCTCGCCGGTGCGCAAGCACCGTGACCTGCCGACCGAACGGCCGGTGCAGCCGGCCGGGGCCGGTGCCACGGCCGCCATCCCGGCCTGAAAGGACGTGCAGCATGACGGATGCATCCTTCGCCCATCCCCGGCTGGCCGCGATCTACGACCCGCTCGACCCCGACCGCACCGATCTCGACGCGTACGTCCGGATCGCGGAGGAGTTCGGGGCCCGCCGGGTCCTCGACATCGGCTGCGGGACGGGGGTGTTCCCCCTCCTGCTCGCCGACCGGGGGATCGAGGTCGTCGGTGTCGAGCCCGCCGGGGCGTCCCTCGACGTGGCGCGGGCGAAGCCGGGCGCCGAGCGGGTGCGCTGGATCCACGGCGACGCGACGGCATTGCCGCCCCTGCGGGTCGACCTCGTGACGATGACGGCGAACGTCGCCCAGGCCATCGCCGACCCGGAGGCCTGGCGGCGGACCCTGCGGGGCGCGTTCGAGGCGCTGCGGCCCGGCGGGCACCTGGTCTTCGAGACCCGCGACCCGGCCCGCCGCGCCTGGGAGGAGTGGAACCGCGCGTCCTCGTTCGGGACGACCGAGGTCCCGGGCGTCGGCGCCGTCGAGACGTGGGTGGAACTCCTGGGCGTGGACGGGCCGTTGGTGACGTTCCGGTGGACGTACGCGTTCGCCTCGGACGGACTGGTGCTGACCTCGGACTCCACGCTGCGCTTCCACGAGCGGCACGAGGTCGAACGGGACCTGGCCGAGCTCGGCTACGAGCTGCGGGAGGTCCGTGACGCGCCCGACCGGCCGGGCAGGGAGCTCGTCTTCGTCGCGCGGCGCCCGTGATCCCGGGCCGGGGCCGAGTCTGAGACGCGGGTCACAGTCCGCCTCGCAGTCCGCCGTGTCACAACACGGCGGGCTGTCCCGTCTCAGGGTGTAGCCACGCACGATCACCCACGATCACGGAGGAACACCCCATGGACGCCCGACTCGACTACTTCGCCAACGCGACCGTCGGCAAGAGCTTCAAGCACATCATGGCGGCGGGCAGGAGCATCAAGGAGTCGCCGCTGCCGCCCGCCACCCAGGAGCTCGTCGCCCTGCGGATCAGCCAGATCAACGGCTGCGCGGTCTGCGTCGACATGCACACCAAGGACGCCGCGGCGGCCGGCGAGAGCGCGGTACGGCTCAACCTGGTGGCGGTGTGGCGCGAGGCCACCGTCTACACCGAGGCCGAGCGCGCCGCCCTGGCCCTCGCCGAGGCGGGCACCCGGGTCGCGGACGCGGCCGGCGGAGTGGCCGACGACGTGTGGGCCCGCGCCGCCGAGCACTTCGACGGGGACCAGATCGCCGCGCTGGTGCTCCTCGTCTCGTTCATGAACATGGTCAACCGGCTCAACGTCATCACGCAGCAGCCGGCCGGGAGCTACGAGGCCGGACAGTTCCACTGACGGGACGGACGAGGCGACGAACGAGGCAACGGACGAGGGGAGACCGACATGAGCAGGGTCGACGACTTCGAGGAGCTGCGGCCGCTGCTGTTCTCGATCGCCTACCGGATCCTCGGCAGCGTGAGCGAGGCCGAGGACGCCGTCCAGGAGACGTGGCTGCGCTTCGACGCCGCCGCGGCGCAGCCCGTCTCCGCCAAGGCCTACCTGTCGGCCGCCGTCACCCGGATCTCCATCGACGTCCTGCGGTCCGCGCGGGTGCGGCGCGAGGCGTACGTCGGGCCGTGGTTCCCCGAACCGCTGCTCAGCGATCCGTACCAGGACCCGGCGCGGGCGGCCGAGTTGGCGGACTCCGTGTCGATGGCGGCGCTGCTGCTCCTGGAGCGCCTCAGCCCGCTGGAGCGGGCGGTGTTCGTGCTCCGGGAGGTGTTCGCCTTCGGGTTCGACGACATCGCGGCGGCGGTGGGGCGCTCGGAGGCGGCCTGCCGGCAGCTGGTGGTGCGGGCACGGCGGCACATGGCGGAGGGGCGTCCCCGGTTCGCGGCGGACCGCCAGGAGCGGCAGGAGCTCGCGACACGGTTCTTCGACGCGCTGACGGACGGCGACGTGGACGCGCTGAGCGCCCTGCTCGCCGCCGACGTCCAACTGGTCGGGGACGGCGGCGGCAAGGCGCCGCAGCTGGCCAACGCCGTCGTCGGGGCAGACAACGTGGCCCGGGTGCTGGCCGCGTTCTTCCCGCTGCTGCGGCGGATCGACGCGACGTGCGCGCCGCAGGAGGTCAACGGGCAGCCCGGCGCGGTCGTCCGCGACCGGGACGGCCGGGTGCTCCACGCCATGACCCTCGACGTGCTCGACGGGCAGGTCCAGGCCGTCCGGGTGGTCATCAACCCCGACAAGCTCGGCCACCTCGGGCCGGTGGCCGACGCCTGGGCCGTCACCCGGGAGCTGCAGGCCGTCCGTCGGCAGCGGGACTGACCGGGGCGGTGGGTGGCCGGCCGCGGCGCTGCGGCCGGCTACCACCGCGGTGGGGCCGTCCGATCCGGCCGACCGGAAACCCGCGCGGACGCCCGACTAGCCTGTGTAGCGAAGATCATCCGCCGCACGAGGGGGAGCCCATGACCGCACTCACCGACCCGGCCCTCGCCCACCGGGCCATCGAGAACCTGATCGCCCGCTACGCCGAGCTCGTCGACGACGGCGACTTCACCGGACTCGGCGACCTCCTCGCCCACGCCACCTTCACCGGCAGCGGCGAACCGGTGAGCGGGCGCGAGGCGATCGAGCGGCGGTTCCGTGACACGGTGATCCTCTACCCCGACGGCACACCGCGCACCCAGCACGTCACCACGAACACCGCCATCGACCTCGACGGCCGGACCGCCACGGCCCGCTCCTACGTCACCGTCCTCCAAGCCGCCCCGGGCCTCCCCCTCCAGACCATCGCCGCCGGCCGCTACCACGACCGCTTCGAACACACCGAAGGCCAGTGGCACTTCACCGAACGACGCGTCCGCATCACCCTCCTCGGCGACCTGACCCACCACCTCCACCAGGCGAAACGGGGAACTACGAAGCCCCCTGCCTGACCCAGCTCCCGTCCGCCCCCACCACGTACGTACGCCGCGGCCCCATGGCCGCCACCCTGGCCCGGAGCTCGGCCTCCACCACCGCGGGATCCGGAGCACCCGGATCCCGCACGAGGAAACCGTGCAGCCCGACGGCGTCGGCATCCACGTCGTCGGGCGCCGGCAACCCCTCCAGGACGAACCCGCAGAGCGCCCGCAACGCGTCCTCGCCCATCTCCAGCGGGTGGAACGGCAGCGGGTACGGTCTGTCGTCCCTGTCCGGCCACGGAATGACGTCGACCGCTAGTTCCAGCCGGTGTCGGAGCCGGAGGTGTCGTGCTCGTCGGGCGGTGTGGTGGTGGTGGCGGTGTGCGGCGTGTACGTCGTTGTGATCATCTCTCGTCCTTTCTCGAATGAAGGCGCGGTCGGCCCACGCAGGCACCCTTTGGGCGGAAACGGGAAAACCAATCGGGCGTCATTGTCCGCCCGCCGCTCCCGCCGTGACATTCCGGCCAAAGGGAATCGAGCCTCCCCGTGCGGCCGGTCTTCGGCTCCTCGCCTCGCCCGGCCTCGGCAAGGAATCTACGGCCGCGGGCAAGGGGGCAACAGTGCCTTTCTGCACAGTTGAAGGCTTCGTACGGTGCCGAAGTGCACAGTGTTCCCGCCGTCCTCCGAATTACCACCGCGTGTATTCTGCGGAGTGACGTACCGAACGTTCCGGGGGGAATGGCATGAAGGTCGACAACACTCGGGTTTTGACCGGGGCTCGACAGGCCGAACGGGCGGACGACATCCTCGCGCTGTACCGCGCCGCCCGCAAGGGCGGGACGGCGCAGGTGCTCCGCCGGCTGGCCCACCGCACCGGGACGGTCGCCTTCCTGCTGAACCGGTCGGGCACCCCGGCCAGTCCGGCCGCGCCGCCGCCGGGGAGCGCCGCGCACGGGCTCTGCCTGCGCGGGGCGCGCGAGATCGCCGGCCGGAGGCTGCGGTCCGTCGCCGTCGACGAGGGCGGCCTCACCGGCCTCGTGCTGACCCTCGACGACACCGGGGAGACGCCCCTCCTCGCCGTCGTGGCGCCGCGCCCGGCCCCGCCCGGGCTGCCGGCCCTCGTCGCGGACGCCGCGTCCGTACTCGGCCTCGCGTGGCAGGCGGAGGACGTCCGCCGCCGTCAGCGCCGGCTGCGCGCGGCCGACGACCGGGTCCGGGAGGCGGTCCTCCAGCTGCTGATGAACGGTCAGACCGCCACAGCGCGCCAGATCTCCGGCGCTCTGCAACCCGCGCTGCCCGAAGTGGTGCAGGTGTACGTCGTCGAGGGTCGGCGCGGTGCGCGAGACGAGGTGGCGCACCGGCTCGCCGCGTCGGGCGGCGGCGCGTGGGCCGTGCCGTGCCCCGTCTACAGCGACCACATGATCGTCCTCGCACCCGCGGCGCCCTCCCTCCCGGCCTGGGCCACCGCCCGGCCCACGGCGGCGCACGCCTGCCGGATCGGAGTCAGCAACGCCGTGCCCCTGCGGGAGACCGTCACGGGCTACGCGCAGGCGTTCCACGCGCTGGCCGCCGCGCGCCACCGCCCCGACCGGCTCGCGACCTTCGCCTCCGACCAGGACCTCCCGCTCACCATCGGGACGGCCGCAGCGGTGTGGGCGGATACCTTCCTGTCGCCCCTCAGGCTCCACCGCCCCAGGCGCCTCCAGGACCCGGACGGCGCCGAGCTGTTGGCCACCGCCTCCTCCTGGCTGCGGTTCTCCTCCGGCGCGGCGGCCCACCTGAGGATCCACCGCAACACCCTGGCCGCCCGCCTGGCGTCCGTCCAGGAGCTGCTCCAGCTGGACCTGGCCCGGCTCGCCAACCGGTCCGCCCTGGCGCTCGCCCTGCACGCGGCCCCGGCCGCTCCCCACTGCACCGACGACGCCCCGGGCGACGACCGACCGGCACCCGCCCTCGACGACCTCCTCGCCCTGCCCCGCGTCGAGGCCTGGGCCGAGCGGCAGCTCCGGCCGCTCCACGGACCCGACGCCCCGACGGCCGTGGCGCAGACGCTCGCCACCTGGCTGCACCTGGACGCCCGCCTCGTGCCGACGGCCGAGGCGCTGTCCGTCTCGCCCTCGGCCGTCCGCAAACGCCTGGCCAGGGCCGAGGAGTTGCTGCAGCGCTCGCTGGTCCGCTCCCCCACGTCCGTCCACGACTTGTGGCTCGCCGAGCGGGCCCTCGAATTGGCCGAGCACTGACCCTGGTGCCGTGGCACCGGCGGGCGTCGGCAAGCACCGGGCTCACCTACGGGCGGCCGCCTCGGAGGTCCCGTCCTCGGCCGTCGCGGACGCGGTGGTCTCGGACGCGGTGGTCTCGGACGTGGCGGTCTCGGACGACGCGGACGGGCGCAGCCCGAGGCCCACGCCCCAGGCCGCGGCCGCCACGCCCAGCAGCGCGATCGGGCGCGACCACTCCCCCGCCCCGGTCGGCGCGAAGGCCACCGGCAGCACCAGCAGCGACGCCGCGACGGCGGCACAGGCCGCGGCCGGGCGGACGGTCCGGCGCTGCGGGCCGAACGCGTCGAGGAGCAGCAGGTAGGCCGCGAGGAGGACGGTCACCGCGAGCGCCTGCCACACTCGTGGCTCGCACAGTGCGGCGAGCACCACCGCACCGGCGGCGAGGAGGGTCGTGCGGGACGCGGCGAGGCGCGCGGGCCAGGTCGCCGGCCGGCTCGGCGGGTCGTCCTGCGGCGGCGCGGCCCAGAGCGCGAGGCCGGTGGCGACGACGGCCGCCGCGGGCCCGAACCGGTCGGTCGCGCCACCGCTGCCGGGGAGTCCGACCGCGGCGAGGGCCAGGGCGGCGCCGGTGCCCCGCAGGACGGCCCGTTCGAGCCGCGGGGCCCACCGGACGGCGCCGGGCGGGGGTGCCGCTTCCGTCGCACTCACAGGCGGTGCCGGAGTCGTCGAGGCCGTCGGGGTCGTCGGAGTCATGGAGGTCGTCGGGGTCATCGGGCCGCTCCCGTGATCGTGCGACGCAGCAGCGGCGCGAGTGCCAGGTCGAGCGTCTCGCCCGGCGTGTGGCGGGCCACCGGGATGCCGCGCCCGCGCAGCGTCGAGCGCATCGCCTCGCGTTCGGCGTGCCACAGGCGCAGGGCGAGGGCGTCGGTCTCGTCGTCCGGGCGCGCGGCCGGTTCGCCGGCCGGGACCTCGACCACGACCAGCGGGTTGCCGCGTTCGCGCACCTGGCCGAGCACGTCGAGGATCCGCTGGTCGGCGAGCGGAGTGAACGCGTACACCAGGGCGTGGCCGGGCAGGACCGGCAGCGGGATGCGGGGTACGGCGGCGCCGCGCTGGGGGCGGTCCTGACGGACCTCCAGCACGCTCTCCACCATGCGGTAGAACTGCCGGTCCCCGCTGCCCGCGTTGAGCCAGCGCAGCGTCCCGCCGACCGCGACGAGGCCGATCCGGTCGTGCCGGCGCAGGTAGGAGCGGGTCAGTCCGGTGGCGGCGCGCAGCGTCTCGTCGAGGCTGCGCAGTCCGGTGGTGGCGTCGCGGAAGTCGGCCAGGGTGTCCAGCAGGACGACCGCGTCGGCGGCGCGCTCGGCGGTGAACTGGTTGATCTGGACGGCGTCGCGGCGGGTCGTCGACGGCCAGTGGATGCGCCGCTGCCGCTCGCCCGGCACGTGCGGGCGCACGCCGATCACCTCGGTGCCGGTGCCCTCGTGCGCGGTGGTGTGCTCGCCGATCCGCTCCGGCAGCCGGACCGGGATCGGGGTGAGGTGGGCCGCGCTGGGCACCGGGAAGACGTCCACCGTGCCGAGGTCGTTGCGCACGGTGCGCCGGGTCAGGCCGCCCGCGTCGTGGACGTCGACGTCGATCACGCCGAGCTGCCAGCGGCCCCAGCTGTCGGCGTGGACGACCAGGTCCACGCCGGTCGCGGTGACGCTGAGGGCGTCCAGCGTGACGCCGGGGCCGAGCGCCAGGGTGGGGTCGAGCCGGCCGGTCCGTCCGTCGTGCCGGACGGTGACGTGCACGGTGACGGGCTCGCCCTCGAAGCAGCGGCGCGGCTCGGCGGTGCTGTCCGCGGACAGCTCGGTCGGCCGGGTGCGCCCCGGGGCGGCGAGGGCGAGCAGGACGGCGGGCCCGGCCGCCAGGGCGAGCAGCCACGCGTGGCCGGTGAGCAGCGCGGCGACGGCCGCGGCGGTGGCCACGGTGAGCAGGCGCAGCGTCTGCTCACCGGCGCGCCAGTGCGGCGGGGGCGGGCTGCTCGGCAGGCCGTCGACCAGCCGGGCACCGACGGGCCTGCCGACGACGACGGGCCGGGCGCCGGCGGCCCCGGCGGTGGACCGGACGGTGGACCGGGTGGCGGACTCCCCCGGATGCGGTGCGCGGTTCACGAACTGGCCGCGCGGGGCAGGGTCTGCGGCGCCGGGACGGCGTCGACCAGTCGCCGCACGACGTCGTCGGCCTCGATCTGGCGCACCCACAACTCCGGTGCGAGGGTGATGCGGTGGGCGAGCGCGGGGACGGCGAGCGCCTTGACGTCCTCCGGGGTCAGGTAATCGCGGCCCTCCAGCATCGCCCGTGCCCGGGCCAGCTGGATCAGCGCGAGGCCGCCGCGGGGCGAGGCGCCGACCTGGATCTGCTGGTCGTTGCGGGTCGCGTCGACCAGCGCGATGACGTAGTCGACCAGGTCGTCGTCGACCTCGACCCGCTCCACCGCCGCGCGCATGGCCAGCAGTTCCGACGGGCTGCTCACGGCGTCCAGCACCGCCTCCGGCGCCGCGCGGTCGAGCCGGGCGCGCAGCATCGCCGCCTCCGTGACGGTGGGGAGGTAGCCCATCCGCACACGGAGCAGGAAACGGTCGAGCTGCGCCTCGGGGAGCGCGTACGTGCCCTCGTACTCGATCGGGTTGGCGGTGGCGATCACCAGGAAGGGGTGCGGCAGGCGGCGGGTCTCGCCGTCGACGGACACCTGGCCCTCGGCCATCGCCTCCAGCAGCGCGGCCTGGGTCTTCGGCGGGGTGCGGTTGATCTCGTCGGCGAGCAGGAGCTGGGTGAACAGCGGGCCGGGGCGGAACACCATCTCGCCGGTGTTCCGGTCGTAGAAGGGGGCGCCGGTGACGTCCGAGGGCAGCAGGTCGGGGGTGAACTGGATCCGGCGGAAGTCCAGGCCGAGGGTGGTCGCGAACGAGCGCGCCAGCAGGGTCTTGCCGAGTCCGGGCAGGTCCTCGATCAGGACGTGGCCGCCGGCCAGGGCGCCGAGCATGACCAGGCGCAGCGCCTCCGGCTTGCCGACGACGGCCCGTTCGATCTCCGCGAGCACCGCGAGGGCGCGGTCGCCGGCCTCCTTCGGGGTCAGCACCGGTATCGCCACCGCCGGTTCGGCCGGGGTGTGCGCGCCGTCGAGTGCGGCGGGGGCCTGAGGTAGGACGGACATGGCTCTCCTGCAAGACTGTTCGTGGATGGTGGGATGCGAAGGATCCGGCGCGGGGTGCGGCGCCGTCAACGTGCCTCAGGGGGACGGCTGGACCGTCACAGGGACTCCAGCCGGTCGACGAGAGCGCGCAGGACCGGGGCCGGGACGGTCGCGGCCGGGGCCGGCGCCTCGGGATCGACCCAGGGCCAGAGCCGGGGGCCGACCAGTTCGGCGGCCCGGTCGCGATCGGCCGGCAGCCGCAGGCCGTGGGCCTCCGACAGCCGTACGGCGTAGAGCCGTTGGAGGCGGGTGCGCAGCGGCCTGCAGTCGCCCTGGGGGTCGGTGGCCTGGCCGACGGTCCAGCGCCAGTCCCCGAGGCCGGGCTCGTGCGCCTCCATCAGCCGGGGCCGGCGGCGCAGGATCGTCTCCAGGGCGCCCGCGCCGGCCACGTACCGGGCGGTGACGAGGGCGGTGGCGGTCAGCAGGACGGCGCCGGCCCCGGCCCCGGGCAGGCCGCCGACCAGGGCGAGGAGCGGTTCGGCGAGGACGGCGGTCACGGTCAGCTCGATCAGGCTGTGCCGGACGGAGCCGGGCGCGGCGAACCCGTCGGCCGGGTCTCCGGGTGTCCGCGTCTGCGGGATTCTCATCGGCCGTGTCCTGTCGGGCCTGTCGGGCCTGTCGGGCCTGTCGGGCCTGCCGGGCCTGCCGCGCCGGCGGGCGTCGGCTCCGTCGGCTCCGTCGGCTCCGTCGACTCCGGCCGCGCGGGTGTGCCCTCGGTGAGTGCGGCTGCGAGCGCCGCGCCGATGGTGTCCAGGGCCGCCCGGGCCCGGCGCACGTGACCGTCGTCCATCGGGTGCGTCGAGTACCTGGCCTCCCGGTACAGCGCGGTGAGCGCGTGTGCCTGGCCTGGGTCGATGCTCTGGTGGGACAGCGCACGTTCCACCAGTTCCGTCGGGCTGTCGGAGTCGCGCCGGGACACGCCGGCGGCGGCGAGCGAGCCTTCCATGGCGACGAAGCAGGCGATCACGGCCGCCCGCGCGTCGTCACCGGTCAGCGCCGTGCGGGCGGACACGACGGCCTCGGCGAGGACGTCCTCCGGGGACGGCGGCGGCGCGGCGGGCAGCAACACCGGGGCCTTCCGGCGGCGCAGGCGGCCGCGCTGACGCAGCAGCAGGACGATCACGGCCACGAGCACGACGGCCATCGCCAGCCCCAGCACAACGAACAGGAGCCCGGGCAGGAGCATGAGCTCGCCGTCGTCCGTCTCCTTCGACGGAGGCGGCGGCGTCGCGGTGAGGGTCGGCAGCAGTTGCGGCGGCAGCTGCGGCGTGAAGCCGTGGTCGCCGCCCGTGCGGCTGTTGAGGACCAGCATCAGCGCCGGCACCCCGAGGGCGGCCAGCGGCAGCAACACCATCGCCGCCTCCCGCAGGCGCTCGGTCCGCGGCGTCGGCCCGATGAGGGTCCGGACCTCCTCCCGGAAGCGCACCGCGAACCGGCCGATCAGCACCGCCCAGCCGATCCCGAGCAGGACCACGAAGCCGATGGTGCGCACCGGCCCGGCCGTGGCCGTGCCGAGCAGCCCGCCGTCGGACCGCAGCGCCGCCGCGGCCGTCAGCAGGCCGACGACGACCAGCAGGACGCCCGTCAGCCTGGTGTCCCCCTGGGCCCGGTCGCTCCGCCGACGTCCCGTCAACGGCGTTTCGCCGTCCATGCGCCCCCCGATTCCCCCACAGCGCGGTCGACGACGCGCATCGTACAACGCCGCTCACCGACCGCCGCGCCGACCGGGCGCCCGTCGTCCACGACGACAACCCCCACCGTTCCGTTCCTTCCGTCCCCCGTCACCGCCCACCACCGTTCGTGCGCGGGCGCCGTCAAGATCGTGTCAAGGGCGCGATCACCGCACACTGCCAGAACCCGGCAGTCTTCGGCCCCCTCCCGTATCCGGATTCGATCACCCGCCGGGCCACCGCACCGTCGTCACCCGGGTGCCGGGCCGTACTGGCGGCGGCGTGCGGCGGCACGCACCGTGGTGCGTGGGGCAACGACGGACCGGGCAACGACCGACAGGACGGTACAGATGAACGCGAACGACTCCGTTCCCCGCGTCGTGGTCGGCGTCGACGGCTCGCAGCCGTCGCGCGCCGCGCTGCGCTGGGCGGTCCGGCACGCCGAGCTGATCGGCGGGGTCGTCGACGCGGTGGGCGCGTGGGAGCCGCCGAGCCACTTCGGCTGGTCCGCGCCCGTGGTCGACACGTCCTTCGACCGGGACCTCGCCGAGCGGCGGTTCCACGACGAGCTGGACGAGGTGCTCGGCGTGGACGTGCCGGTGCAGATCCGGCGGACGATGGTGATGGGCGACCCCTCCGACGTGCTCCTGGACGCGGCACGCGGCGCCGAACTGCTGGTCGTCGGCAGCCACGGCCACAGCGGCTTCACCCGGGCCCTGCTCGGCTCGGTGAGCACGCGCTGCGCCCAGCACGCGGCCTGCCCGGTGGTCATCATCCGCCCGCAGTAGCGCAGCTGCCCCGTGGTTCAGCGGCTGTTCGCGTCGTCGGCGGCGAAGTCGACCCGGGTGCCCGGGGTGACGGGCAGCGCCTCGATCCCGTCGTCCGCGAGGATCAGCGCGGCCGCCTCGGCCGAGCACCCGACGTACGTGGACAGCAGGTCGTAGTCGCTGGTGACGACCCAGCTCCGGTCCTCCGGCCACCAGAACTCGGGCCCGGTGATCTCCTCGTACTCCGCATCGAGCCCGACCTCGGCCGCCACGTAGGGCCGCGCGGAGTCCAGCCCGGCCAGCGGCGAACGCCTGACCAGCGGCTCCGGCGCGCCCCACAGCAGGGCCGCCAGGTCGTAGGCGAAGAGGACTGACTGCTCACCCGTCACCCGGCCGAGGCAGCGCGCCAGCGCCCGGCGGGTCCCGACGTCGGGCTGCCCCGAATCCGCCAGCCACCGGACGTCGGCGTCGGGGCCGTCGGCGTCCTGCAGCAGCGGTCCGTGGCTCATCTCGGCGTGGAACGGCCGGCCCGCCGCCTCGGCCCGCTCCCGCCAGGACCGGGTGCGGCCCGACCCGTCCGAGGCGTCGAACCGGTGGAACACCCGCAGGTACGCGCCGAACCCGCCCGGTACGAGCTCGCCCACGACGTGTCCCTCGCGCTGCCCGGGCCGCTCCAGGGCAGCCTGCAGCCAGGCCAGCTCGGTCCCGTCGTGGCTCCACGTGTGCGTCTCGGTCATGCGCCCATCCTGTCCTGCCCACCGACGCGGGTGTGCGGCGCCCCCTCGAAGCCGCCTGCCTTGCAGGGCCCGGGTGCCAGGGCGACGCTGGACGTGGCGGACAGCCGCCCTCCCTGCCGCTGAGACGAGGAGCCCTGACGTGAGCTTCATCCAGATCATCGAGTACAAGACGACCCGCATCGACGAGTTCAACGCCCTGCTCGACAACTGGGTCGAGAAGAACGCGGGCAACCGCATAGCGACCCGGTCCCTGCAGACCCGTGACCGCGACCAGGGGAACGTCTACCTGAACATCGTCGAGTTCCCCTCGTACGAACAGGCGATGGAGAACTCCAACCGCCCGGAGACGACGGAGTTCGCCGCCCAGCTCGCGACTCTGTGCGACGGACCGCCGGTGTTCCGCAACCTCGACGTGCTGAACGAATGGACCTTCCAGGACTGAGATCCTCCGTGGACGCGTTCCGCTCTCGGAGACCGGCGCCCGAGCTGCGGCGAACGGGTGGTCCGGAGCGCTGATCCGGCGGGCGTCGGCGTTGCACGCGGGGCGGGGGCGCCGGTCGGGCGGTACACCTGGGGCCGCCACGGCGCCGGGCGCAGCCGTTTCCGGTGCGCCCGCCGGGGCACCCGAGAGGACCGGACGGAGCCCGGCCGACGTCAGGGAGGCGGTCCGTGGGAGTGAACGGTGCCCGACCGCCCCGGCGTCCCACGCCGCTCGGCAGCCGCCGGCCCCGGGTGGCGCCGCCCCGGGCCCTGCCGTCGGCCTCCGGGGACGGCGTCCCGCCCGGGCTGCGGACCGCCGCCGGGTACGCGTGGCGGCTGGTCCTGCTGGGCGTCACGGCCTACCTCGTCGTGACCGTCCTCGCCCAGCTCGAAGTGCCCGTGGTCGCGGTGTTCGTGGCGCTGGTCATCACGTCCGTCCTGCGGCCGCTCGTCGACCTCATCGCCCGGGTGCTCCCGCGTTCCCTGGCCGTGCTGCTCGCCTTCGTGTGCGCCGCCGTGGTCATGGGCGGGGTCCTGGCGCTCGTCGGCACGACCGTCGCCGACGAGTGGAGCCGGCTCGGCGCCGAACTGCGCGGCGGCCTCGGCCGGATCGACCACTGGCTGACCGGCGCGCCCTTCCACCTCCGGCCCGGCACCGTCACCGACCTCCGCGCGAAGATCGGCGAGTGGATCACCGCCCACCGCTCGGCGCTCGTCAACACCGCGCTCAGCGGCGCCAGCCGGGCCGTCGAGTTCGTCACCGGGCTCGCGCTCGCGGTGTTCTGCTCGGTGTTCTTCCTGCACTCCGGCCACCGGATGTGGTCCTGGGCGCAGCACCAACTCCCCGGCCGGGCCCAGCCGGTGTGGGCGCGGGCCGGGCGCGCGGCCTGGCGCACCTTCGCCGGGTACACCCGCGGAGTGCTGATCGTGGCGGCCGTCAACGCCGTTCTGGTGGGCATCGCGCTCGCCGTCCTGCGGGTGCCGCTGGTGCTGCCGCTGATGGTCCTGGAGTTCGTCGCGGCGCTCGTGCCGCTGATCGGCTCGCCGATCGCGCTGGCCGTCGCCGCACTGGTGGCCCTGGCGGCGCGCGGTCCGGTGGTCGCGCTGCTGGTGCTCGCGCTGATCGTCGTCATCGGTCAGATCGAGGGCCACCTGCTGCACCCGCTCGTGATGAGCTGGTCGGTGCGGATCCACCCGGTGGCGGTGGCGCTGTCGGTGATCGGCGGCGCCGTCCTGGCGGGCGTGCTGGGCGCGGTGGTCGCGGTGCCGGTGGTGTCGGTCGCGTGGGCCGTGGTGGGCGAGCTCCGGGACCGGTCAGCGGCCGGGCCGTCGCGCGCCGGTGCGCCACCGCCACGCGATGAGCCGCGCCGCCGACAGGACGAACGTCGGCACCCACACCAGGGAGAAGGCGGCCAGGACGTCGGGTGAGTTCGCGTCCGCGCTCACCAGGGCCAGGCCCGCCGACAGCGCCAGCAGCACCGACAGGACGGAGGCCGGCACGCGCACGACCGCCCGCAGCGCGCGGACGAGCAGCCAGCCCGGCCCGCGCCGCATCGTGCGCAGGGCGCGGTCGAGGCGGCCGTCCGCCCGCAGCTCCTTCTCGATCTCCGCCAGAATCCGCAGCTCCCGGTGGGAAAGCCCCTGCCCGTCCATCGCCGCCACCTCCGAGCACGTGCCCCCACCACACCGTTGCCCGCTCGCGAGGCTCCCTAACACCGATCGGCCGGGACGGCACGTGCCAGGTCGGGACGCACGTCCGGGACGCCCCGCACCGGGTATCGGTCGGGTGCCGATCCGACCGCCACGACGAGCGGCACCGACGGTACGGCGACGAGCGCCACGGCGGCCCGATTCCCGGATCGCGGCGGCAGCGGACCACAACTCACCCGGGCCGTCGGTCCGTTCACCCACGGCCGGGCCGGCCCGAGGTCGCCGGTGCCCGGCGCGCGCCCCCGGACGCAATGGTGGTGCGCCCCCTGGGCGTGTCCGGCCACGACCACCCCAGGGGGCGCGCGTCGGCAGCCTCAGGTGTGGGCCTCGATGAAGCCGGTCAGGTTCTGCACGTACTCGGCGGGATGGGTGACGTGCGGGATGTGCCCGGCCCCGACCAGCTGCCGCACCTGCGCCTGGGGCAGCGTCTCGGCGAGCCGGGCGATGATGACCGGGAACCAGGGCGGGCTCACCGTGCCCGTGGTCAGCAGGGCCGGGCCCCGGTAGCCGGACAGCCCGTCGAGATCGAGGGACGACCACCCGGGGTCGTCCTGCTCGTCGAGGAAGGTCGGGGCGTTCGTCAGGAAGGTCTCCCGGACGACCTCCGGGAACCCGTCCCACGCCCCCGGGCCGATGGCGACCTCCTCCACGAACTGGTGGGCGCCCTCGAAGGTCTCACCGGCGCGCAGGTGTGCGAGAACCGAGTCGACCTTCGCCTGCATGTCCTGCATCCGCGAGTCCTGCGAAACCGGCCCACGTCCCGCGTCCGCCGTCACGATCCCCATCAGCGGCGGCTCGTGGGCGACGAGGCTCCGGAACAGCCCGGGGCGCCGCGCGGCCAGGCCCAGCGCCGTCGGCGCCCCGAAGGAGTTCCCCGCGACGTGGGCCGGCGCGAGGCCGAGCTCCTCGACCAGCGCCGCGAGGTCGTCCTCGTCCTCCGTCCGGGAGCCCTGCCCCGGCGGCCGCTCGCTCCCGCTGTGCCCCCGCCGGTCGTAGACCAGCACCCGGTGCCGCTCGGCGAGGGCCGGCAGGACGGGCACCCAGTTGAAGTGGTCGCCCCAGGAGCCGTGGACCAGGACGAGCGGGTCGCCGTCCCCCGCCAGCTCGTAGTAGAGATCGACGCCGTTGACCCTGGCCCTTGGCATGCGACGGCTCCTCATCCGCTCGCCCGCTCGTCCGCGCACCTGCTCGCCCGCTCACGTGCTCGCCTGCCGGCCTACCGGCCTGCGGAACGACGGTTTCCCGTCCATTCAGACATCGCGACGCGCGGGCGGCAATACGGAGGATGGCCCGGCCGGCTCCGCGCCCTACGGCAGGTAGTACATCGGGTTCGGCAGCTTGAAGCCCTTGTCCGCGTGCCCGCCGGACAGGTCGCTCTGCTGGTCCCCGAAGTTGCCGACGATCTCGTAGCCCAGGTCCTCGATGTGGGCGCGGGTGCCGGACTTGTACTCGATCACCGAGCACTTCGCCCCGCAGGCCAGGTACGGCGCGGGCGAGGCCGTGTTCTTCAGGAACAGGTGCGCCTCGTCCGCCACCGGGTACCCGACGGCCGCGAGGTTGGCGGCGGTGGCGGCGCGCTGGGCCTCCGGGCGGCCGGTGATGTAGAAGACCGTGTAGCCCTGCTGCTGGGCCCAGGTCGCCAGGTCGTTCATGCCGAACACGGCCGGCATGGTCTTCGTGGCGATGTACTGGGCGTTGCTCGCCGGGTTGTAGACGAAGGTCGTTTCGAGCTCGTAGTTGTACGTCGACAGCGTGGTGTCGTCGACGTCGAGGACGATGGCCTTCTTGCCGTCACGGTCGTGCTTGATCTGCTGTGCCAGGTACTTCCGGGCCTTGGTCTCGACGCCCTTGACCTGGGCGGCGTAGTTGCTGTCCGGAGAGGGCCAGTGCTCCCCGTTGGCGTCGACGGTGTCCCCGTAGTACGCCTTGATCCTGGCCACCTCGTCCGTCATGTTGGTGATCTGACGGTCCGTCCGGGGCGCGGCGGCATCGGCCGCGGCCAGCCCGCCGCCGGCCACCACCGCGCCGACGACGACGCCGACGGCGAGGGTGGGAACCTTCCGCGCACGGGACGTCAGGGTGCTCTCGGGCATGAGGGTCTGCTCCTTCTCCCGCAGGCCGGGAGGGCGCGACTCGCCCGTCGAACCGGCGTGGGGTCTGCGTGATCCACGAACCGTAGGGGCGATCAACCCCACAGGTCAAGGAGTGTCTACGCGCATGGTCTACGCGCGATGCGGCCAGGCCGCGACGGCCCTGCACCGAGACGCCGCCACGACGCCGTCAGGGCAGGTGCCGCAGCCAGGAGTCGAGAGCCGCGTAGTCCCCGTCGGTCAGCCCGCGGCGGGCGTCGACGCGGTGCAGGAGAGCGTGTCCGCCGTGGTGGGCGGCGACCCACACCCGATCGGTGTCCGTGATCTCGTCATCGACCCAGGCGAACGGGCGTCCGGCCGCCCAGTCGACGACGGCGCGGGTCTTCCAGTGCAGGCCGTCCCGTTCGTCCTGGTCGTCGAGGTCGGAGGGCTCCGGCCACGGCACCACCGGCAGCTGCGGCAGACCGAGCAGCGGGGCCACGCACTCGTTCGCGTCAGCCATCCAGGGCATGTAGTCGACCTTACGTCTCCAGGATGCGGGCGAGCGCTGCTGACTGGCGAGTTGAACCGTGGCTCGCAAGGTAGCCGAGCCGGTGAAGAACGTTGACCTGCTTCTGCGGAAGTCGCAGGTCGTAACGGGTGCGGTGGCCCAGGACATCCTGTCGCTGAAGGCGCAGGAGGTGAAGGGCCGAGCGCGAGCCAAGAACAATCGGTACGTGATCCGCCGGATCTACCGGGAGAGCCTGTCCGCCTAGATGTTCGGGTCGTCCAGCACGTAGTACGCGGCCTCGGAGCCGAGAACGGCAGTGCGGCCCTCGGCGGGTACGTTCTCTTTTTTGAGCTGCAAGCCCAAAACTCCAGCACCCCCGCCTCCGGAACGAGGCGGGGGTGCGAGCGAGACGGCCAGCGCCTACAGGTCAAGCCGAGCGCGGATAGCGTCTATGCCGTCTGCCATGGCGATGAACTCACTTTGCCGAGCGGACTGCTTATCGCCCGGTGGCGGCAGCGTCACCCGAGGTAGACCCTCTGCCACTCCAAGGACGTCATGGTCAGTGCGGCCTCAGCAAGGGTGCGAGCTGACTCGGTCTTGAGGCTGCCAAGGCTGCTGTCGATCCACGGCTGAACGTTCTGATACCCCTGCTCGCGGTACTCCACGGCCTGAATCAGGCACTCCAGCTTGTCCGCATCGTGGGCGACGATGACTTCCGGGCTCTCGGCGTTTTCGTACTCCTCCACGATCGCCTGAACCCCGGCGACGACGGCAGGGTGAGCCGCGCTGACCTGGTCGGCTGTCACGCGTTCGTTCGAGGCGGCGGTGAGGTAGCGGCGGCCGATGTGCGGGATATCGCCGACCCGGGTCTCCTGGGTGTCGTGGAAGAGGCACAGCAGGGCGACCTTGGCGGGGTCGGCGCCCTCCATCATCGCGAGCACCGCGCCAACGACACCCGTCCGGAACGAGTGCTCGGCAATCGTCTCGGGGTCCTTGACCCCAGCGATCCACCAGCCGGAGCGCTTCGCCCGCTTGAGCATGCCCGCCTCGAACAGGTAGCCCGCGGTGCCCTTCGCCTGCTTGTCGTCCGTCATCGCTGTCCTTCGCTGTTGGGCCGGTTGTTGCTGTAGCCGCCTACCCGCAGACCGTAGTGCACAGACTCCAGCTCGCGGCGGGACTGCTGTGAAAGACCGTCACTTTCGAGCAGCGTGCGCACTCGTGCGGCCAGATCGCGGGCTGTACGGGGGTCCGCGTCGGCCAGGCCGCGTCGGCCGAGCATGAGTGCCCAGATCGAATGAACGTACAGGTCGGTGTACTCGCCTGCGCGGTCCAGCCGGACGGCGAACTGACGCAGCAGTGAGGAAGCGTCCCACGCCGGCCGTTCGTGCTCGGCCATAAAGTCATCGCTGGTCTGGGGACGTGAGTCAAGCCCGAGCCAGTGAGCCCAGTAGTTCAGGTTTGCGTTTTCGAAGTCGTCGTTGTCGGTGATTGAGCGGGCGATGAAGTCCCGGAGCAACTCGGGATCTCCCTGCCGCGCCAGTGCCGCCGCGACCGACCGAGCCTCGGCCCAGCGGGGCGACCACCCTGAGCCGGCCGAGGGAATCCGGCCTCGGCGCTGCATCCCGCCGAACCACTCGACCACATCGCGGGCCCGGTCATAGGAGGACAGGTACCAGACTTGTCTGCGGAGCAACGCGGTTTCCTCACCCCCGGCTTCCACCAGGTCGGCAGTGTGCCGGAGGTTGTCGAAGAATCGCGAGCGCACGTCCTGCCCGAGGAGCGGCGCAGTGGAGACCGGCCCGCGTCGGGCGGCAGGGATGTTCAACTCCGAGGCCACAGCGCCGGGCAGAACCCCGCTGACAGCCCACCCGATCATGTGCGTGGTGTCCCGGGTAAGCACCCACCCGGCCAACGGATGCTCCAGAACCTCGGACCTCGTAGGCCGTGACCGCAGTATCTCGCCGAGAACGAAGTCCGCGTCCATCGCGAGGCTGATCAGACCCACCAGACCAACCGGCGCACCCAGAAGGATCAGCTTCCGGCGCAGCACCACCAGGTTCCCTGCCCTGGTGGAGGAGAGCGGCCGACGGCCGGACTCCCAGCCCTGGACGGTGCTCTTGTCGACCCCTAGGTCCATGGCCAACTCGTCTTGAGTCTTCGGGATCTGCTCCCGGATGACCTTGAACAGGAAGCCAGAGATCACCCCTTCGGGGAGCCGAACGGCCTCGGACTGACTGCCAGTCAGCGGTTCGATACGCCTCGGTGGTGTCCGAGCAGCCATTCCAGGCCCCCCTTGGCCTCGATCGTCCGGGTAACTCGTACTGGCAGTCCGTCGAACCGTGGATTCACTGGCCGTAACTTCATGACTACGGCATCGCAGTGGCAGCGGAAGCCTAGTACCAACTCGGTCTCCCGCGAACAACAGCGATGCCAGGCCGCCCAGCCCACACAATCGGGCGGCCCTGCCGATCACCTGCAAGATCTCGGAAAGACTGCTCACCCACCCCGGCGAGCAGAAGCCAACCCGATTGGAGAGGCACATGAGCACCGCCACCCTCAAGCCCGGTGACCCGGAGGTCACCAACCTCACCCGCCAGCTGGACCACAGCGTCCCCGACGGCGACTTCGCCCCGCAGACGAACGTCGAGACCCTGACCCGCCGCCTGGACCACAAGGTCCCCGACGGCGACTTCGCCCCGGTGGGCACCGAGGGCTGACCTCAGCCCCAACCGGTGCCGGCTAGTACTCCAGCAGGACTTCGACGTTTTGCCTGTTCAGAGGGCTGCGCGGTGGAGTGTAGCGGGCTGCTGCTCGATCAGGGGCGGTCTTCATTG
>NZ_JBHVOL010000033.1:0-77821 GCF_042887925.1 Kitasatospora sp. NPDC057904
AAAACACCGTCTGGAACACCGGCAACTGCCACAGCTGGTACCACGACACCCACGGCAACAACCCCACCATCTGGCCCACCTACACCCACACCTACAAACACCAAACCAACCACTTCGACCACACCAACTACCAAACCACCACCACCCAAAACACCACCCACAACACCCACAACTAACCAACACACACAAAAACCGAAGGCGAGGTCAACTGCCGTGCACACCATCGACGTCATCGACGAGACCATCCTCAACCACCCCACCGACCGCGTCTGGCACGCCCTCGTCGCCGAGCTCAACGGCGCCGCCAACTGGTGGACCCCCCACAACACCTTCCAGCCCGGCCCCACCGCCCCCCAGCACAAGGGCGGCACCTCCCGGATCACCGTCCACCCCAACGGTGTCGGCAAGCCCGGGCCGAAGTTGCGCTTCACCGCCACTACCACCCACGTCGACGCCGAGCGCCAGCTCACCACCACTCTCTCCGGCCACTTCACCGGCGACTTCTCCTACACCCTCACCCCCGTCGACGACGGCGCCCGCACCCGGCTGACCATCACCTTCACCAGCACCCCCCACGGCTGGCCCGCCCTCCTCGACAAGGTCGCCCACCTCGGCTTCAAGCACTCCCAGCAGACCCAGCGCGCCCTCACCCAGCTCCGCGCCCACCTCGACACCCACCTCGACACCCACCGGGACGACGCCAAGGGCACGAGCGCGTGATCACCGCCCCGGCGCCGCCCGCCCTGCCGATGCGCGGCGCCGCGCGCGGCCCTGTCCGGTGGGCGGAGGCGTTCGGGGACGGGCCGCAGGCGCCGCTCCTCCCGGCCGAGGCCGCGCACGTCGCGGGGCGGCCGGAGCGGCGCACGCGGCAGTTCACCGTCGCCCGTACACTCGCGCGGCGGGCGCTCGGGCAACTCGGTTACGCACCAGCTCCGTTGCTGCCCGGGGCCGGGGGTGCACCGGTGTGGCCGGACGGCGTGGTCGGCAGCATCACGCACTGCGACGGGTACACCGCGTGTGCCGTCGCGCCGGCCGGGCGGCTCGCCTCGCTCGGCATCGACGCCGAGCCGGCTCGGCCGCTGCCGGTAGGCATCCTGGGCCTCACCGCCTCCGCCGCCGAGCGAGCCGGTCTGGCGCAGTTGCCTCCGGGCCTCGTCCCCTGGGACCGGCTGCTGTTCAGTGCCAAGGAGGCCGTCTACAAGGCCTGGTACCCGCTGACCCGGCAGTGGGCCCCGCTCGTCGAGATGCCCGTGACGGTGTGCCCTGACGGGACCTTCAGCACCCACCGGGATGGACAAACCCTCACCGGCCACTGGCACCACACCGGCGGCATCCTGATCACCACGATCGCCCTCCCGTGAGCCCGTGCCAGGATGGCTCCATGCTGAACGCGGCGCTGCGCGCCTCCACCTCGCCGTCCTGGTCGGACCGGGCGAACGCCGGCCGGCAGCTCGCCGCCCACGCGGACGTACCCGAAGTCGCGGCAGTCCTCCGCCGCCTCCTGCAGGACGGCCACGACACGGCCGTCACGCAGGGGACGGCGGAGGCGCTGCTCAGACGGCGCGATCTCCTGGGCCTGCGACTCGTCCTCGCGGCCTTCGCCGGGGCCGACGTCGACACCACCGACCACCTCGGCGACGCGATCCTCAACGTCTGCCTGCGGTCGGACGAGGACCAGGAGTACTTCGAAGGCCTCGCGGCGGAACTCGCCTCGGACGCGGAACCCGACGAGGCGGCACGTACGGAGGCCGGGCTCCTGCTCCAGGAGTGGAACCCTCGCCTGGCATGATGCCGGTCATGGGAACATCGCTGCGCATCGAGGGCTATTCCGCGGCCGACCGTCCGGTCTCCACGCCGACGACCAAGTTCGGCGGCCAGCCGGTGTGGTTGACCGGCCCGCAGTGGCCGGTCAGCACGGCATGGGACCGGCCGATGCGGTTCGTCGGCCAGGTCGAGTTGGGCCCGGTGGTCGGAGCAGCCGGGGACGGGAAGGTGGCCTACCTCTTCGTGACCCACGCCGATCACGAGGAGGACTTCTTCGATCCCGACGTCATCGACCCCGACGGCGGTGAGAACGCGGTGATCGTGCAGCCGGCTGGCGACCTTGCCGGCCCGGTGCTTCCGTTGACGACCCTGCCGCTGGACACCGGCCCCGGCCTGTACGACGCCGACGGGTCGGCCGTGGAGTTCACCGTCGATCTGCGGCCCGTCTCCGAGCCCGCTCCCATGACGGATGAGGAACTCGAAGCCCTGCCGGCCGCCGACCGCGACCGCTACGTCGAGCGGATCGACGGCGACAAGATCGGCGGGACACCGTTGTTCTTCCAGGGGGACGGGTGGCCGGACGGCGGCCCCTGGCGGCTGCTGTTGCAGCTGGACTCGAACTGGGTGCCGTTCCGGCTCAACCTCGGCGCGTCGCCGAGGTTGTTCGCCTTCGTGTCCGAGGACGGTGCCCGGGGCAGGATGCTCGTCCAGGATTCCTGAGCCGTCAGGACTCCTGAGTTCGCAGGACTCCCGAGTTGGCAGGACGCCTCAGCCGTCAGGGCCCCTCCCGGTGGAAGACCTGCGACCGGTACCTACCTCCCCACCTGGGGGTTCGGTTTTCCGAACCCCGGATTCGGGTGCCAGCACGATCGTTTTCGGCGCTCCGCCCGCCCAGGATTGAGGCATGGCTGAGATGACGATGGATCCGGGGACGGCGGTCCTCGCCGCGAGGGCCGAGGGGCTGTACCGGGAGTACGGTCGCGGCTCGGGTGCCGTGCGGGCGTTGCGCGGGGTGTCGGTGGGCTTCGCGCCCGGGACGTTCACGGCGGTGATGGGGCCGTCCGGGTCCGGGAAGACCACTTTGTTGCACTGTCTGGCGGGCATGGACCGGCCCTCCCGGGGGTCGGTCTGGTGGGGCGGGACGGAGGTGTCGCGGCTGCCGGAGCGGCGGTTGGCGCAGGTGCGGCGCAGCCGGGTGGGGTTCGTGTTCCAGGCGTTCAACCTGATGCCGGCGATGACGGTCGCGCAGAACGTCGAGCTGCCGGCTCGGCTGGGTGGTGGACGGCCGGACCGGGGTCTGGTGTTGGAGGCGATAGCGCGGGTCGGGCTGGCCGGGCGGGAGCGGCACCGGCCGGGGCAGCTGTCGGGTGGACAGCAGCAGCGGGTGGCGATCGCCCGGGCGCTCGTGAGCCGGCCGGAGGTGCTGTTCGCGGACGAGCCGACGGGGGCGCTGGACCGGGCCACGGGGCACGAGGTCCTGGCCCTGCTCCGGGCGGGGGTGGACGAGGACGGACAGACGTGCGTGATGGTGACGCACGATCCGGTCGCGGCCGGGTACGCGGACCGGGTGGTGCTGCTGGCCGACGGTGTGGTGGTCGACGAGCTGGAGCGGCCCACGGCCGCTCAGGTCGGCGAGCGGCTGAGCCGGCTGGGCGGGTGAGGGCCGTGGTCTCGATCGCGCTCGGGCAGCTGCGCCGGCAGCCGGCCGCCTTCGTCGGCCTGGCGGTCGCGCTGCTCCTCGCCATCGCCGCCGTGACGCTCTTCGGTTCGCTGATCGCCGCCCAGGCCGCCGCTCCGGCGGCTGCCCGGAAGGCCGTCGCCGGGCCGGGGGTGATGGTGATCGCCGGTGCGTTCGGTGAGATCGCCGTGCTGGTGTCGTTCTTCGTCGTGGTGAACGCGCTGGGCTTCGCCCTCCGGCAGCAGCACCGCGAGCTGGCGCTGCTGCGGACGATAGCGGCCACGCCCCGGCAGGCGCGGCGGCTGGTGCGCGGCCAGGTGCTCGCGACGACGCTGCTGGTGGCGGTGCCGGCCTGGGCCTTGGGGGCGGTGTCGGCCCGCTGGTTCCTGGCCGCGTTGCAGCGGCGCGGGATGGCGGCGCCGGGTGTGCGGGTGCCGGGCAGTCCGGTGCCGATACTGGTCGCGGTCGCCGCCGCACTGGTCGTCGGCCTGGTGGCGTCGGCGGTGGCCGCTCGGCGGATCTCGCGGATCGCGCCGGCGGCCGCGCTCACCGCGAGCTCGACCGAGCAGGGGCGGACGGGTGTGCTGCGGCTGCTCGCGGGGGCCGGTGCGCTGGTGGGTGGCGGGCTCCTGCTGCGGCTGGCCGCGACCAGGTCCGCGGAGGACCTGGACAAGGCCGCTCAGGCGGCGCTGCTCGGTTCGCTCGTGCTGCTGGTCGCCGCGGCGCTGTTGGGGCCGCTCATCACACGCGTGCTGGTGGCCGTCCTGGGCGCACCGATACGGGTGCTCGTCCCCGGTGCGGGGTGGCTCGCCGACGCGAACATGCGGGGGTACGCGCGGCGGTTGTCGTCCGCCGTGGTGCCGGTCGCCCTGCTGGTCGGGCTTTCGGGCACCATGTCGATCATGACAAGTACCGCCGGGCACGCCGCACGGGCGAGCGCGGGCAGCGTCACCTCCGCTACGGACGTCTGGCTGCGCCAGGCCGAGTTGGGGCTGCTGATCTGCTTCGCGACCGTCTCCACCCTCAACACCCTGGTCGCCGTGACCACCGAGCGGCGCCGCGAGTTCGCGCTGCTGCGACTGGTCGGCGCGACGCGTGGGCTGCTGATGCGCATGCTCGGTGCGGAGGCGGTGCTGACGGCGGCGCTGGGCGTACTGCTGGGTGCGGCGGTCGCGGGGGCGGCGTCGGCGGCGTTCAGCCGGGCGGTGACGGGTTCGGCGGTGCCGTCCGTCCCGGTGGGCGCGTGCGGGTGGATCGTGGCGGGCGCGGTGGCGCTCACCGTACCGGGGATCCTGGTGACGGGCCTGCGGGCGATCGCGGGTCCGGCGACGGAGCTGGCCGGCGGCGGGCGTGACTGAGACTGCATCGAGGGAGCGGCGGCCGTACCTCTCCGCGCGCAAGGGCGAGTGGGCATTCGCCGTCCTCGGCCTGCCGCTCGCGCTGCTCGGCAGCCTGTACGCGGTCGCCGTCCTCTACGCGGGGGCGCTGCTGTCGCTCACAGTGCTCGGCCTGCCGTTCGTCGTCGCCGCGCTGCTCGGCGCGCGCGGGATCGGCACACTGCACCGGTGGCTGGTCGGCCGGCTGCTGGGCGCGTACGTCGAGCGGCCGGCCCCGCTGCCGCGGGCCAAGGGCGTGTTCGCCCGCGGCCGGGTCGTGCTGACCGATCCCGTCGCCTGGCGGACGCTGCTCTACCTCGTCCTGCGGCTCCCGGTCGGCGCCCTCGGGTTCGCCGCCGCCGTGGGACTTCCCCTCGCGTGCGGCTGGCTGATCGGCTTCCCGCTCTGGGCCCGTCTCCTGGACGGACCGCGGCCGGTCGACTGGCTCGACACGGCGCCGCTGGCCGGCCTGGCCCTCGTCACCACCGTGCCAGCCGCCGTCCGGGCGACGGGCGAGCTGAACCGGTGGCTCGCCCGGCTGCTGCTGGGCCCGGCCCGCGCCCAGCAGCGCGTCCGGGAGCTGGAGAGCGCCCGAGCCGTCCTGCTCGCGGAGAACACCGACCAGCTCCGCCGCCTGGAGCGCGACCTGCACGACGGCACCCAGGCCCGGCTGGTCGCCCTCGCCATCACGCTCTCCCTGGCCGACGACACCCTCACCGGAGCGCCGCCGGACGCCGAACGGCTGCGCACCCTCGTCGACCGCGCCCGCGGCCAGACCGACGAGACCATCACCGAGCTGCGCCGCCTCACCCGGGGCATCCACCCGGTGGCCCTGGACGGCGGCCTCGGGGAGGCGCTGCCGGGGCTCACCGCCACCTCGCCCGTGCCGGTCGACGTCAGTCTCGACCTGCGGGAGCGCCCGGACCCGGCCGTCGAGCGGGCCGTCTACTTCTGCGCCGCCGAGCTGCTCACCAACGTCGCCAAGCACAGCGGCGCGCAGGCGGCCGAGCTCACCGCGCACGCCGCGGACGGCCGGATCCGCCTCATCGTCCGTGACGACGGCCGGGGCGGCGCAGCACTCGGCACCGGACCCGCACTCGGCACCGGACCCGGCGGTGGCACCGGCCTGACCGGTCTGGCCGAGCGGCTCGCGGCGGTGGACGGCGTCCTGCGCATCGACAGTCCACCCGGCGGACCGACGGTCGTCACCGCGGAGCTGCCGACGCACCTCTGAACGCCCCTACGAGTTCACCCACCCTACGAACCTCCCAACGAACCTGCGGGAACCAGCGTCGCCCCACCGGCAGGTCCGACGGCAAAAATCGGTAGGCCGACCCGGCCGGATCTGCCACGATCACCGGATGGGTGCATTGGATGCGGTGGCGGCCAGGGTCGCCGGCGGGGCCACCGTGGAATTCCGGCCGAGCGGCTCGTCGATGGTCCCGCTGATCCGCAGCCGCCAGCTGGTGACCGTCACCCCGGTCGACCCGTCGAGGCTGGAGCCCGGGGACATCGTCCTCGCCCGCGTCGCCGGGACGGTGTACCTGCATCTGGTGTCGTCCCTCGATCCGGCGAAGCGGCGCGTGCAGATCAGCAACAACCGGGGCCGCGTCAACGGTTGGACCGGTCACGACCGCGTGTTCGGCATCTGCGTCGCGGTCGACGGGGTCCCCCGGGCCGGTGCGGCCGACAAGGCCGTCAAGGCGGTCAAGGCGGTCAAGTCCGTCAACTCCCGTTCTCTGCCAGATAGGTGAGGACCGCCTTCACCCGCCGGTTGTCGGCCTCCGTCGCGTGCAGGCCGAACTTGGCGAACACCGCGGCGACGTGCTTCTCCACCGCGCGCTCCGACACCGTCAGGAGTCCGGCGATGGAGCGGTTCGAGTGGCCCTGGGCCATCAGCTCCAGCACCTCGCGCTCGCGCGGGGTCAGGGTGTCCACCCGGCTGCGCTGACCGCCGCGAAGGAGCTGGGTGACGACCTCCGGGTCGAGCGCCGTGCCGCCCTCGGCGACCCGGTGCAGCGCGTCCACGAACTCCGAAGTACGGGCCACGCGTTCCTTCAGGAGGTACCCGACGCCCGCCGAGCCGTCCGCCAGCAGGCGGGCTGCCCAGGCCGCTTCGACGTGCTGGGAGAAGACCAGGATGCCGACCCCCGGCGCCGTCGCGCGGATCTCGACGGCGGCGCGAATGCCCTCGTCGGTGTGGGTGGGCGGCATCCGGACGTCGACGACGGCCACGTCCGGCCGGTGCTCGGCGACGACGGCCAGCAGCTCGGGTGCCGTCCCGGCAGTGGCGACGACGTCGCAGCCGCGGGCGCCGAGCAGTTCGACCATGCCGTCGCGCAGGACGACGGAGTCCTCGGCCAGGACCACGCGCAGGTGCTTGTTGATCACCCGACCATTATCCGGTCGGCCGGAGGCCGTCGTGCCCTCTCCCGAATGCGGAACCCGTTCCCCCGTTCGGCGCAAGTGACCATCGGCCCCTGGGCAGGCGCGCACCGACGGTGTTCGGATGGACCACGGGCGTGGACGCACGCGCCCGTAGACGGACGGGACGAGTACGAGCGAGGTGGCCGGCAGATGTACTACGCGAGCGGCAACTACGAGGCATTCGCCCGGCCGCGCAAGCCCGCGGGGGTCGACGACAAGACGGCCTGGTTCGTCGGAGCGGGGCTCGCGTCGATGGCGGGGGCGGCGTTCCTGATCCGGGACGGGCGGATGCCGGGCCACCGGATCACCGTTCTGGAGCGGCTGCGCCTGCCGGGCGGGGCGCTGGACGGGATCAAGGAGCCGAAGAAGGGGTTCGTGATCCGCGGCGGGCGCGAGATGGAGAACCACTTCGAGTGCCTGTGGGACCTCTAACGCTCGATCCCCTCGATCGAGGTCGAGGACGCGAGCGTGCTCGACGAGTTCTACTGGCTCGACAAGGACGACCCGAACGTCTCGCTCCGGCGCGCCACCGTCGACCGCGGCCAGGACGCCCGCACCGACGGCCTGTTCACGCTCACCGACCGCGCGCAGAAGGACATCGCCCGGGTGTTCCTCGCCACGCGCGAGGAGATGGCGGACAAGCGCATCGACGAGGTGTTCTCCGCGGAGTTCCTCGCGAGCAACTTCTGGCTGTACTGGCGCACGATGTTCGCGTTCGAGGAGTGGCACAGCGCCCTGGAGATGAAGCTGTACCTGCACCGCTTCATCCACCACATCGGCGGCCTGCCCGACTTCTCCGCCCTCAAGTTCACCAGGTACAACCAGTACGAGTCGCTGGTGCTGCCCCTCTACCGGTGGCTCCTCGACCAGGGTGTGGAGTTCCGCTTCGACACCGAGGTCACCGATGTCGACTTCGACCTCGCGCTCGAAGGCGGCCGCAAGCAGGCCACCCGCGTCCACTGGACGTCCGGGGGCGCCCCGGGCGGCGTCGACCTCGGGCCGGACGACCTGCTCTTCATGACGATCGGCTCGCTGGTCGAGAACTCCGACGAAGGCGACCACCACACCGCCGCGAAGCTGAACACCGGCCCGGCCCCGGCCTGGGACCTGTGGCGCCGGATCGCCGCCAAGGACCCGGCGTTCGGGCACCCGGACGTCTTCGGCGCGCACATCCCGCAGACCAAGTGGGAGTCGGCCACGGTCACGACGCTCGACGACCGGATCCCGGAGTACATCCGGAAGGTCTGCGGGCGCGACCCGTTCAGCGGCCGTGTCGTCACCGGCGGCATCGTCACCGTCAAGGATTCGAGCTGGCTGCTGAGCTGGACGGTCAACCGCCAGCCGCACTTCAAGCAGCAGCCGCCGGACCAGGTCGTGGTGTGGGTGTACTCGCTGTTCGTCGACCGGCCCGGCGACTTCGTCGCGAAGCCGATGCAGGAGTGCACGGGCGAGGAGATCACCCGGGAGTGGCTCCACCACCTCGGCGTCCCGGAGCACGAGATCCCCGAGCTCGCCGCGAACGCCGCCCGGTGCGTGCCGGTGATGATGCCCTACGTCACGTCGTTCTTCATGCCGCGCAAGGCCGGCGACCGCCCGGACGTCGTACCGGAGGGCTCGGTCAACTTCGCGTTCATCGGGCAGTTCGCGGAGACCACACGCGACTGCATCTTCACCACCGAGTACTCGGTGCGCACCGGCATGGAGGCCGCCTACCGGCTCCTGGGCGTCGAGCGGGCCGTGCCGGAGGTGTTCGGCTCGACGTACGACGTCCGCGCGCTGCTCGCCGCGGTGAGCCGGCTGCGGGACGGCGACGCGCTGCACCTGCCGGGACCGGAGGCGCTGCGGCGGCGGCTGCTGAAGCGGCTCGACGCGACCGAGATCGGGCAACTGCTGGCGGGATCTGGCCTGTTGCCGGAGCGCTGAGGGAGCGTCGTGCCCGCCCGGAGCCGTCCGGGCGGGCACGCGTGTCGGGCGGGTCCGCTCAGCGCGAGCCGCGCCCGTGGAGGAACAGCGCACGGGTCAGGGCGGCCAGGCCCGCCGTGCACAGCAGGGTGCGGAGCATGTTCGTGGCCACCCAGGTGCCCTCGAACTTCTCCCGCACACCGTGGAAGTCCGTGATGTGCGCCGGGTCGCCGGCGGCCGCCAGCTGGTTGTTGAGCGGGATGTTGACACCCATCGTGACCATCAGCGCGGCCACGTACAGGACGGTCGCAGCCGCCGCCCAGAACGCCGCGGTGCGCCGGCCGGCCTTGTACTGGAGGTAGGCGGCGACGCCCGTCGCCACGAAGGCCCCGACGAAGACCAGGCCGAACAGCCCGTTCTCGATCGCCTTGTTGATGTTCTGCATCGCCGTCACGTAGGTGCGGTCGTCGCCCTTCGCGAGGCCCGGCATCACCGAGACGTCGAAGGCGAAGAACAGGCCCGCCATCAGGCCCATCGCGATGGTCGCCGCCACCAGCACGGGCCCGGCGGCCTTGCCCTGGGCGGCGACGGGGGCGGCGGGGGTGCCGTAGCCGGCCTGGAAGGTGGAGGGTGGTGCGGTTCGGTTGGTGCTCATCGGTACTCCTTCGGGACGCGGATGGTGCGGTGACCGGTCACAGGACCGGGGCCAGGGTGCGCCGGTAGCGGCGTTCCAGGACGGTGCGGCCCAGCAGCCGCACCGGCGCCGGGATGGTCGCCGCGACGGCGGCCACCGAGGCCGCGTCCGCGCCGTCGAACATCCACGGCTGCAGGTAGGTCATCACCTGGGCGGGGGCGCTCCCGATGATCCGCCGCTCGACCCGGCCGTACTCCGCGACGCCCAGGGCGGCGAGCACCGGGAAGACGACGCGCTCCTCGTGCCGCAGGTGGTCGCAGACGAGGTCGGCGAACTCCTGGGCAGCCTCCGGGAGTTCTTCGATCCGCCCGGTGGTCAGGACGCCCGCCACCCGGCTCATCGAGCGGTCCAGCGCTCCGTGGTCCTGCTCCAGCGCGCCGCTCCCGTCGAAGCCGGGCACGTGCCCGCGCAGGTAGGGCCAGAGGATCTCGTCCTCGCTGTGGTGGTGCCAGTCGATCACCGCGCGCAGCCGGCCGAACCACTCCCCCAACGCCCGTGCGCCGCCGGGCCGTACGCTCCGCGCCGCCGCGCACAGGCGGGCCGCGTCACGCCGCATCGCCACGTGCATCAGGCCGAATCCCCGGACGTGCTCCGGGAGGCCGCCCAGGCCCTGCTCGCTCGACCACACCACGCTCTCGTTTCCAGACATGACGCTCCATCACCTCCGCGATCACACCTACCTGTTGACCTATCCGGTGCCCGTCCCCGACCTCGATGGGAACACACCGGCTCGACGGCGAACCACGCATTTCCACCCCTCCTCAAGCCGCTTTCGAGCAACCGTCGGAAATGGCCACCGAATGCGTACAGAAGAGGCGCTCGGAGAATCAGGACCGGGAATTTCCGTGAAACAGCCGCGCATCAGCCGTGTCCCGGTTCCGCGACACGGCCGCGCCCGCCGCCGTCCGCGCCCGGTAGTCTCGGCCTGCTCTCGATTGGAAGGCATGTCCATGGCCAGGTTGATAGTTCTGCTCATCGCGCTCGCGGTGCTGTTCTCCGTGTTCGGGTTCCAGGGCGGCAACCCCTTCGTCGGCGTGCTGTTCGCCGCCGTGGCGGTCGCCCCGTTCGGCTACCTCGTGTACGCGGTCGTCCGCAGAAGGCGCGGACCCCTGGACGGGAAGGCCGTCACCCCGGCGCAGCGGCAGCGCCGCACGTGGGCGCTGCGGGTGGTCGCGCTGGCGATGGTGGGGGCGATCGGGTACGGCGGCTACTGGGTGGTCTTCGAACCGCACGCGAGCGACAAGGCGCTGCGGAGCCTGTCGGACTTCGAGTCCGGCTGCGGGGGCTCGTTGGCGCGCAAGTACTTCCCGCAGGCCGCCGAGCACACCGGCCCGGGCCCGCATCCGGTGGCGATGTTCGACATCAGCGAGTCCGGCTCGTCCCACCCCGCCTACCCGTCCCTGGAGGCGCCGGACTACTGGAGCGCGAACAAGCTCGACCCGCACCGCGTGCAGCTGCTCGCGTGCCTGGACGAGCCGGACGAGGGCGACCTCCTGACCACCTGCAAGTTCACGACGGACTCGCTGAAGCTCTACCGGGGCGTCTACAACGTCACCGTCTACGAGGCCCGGACGGGCCGGAAGCTCGGCAACGAACGGCTGCTGGGCAGTGCGAAGGCCGCCTGTCCGAGCATGGTCTACCTCGGCAAGAACGTCGACAAGCTCCACACCTCGCCAGAATTCGCGGACTACCAGCAGGTGTTGAAGAAGTACGTCGAGCAGTAGCGGGAAAGGGCGAGGCCCCCGGGGACGGTGCTCCCGGGGGCCTCGTGCTCGGTGGAGCGCGCCGTGCCTCAGCCGGTCATGGCGGCCAGCACGGTGCGCCAGTCCTCGCCCGGCCCGGGGCGCAGGACGGCGGCGAGGGTCTCAGCGCCGTAGTGCCAGGGGCGTCGGAGCTCCCGGTCGGCGTCCGGCCCCGGGGCGACCGTGCTCGCGGACCCCAGCAGGCGGACGAGCTCGGCCGTGAAGTCCGTCCAGGAGAGGTGCCCCGTGACGGCGTTGACGATCCGTCCGGCCGCGGGCGGCTGCTCCACCGCGCACGCGCCGAGCGCCCGGGCGAGGGCGGCCGAGTGGACCCAGCAGGCGCCGGCCCACTCGGGGCCGTCGGGCAGGGTGATCGGTTCGCCCGCCAGGGCGGCCTGGTAGAGGGCGCCGGTGGAGCCCCAGCGGAGCTGGTCGCGCAGCCGCTGGTGCGGGCCCCAGACGATCGGGGCGCGCACGATGCTCGCCGGGCCCCGGCCGGATTCGAGGAGGATCCGCTCGCAGTCGAGCTTGGCCTGCCCGTACGGGGTGAGCCCGGGGCCGGGCTCGGCGCCCTCGGGGACGTCGACGGCCGCGGGCCGGCCGTATGCGTCGATGCTGCTGACGAAGACGAACGGTCCGCCGCGCCAGCCGTCCACGAGGGCGCGCATCGCGGCGACGTCGGTCGCGTGGTCGGTGAAGGTGCACGCGGCGTGGATGACGGCGTCGGCGCCCTCGACGGCCCGCCGGAGGCTGTCGGGGTCGGCGAGGTCGCCCTCGGCCACCTCGACGCCGTTGAGGACCGGGAGGTGCGCCGACTCGGGCCGGACCAGCGCCCGCACCGGGCGGCCCTGGGCCATCAGTTCCTGGAGCACGGCCGCTCCGACCCCGCCGGTGGCGCCGGTGACCAGGACCGTGCCCGCGCGGGCCCGTGTGACGGGGGCGCCGGTGCGGGCGAGGGCGGCGCGGCGCTCGTCGCCACGGGTGGCGAGGAGCCCGGCGAGGGCCCGCGGGGTGCGCTGCTCCAGGATGTCGAGGCCGGTGAGCGGCAGGCCGGTCCGGTTACGCAGGCGCTCGGCGAGCTGGACGGCGACGAGGGAGTGGCCGCCGAGGGCGAAGAAGTCGCCGTCGGCGGACGGGACGGTGCCCAGCTGTTCACCGAAGGCCGTACGGACGGCGGCCAGCAGCCCGGACTCGTCGGCCCCAGGTGCGGGGGGACGGGCCGCGCCGGGCAGGCGGGCGTGGTCCGGCGTGCCGTCGGGCAGGCGGGGCAGTCGGTCCAACAGGACGACGGCGGCCGGGAGTTCGTCCGCCCGCACGGCCCGACGCAGGAGCGATTTGAGCTCGGCACCGCTGGGCGCGACCGGTCCGCGCACGACGGCGTAGCCGAGCAGCGGCCCGTCCGCCGACCGGGCGAGCGTCGCTTCGGCGACCCGCGGATCGGCCAACAGTGCGGTGAGCCCCGGGTGTTCGGACGCGGTGAGGCGCGAGCCGGGGAGTTCGCCGACGCGGCGCTCCCCGTCCGCGGCGACGGCCGCCAGCAGCTCGGCGAACGCGGCCAGCAGGCGCCCGGCCGTCTCCTCGTCGAGGGCGTCGCGGTCGTGCTGGACCAGGCAGCGCGGCTGCGGGCCGTCCTCGACGAGCAGCGCGAGGCCGAACTTGGCCAGCCCGAGGTCGAGTTCCACGCTCTCGGCGGCGAGTCCGGGCAGCGCGAGCGGCTCGGAGGGGCGGACGACGTCACAGCTGACGGAGAGCAGCGGGATGCCGTCCGCGCCGCGGGCCGAGGCGCCGAGGCGTTCGAGGACCAGGTCGAACGGCACCTCGTGGTGCTCCTGCGCGTCGAGCAGCGCGCTCCTGACCTGCCCGAGGACCGCCGTGAAAGCCGCGTCCCCCGCGATGTCGGCCCGCAGCACCAGGGTGTTGACGCTCAGGCCGACGGTGGTGCGCAGGTCGGCGCGGTGGCCGCTGGCGCAGCCGAGGACGAGGTCGCTCTCTCCGGAGGCGTTGCGCAGCGTGGCGAAGGCCGCCGCGAGGACGACGCCGAACAGGGTGGCGCCGTGCCGGGCGCCGAGGCGGCGCAGCGCGTCGACGGTGCCGGGGGTGAGCGGGGCGCTGTGCAGGGCGGCGCGGCGTTCGCGGGCGCCGGGCGGGACGGGCCGCAGGAGCGGCAGCGGACGGGCGCCGGCCAGGTGGGCGGCGCGGGTGTCCGCGGCGGCGGTGAGCTCGGTGTCGCGGGCGCGTTCGCGGCGGGCGTGGTCGGCGTACGCCGGTCCGGGCGGCGGGAGCTGGGCCGGACGCTGATCGCGCGCGGCCTGGTAGAGGGCGGCGAGTTCGGCGCCGACGATCGGCAGGGAGCCGCCGTCGACGGCGATGTGGTGGATGGTGAGGAGGAAGGTGTGGTCCTCGGGCGCGTGCCGGAGCAGCAGGGCGCGCAGGACCGGCCCGATGGTGAGGTCGAACGGGCGGGCGGCCTCGGCGGCGAGCAGTCCGGGGGCGTCCGCGTCGGTGGCGTCGACGACCGGGAGCGGCACCGGGGCGGCCGGGAGGGCCTCCTGGTAGGGCTCGTCGCCGCGGCTGCCGTAGTGCGTGCGCAGGACGGCGTGCCGTTCGGTGAGCGCGGTGAGAGCGGCGGCGAGCGCGGCGGGGTCGAGCGGGCCGCGCAGGCGGGTGGCGAGCGGGACGTTGTAGAGGGCGCCGCCCTGGCCGAGGTGGTCCATCAGCCACATCCGCTGCTGCGCGTGCGAGAGCGGGGCGGGGCCGGTGGGGTCCGCCGCCGGGACGGGCTCGGCGGCGGCGGGACGGGTGCGGCTGCGGGCGCGCCGCAGCAGGTCGGCCTGGTCGACGGCGTTCATCGGTCGACCCCCTGCGCTTCGGCGCCGGCGACCGCTTCGGCGTCGGCGGCCGCTTCGGCCGCGGCTACGGCTTCCGCGTCGCGCAGGGCCCGTTCGAGGAGTTCGGCCTGGCCTGCGACGGTGGGGTCGGCCAGGAAGGCGGCGAGCGAGAGCTCGACGCCGATGTCCCCGCTGAGGTCGTCGACGACCCACATGGCGAGCAGCGAGTGGCCGCCCTCGGCGAGGAAGTCGGCGGTCGGCGAGGTCACCCGGCGGCCGAGGGCGCGCTCCCAGGCCTCGGCGACGACCTGCTGGATCGGCGTCAGCTCGACGGCCTCCCCCGTAACAGCGTCCCCCGGGGCCGACGCCGTCCCACCGTCGGCGGGCGCGGACTCGGCGAGCGCCCGGCGGTCGACCTTGCCGGTGCCGGTCAGCGGGAGGGCGTCCAGGACGGCCCACGCGGTGGGCACCAGGTGGGACGGCAGCCGCTCGGCGAGCCGCGCGCGCAGCGTCTCGGCCTGCGGCCGCGTGCCCTCGGCGGGCACGACGCACGCGGTGAGCGCCGCCTCCGGCCGGCCGACCGCGCGCACGACCACGGCGACCTCGGCGACCTCGGGGAACTGCAGCAGCGCGTGCTCGACCTCCTCCGGCTCGATCCGGAAGCCGCGCACCTTGACCTGGTGGTCGACGCGGCCGTGGAACTCCAGGACGCCGTCCGGGCGGCGGGCCGCGAGGTCGCCGCTGCGGTAGGCGCGCCCGACGCCGGGCAGCTCGCGGAAGCGCTCGGCGGTGAGCTCGGGCCGGTCGAGGTAGCCGTCGGCGACGCGGGCGCCGGCGATCCACAGCTCGCCGACGGTGCCGTCCGGCGCGGGGGCGAGGTCCTCGTCGAGGACGAGCACGCGGGCGCCGCCGGTGGCGCGGCCGATGGGCACCGGGCCCGCGCAGTCGGCCGGGTCGACGCGGTGCAGGGTGGTGAAGGTGGTGCCCTCGGTGGGCCCGTAGCCGTTGACGAGCTCCAGCCACGGGAACGCGCGCAGCACGGCGGCGGAGTGGTCGGGCGAGAGCGCCTCGCCGCCGACGGCGAGGGTGCGCACGACGCCGAAGATCCGGGACTGGCGGGCCGCGAGGTGGTGGAAGAGCGCGGTGGTGAGGACGAGCACGGTGACGCCGAACCGCTCGACGTCGGCGGCGAGTTCCTCGGAGGTGGGCCGGTCGGCGGGCGAGACGGCGACGGCGGCGCCGTTCGCGAGCGCCGCCCACAGCTCGAAGGTGGAGGCGTCGAAGGTGACGGCCGAGTGGAACAGGACGCGGTCGCGCGGCCCGACCCGGATCCCGTCGGGCGCGGTGACGAGGTCGGCGATGCCGCCGTGCGGGATCCGGACGCCCTTGGGGCGGCCGGTGGAGCCGGAGGTGAAGAGCACGAGGGCGGTGGCGGCCGGGCCCGCGGTGGGCAGGGCCCGGGTGGCGGGCTCCTCGTCGGTGCCGCGCTCGCCGAGGACGAGGGTGCGGTCGTCGGACAGGCCGGCCTCGGCGAGCAGGGCCTTGTCGCCGAGGGTGAGCTCGACGCCGGCGTCGGCGATCATGTCGGCGATGCGCGGGCGCGGGTAGGCGGGGTCGAGCGGCACGACGTGGCCGCCGGCCTGCCAGACGGCGAGCTGGGCGACGACGAGGCGGGTGGAGCGGGCGCAGAGCAGGCCGACGGCGCGGCCGGGGCCGATCCCCCGGGCGGCCAGCACGGTGGCCAGCTTCCGGGCGGCGTCGGCGAGTTCGCGGTAGGTCAGGACGGTGGTGCCGTCGGTCACGGCGAGCGCGTGCGGGCGCTCGGCGGCGTGCCGGGCGATGAGGGCCGGGACGGTGTCCGCAGCAGGCATGACGTGGTTCCCTTCCGGGCGCCCCGGCGACGGGCCGGGGCACCCTGGGTCAAGGCTTCGAGGACGCGGTCAGGCGGTGGCGCCGGCGCCGGTGCGCCGTTCGTCCACGAGCCGGGCGACGGCGCGCAGGTCGGGCTGGCGCAGCAGTGCGGCGGCGCGCAGCCGCACGTCGTACGCGTCCTCCAGCGCGGCCAGCAGGCGGGCGGCGGCGAGGGAGTTGCCGCCGGCCTCCAGGAAGTTGTCGTGCGGTCCGAGGTCGGCGCGGCCGAGGAGGTCGCGGGAGAGCCGCAGGACGGTGCGTTCGGTGTCGGTGGCGCCTTCCTCGGCCCTCACACCGTTCTCAAGGGACTCGGCGGCCAGCAGCGCGGCGCGGTCGACCTTGCCGTTGGCGTCCAGGGGGAAGGCGTCGACGAGCCGGACGACCGAGGGCACGGCCTGTTCGGGCAGCCACGGGCGGACGGCCTCGATCAGGCCCGCGGCCTCGGGCAGTTCGGTGGAGGCGGCCTGGACGAAGGCGAGCAGCCGGTAGCCGCCCGCCGCGGCCGGTGCGGCGGCGACGACGGCGCGGCGCACCCGCTCGTCGCGCTCGAACGCGGCCTCGACCTCGGCGGGTTCGATCCGCACGCCGCTGACCTTGACCTGGTCGTCGAGCCGGCCGAGGAACTCCAGCACGCCGTCGGCGCGCATCAGGACGCGGTCGCCGGTGCGGTAGACCCGGTCGCTGCCCTCGACGGCCTCGGGCGCGCCGACGAAGCGGCGGGCGGTGAGTTCGGGGTCGAGGTAGCCGGCGGCCAGGCCCCGGCCGCCGATGCGCAGCTCCCCGGCCTGTCCGCGCGGCACCGGCCGCCCGTCCTCGTCGGTGACGAGGACGACGGCGCCGGGGATCGGCAGGCCGATCGGCGGCGCGGCGGTGCCGTGGTCGCCGCCGGGCGCCATGGTGTGGACGGTGGTGGCGACGGTGGCCTCGGCCGGGCCGTAGGCGTTGTGGACGGTGGCGGTGACGTCCGGGCCGGGGGCGCGGCGCAGCCGGTCGCCGCCGATGGTCAGGTGCCGCATGGCGAGCCCGGCGGGCCAGGGACGGTCGAGGACGGGCTCGGCGAGCGGGGTGGGCAGCACGGTGACGGTGATGCCGGCCTCGCGCCACCAGTCGGTGAGGGCGCCGGCGTCCCAGCGGACGGCGTCGGGGGCGACACTGAGGGCGGCGCCGGAGGTGAGGGTGGCCCACAGCTCCTGGAGGTGCGGGTCGAAGGCCACCCCGATGAGCAGGCTGTGCCGCTCGCCGGGGCCGAGGCCGGTGAGGTCCCGGTACCAGTGCAGGAGTGCGCCGAGGGCGGGTTCGCCGACAGCGACGGCCTTGGGGGTGCCGGTGGAGCCGGAGGTGAGGACGGCGTAGTGGGTGCCCTTGGGGATCTCGACCGCGCTGCCGCCGGAGCCGTCCGCGAAGGCGGCGATGACGGTGGCGGCCGCGTTGGCGCCCTCCGTCGGCAGGGCGAGCTTGAGCTGGTCGCCGGCCTGGTGGCCGGTCGGGAGCAGGGCGGGGTCGCCGATCAGGCAGGCGGGCCGCAGCTGTTCGGCGACGGCCTGGAGGCGGCGTTCGCCGGGGCGCGGGCCGAGCGGCAGGTGGACGGCGCCGAGCTTGGCGGTGGCGAGGGTGACGGCGACCAGCGCGGCGGAGTGGTCGAGGCAGACGCCGACCAGGTCGCCGGGGCGCACGCGCACGCGCAGCGCATCGGCGACGGTGTCGGCGAGGCGGTCGAGTTCGGCGTAGCTCCAGGCGTGGTCGCCGTCGATCAGGGCGGGCGCGTCCGGTGTGCGGTGCGCCCAGGTGGTGAAGAGGTCGAGGACCGCGCCGTCCTGGTGGGGACGGCCGTACTCGATGCTGAGGGGTTCCATCATCGTCTCCCGGTTCAAGGTCACGGCGCGTCAGTTCAGGCCCATGGAGCGGGCGATGATGACCTTCTGCACCTCGGAGGTGCCCTCGATGATCGTCATCATCCGCACGTAGCGGTAGAGGAACTCCAGCGGGTGGCCGCGCACCCAGCCGGTGGCGCCGTGGACCTGGAGCGAGCGGTCGACGGCGCGGACGGCGGTCTCGGAGGCGGTGAGCTTGGCGAGGGCCGCGTTCTCGGGCGCCTCGGTGCCGTCGTCGACGAGGCGGGCGCACGCGAGGGTGAGCAGCTTGGAGGCCTCCACCTCGGCGCGGGTGGTGACGAGGTGCTCCTGGACGTGCTGGTAGTCGCCGATCGGCCGGCCGAAGGCCTCCCGCTCGCGGGCGTACTCGACGCCGGCGCGCAGCGCGTACTCGGCGACGCCGTTGCACATGGCGGCGACGACGAGCCGGCCCCGCGAGAGGCTGTCGATGGCGAGCGCGGTGGCCGCGCCGATGCCCTCCTCGCCGCCGATGACGGCCTCGGGCCCGACGGTGACGCCGTCGAGGAGGAGCTCGAACAGCGGCTCGCCGGACATGCCCTCGTAGCGCTGGCCGATCCGCAGGCCGGGCTGGTCCATCGGCAGGACGAAGGCGGTGGCGCCCACGGTGCTGCCGTCGCCGAGGTCGGTGGCGGCGACGACGAGGACGATGCCGGCCCGGTCGGCGTTGCTCACGAAGGTCTTGCGGCCGTTGAGCACCCACGTGTCGCCGGTGCGGACGGCGGTCGTGGTGAGCCGGAATGCGTCGGAGCCGGCGTGCGGCTCGGTGAGGGCGAGGCAGCGGGTCTGCTCGCCGCGCACCAGCGGCACGAGGTGGCGCTCGATCTGCTCGGGCGTGCCGTTGCGCAGCAGGGGGCTCGGGCCGTCGGAGCCGGCGAGGGCGTACGGCGCGAGGGAGCAGCCGCTGCGTCCGGCGGCGTGGTGGAGCAGGACGACGGCGGTGAACGGCATGTCGGAGCCGCCGAGTTCCTCGGGGTAGTCGCCCGCGTAGAAGCCGAGGGCGGCGGAGCGCTTGCGGACGTAGGCGCGCAGGTCGGCCGGGGGCTGGTCGGCTGTCTCGGGCAATTCGGCGGCGAGCGGCACGAGTTCGCGGCGGATGAAGCTCTCGAACGCGTCGACGAGTTCGCGGTGACCGTCCTCCAGGACGGACGAGGGGCTCGAAGTCACTTGGCGTCTCCGGTCAGCGCGCGGGCCTGGTCGGCCAGGACGGGGTGGCGGAAGAGGATGCGCAGCGGGGGCCGGGTGCCGAGGTGCGGTTCCAGCCAGGCGGCGACCTGGGCGGCGAGCAGCGAGTGGCCGCCGACCTCGAAGAAGTGCGACTCGGCGGTGAACCGGTCGTGGCCGAGGACCTCGCGCCAGGCGGCGGCGACGAGCTCCTGCCCCGGGCCGTCGAAGGCCGCGCCGGTGGCGGCGGGGGCCTCCTCGGGGGCGGTGGCCTCGGCGGCGAGCCGGGTGAGGGCGGCGCGGTCGGGCTTGCCGCCGGGCAGGGTCGGCATGGCGGGCAGGGCGGTCCAGGTGGCCGGGACGAGCCCGCCGGGCAGGCGCTGTGCGAGGGCGGCGTGCAGGGCGGTCTGGTCGGGGCGTTCGGCGCCCTCCAGGAAGCCGACCAGGCGCGGGCCGGCCTCGGGGTCGGTGTGCAGGACCACCGCGCAGGAGCGGCCGCCGAGTTCGGCGGAGGCGGCGGCCTCGATCTCCTCCAGCTCGATGCGGTGGCCGCGCAGCTTGACCTGGTTGTCGGTGCGGCCGAGGAAGCGCAGCCGGCCGGTCAGGTCGCGGTAGCCGCGGTCGCCGGTGCGGTAGACCCGGCCGAGGCCGGGCAGGTCGCGGAAGCGCTCGGCGGTGGGCTCGGGCAGGTTGAGGTAGCCCTCGGCCAGCATCACCCCGCCGACGGCGAGTTCGCCGACGCAGCCGGGCGCCAGCGGGCGCAGCGCGGCGTCCAGGACGTGCATCCGCACGCCGGGCAGTTCGGTGCCGAGCGGCACCTCTCCGTCGCCGTCGAGGTCGGCGGGCCCGACCTGGTGGACGGTGGAGGTGACGGTGGCCTCGGTGACGCCGTAGGCGTTGAGGACCGTGGTCGCCTCGGTGAGGCCCGCGAGGGCGCGGGCGGGCAGCCGCTCGCCGCCGAGGACGAGCAGGCGGGGCGTCCAGCGGCCGTCGCGCAGCGCCTCGTGCAGGTCCTCGCGGACGGCGAGGAGGTAGCTGGTGGGCAGGTTGGCGACGGTGACGCCGCGGGCGGCGAGGACGGCCACCAGTTCGGGGCCGGTGGGCACTTCGCGCTGCGGCACGACGAGGGCGGCGCCGGCGGCGAGCGCGGGGAGCACCTCCTCCAGGGCCACGTCGAAGGACGGGCGGGCGAAGAGCAGCACCCGGTCGGCGGCGGTGAGCTCGTAGCGGGCGGCGATCGCGCCGACGTAGCCGGCCAGCGCCTCGCGGCCGACCAGGACGGGCTTGGGGACGCCGGTGGAGCCGGAGGTGTGGATGACGTACGCGATGCCGTCGAGCACGGCGGCGGGTTCGGCCTTGGGGAAGGCCGGTCCGTCCAGGAACGCGGGGGTGACGCCCTCGGCGGGCAGGGCGAGCGCGCTCTGGCGGGTGGCCAGCACGAGCGCCGGGGCGAGCCGCTCCAGCAGCAGGCCGAGGCGGGCGGCCGGGTCCTCCGAGGAGAGCGGGGCGTACACGGCGCCGTGGCGCAGGCAGGCGAGCAGGGCGACGACGCTGTCGACGCCGCGCGGCAGGACGGCGGCGACCGGCTGGCCGGGCTCGACCCCGGCGGCGCGCAGCCGCTCGGCGAGCTCGGAGACGCGGCGGTCGAGCTCGCCGTAGGTGATCCGCTCGGTGCCGGCGACGAGGGCGAGGGAGGTGGGGTCGTGGGCGGCGGCCGGGTCGAGGTCCGCCGGCTCGACGGCCGTCTCGACGCTCTCCGTGATCGGGGCGGCCAGGGCTGCCAGGGGCTCCTCCGGCCGGTCGAGGTAGGCGCGCAGGAGGTCCAGGAGGCGCTCGGACAGCAGTACGGCCTCGGACTCGTCGAACAGGTCGGCGTCGTAGTCCCACACCAGGGTCATGCCGGCGGCGCCGTGCTTCTCGCCGACGACGCGGCGGTCGTCGGGCATCAGCACGAGGTCGAGGTCGAAGCGGGTGGTGCCGGTGTTGAAGCCCTCGTAGAGGAGGACCTCCAGGCCGGGCACGCGCACGTCCGGGAGCGGGGCGTCGTGAGCGCTGAACATCACGTTGAACAGCGGGTTGTCCGCGCCGGTGGTGTGCAGCCCGAGGCGGCGGGTCAGCTCCTGGACGGGCAGGTCCTGGTACGGCAGGGCGCGCAGCAGGACGTCCGTCACCTCGTCGATGGCGTCGGTGCCCGAGGTCTCCGCGTCCGGCCGCAGGCGCAGCGGGACGGTGTTGACGAACATGCCGAGGGTGCCCTCGAAGCCGACCGGGCGGTTGCCGACGGCGGTGCCGACGACGATCTCGTCGTGGCCGCTGTGGCGGCGCAGCAGCTCGGTGAACAGGGTGAGCAGCGTGCTGAACGGGGTGTGCCCGTCGGACTTGCTGCGCTCGCGCAGCCGCTCGGCGAGGTCGGCGCCGACGGCCTGGCGCAGCTGGCCGCCGCGGTGGCGGCGGACGGCGCCGGGCCGGGCGAGGCCGGGGAGGGTGACCTCGCGCGGGGCGTCGGCCAGTTCGCGGAGCCAGAAGGCGAGGGCGTCGTCGCTCGGGCCGGTGGCGGTGCGGGCGTGCTGTTCGTAGGAGGGGGCCTGGGCCAGCTCGTAGGGCTCGTCCAGGACGTGGGCGCGGTAGACGGTGAACAGGTCGCGGAGCAGGATCGCGAAGGAGTGGCCGTCGTGGATCAGGTGGTGCTCGACGTGGATCAGCCGGTGGTGGTCGTCGGCGACGCGGACCAGGTGCCATCGCAGCAGCGGGGCCCGGGTGGTGTCGAGCGGCTCGGCGGCCTCGGCGGCGAGCAGGGTGCGGAAGGCGGCCTCGGGGTCGGCCTCGGCCGAGAAGTCGCTGGTGCGCAGCCGGGGCTCGCAGTCCTCGGCGACCCGCTGGCCGGGAACGCCTTCTTGGCGGGCGACCAGCTCCAGGCGCAGGCCGGGGTGGTGGGCGACGACGGCGGTGAGGCCGGCGCACAGGGCGTCCTGGTCGACGGTTCCCCAGAGGTCGAGGACGGCGGTGAAGTTGTAGGCGCGACTGCCGGGCAGCATCTGCTCGTGCAGCCAGACGATCTCCTGCGAGGAGGAGAGTGCGAACATGGGCGGCTACTCCCTAGTGGTGGCGGGCGTGTTCGTCCTGCGGGCGGCGGGGCGGGCGAGTTGTGGGGTCCCGTCCCGGCCGGCCGGGCGCGCCGGGGTGGTGGCGCGTGCGGCACTGCTGCGTGGGGGAGTTCGTGGTTCCTTGCGGAAGCTCGCGTCGAACGGCCCGGGGCCGTCGGCGGATCGGCGGCGCTCTGGTCAGGCGGCCGGCCGGAGGTGGTGGCGCAGCGCGCCGAGCAGGCGCTCGAAGGCCGCTTCGGCGGTGGCGTCCGGGAAGCGCTCACGGTCCCAGGCGAGGCGGACCAGCAGGTCGTCGCCGTGCGAGGCGGAGACGGCGAGCGGCACCGGCAGGGGGCGCCCGGCGAGGTGGGTCTCGCGGCCGGGGACGCCGGCGAGGGCGAGCGGCGGGCGGCGGTGGAGGTCTTCGAGGGTGAGGAGGCCGTCCAGGGCGCCGTTCCAGCCGGCGCCGGCCGCGCGGGCGGCGCGGACGACCTCGTCGAAGGGGGTATCGGCGTGGTCGAGGTCGTCCCACCAGCCGTCGGCGAGCGCGTCGAGGTCCCCGGTCGGGCCCGGGAGCGCCGGGTGGACGAGGGTGTTGATGAAGCAGCCGAGCGCGGCGGGCGCTCCGGGCGGGCGGCCGCCCCACGGGTAGCCGAGGGCGAGGGGGCGGCTCCGGTCGGGACCGGTCCCGAGCAGGCGGCTCCGGTCGGGGCCCGTCCCGAGCGGGCCGCCGGTGCCGTGCAGGCGGTGGGCGGCCACGGCGACGGCGTCCAGCAGGACGGGGAAGACCGAGCCGCGGACGGCGCCGGGCACGCGTTCGGTGAGCATGCCGGTGGAGTGCGCCGGGCCCGCCTCCGTGGTGGCGAGGCCGCCGAGCCGCTCGCCCCAGTGGGCGTGGGCGGCGGGGGTGGAGGCGGCGCCCTCGGCGGCGAGCTGGCGCTCGACGGCCTCGCGGTAGTCGGCGACGGCTGCCTCGTCGGGGCCGCGGCCGGGCTGGGCGTCCGCCGCGTAGGCGTCCTCCAGTTCGGCCGTGACGACGCCGAGCGACTGCTCGTCGCAGGCCGCGTGGTCGAGCGCGACGGCCAGCAACTCCTCGTCGCCGTCCGGCTCTTCGGCCACCAGCAGGCGCAGCGCCGGTCCGTCGGCCGGCCAGTCGAGGAGGGCCTCGCGCAGCGCCTCGCGGGCGGAGCCGCTGGGGGCCACGGCCACCCGGGCGGCCTCGGCCGACGGTCCGCCGACGCGCAGCACGGGTGTGGCGCGCACGTTCGCGAAGGCGCCGCACAGCGCGGGGTGCCGGGCGGCCACGGTGGTGGCGGCGCGCTGGAGCCGGGGCAGGTCGACGGTGCCGCGCGGGTAGGCGAAGAAGACCGGGACGATCTCCGGGCGGCCGCCGGGGGTGAGCCGGCGGGTGATCAGGAAGCGCCGCTGGGCGCCGGTCAGCGGGAGGAGGGTCTGCGGGGTGTCGGCGGCGATGGCGCGGTAGCGGGCGAGGTAGGCGGCGGTGATGCTGGGGGCACCGGTGGCGGTGCTGGTGGCGTGCACGGAACGGTCTCCGGTCTCCGGGTCTCGGTCTCGGTACGGGTTCAGGGCGTGGGGCTCACGGCCGTGTCGGGCGTCTGCGCCGCCGTCTCCGGAGCGGGCGCGTCGGCCGTCGGCAGGTCGCGCATCCGGAGCAGCGGCGAGAGCAGCAGCGGCACGGGCACGAGCAGGAAGCCCGCCGCGCACAGCCACAGCGCGGTGCGCGGCCCGGCCGTGTCGGCGACGGCGCCCCCGGCGAGCGCGCCGAGCGGCAGTGTGCCCCAGACGAGGAAGCGCATGGTGGCGTTCATCCGGCCGAGTAGGTCGGGCGGGCAGACGGACTGGCGGAAGCTCACCTGGGCGACGTTGTAGGCGACCGCGCCGAACAGCACCACGGCCGAACCGACGCCGAAGAGGACGACGCCGAGGCCGCCGTCGGCCAGCGGCCACAGCACGGCGAACGGTCCGGTGACGACCGGGGCGAGCCAGATCAGGCGGGCCTGCCCGACGCCCCGCGCGAGCGGCCCGGCGCACAGCGCCCCGGCGAGGCCGCCGACGGCGGAGGCCGACAGCAGCACCCCGATGGCGCCGGGCGGGAGGTCGAGCACGCGCACCCAGAACACGGTCTGGACGGCCATCAGCACGGCGGCGAACAGGTTGGAGACGGCGGTGGCGGCGGCGATGACCCGCAGCAGCGGGTGCCCGAGCACGAACCGCACGCCCTCCCCCACCTCGGCGCGCAGCGACTTCCCGGCCACGGGCTCCGGCTGCGGTTCCTCGGCGCGGATCCGGGTGAGCAGCAGCGCGGAGGCCAGGTAGCCGCAGGCGTCGGCGACGATCGCGAGCGGCGCGCCGAGGAGTTGGACGAGTCCGCCGCCGAGTCCGGGCCCGGCGATCTGCGCCGAGGAGCGGACCGTCTCCAGCGCGCCGTTGCCGCCGACGAGGTGCTCGCGCGGCAGGACGGTGGGCAGGAAGGACTGGTGGGCGACGTCGAAGAACACCGTCGCCACGCCGGTGACCAGCGCGACGGCGTAGAGCTGGGCCATCGTCAGCGCGCCGAGCGCGGCGGCCGGCGGGATGGAGCCGACGGCCACGCAGCGCACGACGTCGGCGCGGATCAGCACGGGCAATTTGCGCATCCGGTCGAGCCAGGCCCCGGCGGGCAGGCCGACCAGCAGGAAGGCGGCGGTCTCGGCGGCGGTGAGCAGGCCGACCTGGAAGGGGTCGGCGTCCAGCACCAGCACGGCGACCAACGGGAGGGCGACCAGGGTCACCTGACTGCCCGTCTGGGCCGCGGCGGCGCCCGAAAGCAGGAGCCGGAAGTCTCGGTGACCGAGGAGGCGAGGGCGGGGAGGGGACGGCGTATCGCTCTTCTCGTTCATCAGTACGACTCTCGGTCACCGATTCGACACGCGGCAACCGACGGGTCCGTTTCCGGACGAAGCGATGGCCGGTCCGATCCCGCCACCGCCCCGACCGGCCTTCACGCGCCGCTTATCCGCCCCGCGAACCCGCCCGCAGAGCGCTACCCAGGGGAAACCGGCCCTCCGGTCGGCCGGTCTCCCCCGGCGTGCGCCGTCCAGACCTCCGTCCGAAATGCGGACACACCCTTTCCAGCCATCGGACGAATACGCTCAACTTGGCTGGATCCTGTGAGGTATTGACGTTTGGTCACCTCGGCGTGGTGTCCGCGTGATACGGACCCGTCCGATCGCCACCGCGTCAGAGCGCGGCGCGCAGCCGCTTCTTGTCGGGCTTGCCGACCGCCGTCAGCGGGATCTCGTCCACCACGTGCAGGGCCTCGGGCGCGTACATCCGCCCCTTGCGCGCCGTCACGAACTCCCGTACGTCGTCGAGCTCCGGCCGCCGCCCGGGCGCCGGCACGACGGCGACGTGGACGTGTTCGGCCTCGTCGCGGTCGCGCACGCCGAACACCGCGCACTGGGCGATCGCCGGGTGGGTGACCAGCAGGTCCTCGACGTCGGACGGGTAGACGTGGCCGCCGACCACGATGATCACGTCCTTGAGCCGGTCGGCGAGGTAGAGGTAGCCGTCCTCGTCGACGTAGCCGACGTCCCCGGTGTCGAGCCAGCCGTCGCGCAGCACCGCGGCGGTGAGGTCGGGCCGCTTCCAGTAGCCGGCCATGACGGAGGCCGAGCGCACGTGGATCCCGCCCTGCTCCCCCACCGGCAGGTCGGTGCCGTCGGCCGCGCGGATGGCCACCTCGACGCCCGGGAGCGGGCGGCCCACCGAGATCTGGCCGCCGCGCCCGACGCGGTCGTGCTCGTGCGGGCCGAGGACGGCGATGTTCTGCGCCTCGGACTGCCCGTAGCCGCTCGCCAGCACCGGGCCGAACACCTTGATCGCCTCCCGGATCCGCGTCGGCGAGGCCGCGCAGCCGCCGTAGAGGACCCGGGCCACGCTGGACAGGTCGGTGCGGCCGATCGCCGGGTGGTCGAGCAGCCGGTAGAGCAGCGGTGGCAGGACCCACAGGTCCGTGATGCGCTCGCGCTCGACGGCCGCCAGCACGTCGCCCGGGTCGAACGCGCGCTGGAGGACGACCGAACCGCCGTGGTAGAGCGCAAGGTCGACGAACACCCCGGCGAGGTGGGCGATCGAGGTGGCCGCGAGGAAGCGGGGCGCCTCGCCGGCCCCGTACGGCGACGCGTCGAAGATGCGCCGGTAGGGGCCGTGCAGGCTGCGGATGCCCTTGGGGATGCCGGTGGTGCCGCCGGTGTGGCGGATGCCCCAGTCGTCGTCCGGGCCGATGCGGACCGACGGCGGCTCGGCCTGCTGTGCGGCGGAGGCGGCGACGACGTCCTCGCCGGGCCCGCCCGGCCCCAGCGAGAGGACCGTCGGGACGTCGACCAGGGGCAGCAACTCCTCGGCCACCGGGAAGCGTTCGGCGTCGACGAGCAGCACCGCGGTGTCGGTGCTCGCCACGATCTCGGCCATCGTCGGGGCGCCCATGCCCTCGTACAGGCTGACCAGCCGCGCGCCCGCGAGGCTCGCGGCGTAGCGGGCGCTCATCGCCTCGGCGGTGTTGCCGGTCAGCAGGGTGACGGTGACGCCGCGCACCGCGCCGCGGTCGGCGAGCTCGCGGGCGAGGCGGTAGGTGGCGGCGGCGAAGTCGCCCGCCGTGACGTCCGCGCCGTCGGCGGTGGTGACCGCCCGGCGGGCGGGGTCGGCGGCGAGGGCGCTCAGGATCAGTGCGGGGGCGCTGACGAAGTCCTGCTGGTGCATGACTGCTCCTACCTCACGTTCTTCTGCGGGTCGTTCCTCGGGCTCTTCTCGGGTCCACTGACGCTGTGCAATCGCACCATAACGCCATGTCCCTGCCGGTTTCCCGGAGTTCGCGCACCGGCGCCGGCCGCGTCGGGGGCACGGGTCACCGGGTGAACCGCGCCGCGCCGGAGCCGGCGAGGAGGCCTGCGGGCACGCGCCGGCCGTAGGCGAGGAGCAGCAGCTCCTGGGACCGGCCCTCGACGAGGTCCGCGCCGTCGCCGTACCGCCAGTCCGCGTCGACGGCCCGCAGCCGGACGCCGTCGAGGCGCGCGCCGAAGAAGCGCAGGCCGCGCGGGGTGATCGCGTCGAGCAGGGCGGTGGCGCGCGGGAGTGGGAGGCGGGCCGGGAGGCCGAGCGCCACGGTGATGTCGAGGCCGTGGACGGCGTCGTGCGCCAGGCCCGCGATCCGGCCGCCGACCGGCGGGCGCCACGGGTGGGCGGCATTGCCGCGGAGCGCGGCGGCGATCTCCTGCTCGCTCAAGGCGGCGGCATCGCGGCGGGCCACCCGGTCCGCCATGCGGTGGATCGACCCGCCCGCCCGGACGATCTCCAGCAGGGTGCGGGCTCTGGAGTGGCGGAAGCCGGTGCTCATGTGGGCGGCGACCGCACGGACGGTCCAACCGTCGCACAGCGACGGCGAGTTCCACTGGTCGGCGGTCAAGGAGTCCAGCACGTCGGCGAGTTCCCTGCGCTCAGCCGCGATCTGCTCGCGCAGCCACGCTGGGTCCTGTGCTCGTGACACGGTTTGCATGCACCCAGCCTGCGGGCGGGAGCGTCCGCGCGTCCAAGAGCTGGATCTTCTTCCCGGGATAATCGCAGGTTATGGAACTCCGGCAGCTCACCTACTTCGTCACCGTCGCCCGGGAAGGCAGCTTCACCCGGGCCGCCGAACTGCTGCACGTGAGCCAACCCGGCGTCAGCGCGCAGATCAGGCAGCTGGAGAAGGACCTCGGCCAGCGGCTCCTCGACCGCTCCGGACGCCGCGTCGGCCTGACCCCGGCCGGCGAGGCCGTCCTCCCGCACGCCAGGGCCGCCCTCGCCGCGGCCGGGGAAGCGCGGCGCGCGGCCCAGGAGTTCGGCGGCCTCCAGCGCGGGCACGTCCGGCTCGGGACGGTCTCCGGCGCGGCGCTCCCCGGCTCCGGCGCCCTGCCCTCGCTGCCCGGCCTCGCCACGACGCTCGCCGCGTTCCGCAAGGAACACCCCGGCATCGACCTGTCGCTCGCCGAGAACACCACCCGCCACCTGCTCGCCGAGCTCCGCGCCGGCCGTCTCGACCTGGCCGTCGCCGGACTCCCCGCCCCCGCGAGCGGCCGTCCCGGCGACGACGGCTGGGACACCCTCGCGGGCCTCGCCCTGCACCCGGTCCTGGAGATCCCGCTCGCCGCGGTGCTCCCCCACGACCACCCGCTGGCCGCCGACGGCCCGCTGCCGGTCGCCGAACTCGCCGGCCACGCCCTCGTCAGCACCCCGCACGGCACCGGCCTGCGCACCGCACTGGAACGCGCCTTCGCCGAGGCCGGCGCGACTCCGGCCATCGCCGTCGAGGCCGCCGCCCCGGCCCACCTCCTCGAACTGGCCGCCCACGGCATGGGCGTGGCGGTCCTCCCGACCCCGACCCACTCCCCCGGCCTGCGCGTCCGCCCCCTGACGTCCCCGGTCCCCCTCGCCCGGATCGCCCTGGTCCACCCCACCGACCGCCCGCGCACGGCCCCGACGGCGGCTCTCCTCGCCCACCTCCGGAAGACGTACCCGGGCCTGTGAGAGCCGTGTCCGGGCGGAGGCGCGCGGGTACGGTACCCGCGTGACAGGAACCACGGACACCGTGCTGATCGTGGTGCGCGGGCCGAGCGGCGCCGGCAAGTCCACCGTCGCCGCGCGGCTGCGCGCCGCCTACGGGCGGGGTGTCGCCGTCGTCGCCCAGGACGTCCTCCGCCGGACGGTCCTGCGCGAACGCGACGTCCCCGGCGGGGCGAACATCGGCCTCGTCGAGCTCGTCGCCCGGCACGCGCTCGACCACGGCTACCACGTCGTCGTGGAGGGCATCCTCGCCGCCGACCGCTACGGCCCGATGCTGGCCCGCCTCGCCGCCGACCACCGGGGCCGCACCCGTCTCTACTACCTGGACGTCGAGTTCGACGAGACGGTGCGCCGCCACGCCACCCGCCCGCAGTCCGCCGAGTTCTCCCCCGCCGACATGGCCGAGTGGTACCGGCCCCGGGACCTCCTGCCGGGCGACGTCGAGCGGGTCGTCCCCCAACACAGCACCCTGGACGCCACGGTGGCGCGGATCCTCGCCGACACCGCGCTCACCCCGCCCGGCTGGACTCCCCTCCCCTGAGGCGGCGGCCGACCGGGAGGGGTCCCGGCCGGCCGCCTCTCGCCGGGTCAAACGGGTCGAACGGGTCAGACCGGCAGCGCCTGCCAGTCGCCGAAGGTCGTCGGTGTCGTGCCCGCGCGGAAGTACACGCGGCCGTCCGTGCCGATCGCGAAGACGTGGAGCACGCCGGCGCCGTCGACGACGGCCGACGGGTAGTCGAGGACGGTGCCGCCGAGGTCCTGCCAGGCGCCGTAGCCCGAGTTCGGCGCGGTCTGGGCGGTGGTGCTCACGCCGCCGCCCCGGTTGCGCTCGAACAGGACGACCTGGCCACCGGCCGTGGTCGCGGCGGGCTCGCCGACGCCCAGGTGGCCGCCGAGGGAGGCCGGGGACTGGCTCCACGCGCCGCCGACCTGCGTCTGGTAACTGACCAGCACGGCGCCGGTGCCGGCCTCGCGGTAGGCGAGTTCGATGCGGCCGTCCTGGTCGAGCGCGGCCTTCGGCGGGCCGGCCGGCTGGGCGTTCGGGATCTGGCCCGGGCCCGCGAAGGTGCCGTTCGGCGCGCTCTGCCACCAGCCGAGGATCCCGGTGCGGGTGCTCGCGAACACCTCGATGGCCCCGGTGCCGTTGCGGATCGCGGTGACCGGGTCCTGGACGTCGCTGCCGCCGTGGTCGGCCCACGTGCCCGACCACGCGCCGCCGGGGGCGGTCTGACCGGTGCGGCTGACACCTCCCCCGCCGTTCTTGACGAAGACCTCCAGCCGGCCGTCCTGGTCGTTGGCGACGGCGGGCACGCCGACCTGGTCCTCGTTGCCGAGCCCGGCGTTCGGGTTGCCGTGGTCGGTCCACGAGGACGCCCACGCCCCGTTGGGCGTGAGCTGGGCCAGGGAGACGATGCGGTGGTCGGTCAGCCGGCGGCCGAACACCTGCAGCCGGCCGTCGGCGTTGGTGCCGACCGCGAGGGCCGGGACGAGCCACCCGCCCGGGTCGGCCATCCGCAGCGGGGCGGACCACGTGCCGTCCGCCTGGCGCCAGTTCGTGTAGAGCGCGCCGCTGCGGACGACGAACACCTGCGGCCGGCCGTCCTGGTTGAGCCCCGCCCAGGAGGTGCCCCGCGACCAGCGGTAGTACATCCGGGCGTACCAGGACTGCGAGTAGTTCCCCGAGTGGTCGTGGCTGGCGTACTCGGAGACGAACACGCCCTTGTCGCCGACCGTCGCCGGGTCGAGGTTCACCGGGCCGTCGCCGATGTTGTAGTCCCGGTAGTTCACCTGGATCAGCTGACCGCCGTACTTGGCGGCCGCGAGCCCCGCGAACCGCGCGGCGGCCACGTGGTCCCCGTGGTCGGCGGAGTAGCGGTTGTCCGGGAGGTCGTCCTGGGCCCGGAGCACGGTGGGCTGGTACGTCACCATGATCTGCCGCAGCACCTCGACCACGTCCGCGGCCGTGAAGGTGGAAGGACCGGTCATCGGGCTGCCGACGGGGACGACCGTGGTGTCCGTGGCGCCGCCCAGGACACCGGCGAGCTGGGCGTCGTGCAGGTTCATGAAGACGAGGTGCACCGGCCGGTCCTTGAGGACGTACCGCTCGACCTGCTTGCCCGCGACCGTCCACGCCTCGGCCGTCCAGTGCCCCACCTCGTCGGTCGACGGGTCGGTGTCGCCGACGCCGGTCATCCGCGAGTAGGCGTTGATCGCGCCCATCTGCCGGTTCCAGGTGCGCAGCGGCTCGCCGGCCGGGTCCCAGCAGACGGTGGGGCACGGGTCGCCGGTCCCGTTGCCGGCGGTGACGAACACCGTGACCGACGGCGTGCCGTTGGCGAGCGAGTTGGACAGGTCCGGGTTCATGAACAGGATGTCGTCGTCCTCGTGCGCGACGACCTGCATGAACAGCGGCCCGGAGCCGGCGGCCGGGGCGGCCGTGCTGCCCGCCGCCGCGGCCGCGCGGGTCGCGGTGCCCTTGGCCAGCACGGGCACGGCCAGGGCGGTGAGTGCTATGGAGGACAGGAGTTGCCGTCGTCCGATTGCCATGTGATCCCCCCAGGATCGAGATCGGCATGCGGTCATGCCAGGGGGGAGGCTAGCGCACAGAGGGTTGACGGGACGTCAACGGCGAGGCGGTTTTGCCTCAGGGGTAGCGGAGGTACTGGTAGGTGCAGGCGCCCTGGGTGACGGTGCCCGTGATCGTCCACCCTGCAGGGACGGGGTAGCCGTAGACGCGCCCGCCGGGCATCCAGCACACGACGTAGGCGGTGGCCCCGGCGCCGTGCGCGGCGCCGCCGAGGTAGGAGACCTGGGCGGTCTGGCCGTCGAGCGAGGCCCCGACGAGGACCCAGCCGGCCGGGACGGTGGTGTTGGCGAGGACGGCCACCCGGGCTCGGTAGGGGGCGCCGCCGAGGTACTCGATGAGCTTGTCGTGGACGGCCGTGTTGATGCCGACCACCGCCCAGCCGGCCGGGACCGGGTTGTACTGGGGGATGCGCATCTGCGTCCCGAACGGCGGGTTCACGACGCGGGCGGCCGGGGCCGCGACGGTGGCGGGGGCGGCTCCGGCAACGGTGGCGGACCCGAGGAGGGCGGCGAGGGCGGCCGCGCAGGAAACGAGGGCGGAGGTTCTTCGGCGCATGGTGGGGCTCCTCTTCATCGACGGAGGGCGCGTGGTGCACGGTTCACGCTCCGCCCCGGCGCCGCCCGCCGTCAACGCCGTCCGCCCCCTTCCCCAGGGCGCAGAGGGGCACGCGGAGGCGGACTGCTGTCGACGTGTCACGCCCCCGCGATTCGGCACTCCTCCCTTCATTACTGCCTGGATCAGTACTGCTTTTCGATCAGCCGCCGGGCCGCGACCAGCGCCCCGTCCGTCCGGACCCGGCCGGCCAGTTCCCGGGCCTTCTCGATGGTCCGCGGAGCCAGGGCCCGCCGCAGCTCCGCCGTCAGGGAGTCGGCCGTCAGCTCGCCGCCCGGGTGCGCGGCGCCGATGTGGAGCTGCTCGACGCGCTGGGCGAAGTAGAACTGATCGAACATCTGCGGCACGACGACCTGCGGCGCGCCGGCCCCGGCGGCCGCGGTCGTCGTGCCCGCCCCGCCGTGGTGCACGACCGCGGCGACCCGCCGGAACAGCGCCTGCTGGTTCACCTCGCCGATCACCAGGCAGTCGGGCGCGGCCAGGTCCGCGGCCAGGTCGGCCCAGCCCCGGGCGAGGATCACGCGACGGCCGAGGACGCGGGCGGCGGCGAGCATGGTCCGGGCCGCGTCCTCGGGCGCCCGGACGCTGCCGAAGCCGACGTAGACGGGAGGTTCACCGGCGTCGAGGAACGCCGTCAGCTCGGCCGGGAGCGGGCGGTCGTCCGCCAGGGTCCACGCCCCGGTCTGCCGGACGTCCAGCTCCGACCGCCCGGGCCACGGCGCCAGCGTCGGATCGGCGGCGAGCCACGGGGTGCCGGTGAAGACGTGCCGGCTGACGTCGCCGATCGGGCCGAGGCCGACGGCCTCCCGCTGGACGTTGAGCGCCGCACCCCACATGACGTTCCAGCGGTGGGCGTCGCGGTCCCACAGCGTCCGGTTGTCGACGCTCCCGTCCGCCGGCTTCTCGCCGAGCATCCCGAAGACGGGCGGCGCGTGGTGCGGCGACGGCAGCGTGATGGGCGCGAACGCGGCGTAGACGTAGCCGGCGCCCCGCTGTTCGGCGACCGAGCGCGCCGCGACGGCCAGCGCGCCGCCGCCCACGATCACGTCGCACCCCTCGGCCGCCGTGCCCACGGCCTTGAACTGGTCGGCCACCGTGCTCTCGATCATCCGCCGCCGCTGCTCGGGCGTGGGCACCTGCCCGGCCGGCCGCTTCGCCGTCCCGTGCAGCAGCGGGCCCACCGGTACGTACTCGATCCCCAGCGACCGCGCCCACTCCTCGAAGTCGGGCGGCGCGCACACCACGGCCTCTTGACCCAGCTCCAGCAACCGCAGCGCCAGTGCGACCACCGGTTGCGCCTCGCCCCGCGAGCCGATCGTGGACAACAGCACCCGCATGTTCGTCACTTCCCGTCCGTCCGCCGCGTCCCGTCACGCGGAGGTCCATCTTCGCCCGATATGGGGGCCTTGCGGCAAGATCCCCCGTGCGGTATACCGTGGAACGGGAGGGGAAACGGGCGACCCCACGCCTGCGCGCCGGAAATTCCCGCGACATCGTGCGCGTACGGGTGTTAGCTTCCGCCCCATGCAACCCCTGAACGAGACCGAGATCCGCGAATCCTTCGTCAACTGCTCCAAGGGCGAGGCCCGCCGGCTCAACCTCCCCCGGGGGCTGGCCGAACTCCCGTGGGAGCAGCTGGACTTCCTCGGCTGGCGGGATCCGGGCGCGCCCGACCGCGCCTACCTGGTGGCCCACCACGGCGGCGAGCTCGTCGGCGTCACCCTGCGGGTGCCGTCGGTGCGCCGCAGCCTCACCAAGAGCAACGTGTGCTCGTTGTGCGTCACCGCCCACGCCGGTTCCGGCGTCGCGCTGCTGGCCGCCCGCCGGGCCGGCGCCGCCGGGCGCGAGGGCAACTCCGTCGGCAGCTACATCTGCGCCGACCTGGCCTGCTCGCTGTACGTGCGCGGACTCAAGAAGTCGACGCTGGTGACGCGTCCCAACGAGTCGCTGCCGGTGGAGGAGCAGATCGTCCGCACGGTGGGCAATCTCGACGCCTTCCTCGCGAAGGTGCTCACCGACTCCGTCGCGTAGTACCCACGGCGTAGGCCCCGGCGCCGACCGCGAGAACGGCGGCGCCGGCGGCCACCGATGACGGCGGCAGCGCGAACGCCAGCACCAGGCAGCCCGCGAGGCCGACCACCGGGACGGCCCGCGGCGGGCGGCCTTCGGCCCTGGTCAGCGTCCAGGCGGAGGCATTGGCGATCGCGTAGTAGGCGAGCACGCCGAAGGACGAGAAGCCGATCGCCCCGCGCAGGTCCGCCGTCGCCGCGACGGCCGCCACCACGGCCCCCACCGCGAGCTCCGCCCGGTGCGGCACCCGGAAGCGCGGGTGGACCGCCGCCAGCGCGTGCGGCAGGTGGCGGTCGCGCGCCATCGCGAGCGTCGTCCGGGAGACCCCGAGGATCAGCGCCAGCAGCGAGCCGAGCGCCGCCACGGCCGCGCCCGCCCGCACCACCGGGGCCAGCCACGCGGCACCGGCCGCCCGTACCGCCTCCGAGAGCGGCGCACCCGCGGCGGCCAGCCGTTCGGGCCCGAGCACCGCCAGGACGGCGGCCGCGACCAGCGCGTACACGACGAGCGTGATGCCGAGGGCCAGCGGGATCGCCCGGGGGATCGTGCGGGCCGGGTCGCGGACCTCCTCCCCGAGGGTGGCGATCCGGGCGTAGCCGGCGAACGCGAAGAACAACAGTCCCGCGGCCTGCACCACCCCGTGGAACGACGCGTCCGCACCGAGGCCGAGCCGGGCCGCGTCCGCGCCACCGGACGTCAGGGCCGCCACGACAACGGCCGCGAGCACCGCGAGCACCACGGCGACGACCGCCCGGGTGAACCACGCGGACTTCTGCACACCGCCGTAGTTCACCGCCGTGAGCGCCACGACGGCCGCCACCGCCACGGCGTGCTCCTGCCCCGGCCAGACGTAGCCGCCCACCGTCAGCGCCATCGCCGCGCACGACGCGGTCTTGCCGACGACGAACCCCCACCCGGCCAGGTAGCCCCAGAACTCGCCCAGCCGCTCCCGCCCGTACACGTACGTCCCGCCGGACTGCGGGTATCGGGCCGCGAGCCGGGCGGACGACGTCGCGTTGCAGTACGCCACCACGGCCGCGAGCACGAGCCCGGGAAGCAGTCCGGACCCCGCGGCACCGGCAGCCGGGGCGAGGGCGGCGAAGATGCCCGCCCCGATCATCGAGCCGAGGCCGATCACGACGGCGTCGAACGTGCCGAGCCGCCGCCCGAGCCCGTCCGGGGCGTGATCTGTCGACGGTTGTCCCACGGTGCTCCCCTGTCCGCCCCCGGCTCCGGCTCCGGGGGGCGAGCGTCAGCCGACGGGCTTGCCGTCCCGGCGGATGACCTGCGGGAGCAGGCCGTCGACCTCGCCGGCGATCGCGTCGAGCAGATCGGTGCCGAACACGCAGAGGGACTTCTCCGACGGGTGCCCGAAGACGCCGAAGCGGAAGTCCTCGGCGAGCTGGACGGAGTGGTTCCCGTCCGGGTACGGGCTCAGCGGCCACCCCTGCCACGGCTGCCCCTCGACGACGCGAGGCGTGGCCGCGCCGTCCGGCACGAGGTCCGGGCGCAGCCGGTAGGACGCGTGCGGCTGGTCGAGGAGCCAGAGCGCCTCGCCGGGCCGGCAACATCGCGCGAGCCCGTCCTGCACCACGCCGACGAGCCGGTCGAGCTTCCGGTACCCCGGGTCGTCGTCCAGCGCGTCGAGGCTCCACGTCACCGAGGACGCGGGCTCCGAGATGCCGGGAATGACGGACGTGTCGGGTCGGAAGTCGAACGCGGCCTGGAATCGGTTCCAGATCTCGCCGTGCTCGGAGTCGTTGAGTCGCCGCAGGGCCTCGGTGGTCATGGGGGTGAACTTATCAAGGACCGACCCCCCTGTTGCCACCCCTGCATGTGTCCGCAACCCGTCCCGGATTTCTCTCATAGAACCTGGTCAGCGAACGTGTGTACGCCTGCGGCACTTCACGGTACGGTGGCCGCGCCCGCGGTCTGCCGACGGCCGCTCCCCTGCGGCCCGCCTGACGGCAAATCCGGTCGCGACGGGCCCTGCGGGCTGGCATGGTGACGGCCATGGATACTGCCTGCTGAGCCCACGACCATCAACATCGTTCCATCAATGGGTAGTTGGCCACCTGGTCCCGGACGCCCGACCACTCGCTCAACCGCCTGCCGCCGTTCCTCCAGGGCACGGACCATTCGCACGACGTGCTCGACTGACCGGGAGTGTCCTCACATGTCGCTGGAATATGAAGCGTTCGTCGACCGGGCCACCGCCGATCCGGACGTCGTCGGCCTCGTCCTCAAGGGCTCCCACGCCCATGAGAGCACGGCCACCGAACGCTCCGACCACGACGTGTACCTCGTCCTCGCCGACGACGCCACCACCGGCCTGGCCGACCTCGACGGTCACCGCTCCGCCGCCCTGGACGTCGTCGTCACGACGGTCGACGGCCTGCGCCACCGGCACCCCTTCGAGCGCTACGCCCTCGCGCGGGCCCGCGTCCTGCTCGACCGGACCGCCGGCCGCACGATCACCGCGATCATCGCCGCGATGGGCCGACTCGACGCCGGCGAGGCCCGTGCGGCCGCCGCCGACCGGCTGGACGCCTACGCCAACTGGCTCTACCGCTCGGTCAAGAACGCCCGCGACGGCCTGGACCTCGCCGCGCACCTGGACGCCGCCGAGAGCGTCGGGCACCTCCTGGAGCTGCTCTTCGTGCTCGACCGCCGCCCCCGCCCGTACAACAAGTACCTCGCGTGGGAGCTGGCGAGGCACCCGCTGCCCGGCTGGGACACCGACGAGCTCCTGAGCGCCATCGGGCGCATCCAGCGAACCGGCGATGTGCCCTCGCAGCAGCACCTCTTCGCCCGCGTGGAGGCGGTGGCCCGGGCCGCCGGACACGGCCCGACGCTCGACGCGTGGGGCGAGGACCTGCGGCTGATGCGCCCGGCCGACCGACTCACCCGCCGCCCTGGTCGGTGACGGCCGGGAGCCGGAGGTGGAGCTCGATGTCGCCGTAGCCGTCGACGTGGGTCTGGAGGACCGCCTTTGCCTTCCCCCACCTGCCACTCCACGGTCCCACCGGAGTCGGAGGAGTGCAGTTCGTCCACGCCCTATCGGCCCGCGCCGACAGCCGGGCCCAGTGGCCGGGCCCGGCCTCACGTCGGCGGCGCAGCTCCCGTCCGGATCATGCCCCGGGCTGCTCCGAGCGGGCCTGGAACGGGCAGCGCCACTCCCCGTCCGTCGCCATCCCGGAGTACTGGCGCGCCTCGGAGGACTCGCCGAACTCGGCGAGGTTCGGGTTGATCGAGTCCTGGAGGCGCAGTTCGCGCTCGCGGATGCGGCGCTGGAGGCCGCCGTAGACGCCGTTCTCCACGAGGCGCTTGAACTGGTGGTGCGAGTTGAACGCCAGCGCGGGGAAGGCGAACCGCCGGGTGATCCGCGACGCGTTCTCGTGCAGGCCGACGATGAAGAAGGGGTGGCCGGCGATGCTGAAGCCGAACGACGGGGATTCCGGGTCCGGATTGGCTCCCTCCGCCCAGGGGTAGCCGCTGTCGGCGTCGAGGGCGTGGAGGTCGGCGAGCTGGCGCCACAGCAGGGCGTGGAATTCGGGCTCGGGGAGGCCTGACGGGCCGTCGAAGACGGCGACGATCGACGCGAAGTTCTGGTCGGGGCCCAGGTCGTGGGTGACGAAGTCGACCAGGGCGTCGTGCAGCGCCTCGGTGGTCGCGGCCTCGCCCATGGGTCCCACCTGGATGGGGCGCAGGCTCTCGCGGCGCAGCGCCGCCTTGGCCCCCAGGCAGGAGAAGTCCTCGCTCTCGATCCAGGCGGTCAGTTGCCGGTGGATGGATGTGGTGGTCATCGGTATCTCCTCATAACGAATGATGGATCATGGGGGCCGGGGCTCAGAACCGCTCCATCCGGGCCGCCACCGCACGCGCGCTGCCCGCCGCCACCAGGTCGGAGGCGCGCAGGCGCCAGCCGTGCCGCTTCATCGCCCCGCTGACGCGCAGGGCGACCAGCGAGTCGCCGCCGCGGGCGAGGAAGTCGTCGTCGGGGCCGAAGTCGGGCGCGCGGAGTAGCGTGCGGACGAGGTCCAGCAGGAGCGAGAGTTCGGAGGCCTGGGCGGTGTGTGCGACGACGTCGGGCTCCGGACCGGCGACCGTCGTAGCTGTCGCAGCGGCCGCGACGGCCCGGCGGTCGATCTTGCCCGAGGGGGTGAGCGGCAGCCGGTCCCGGACGAGGATCAGGCCGGGCACCATGTGCCGGGGCAGGCGCGCCCGCAGGTGGTCGCGGATCCCGTCGGCCGTCGGGCCGTCCGGACCGACCGAGACGGCGGCGGCGAGCGTCCGTCCACCCGTCCCCGTCCCGTCGTCGATCGCCACGGCGGCGGCGGCCGTGACGCCGGGCGTGTCGAGCAGGTGCCGGTCCACCTCGTCGAGCTCGATGCGGTGGCCGCGCACCTTGACCTGGTTGTCGAGGCGGCCGAGGAACTCGACGGCGCCGTCCGGGTGGCGCAGCACGAGGTCGCCGGTGCGGTACATGCGGGCGTCGTCGACGGCCGAGAACGGGTCGGGGCGGAAGTTCTCGGCGGTGCGCGAAGGGTCGTCGAGGTAGCCGTCGGCGAGCGGGGTGCCGCCGATCCAGAGTTCGCCGGGCGCGCCGGGCTCGGCCGGGCGCCGGTCGGCGTCGAGGATGTGGAGCCGCCGGTCGCCGACGGGGCCGCCGATGGGCAGGCCGGTGGTGGTCGGCAGCGGGTCGTTGGGGCGCAGGACGAGGGCGGTGCAGGTGATGACGGTCTCGGTCGGCCCGTAGCCGTTGACGAGCGTGCAGTGGCCGAGCGGTCCGGCGCGGTGGGCGTGGACGTCGCTGGTGCCGGCGCTCTCCCCGCCGATGACGACGGTACGGACACCGGCGAAGGACACGTCCGAGCCCTGCATCTCCGCGCACAGCAGACGCCAGTAGGCCGTGGGGAGTTGCAGCATCGAGACGTCCAACTCGCGAGCACGGGAAGCCAGTTCGACGGACGGTAGCGCCCGATCAGCGGAGTCCAGGAACGCCACGGTCCCGCCGACGGCGAGCGTGGGCCAGATCTCCTCCTGCGCGACGTCGAACCCGAGCCCCGCGAACTGCAGTACGGTGTCGGCGGGTTGGAGCCCGAGCAGGTCCGCGACGCCCTGCGCGTGCGCGGCGAGCGCGTCCTGCCCGACGAGCACGCCCTTCGGGGTGCCGGTCGAGCCGGAGGTGTAGATGGCGTACGCCGCCCGGTCGGCGAGGCGTCCGACGTTCAGCTGCGCCGCCGTGCCCGCGTCCGCTCCGGCGAGCGCGCGCGGGCCGTCGGCGTCGACGAGGGCCCGGGCCCCGGATCTGCTCAGCAGCCGGTCCCGGTACTCGTCGGGCACGGCCGCGGCCATCGGCAGGAAGGCCGCTCCGGCGAGCCAGCTCGCGAGCATGGCGACGACGACGCCGGGGCCGGAGGGCAGCCGGATGCCGACGAGGTCGCCGGGTCCGATGCCCAGGGCCGACAGCTCGGCGCCCGTCTTCTGTGCGCGCTCCCAGAGTTCGGCGTAGGTCGTGTCGGCGCGGGTGGTGCGGAGGGCAACGCAGGAACGGACGGCGGGGTCGGCGGACTCGGCCCGCGCTCGGATCCGGTCGGCGATCCACGGTGGGGAGGGAAAGGAAGTCATCGGGTACCCGGCTCGGAAGTCTGGAGGTTCGACGGGGGTGTGGCAGGCAGGGCGGGCTGCGGTTCGAGGCGCCGTCGCCCCGCCATGACGACCACGAAGCCCACGCCGCCGCACAGCGCCGCGAAGGCGTACGCCGCGTGCGCGCCGAAGGAGTCGGCGAGGTGGCCGCTGGCCGAGGAGCCGACCGCCACCCCGAGCCAGAGGGCCGTGGACTGCCAGGCCATCGCCTCGGTCCGGCGGGAGGCGGGAACGCCCTCCCCGACCAGCATCATCGCGGCGATCATCGCCGGGCAGGAGCTCGCCCCGGCCACCAGCAGCACGATCCCGGCGGCGAGGAAGCTGTGCACGAGGAGCATCGGCAGGATGCCGACGGCCATGATGACGGTCGAGACGCGGAGGATCTGCGCCAGCGGCGCCGGCCATTCCCGCGCGCCGTACACGACGCCGGCCACGGAGCTCCCGATCGCGTAGATCCCGAGCAGCACGCCCGCCATGAAGTTCTGTTCCTCGGCGCCGGAGAAGGCGACGGTGGCCATGTCGACCGAGCCCCACATGCCGCCGAAGCACAGGTTCACGCCCGCGACGACGGCGACCGGCCCGAGGAACAGGGCGCTGCCCGTGACACGGTTGCCGGGCCGCCGCCGGGGCTCGGTCCGGCCGCTGAGCGACAGCAGGACGCTGCCGCCGCACACGAGGACGAGGGAGCCGATGATGCCCGCGGTCGGGTTCACACCGACGGCGAGGGAGGTCGCGACGACCGGGCCGGCGATGAAGATGACCTCGTCGACCAGCGATTCGAGCGCGAACGCCGTCCCCTTGAGCGGCGAGCTCTCCAGCAGTCCGCTCCACCGCGCCCGCACCATCGAGCCGATCGCGGGCGTGGCCGCGCCCATCACGGCCGCCGTCACGAACAGCGTCCACAGCGGCATGCCGGTGTGCAGCGCGCTCACGACGAACGCACTGCCGCTGACGCCACACACCGCCGCGCAGGACAGCAGGACCCTCCGCTGCCCCACCCGGTCGGCCAGGCGCGCCAGCTGCGGTGCGGCGACGGCGTACCCGATCGCGGCGAGGGCCGACAGGGCGCCCGCGGTGCCGTAGTCGTGCCGCGTCTCGGAGACGAAGAGCAGGATGCTGATCCCGGTCATCCCGATCGGGAACCTGGCGAGCATCCCGGGGATGAAGAACCCCCACGCGCCGGGCGTGGACAGCGCCTTCCGGTAGCGGTCGATCCCGAGCGTCACGGCGTCGGCCCGGCGGCGACGCCGGTGACGAACGCCGCGATCAGCCGGGTGAGCGCGTCCGGCTCCTCGAACTGGACGGCGTGGCCGGTGTCGAGCTCGTGCACCTCCAGGTCCGGGTGCGCTTCGAGGAAGGCGCGCACGCGGGCGTTGTCGACGAGCTTGTCGCGCCGGCCGAAGACGGCCCGCACCGGCAGCCGCCCGATCCGGGCGTAGTCCTTCTCGGAGGCGACGGCGATCTCCTCCCAGGAGTCGACCGTGCCGACGGTGACGTGCCCGAGCTTGAGCCGGTCGGCGTCGATGGCGGCGAGCCAGTCCGCGTCGTCGGTGAAGTCGCCGGGGCGCAGCGGGATCTTGATGAACGGGCGGCTCGGTTCGACGCCGAGGTCGAGCACCTCGACGACGTCGAGGGCGGCGTCGATGGAGCGGTCGAGGACGTCGTTGTACCGCTCGTTGAAGAAGAAGCCGGGGCAGACCATCAGCAGGCTCGCGAGAACGGTGCGCTCGGCGAGGCGGGCCGCGACGACGGTCGCCACCTGGGCGCCGAAGCACCAGCCGGCCAGGTGGATCCTGGTCCCGGGGCGGGCCGCCCGGATGCTGTCGAGGAGGCGGGCGACGTCCTCGACAGCCAGGTCCCCGGCGGGGATGTGTCCGCGCACGGCGTTGAGCCCGGAGCCGCGCAGGTCGACGGCGAGGAAGGCCACGCCGGCGCCGAGTTCGGCGAGCCGGGTGCCGAGGGGCGCCTGCCAGCCGGAGTGGCTCATGCCGCCGTGCAGCATGACGACGAGGTCGGGGGCGGTCTCGGCGCCCCACACCCGGTAGTGGGTGAGGTAGCCGTCCGGCTGCTCGAAGGTGCGCACGCCTTCCTGGGCGCTCTGGTCGATCGTTGTCACGAGTTTTTCCTCTCTCAGGCGGACGGGTTCTGCCGCGCGCGGAGGTCGTCCGTGCGGGTGCGGATCTCGTCGGTGATGTCGTGGACCCGGCCGGTCGGGCGGGCGGCGATCTGGGCGAGGACGGCGGAGTACAGGCGGGCCAGGTCGTCCAGCACCGCCTGCGGGAGCCGCCGGCCGTCGGCGTCGAGGGTGATCTCCAGCGCGGCGCGGGCCGGGTCGCGGCCCACGGTGGCGAGGAGCGGGGCGTCGGTGTGCTCGAACCACCGGACGTCGGTGAGGTACGCGCGATCGGCGGCCACGTCGGAGTAGGCCGGGAAGTCCGTGTAGTTGAACAGCGCTGCGTAGCGGGGCTGTTCGGGCGCCGCGCACCGCCGGTGGGCGAGCGCCCGCATCTCGAACGCGAACACCTCGTCGATCAGCTCGGGCCACGTCTGCCCGTCGACGCGCACCCGGTGCGGCTGGAAGTTGAGGAACATCCCGACCAGCGCCTCGGCGCCGTCCGTCTCGGGGCGGCCGTGCGTGAACACCCCGCTGACGACGTCCTGCTCACCGGTGACGAGCGCCAGGACCCGCAGGTGGGCCGCCAGCAGCACGTGCTTGAGCGGGTGCCCGGTGCTCCGAGCGACCTCGCGCAGCTCGGCCTCCTGCTCAGCCGGGACGACGACGGTGGCCTCCGCCCAACGAGCGCCGCGGCCGTCGGACGGATAGCCGGGCAGCGCCGTCCCGGGATGTCCGGCGAGGACGTCCCGCCAGAACCCCTGCGACTCCTCCGATGCGCGGGCCGAAGCCTCCGCCTCCACGTAGGCGCGGAAGGAACCGGGCTGCGGCCACTCCACCGGCGTGCCCGTGTACGCGAGCAGGAGGTCCCGGACGAGCAGCGACAGGCTCCAGCCGTCGACGATCGCGTGGTGGAAACCGAGCGAGAGGACGAAACGATCCTCCGCGAGCCGGTGGGCGGCGAACCGCAGCGGCGGCCGGTCCCAGGCGAAGCCGGAGCCGCGCTCGCGCTCGAACCAGGCGTCGGCCGGGCCGTCGTCGTACACGGTGAGGTCGGGCTCGGCCGAGGCGTGGACCAGCTGCCGCCGCGCGTCCAGGTCGAACGAGGTCCGCAGGGTCTCGCACGCCTCGATCATCCGCCGCAGCGAGGCCCGGAGCAGCGGCTCGTCCAGCGGCAGGGCGACGGTGTACGCGAAGACGTCGTGGTACGCGGACTGCGCCGGGTCGCGCCGCGTCGCTTCGAGCATCCGCAGCTGCGTGGCCGTGAGCGGGTACGCGTCGACGACGCCCTCCGGCAGTGGCCCGGCCGCGGCGACACTTTCCGTCGCCTGCACCGCCTCGGTGACGGGCGTCTGCCCCGCCAGGCGACGGACGAGGGCCCGGACCGTCCGCGCCTCCATCACGTCGCGCATCGCCGCGCCGGGGAACACCTTGCGGAGCTTGACGAGGATGCGGATCGAGGTGATCGAGTCGACCCCTGCGTCGAGGTAGTTCTCGTTCGCCCCGACCGTCTCCCGGCCGACCGCCTTCGCGATGATCCCGGCGACGGCGAGCTCCGTCTCGTCCTCGTCGCCGCCCGCCGCCCCGTCGGCCGCGTAGCGCCCGAGGGCCGCGAGGAAGTCGTCGACGAACGCCTCCGCCGTGGCGGTCTTGATCCGGGACGGGTCGTGGCACACGGCGATCTCCGTGGCGTGCGCGAAGTGGTCCCGGTGGACGTGGACCAGCACCGGGAAGCTGGTGAGCTCGAAGTACCGGGCGCTCGCGATCGTCACCGGGCCCTCCTGCGCCGCGACCTCGCCGACTCCCCCTACTCCGCCCGCTCCACCCGCTCCACCCGCTCCACCCGCTACCCCGACTCCACCCGCTCCCGCCGCGTACGCGTGGAAGTCGGTGTAGTTGAAGACGACGTCGAAGAGCGCTCCCCCGTGCTGCCGCTCGATGTCGGCGAGCGGGTACCGCTGGAGCGGGATCAGCTCGCGCTCGCGCGCGAAGACCGTGGTCGGCAGCGCCGGGTCGTCCGCCTCGCCCACCTCGACGGGGAACGGCAGGGTGTTGAGGAACAGGCCGACCATCTCGCTCCCGCCCGGGATCTCCGGACGGCCGTTGCCGACCAGGCCGGCGATCACCCGGGAGGCGCCGCTGAGCTCCGCGAGCGCGGCGCAGTGCGCGGCCAGGTAGAGCGACTTGAGCGGCAGTCCGAGGGCGGCGGCGCGCCGGCGCAGCCGGGCTTCGAGGTCGGCCGGGACGATCCGCTCGACCGCCGCGGTCTCGATCTCCTGGCCGGGCGACGGACGGCCCGCGACGAGCGTCGCGGCGTGGCCGCCGAGCAGGCGCCGCCAGGCGGCCCGGTCCTCGGGCCGCTGCGCGCTCTCGCGTTCCAGCGCCACGTACGTGCCGTAGCTCGGCGCCGGAGCCGTCACCCGCCCGCCGGGGAGTTCGCCGCACCGCCGCCGGATCTCCTCGACGACGAGTGCGACGCTCCACCCGTCCAGGATCAGGTGGTGGAACGAGACCGCCAGGTTCACGCGGTCCGCGCCCCGCACGTGAACGCAGAAGCGGATGGGCGGCCGGGCGAGATCGAGCGGGCGGTGCTTCTCGGCCTCGATCCAGTCCTCGACGGCCTTGTCCTGTGCGCCGGAGGACAGCTGGGAGACATCCACGAACTCTACGGCCGGCAACGCCTCCGCGAGGACGATCTGGAGCGTCTCCTCGTAGTTCTCCAGGTCGAAGTACGAGCGGAGTTGGGCGTGCCTGGCCACGGTCTCACGGACAGCACGGGCCAGTTGGTGCGGGTCGGTCACGCCCGCGAGCTCGTAGTCGAAGATGTCGTGGTAGACGGGCGAGTCCTCGTCCAGCAGCGAGTGGTAGATCATGCCGGACTGGAGCTTCGTGAGCGGCCACGCGTCGACCACGTCGGCGGGGAGCAGGGCCCGGTCCTCGTCCGACACGAGTGCGAACGCGGGCGTGACGGCCGCCTCAGCGGCGCCGCCCCGGGTGAGCGAGGCGGCGAGCTCCCCGAGCGTCGCGTGGGCGAACACATCGCGCAGGCCTGCCGGGTAGCCGGCCGCGCGCAGGCGGGAGGAGACGCGCAGGGCGAGGATCGAGTCGCCGCCGAGCGCGAAGAAGTTGCTGTCCAGACCGACCGGTTCGGCCAGGCCGAGCACCTCCTGCCAGGCGCGGGCCACAGCACGCTCGGCGTCCGTGGCGGGTGCGGGGCCGGGGCTCGTGGTCCCGGCGGCACCCGCCGTCGGCGCGGGCAGCGCCCGGCGGTCGAGCTTGCCGTTCGGCGTCGTGGGCAGGGCGTCGAGCCCCACGAGGTACTGCGGCACGAGGAACTCCGGCAGCAGCTTGCGCAGCCGGGCCCGCAAGTCGTCGGCGTCGAAGGCCTGGCTGACGACGTACGCGGCCAGCGCCTGCGCGGGCCCCGACGAGTCCACGACGACGGCCGCGTCCTGGACACCGGGCAGGTCCCGCAGCACGGCGGCGATCTCGTCGGGCTCCACGCGCAGTCCGCGCAGCTTGACCTGGTTGTCGATGCGGCCCAGGTACTGGATCTGCCCGTCCGGCAGGAAGCGCGCCAGGTCACCGGTCCGGTAGAGACGGGCGCCGGGTGCGGTGCCGTACGGGTCGGCGACGAACATCCGGGCGGTGAGCTCGTCGCGCCCGTGGTAGCCGGTGGCGACGGCCACGCCACCGATGCACAACTCGCCTGGCACGCCCACTGGTTGGAGCCGCAGATCCTTGTCAAGGACATACAGCCGCACGTTGGCGATCGGCGTGCCGATGGGGACGATCTCGCCCGGGTAGTCGGTCGTGCAGGGCCAGTGCGAGACGTCGATCGCGGCCTCGGTGGGGCCGTACAGGTTGTGCAACTCGCAGCCCGGGAGCGCGGCGTCGAACACCTCGATGGTCTTGCGCGGCAGCGCCTCCCCGCTGCAGACGACGCGCTTGAGCGAGCCGCAGTGGCCGGCGAGGCCGTCCGCCTCCAGGAACACGTTGAGCATGGAGGGCACGAAGTGCACGGTCGTGACGGCGGCGGAGCGGATAAGCTCCTTCAGGTGGTCCGGGTCCCGGTGCCCGCCGGGCTTGGCCACGACGATGGCCGCGCCGGTCATCAGCGGCCAGAAGAACTCCCACACCGACACGTCGAAGCTGTACGGGGTCTTCTGCAGGACGCGATCCTCGCCTGTGAGGGGAAAGGCGGACTGCATCCAGTGCAGCCGGTTCGCGAGCGCGTCGTGCCGGTTGACGACGCCCTTGGGCTGCCCGGTGGAGCCGGAGGTGTAGATCATGTAGACGGGGTCGGCGGGGCTCGACTCCCGTACGGGGTCGGCGTCGTCCTCGTGCCACGATTCCGGACCCGACAGGACGAGGACGTCAGCCGTCACCTCACCGAGCGCCTCGCGCTGCCGCTCCTGGGTGAGGATCAGCGGCAGGTCCGCGTCCTGCACCATGAAGGCGATCCGGGCGGCCGGATACTCGGGGTCGATCGGGACGTACGCGCAGCCCGCCTTCACGATCGCGAGCAGCGCGACGACCATCTCCACGGACCGTTCCATGAAGACGCCGACGAACGGGCCCTTCCCGCGCGCCGCGAGCTCCCGACGGATCCGGTGCGCCAGCCGGTTCGCCCGCCGGTTGAGCTCGTCGTACGTGAGGCGCTCACCGTCGAACGCGACGGCGAGCGCGTCCGGGGTCCGCCGGACCTGCTCCTCGATGACGTCGACGACCGTCCCGGCCGGGTATTCGGCCCGCGTGTCGTTCCAGTCGTCGAGGATCAGCCGCCGGTCCGCCTCGCGCGTCATCGACGCCGCGCCCACCGGGGCGTCGACGCCGGCGGCGGCCAGCGAGGCCAGGAGCTGCGCGTAATTCCGCAGGATCCGCCCGGCGGTCTCGCGCGCAAAAAGGTCGGTGTTGAACTCCAGCTCGAACGCGTACGCGTCGTCGGCCGCCTCGACGTACAGCATCAGGTCGAATTTGGCGGCCGTGCGGCGGACCGGGCGGTACTCGGCGACCGGCCGGGCCCGAGGTCGAGCGCGGGCCGGCCGCCGAGCAGCGTGAGCATGGTCTGGAACACCGGGTTGTGGTCGCGCGGCCGCTCGACCCCGAGCGCCTCGACCACCTTCGGATACGGGGTGTCACCGTCGTCCAGCAGCCGCTCGGCCGCCTCCTGCGCGCTGCCCAGCACCGTACGGAAGCTGTCGTCCGGGTCCACGGGGACGAAGAGGGGCAGCGTGTTGACGTAGCAGCCGACCTCGTCCAGGTCCTCGGCGCCCGGCCGGTTGAGCACCGTGGTGCCGACGGCGATCCCGTCCTGCCGCGTGTACCGGTTCAGCAGCACGGCGTACGCGGCGAGGAACACCGGGAACGCGGTACTGCGGCACTCGCGCGCGCACTCCTTCAGCAGCGGCTCGACGTCCGCGCGCGGGACGGTCACCGTCAGGCTGTCGCCGCGGAAGGTCTGCACGGCGGGTCGCGGGCGGTCGAGCGGCATGCCCAGCAACTCAGGGCAGTGGGCCAGGGATCGGCGCCAGCGCTCGACCTTCTCGGCCTGGTCGGCGGTGGCATCGGCCGTGCGGCTCGCCGCCACGAACTCACGGAACGCGGCGCCGACGGCGGGCCGTTCCGGGATCCGGCCGTTCGCCGTGAGCGCGCGGTAGTTCTCCCCGATCTCGTCCAGGACGAGATGGATGCTCCAGTCGTCGATGACGATGTGGTGAGCCGTCAGGGCGAGGAGCCAGAGGTCACCCGGCAGCGCCACGAGGAGGGTGCGCAGCAGCGGGGCCACAGCGAGGTCGAACGGGTGCCGGTGGTGCTCGGCGAGCAGCTCGTCCGCCTGAACGCGGGCCTCGGCTGGGGCGGTTGTGCGGAGGTCGGCGAAGGTCATGCGGTCCGGAGCGGATTCGTGCACCCTGGCCCGCGGGCCGTCCGGGGTTTCGAGGAACGTGGTGCGGAGGGCGTCGTGCCGGAGGACCGTCGCGTGGACGGCCCCGCGTAACGCCTCCGGATCGAGCGGGCCGCGTATGTCGAAGGCCACCGATTCGTTGTAGGCCGGTTCGTCGAAACCGGCGAGCTCGTGGAAGAGCCAGAGGCTTTCCTGGGTGTGGGAGAGCATGCGCATGCCAGATTGAGGGATCGCGGCCATACCGCACTCCAAAGTCGGGGCAGGGCTTCAGCCCGTAGGCGTGAATTTGCTGTTGTGCACAATCACGGCGTGCCGCAGCGGAGTTGCCGCCACCGGCCGGAACCGGGGCAGGCCACTCCCACGCCGCACCAGGTCGACGTTCGGACGGGTCCCGCCGCTGCCTACGAGGCGTCGACGGACCCGTGGAACGGGTCGAACACCTCGTCGTAGGGGCGGAGGATGGCGTCCAGCGTCTCGGGCGTCGCCGCCGCGTCCGGGCCTTCGGCGACGGGCTCGGTGGTGATCACCACGTGGGCGGCCGCCTTGCGGGCCAGGGCCACGGCCGTGTCGACGTCCTCGGCGTGGACGACGACGAGCCCGCAGCGGTCGTCCGACCAGCGCAGCTCCGACACCACCCCACCCGGCCGGACGCTCACAACCACGTCCACGACGCCTTCGACGGCCTTCGCCGCGTCGACACCGGTCACGGACGTGACGACACCCGGGTCGGCAGTGAGGAAGCGGACCGCCGCCGCACCGCGCGCCGGGTGGAGGCCGTCGAGCGGAGAGCCCCGGCCGGCCAGCCGGAAAGCGGCTTCCTCCATGTCGATCCCGTACACCAATTTCACGAGATCGTTGATGCGGTCGCCGCCGCGCCGGGTGTGCGATTCGATGATGCGCGGTCCGTCGGCGGTCACGATCACCTCTGTGTGCGAGGGACCGTCCTGCAATCCGACCGCGTCGAGCAGGCGAATCGTCACATCACTGATCTCCGAGAGTTCGATGTCGGAAATGGGCGCGGGAATGACGTGCCCGACTTCGACGGTCCCGCCGTCGGTGTCCTTCGCGGTGACCGCGACGACGGTGTGCCGCCCGGCCTCGGAAAAGGCCTCGACACTCAGTTCCGGGCCGACCAGGAGCTGCTCGACCTGGAATTCACCGAGCCCGAACTCCTGGCACCAGGCCCACACGTCGTCGACCTCGTCGAGCGATGCGATCCGCCGCACCCCGAGACTGCCGGACCCCATCGTCGGCTTGACGATCGCGGCACCGTGCGCCGCGACGAACGCGCGCAGCTGCGCGTGGGTGGGGTTCAGCTCGAAGGGCACCGGGCCGATGCCGCGCTCGTTGAGGAGCGCACGCATGGCCGACTTGTCGTGCAGCAGCCGGGCGGTGCGTTCCGTGGTGCCGGCGATGCCAAGCAGCGAGGTCAGGTGACCCGCGACGAGCTGGGCCGCCTCGGTCTGGGTGACGATCCGGTCGATCGGGCCGAGCTCGTGCAGGGCCCGCGTCATGGCGACGGCGGAGGGCACGTGCTGATAGTCCACCAGAACGAGCTGACGACAGAACGGAATAACCGCCTGGTCGAATTGCGAAGGCTTCTGGAGGTAAACGACGTCGACATCGGCCGACGTGGCCTTCGGAACAATTCGAATGCTGTCCCCGATGATGAGGACACGAGGCTTTGCCACGAGCTTTCCCCCGGTCTGACCGCGCTCACTCATGCCGCTGGCGACACTAGCACAGGGGCAACGGGGGCTGGTAGGGACGGACTTGGCGATTGACGTTTCTTTACTCGTCACCGTACTTACCGGCTGGTACTTCATCATTTCCGCTGGTCAATGGTCCGGCTCGGGGAACCGGACCGAATTGATCACCGAACGGGAGTAAGGGTCGCAGTCGGATTCCGCTGGGGCGAATGGTGCGGGTGGTGACGGGCGAGAGGGGAGAGCCAGATGAGGAGAGCGAGGACGAGGGCGATCGGCAGGACCGTGCAGGCGGTCGCGGTGGCGGGGGTGACGTCAGGCCGCATCGGCGCCGCCGGCGGGGAGGTCGAGTTCGACCCAGACGGTCTTGCCGTTGGGGTGGCGCGGGATCGTACCCCAGCGGTCGGCGAGCGCGTCGACGAGCGCGAGGCCGCGCCCGGACTGGGAGTTGGGCGTGAGTCTGACCGGGAGGACGGGGAGGAGGCGGTCCCCTCGGCAGTCGGACACCTCGATACGGAGGGTGGTGCCCCGGCGCACGGTGGTGGTGAGGCAGAGGTGGAGCTCGAACCCGCGCCCCGGAACGCGGCCGTGCGTGATCGCGTTGGCCGCGAGCTCGCCGACGACGAGGAGGGCGGCGTAGTACGCCTCGGTGGCCGTCAAGTTGAGGCGCCAGGCGGCGAGTTGACGGCGGGCGATCCGGCGTCCGATCGCCGCGCCCTTGGGGGTGGCGGTGAGGACGGAGGTGTGGGAGCGGGGATTGTCGAGGGGGGTTTCGGACTTCATGAGCAAAAGCGTGACGGCAGAGACGTACGCTGACCATGGCCGGAGCAGGCACGGAGAGTGCTTGTACGGCAGCGGATTGTCGCCTGTCACCTCTGGCGGGCGTGATCGGATCATAGGGGTGGTCACCATGGGTGGAGTCCGGGACGAGGACTCGACGACGACGATGCCGGAGGAGGAGGGCGAGGTCTCCGACTTCTTCCGCGCCATCGGGAAGCAGATCAAGCTGCTGCGCGAGCGGGCCGGCTTGACCCAGAAGGAACTCGGCGAGAAGGTCGGCTACGGCGAGCACCTGATCGGCGCCGTGGAGCGCGGAAAGCGCACCCCGCAGCCCGAGTTGCTGGTCGCGCTCGACAAACTCCTCAACGCCGGTGGCCTGTTGGCCGTCGCGGCGGAGGACGTGGTCAAGGCGCGGGCCAAGGCACGGATGCGGCACCCGCACTGGTTCCGGGGCTACGCGGCCTTGGAGGTGGACTCGGTCGAGAATCACAACTACGCCACGCTCGACGTACCTGGCCTGCTCCAGACCGAGGAACATGCCCGTGCTGTCTACGCAATGAGGCAGCCGCTTCTGTCCGAGGAGGTGATCGAGATGCGGGTGGCTGCACGAATGGAGCGCCAGGCTGTGCTCACCCGATGGCCACGGGGGATGTTCAGCTGGGTGATCGACGAGGGCGTGCTGCGCAGGCCCCTGGGCGGCTGGGATGTACACACAGCCCAGCTACATCGCATCCTTGAGGTCGGACGGACCCGAGGCATGGTGATCCAGGTGCTGCCGCTGGACAGGACAGAACACGCGGGCATGGGTGGCCCGTTCATCCTGATCACCCCCAAAGGGCGTCCTCAGCACGCCTACATCGAGGTGCAGACGAGCAGTAGGCTGATCACCGACCCGGACGAGGTCCGGATCATGAACGCGCGATACAGCACCCTCAGGGCGCAGGCCCTTGGCCCTGAGGCGTCCATGGCCTTGATCGAGAAGATCCTGGGAGAACGATGAGCACCGACCTGGCATGGTTCAAGAGCAGCTACAGCGGCAATGAGGGCGGCGAGTGCATCGAGGTCGCCGAGACCCCCGGCGTCGTCCACGTGCGCGACTCCAAGGACAAGAGCGGCCCGCAGCTGGCCTTCGAGCCGGCCGCATGGAAGGCGTTCGTCGACTTCGCCGCGACCGCCGAGGCCTGAGAGCGTAATCCGAGCCGGTACGTGGGAAGTCGGATCCGCCGACTTCCCACTCCGTATCGATCCCTTCGGCTCAGTCCTTGCAGACCACGTTCGCGCGCACTTCCGGGTGGTCCCCCGAATAGTTCACGGACTGGGCCAGCCAGCCGTTGCCCCAGAAGCTGGACTCGTAGATCGCCGTCCCGACGGCGATGGCGCCTCCGCCGGTGACCATGCCGGTGGGGCAGTACTTCAGGTCGTGGGCGGTCCCGTGGCTGAACGGGAGTTTGGTGCCGTCGCCCCAGTAGTGGTGATGGGGCGAGGTCGAGCAGATCACGAAGGGCCGCAACTCCAGGGGCCTCCCGGACGGGTTGTTGATGTTGTAATTCCAGGTGTTGTTCGCCTCGTTCCCATCGGCGAAGGACCCTTCGACATCGATGACCCCGAGGTCGACGAGCCCGCCGCCGCCGGTGGCGTACTGGCCGGCCGGACAGGTCGCCGAGAGACCGCCCTCGTTCCGAGGTGCAACCGTGACGGGGCCGTTGGAGATCTGGGTGTGCGGCTCCGTGGAACAGATCACCGTCGCCCACAGGGTCGCGTCGACGTCCGATTCGCCGTCCACCGTGACGACCCAGCCGTTGCCACGCGGGTAGGAGCTGATCAACTGCAGGGGGTTGTCGTAGGGAGAGACCTTCGGTCCGCCACCGGTCGGCGTCTGGCCGGCCGGACAGGTCACGGTCGCTTCGTAGAAGACGTGGACGTTGCTCTTGGGCACGGCCACGGGATCGCCGATCACCTGCGTGAGCGCCTCCGCCGGCGCGGCGGACGGGCTCGCCGGCGGAGGGCCGGGCTCCCGGGCGACCGCGGGCGGCGCGGCGAGGGAGAGGATCAATGCGATCAGTACGGTCAGGGCCCGCGTTCTTTTCAACGCTTCCTCCGGGGACGGGGACGGGACGGGCAGGAGTGCTCTCCCGTATCCCCTCTGCTCCTGTCTCCGGTCGTCGGGCCGTGGTCCCTCACTCGGATGATTCGAACAGATCACTCCGGCGCCTCGCCCGACCGCCCGTCACCGTCGAACGGGGCGAGCTTGGTGTGACCGGGCTGCCGCCCAGCGCCGGTCAGGGTCGTCAGCGTTGGGCGAGGGCCGCGGCCACCAGCATCCCACCGGCCAACAGCGCGAGGACGGCCAGCGAGAGAGCCAGGATCCGCGCGCCCGCGACGTACCAGCGGGTCGGCTTGAGGCCCAGGAGCTCCGTGGCCCACAGTGAGACGTACCCCGCGCCGTGGCGGCGCACCGCGTCGGCGATCAGGTGCCGGACCTGGTCGTCGACCCGCAGGATCATCCGCCCGGCCGAGCGGTCCACCAGGGACACGAAGACCGGTTGGGCCCCCCTCGCCATCCCCTCCCAGGCACGCACGGTGGCGAGGTCGTGCAGGTTCACCTGCCGCTCGCCCGTCCAGCTGCGGGCCCGGGCTGTCCCACCGGCCACCCGCACGCTCTTCGGCCGCGCGATGACCGCCTCCAGCAGGGTCGCGGGCCCGAACACGGCCATCAGCCCGGGCACCAGCATCGCCCCCGAGCGCACGAAGGCCGGCCCGACCACCAGCGGCGGCACGGCGATTCCCAGCACCACTACGGACCACCCGACGGCGAAGAACAGGCGCCGCCGTCGAGCGGCGTCGGTCGAAGCATTCACCGCGCCAAGGTAGACCCGCCGACCGGGCCGGCACCATGGCCAGGCAGGATCCCGGGGCGGCGGGCCGGCGAAAGTCGCGTGACCCCACCGACGGCACCGGAGACACTGACGCCATGACTGGTTCCGCACCGCCTCGACTGCTCCGACCGCGTGCCCTGAGGCCCGGAGACCTGGTTGTCATCGCCTCACTCTCCGGTCCCCTGCCCGCCGCTTACGAGCCCAACGTCGAGCAGACGGTGGTCGTGCTCCAGCGGATGGGCTTCCGCGTGCGCCGGGCTCCGCTGCTCGAAGCCGGACGCAGCCATTGGTGGAGCGCGGCCACGCCGGCGGAGATCGCCCGTGAGCTCAACGGCCTCCTACGTGATCCCGAGGTGCGCGCGATCGTCGCGAGTGACGGCGGTCAGGCCGTGCTCGGCTACCTCGACCTGATCGACGTCGAGGCGATCCGGGCCGACCCCAAGCCGATCCTCGGCTACAGCGACATCTCGCTGCTGCACCTGGTGCTCTACGCGCGCACGGGTCTGGTCGGGTTCCACGCCGACATGACCGTTCCCGGCTTCGGCGGGCACTGGCAGTCCGCACCCGTGGCGCGCCGAGCGGAACTTGAGAGTCTCTATTCCAGGCTGCTGACCGGTACCGAAGCGATCGGCGCGCTGCCGGCGAGCCCGTCGTGGGAGTGCTGGCGTCCCGGTCGTACCGAGGGCCGGCTGATCGGCGGGGTGATCAATCGCATCGTGCTGGCGCAGGCGACGCGATTCTCCCTCCCGCTCGAACGGTTCGACGGTGCGGTGCTGTTCTGGGAGGAGATGGGCGGCCTGGCCTCCCACGTGTGGAGCTACCTGCAGGTGATGCGGCACTCCGGCATCCTCGACCGGATCTCGGGCATGGTCGTGGGCGTTCCGCGCGAGATCGTCGGACTGGAGCCCGACGCGTCCCCGACCCTGCCCGAGATCGTCCTCGACGTCCTCGGCGACCGCGACATCCCGGTCCTGGGCAACGTCGACTTCGGGCACGCCGGCCCGAACCTGCCGATGCCGGTCGGCATCCGCGTCGGCCTCGACGCGCAGCAGCGGACGCTGTCGCTACTCGAACCGGCGGTAGGGCCGCCCGCGACGACGGGACCGGCCAGCTGAGCGCCACGGATCACCAAGCCGACGCGTTGAGCGTCCACCCGGTTTCGCACGTGACGTCCACTCACACCCGAAGATGGCGCTTGCCGCTGCTCGTTCCCTATGCCGCGGTGCGGTGACGGGTGCCGGCGGCTGTCAGCGGCGCCCGTGACCCGTCCGGTCGGCATGGCGCCAGCCGGGCGTAGTAGGAGAACGGCGGGCCGATCAGCCGGGTCACGTGGAGTCCCGCAGCATTGGCATGGCGAGCCAGGGTGGCGCGCCGCACCTGGTGCCGGTCGAAGAACTCGCCCACCACGATCCGTCCGTTCGGCTTCACCACCCGGCTCAGCTCCGTCAGCGTCACCTCCGGCTGCGGGATCTCACCCAAGGCCGTCACCAGGTAGGCGGCGTCGAACACGGAGTCCTCGAACGGCAGGTGGTGGGCGTCCGCCCGGGTCGGCGCGATGTTGGTGAGACCGCGCTGTGCGGCCCGGCTCATCACGTGGTCGAGCATCTCCTGCTGGACGTCGACGATGTCGAGTCGACCGTCAGTGCCCAGCTGCGGGGCGGTCTGCAGAGCCTGCAGGCCTGTGCCCGGTCCGACCTCCAGGACCCGCTCGCCCTGACGCAACTCCAGCATCGAATCGAGCCGCTCCTGGCTGAGCAGCGGCAAGGGCAGGTCGAGGAGCCGGCGCTGCGCGTACGGGTAGGGGGCGGAGTCGAACGCCCACCAGGACAGGGCCGCGGCGCCGGCCGCCGCCGCGGTCAACCCCCATCGCGCTCCGGGGCGACCGAGTGCAGTGCGAAGGTTCATGATCAAGAGTCCTCTGTCTTGAGTAAGTGACGGCTGGTCAGGCAGGCTGTGGTGTCGGAACGCGGAGCGCCCGCCAGGCGACGAGGGCACAGACCACCGCAAGCGGTAGTTCGGCGAAGCACGCCATGGCCAGCGCGACGGCGAAATCGCTGCCGGGCCCCGCTGTCATCGGGTCGAACCAGGAGTCGACCAGCAACAGCATCGACGTGGCCGCAGCAGGCAGGGCCCGGCGGGGATCGCCACGAGCGGCCAGGACCCCGGTGGCGATGAAGCCGAGTGCCTCCATGGCATCCAACCCGGCCCAGGCGGCCGACCAGTGCACAGCAGTCGCTGTTGACGGCAGGGTGGTGCAGAGCACGAACGCCCAGGCGAGAACGGCGACTCCACAGGCGATGAGTGCCGACTCAGGCCACCGGCAAGGGCTACGGCGCCGATGCTGCGCGGGCTGCTTGCCCGCGGCGGCGCGGTCGCGGGTCGAATCGGGCAGCACCTTCGCCGTTGATCGCTCGATGACGCTGTACTTCTTTGTCGTGCCGCGAAGATCGATCATCGGTGCATTCCTCATGACCATGAACCTAGGAACGGACCACGATCCACCGCGTCGGCCGGCGGATGTCACCTCTTCCCAGGCCGTCGGCCCGGGAGCGTATCCGGCGTACATCCCCGGGGCGACGCGCAGAGCCGACGCCACTGAATACGATCTCCGTATGGAACGGCTTCTCCAGCGTCTCGCGACATCGAGCCGACCGTGAGCACGCCGGTGGCACCGCCCGAGGGGTTGGAACTCCTCGGGCGGTGCCACCATTGCGCGAGCCGATCCGGCACCCACGACCTCGCAGGCGCCCGACAATCACCCGACAGCCGGGCCTTGTACGGGCCGGCCGGCCGCCTCCAGCAGCAGCTTCGCCGCCACCGTCGCCCCGTCCGCCCGGATCGTGCCCGCCACGGCCTTCGCCCGCTCGGCGACCTCGGGCGTCAGCACCACCCCCAACGCCGCCGTCAGCGACTCAACCGTCGGCGCCGGCCCCTGGTGTGCCGCGCCGATCCCCAACTCGGCCACCCGCGCCGCCCAGTACGGCTGGTCCGCGATCAGCGGCACGATCACCTGCGGCGCTCCCGCCCGCGAGGCCGTCGTCGTCGTGCCCGCGCCGCCGTGGTGCACGACCGCCGCCACCCGCCGGAACAGCGCCTGCTGGTTGACCTCCCCGACCACGAAGCAGTCGTCGCCGTCGTCGACCGCCCCCAGCCCGGCCCACCCGCTCCCGACGACGACCCGACGCCCGTACGCGCGGCTCGCCTCGATGACCGCTCCCGCCACGTCCTTCGGCGCGTACGACGCCATGCTCCCGAAGCCCACGTACACCGGCGGCTCCCCCGCGGCCAGGAACGCCTCCAGCTCGTCCGGCAGCGGACGCTCGTCCGGCAGGATCCACGCCCCGGTCTGCAACAGCTCCAGGTCCGTCATCCCCTCCGACGGGCAGAGCACCGCGTCCGCCGCCAGCCAGGGCCGGTCCCCGAAGACGTGATCGCGGACGTTGTCCACCGGCGGCAGCCCAATCCCGGCCCGCCCACGGTTGAGCGCCTCGCCGTACAGGCCGTTCACGCGCTCGCCGTCCTCCCGCCACAGCACCCGGAGGTCGGTCTCACCCTCCGACAGCGGCGGCCCCGGGCGCCGGCCGGGCCGGAAGTGCGGCGACGGGATCCCGGCGATGTGGAAGCACGCGAACACGTACGGGACGCCGAGCTTCTCCGCCACGTCCCGCGCGCCCGCCGGCATCAGCCCGGTCGCGAGGATCGCATCGCACCCGTCCTTCGCCGCCGCGGCGAGCGTCTCGAACCGCGCCTCCACCAGCGCCGGCGCCAGCCGGAAGGCGTCCTCGCCCGTCGGCGGCTTCGGGTTGGCGACGATCGACTTCACCGTCGGCCCGAGCGGCACGAGCGGCACGCCGACCCGTGCCAGCAGGGCGACGAAATCGTCGTCCGCGGGCGCGCAGACCGCCGCCTCCGCCCCGAGCCGCTGCAATTCCACCGCCAGCGCCGCCAGCGGTTCGACGTCTCCGCGTGATCCCCAGCTCGTCAACAAAACGCGCATTTCCCGGCTCCCGTTTCCGCAGGTCATGGCCTTGAGACCGACGATTGTGCGGCACACCGGGGGCCTTGCGGCAAGCCCCCCGGTGCGTTATATCTTGATAGTGGCGAGGAGAATATTTCTTCTCGCCTTTTCCGTGCCCACTGGACCTCCGGATAGGGTTTCCCGCAGGGGGCGGGCGCGAGGGGGGATCGCCGTGGAGCGACGGAAGCTGATCGGGATCGGTGCGGGGCTGTACGGCTAGCCTCCGGTCCTACCCGCGCGGGGGCTCCAGCACGAAGACGGGGATCACGCGGTCGGTCTTCTCCTGGTATTCGGCGTACGGCGGGTACGCGGCGACCGCGCGCTCCCACCACTCGGCCTTCTCGTCGCCGGTGATCTCACGGGCCGTCATGTCCCGGCGTTCGGGCCCGTCCTGGAGCTCCACGTGCGGGTCGGACTTGACGTTGAAGTACCAGACCGGGTGACGCGGGAAGCCGCCCTTCGAGGCCACTGCCGCGTACCGCCCCTCGTGCTCCACGCGCATCAACGGGGTCTTGCGGATCTTGCCGCTCTTCGCGCCGCGCGTCGTGAGGATGACGACGGGCAGGCCCGTGTCCCAGAGCGTCGTTCCCTGCGTGCCGCCCGAACTCTCGTACAGCTCGACCTGCTCGCGCACCCACTGCGCCGGACTCGGCTCGTACTCGCCCTCAAGAGGCATCGCGTTCACCCCATCGTCACGTCATGAAGTGTGGTGTCCGACAGGCAGTGCCCGCTCCGGCCGGAGGCACCCCCAGCTGAAGAAGCCTATCGGCTACTACGCGCGTGTTCGCGTCACGGACGGTGGCCGTTCGGTGGTGTCACGAGCACGTGGGCGCGGCCTCGTGAAGGCCGCGCCCTGTGGCCGTGCGCGCGCTCGACCTGCTCCGGGTGGTCAGACCTTCCTGATGTTGTACGCGATGCCGCTGCCCACGCAGCTGCCGGTGCTCTGCGAGTTCGTGACGACCCACCCCGCCGGGATCGGGGAGAAGGAGCAGACGGTCGCGTAGCTCTGGTTGGCGGTGTTGGCGATGGAGTACGCAACGCCCGTACCCGCGCAGCCGGCACTGCTGTACGAGCTCGTCACGACCCACCCCGCGGGAATCGGCGACATCGAACAGACGGTCGCCCAGGTCTGGTTGGCGGTGTTGGCGATCGAGTACGCAACGCCCGTACCCGCGCAGCCGGCACTGCTGTAGGAACTCGTGATGACCCAGCCCGCCGGAATCGGCGACATCGAACAGACAGTGGCGCGGGTCTGGTTGGCGGTGTTGGCAAGGGAGTACGCGACGCCGGTGCCGGCACAGCCGGCGCTGCTGTACGAGCTCGTGATGACCCAGCCCGCCGGAATCGGCGACATCGAACACACGGTGGCGCCGCTCTGCCCGCTCACATCGGCGATGGTGTACGCGACCCCGGTGCCCGCACAACCGGCGCTACGGTACGAGCTCGTGATCACCCACCCTGCCGGAATGGGCGAGTTGGAGCAAACGGTCGCGCCGGCGGCGAGCCGCTGCGGGGTCGCCTGGGCTTGCGCGCTCGCGGCGGTCACCAGGCCCAGGAGCATAAGCACGACCGTCACCAGATGGGGTATGCGGTTACGCACGGACGTCAAGGCAGGCCTCGAATCATCTCGACGCTCCACGGCCGCGCTGATGTGACCGATGTGAACGATTGGCACACGGTTCTTTCACCGTGGCTGAGATAGTGTCAGAGTTGTTGCAGGGCCACCAGAGTGCCCCGGACCCCGATGTGCCGATCGGTAAAGCGCTTGCCGTGAGCCGGAGACCCCTGCTCGAATCGCCGTCGTGAACGCCTACCTGCACACCGACCACCTGGCCCTCCGCCGCTTCACCCCCGCCGACCTGGACGACCTCGCCGCGCTGCACGGCCACCCCGACGTCATGCGCCACATCGACGACGGCCGGCCCGTACCCCGGACCGCCGTCGAACGCGAACACCTCCCCGCCCTCCTCCGCGAGTACCACGAACTCCCGGACGGCATGGGCTGCTTCGCCGCGGTCGAGACGTCGTCCGGGCGCTTCCTCGGCTGGGTCTCGCTCCGCCCCGCGAGCAGCGTCGGCCTGGCCGGCGGCGACACCGAACTCGGCTACCGCATGCTGCCGTCCGCCTGGGGCCGGGGCTACGCCACCGAGGGCTCGCGGGCGGTCGTCCACCACGCCTTCACCGAGCTCGGCGTCGAGCGGATCGTCGCCACCACGATGGCGGTCAACACGGCCTCCCGTCGTGTGATGGAGAAGACCGGGCTGACGCACGTCCGCACGTTCTTCGAGGAGTGGCCCGAGTACATCGAGGGCGCCGAACACGGTGACGTCGAGTACGCGATCACCCGCGAGGCGTGGGGCCGGGGCCGGTAGGACCACCCCCGCACCGACGTGCTACTTCTCCCCGAGGACGAGGAGCTGAGCCCCTGTTAGGGTGCGCGCATGTCATCGATCAAGCAGTTCCAGGTCACCTTCGACTGCGCGGAACCCGAGCGCGTCGGCCGCTTCTGGTGCGAGGTGCTGGGGTACGCAGCAGCGAATCCTCCGAAGGAGTTCGCCACTTGGGACGACTACGAGAACTCCCGGTCCCCCGAGGAACGGGGTTCGTGGTTCGCCTGCACCGATCCGACCGGCGTGGGCCCGCGGCTGTACTTCCAGCGCGTTCCCGAGGGGAAGGTCGTCAAGAACCGGGTGCACCTCGACGTGCGGGTCGGCACCGGGCTCGTGGGCGAGGAGCGCCTCGCCGCGCTCGAAGCCGAGTGCGCACGGCTGCTCCCGCTGGGCGCGGTACGCGTGCAGTTGCTGTACGACGGTCACGACTCGTGCATCGCGATGCAGGACATCGAGGGCAACGAGTTCTGCATCGACTGAACAACGTCCTGCCGAGCCGCGCACCCCGGAGATCCCCGAGCCGACCGCTCGGGGATCTCCTTCGTTCCGGGGCCGATCAGGCGTCCACGGGCTGCCAGGCCGGCCCGTCCTCGCCCGACTGCACACGCCCGAAGACGACGTCGGCGAAGTGCACGCCGAAGCCGATCGCGTCCGGCTCGGCCAGCTCGGCGACCAGGCGGCGGCGGTTCTCGGCGGTCCGGGCGAGGTCGTGGTCGAAGCCCGAGGACCACTCGGGGTGGTCGATCTGGATCGGCGAGTGCACGGCGTCGCCGAAGGCGATCAGGCGCCGGCCGCCCCCGGTGATGACGTACTCGGCGTGCCCGACGGTGTGGCCCGGGGTGATCCGCACCTGCACGCCGGGGAAGACCTCGTCGCCGTCCGAGACCGTCCGGACGTGCGGGGCGAGGGCTGCGGCCTGCTCGGCCGTCAGGTCCCCGCGCCCCTCCCACTCGGGCCCGGAGATCAGGTAGTCGGCGTGGGCGAACGCGGGCCGGTCGCCCTCGGGGGTGCAGGCCCAGCCGAGGTGGTCGACGTGGAGGTGGGTGAAGGCCACCGCCTCGATGTCCTCGGGGGCCCGGCCGAGTCGCGCCAGGTTGTCCAGGAGCGCGCCGCCCCGGATCGCGTGGAGCGGGCCCTCCGGGAGCTCCAGCGTCCTCGGGCCGACGCCCGTGTCGATCAGCAGCGCCCGGCCGCCGTGCTCGACGAGCAGCGCGCCGACGCTCCCGACGAGGTTGCCCGTGGGGTCCAGGTACTCGGGGTGCGCCGCCCACACGTCCTCCGTGGTGTCCGGCAGCATCGCGAGCGGTCGGAGCCGCACGTCACCGTCCGGCACGTACGACACCTTGGTGTCACCGAGCCATACCGAGCGGATGTCCGACGGCCGGCTCAGCCGTGCGGTGTCCTGCTTCGTGCTCAAGTCCACTGTGAGTCCTCTCCCCTGATGGCCGTTCATCGGCCCGGCGCCGCGCTCTCCGCGGCGACGGAGATCACCATAAGCATCAAGTTCGAATCATTCAAGCTCGAAATATTCTGGCTTGACGGACTTGCTAGGGTGGGGGGCATGACGACGTCCCGGGCCCAGGAACCGCAGGCCATCGCCGAACGACAGCTGTGCGGCATGGTCAACGGACTCGCCCAGCGGATCGGCGAGCACGTGCGCGAGCACGCCGCCGCCCTCGGCCTCACCGAGGCCCAGGCGACGGCGCTGCGCGAGATGACCGGGCCGATGACCATGCGCGAGCTCGCCGAGCGCATGAGCTGCGAGCCGTCCAACGCGACCTTCGTCGTCGACAAGCTCGAGAAGCAGGGCCTGATCGAGCGCCGCCCCCACCCCACCGACCGCCGCGCCAAGCACCTGGTGCTCACGTCCGAGGGCACCGCGATGCGCGACCGCCTCCTCGAACTCCTCGCCGTCGGCTCCCCTCTGGCGGCCCTCGGCCCGGAGGAGCAACGCGTCCTCCACGGCCTGCTGAAGCAGGCCATCACCCGGTCGTAACGCGCAGGAGGGGCGGGGGAAACGCCCCCCGCCCCTCCTCACAGCAGCCACACGCTACGGGCGGCGGTCGAAGCCGACCTTCCACTGGACGAGGCCCTGGTAGAAGGTCGGGTGGTCACTTCGCCGGCGGGCCCTCCAGGTCGCTGATGACGAGGGTGTCCAGCCGCACCGAGTGCCAGACGTCCTGCGACGTGCCCCCGCCCCACTTCTCCGTCAGCACGATCGTGGCGTGCCCGGCGCCGCTGCCCTCGTAGCGGGTGGACCAGTCGAGCGGCACGTTCTGGGCGCGGAACACCGGGTCGGCGTCGTTCGCCTGCGCCCACGCGTCGAGCCGCCCGTTCAGCTCCGCCGTCAGGTAGTGGGCACGGACCTCGGCGGGCGACTGGTCCTTCGTGTCGAGGACGGCCCGGCGGTACTCCCGGAAGAAGGTGTTCACCCGGGCCTCGGGCGTGGAGGCCGCCGCGTGGGCCGGAACGGCGGGCACCACGACGGCAGCCCCGAGCACGGCGGCGGCGAGGGCGGTACGCAACTTCGACATGATTCCTCCATCGGGACAGGAACGTCTTCACCGGAGGAACGACCGGGCAAGCCCCCGGCTACGACGCCCGGCCGCCCGCGAACGCCGGGTACCCCGGCAGCGGCTCGTCGTCCCAGTCGCCCGCGATCTTCCGCAGCAGCAGCCCCACCGTCTCCGCGAGGGCCGGGAAGTCCGTCAGTCCGCTCGCCATCTCCCAGCGGTGGCGCAGCACTTGCCGCGCGGTCGGGGACGGTCGCCGAGGGTGGAGGGGCTTGTTCTCCGCCGTGCGCGGGACCAGCCAGACGGTGGTGTAGACCGTCCAGGCCGCGATGGCCTGCTGCATCCCGGCCTGCCACACGGCGTCCTCGGCGAGTGCGGGATAGGCGGCGACGATCTCGGTGCGGTACGCCTCCTCGATCGCCTCCGCCTGGCCGAGCGGGAGCCGGAAGACGCACCAGCAGGTGGAGAACGGCATCCGGCAGTAGGCGGCCGTCAGGAAGACGGACTGGTAGCAGGCCGCCTCGAAGTCGATCAGCCGCAGGCCGTCCGGGGTGAGCAGGTTGTTGTCGGGGCAGGTGTCGCCCGGGGTGAACGCGGGGTACTCCTCCCCGCCGGCCGTGCCGATCCGCGCCAGCTCCCCGGCGAGTTCGGAGGGCACGGCGATCCCGGTCTCCTCAAGCCGCAGCAGCAGCTTGGTGACGGACTGCCGGATCCACGGCTCCTCCGGCGACAACACCGTCGTGGACTCCGCCACCAGCCGCTCGAACTCGGCCTGCCGGTGCACCGATGCGGCGCCCAGCCGCCCGAGCCCGCGCGCCCAGACCAGCAGGCCCTCCTCGGCGGCCTTCGGATCGTCCCCGAGCAGCACGTCCGCCAGCGTCGGCGCGGCGCCGAGGTCCGCCATCACGAACAGCGGCACGATCGGGTCGACGGCGAGCAACTGCGGCCCGCCCAGCCCGAGCGAGAGCGCGGCGGCCTCGCGCGCGAAACAGCGCACCGCCCCGTCCCCGCCCTTGAACGCCTTCACGACGACGCTGCCGCCGGCCGCCGTCCGGCACCGCAGCACGGCGCTGCGGCTGCTGCCGCCCAGGTCCACCGGGTCCGTCAACCCGGTGCCCAACACGTCGCCCGCCCTGCGCAAGATCTGTTCCACCCGGCCATCCTGTCAGCGCGCGCAACCAGCATACGGAGAGTGACGGCGTGGTCGCCCCCTTGCGGGCGGGGACCGGCGCCGTCACCCTTTGGTCGAGCGACGGCCCGAACACCCTTCCCCCGAAAGGGCCCCAGCATGCCCCAGGACACCGCGTTCACCCTCCCCTTCGGGGCCGTGACCAGTCCGGACGCCGACGCCGCCCGGAACCGCAGTCTCCTCTGGTGCCGGCGGCAGGGGCTCATCGCGGACCCGGTCGACGAAGTGCGCTTCCTGCGCTGGGACATCTCCGGACTCATGGCCGCCTGGAACCCCCGGGCGAGCGGTGCGCAGCTGGACCTGACCGTCGACGCGGTCGTGGTGGCGACCTTCCTGGACGACCACGTCGACGGCCCGCTCGCCGACCAGCCGGACCAAGTCGCGGCCGTCTGCTCGGACTTCGCCACCGTCATCGCCACCGGAGGACGGCCCCCGGCGGGCGCCGGGCCGCTGATCCGGGCGTTCGGCGACGTGTGGCGCCGGCTCGCCGACGGCGCCTCGCCCGCCTGGCTGGAGCGCACCGGGCAGCACTGGCAGTGGTACCTCGGCGCCTACACCCAGGAGGCGCACAACCGCGCCCGCCGCCGCGTCCCGACCCGCGCCGAGTACGCGGAACTGCGCCGCCGGTCGGGCTTCGTGTACGCGATGATCGACCTCGGCCAGAAGGCCTACGGCTTCGAACTCCCGCGCCGACTCTACGCCGACGCCGTGGTGCGCCGGATGCTCGACATCACGGCGGACGTCGTCGACACCCTCAACGACGTGCACTCCGTGGAGAAGGAGGAATCGCGCGGCGACCTCCACAACCTCGTGCTCGTCATCGAGAACGAACTGGGCTGCGACCGCGCCGACAGCGTCCGCGAGATCCAGGGCATGATCAGCGCCTGGTGCGAGGAGTTCCTCGCCCTGGAGCAGCGCCTGTTGAGCACGGTCGGGCTGCGGGACACCGCCACCGCCCTCCGGATCGCCGACTGCATGCGCACGGCGATGAGCGGCTACCTGGAGTGGAGCCGGACGACCCGCCGCTACTCCCACCTGGTGCCGGCCGGGGAGCCCGCCCTCGTCACCGACCTCGTCACCTCGCCACGGTCCACGCACGGCCACCCACACCTGTGGTGGGGACACACGCCGTCCTGAGCGATCAGCCCAGCAGGGCACGGACGGTGGGCTCGACGAGGTCGACGAGGTCCAGGTCCAGGTCCACCGGTTGCTCCCACGCCCACCTCAGGAGGCCGAGCACCACCCTGTCGTCCAACGGCTGCGGTAGCGCAGTCGCACATCCCACCGGATCCAGGCCCTCCAGCAGGCGCAGCACCAGGACGCCCTCCCCGAACTCGGCCTCCATGGGATGCGGCAGGCTGCCCAGCCACGTCAGCAGCGCGGCTGCCCGGTCGGCGGGATCCGGGTAGTCAGCGGCCAACTGCTCGCGGAACGCGCCCACTTGGGCCTCCGGCAACTGCCCGGCGTCTCGCCCGGACACCTTCGCCAGCGTCGGCCGCAGCGAGACCGGCGCCTGCCGACGCACCAACTCCCCGGAGCCGTACCGCCCGTGACCGGCCTGCCGGGTCTGGTGCACCCCCTCACGGAGTCCCATGGCGTACGACAGCCGCGGAACGAGGTTCAGGAGAAGCCCCGGCGCACCGCGCCCGGCGAGGAACAGCGTCAGGCCGACCGGGTCCGCGACCGTCAGGTTGTCCCGGAACCTGGCCCGCTCCCAGGCGACGTCCGTGCTGTGGATGGTGCCCGACCCCACCGGCTCGCCGTCGGCGTCGTGGAGGCTCAGCGTCAGGCTGCCCAGGCACCGGCAGATGTCCCCGGTGAAGCCGCCCTCCGTCGTGAGCGACCGAAGCTGCGCGAGCTCGTCGGGGCTCTCGACCCACCCCAGCACATCGCGCCCGGCGAGCGGCCCATCCCCCTCCCCGCCCACGATCACCTGCACGAGCCGGGTCCGCGCCCACGCGTCGTCGAGCCATTCCCGCACCGGATGCCCCATGCCGGACTCTCCCCCGTTCACACCCACCGACGATCTCGCCCAGGATCCCACGACCCCGCGCGGGCCGTGCGCCTGGTCAGCCGATTCGCACCCGTGGATCACGTGAATGACCGCCCCCACGGTGGGCATTGATGGTGTGCCGAGCCTGCCAAAGGAGCCGCCCGTGTCCGCGCCGTCGTACCTGCCCGCGATGACTCTCGACCAGTACCTCGGGCACCTCTCCGCCCGGCACCCGCAGTGGCACCGGGCGCTCGATCCGGGGCGGCTCGGGTCCGCCACGGCCATGCGCCGGCTCTTCTCGCCGTCGGACGAGTTCAGCCCCGTCTGCGCCGACTCCCCGCGCGCCCCCGGGAACCCGCTCGTGCACTGGACCGGTGGCCGCGAACTGCTCCGCCTGGCCACCGGCGGCGCGAGCGACGCACTCGTCCTGGACGTGCTCGGCGGCGACGGTCCGCTCGCGCGCGCCGCCGCCGTCCGCCCCGGACAGGTGCCGGACGGGCTGGCCCTGCTGACCGGGGACCTCTCCGGCCCCATGGTGGCCGCCGCCCTCGCCCACGGCCTGCCCGCCGTCCGGCAGTCCGCGGACCGGCTGCTCCTCGCCGACGGCACGGTGGACGCGGTGCTGCTGGCGTACGGCACGCACCACGTCCCGTCCGACGACCGGCCCGCCGTGGTCGCCGAGGCCGTGCGGGTGCTGCGGCCGGGCGGCCGGGTCGTGCTGCACGACTTCGAGCCGCACAGCCCGACGGCCGCGTTCTTCCGGACCGTCGTCGACCCCCACGCCGCCGTCCGCCACGACCACCCGCACTTCACCCGCACCGAGCTGCTCGACCTGTTCGCGCCGCACCCCGTCGCCGTGCGCCTGCTCGACGTCTACGACCCGTTCACCGTCCGCGCGGCCTCCCCGGAGGACGCGAAGGCCGCCATGGTCGACCACCTCGCCGAGACCTACGCCCTGACGGACCACTTCGCCGCGCTCGGCCCCGAGCGGGCCTGGGAGCTCCTGGTCGCCGCCTTCGACCACACCGACCACCTCGCCGGCCTCTGCACGCCCCTCAACGCCCCCGCCCGCCCCCTGGTCGGCCCGGTGCTCGACGGCTACGTCGCCGAGGTCCCGAGGGTCGCGCTCGTCGCGGTGGCCGAGCGCCGCGCGAGGTAGGCCCCGGAGGTGGGCCCTGCCCGTCGGGCGGGGCCCTCACGGGAAGATGTGGTACCACTGGGACCGCTCCGGCCCGCTGTTCTCGTGCGCCCAGAACCCTCCGCCCAGCGGCCCCGAGACACCGGGAGGACCCGGTGTGACCCCGTTCACCACCTGCCCCCGGGACTCGAAGAACCGCCGGAACGCCCCGGCCGGGTCCGCGGCGACCGCCCGGCGCGCCGCGTCGTCGAGTTCGATCGTCACCTCGAAGAGCTCGGCGGTCCCCACCCGCACCCGCTCGGCGCCGGCGCTCACCGCGTCGCCGTCGGCCAGGGGAAAGACCGGGGACCACTTCGACTCGTCCCCTCCGCTGGTGATGTGGATGTACCCCGGGTGGTACGGCAGGCCGGGCTGCGGCTCCGGCGCCGTGATCGCGTTGACCTTGAACCCCTGCGACTCCAGGAACCGCCTGACGGTCCCGGCCGGGTCCTTCTCCAGCTCCCGCCGCACCGCGTCGTCCGCGACGTCGATCGTGACGCGCACGACCTCGAACTCGACGTCCTCCACCTTCCGCAACGTTCCGCGCAGTTCCACTCCGTCGGACATGACGTACCTCCAGGGCGCCTCGTCGACGTCCCCCATCCCCCATCCCCCAGTCTGCGCCGCCCCCCGGTGCCCGCAACGCGGGACGAAGGCACAGCCTCCGCCACTCGATACGCACAGTCACCATCCGCCGGGCAGCATCCAACACCCGGCCCTGGAAGGGGCAATACCGCCGGGTTCGTGCGGCAGCCGCGCTCGCGCCCGAAGCCGCTGCTCGGACGGGCGCCGGGCGACTCGCCGCATACGCTCGGTCCGTGGACGTTCTCAGCGATGTGATCACGGTGGCGCGGACCGGGCGTCCCCGCTCGGCGTGGGTTCGATGGCATGCGCCGTGGGGGCAGCGGTTCGCGGCCGTGCCCGGGGCGGTGGCGTTCCAGGTGGTGCTGGAGGGGAGTTGCTGGTTCCTGGCGCCGGGCGCCGAGCCCGTCCGACTGGGCGCGGGCGACGTGCTGTTCCTGCCGCACGGCAGCGGGCACGCGCTGGCCGACGACCCGGCGACCCCGCTCACGGCCCCGGTGTGCAAGCCGGACGAGCCCGGCGATGCCTACGTCGCGGACACCGTCGACCGCCTCGGCCTGAGCGGCCCGGCCACCGTCGTCCTGTGCGGGGCGCACGAGCTCGACCCGACCCGCACGCACCCCCTGCTCCTGACCCTCCCGGACTTCCTGCACCTCCCGGCGGATCCGGACCGTCACCCCGAACTCCACGCCGCCGTCACGCTCCTGGCCGCCGAGGTGTCATCGCCGCGCCCGGGCACCGGCGCGATCATCCCGGCGCTCCTCGACACCCTGCTGATGTACGTGCTGCGCAGCCGGCTCGCCGAGCGCCCCGCCGACGGTCCGGCGACCGGCTGGGCCGCCGCGCTCGCCGACCCCGCCGTCGCCGCCGCCCTCCAGGCCGTGCACCACGCCCCGGCCGAGCCCTGGACCGTCGGCAAACTCGCCGCCGAGGCCGGCCTCTCCCGGGCCGCGTTCGCCCGCCGCTTCGCCACGACGGTCGGCCGGCCGCCGCTCGGCTACCTGACCTGGTGGCGGATGACCGCCGCCGCCCGTCACCTCCGGGCGACGGACGCGCCCCTGCGCGTCGTCGCCGCCCGGGTCGGGTACGGCTCCGAGTTCGCCTTCGCCGCCGCGTTCAAACGGGCGCACGGCATGGCTCCCGGCACGTACCGCTCGTATGCTGCTCACCGTGATCAACTCGCTGACGAACATGGATGATTCCAAGGTCGCCATCGCCGCCGCGCGCGCCGGTGCCGACGTGGTGCGCGCGATGTACGGGCAGGACCTCGCCCGCATCGACAAGGGCGCCGGGGACTTCGCCACCGCGGCCGACGTGGCGGCGGAGCAGGCGATCCTCGACGTCATCCGCGCGGCCCGGCCGGACGACGCGCTGCTCGGCGAGGAGGGCGGGCGGCAGGGGCCCGTCGGCGCCGGGCGCGAGTGGCTGGTGGATCCCCTGTGCGGGACGCTCAACTACGCCGCGGGCACGCTGGTGGTGGCCGTCAACGTCGCGCTCCGCGACGGCGCCGCGGCGGTGGCGGATCCGTTCGGCGACGAGGTCTTCTTCACCGACGGCACGACCGCCCGGGTGCGCCGCGACGGCACCGACGCGGAGCTGGCGCCCACCGCCGCCACGCAGTTGGTGGACGTCAACCTCGACCCGCCGTTCCCGGGCGCCCCCGGGTTCCGGGCCGTGGAACTGCTCGCCGACGCGCGGTTCGTCGAACGCTTCCGGCCGCGGGTCGTGTCGACGTCGCTGGCGCTGGCCTGGGTGGCCGCCGGCAAGCGCGCCGCGTACGTCACCGACGGCGGCGACCTGTCCGGGAGCGTCCACTTCGCCGCGGGCATCGCGCTGTGCCGGGCCGCCGGCTGCGTGGTCACCGGCATCGACGGCAACCCGATCGGCACCGGGGCGGGCGGCCGCGGGCTGCTCGTGGCGGCGGACGCCGAGACGCACGGGCTGCTGATGTCGATCATCACCGGTCAGGACTGACGAGGCCGGCACCGCGCCGTCGCTCCCCTCGTGGCGGCGGCGCGGTGCGCTCACCCTTTCAGCGGGAGGTACGGCACTTGGTGAGTGAGCCCTCGGCGTTGATCGAGCGGATGTTCTTGTACCAGTCCGCCGACGTATTGCCCCACGTGCCAGGCTGGAGCGTCACGGAGTACCCGCTGCAGTGCGGATCGGTCCAGACCGTCCAGGCGGAGTCGCTGTGGTTCCACCAGGACAGCGCGTTGTAGCCGACCTTGGTGTTCCTGAGGTCGTTGTCGTAGCTCGCCCGCTGGAGGAGCCCGCCCTGGCGGTTCTGCTCCGTGTAGAGGCAGAAGTTGCCCGCCGAGCAGCCGGACTCCGCCGACGCGGGGTGGGCGGTGGCGGTCACGGGCGGGGCGCCCAGCGCGGTGGTGAGGGTGAGGGCGGCCGTGGCCAGCGCCGTGGCCAGGGAACGGTGGTGCGTCATCGCTGTGGTCCTCTCGGTGTTCGGCGGGCGCCGGGGCTCCGGCCGCTCCGCCGTCACCAGGAGTGTTCGGCCTCCTGGCCACCGGCTGAACGGGTTGTCCGTTGCCGGCGCCGCCAGGCACCTGGCAACACCCTCCGACCTGGGACGACGCCACCCTCAGTGACAGGCCGCCGGCACCGGCTCCTGCGGCACCAGCCGCTGCCAGCGGGCGGGGTCGGGCCTCGGGGCGAGCCCGCAGACGCGGGCCAGGACGCGCCCGGGGTCGAGGTCCCACCGGCGCAGCGTGCCGTCCCGCGAGGCGGTGACGAGCGTGCGGGCGTCCGTGAACACGCCGTCCTGGACGGCCGCAGCGTGGCCGCGCAGCTCGGCCTCCAGGGTTCCGCCCGGCACCCGCCACACCCGGGCGGTCCGGTCGCGGGAGCCGCTGACCAGCCGGGTGCCGTCGGGGCTGAACCGGACGTTGACGATCGGGCCGGTGTGTCCGGGCAGGACGGTGACGCGCTGCGGGTCCGCGACCGGCCGCAGGTGCACCTCGCCGTCGCGCCCGGCGGTGGCGAGGAGGGTGCCGTCCGGGCTGGCGGCGACGCCGAAGACGGTGTCGTGGTGGTCGTGCAGGACGGTCGCGCGGCCGGTGCGGGTGTCCCAGAGGCGCACGGTCTCGTCCTGTCCGGCGGAGGCGAGCAGCGTGCCGTCGCCGATGAACGCGAGGCCGAGCACCTCGTCGTCGTGGCCGGTCAGCTCACCCGCGGGCGCGCTGGTGGCGACGTCCCACAGCCGCACGACACCGTCGTTCCCGGCGGAGGCGAGGCGGCGGCCGTCCGCGCTGAAGGCGAGCGCCTTGACGGGCCCGGTGTGGCCGGTGAGCTCGCCGGCCGGGGAGAGGTCGGCGGTGTGCCAGAGGCGGACAACGTGGTCGGCCCCGGCGGTGGCCAGCAGGGTGCCGTCCGGGCTGTGGACGATGCCCCAGACGGCTCCGGTGTGGGCCTGACGGGAGGTGACCTCGGTGTGGCGGGCGACGTCCCACAGGTGGAGCGTCCCGTCGACGGCACCGGCGACGACCTGGGGACCGGTCGGTCCTGACACTCCGTCGAGAGAGAGCACCGCGGCGGCCGGGTGCGCGACGAGTACCGGGTCGCCCAGCCGCCACAGGCGGTTCACGGCGTCGTCGCCGACCGTCAGCAGCAGGGTGTCCGACACGAACCGCACGGCGTTCACCGGTCCGCTGTGCCCCGACAGCGTCGCCACCGGCTGCCCGGTCGCGATGTCCCACACGCGGACGGCGTTGTCGCGGCCCCCGGTGGCGAGGGTGCGGCCGTCCGGGGCGAAGGCGACGGCGAGCACCGCGTCCGTGTGACCGGTCAGGGGCGCGGCGGCGGGCGCCCGGGTGTCGGTGTGCCAGATCCGCACGCCGTCCGGCTGGGCGACCGCGAGCAGCGACGCATCCGGGCTGAAGGCGAGGGCGCGGAGGTCCGGGCCGAGCTGCCAGGGCTCACCCGCGGTGCCCTTGGCCACGTCCCACGGCAGCACCGCGCCGTCCGCGCGGGCCACGGCGAGCGTGCGGCCGTCCGGGGAGAACGCGAGGTCGAGCACTCCGCCGTGCCCGGGTTCGCCGATCACGACCGGCGGCCTGGCAGGCGCCGCGTCGTCGTAGAGGCGCACCGTCCCGTCGTCCCCGCCCTCGGCGAGGAGTCGGCCCGCCGGAGCGTACGCGAGGGCGCGTACCGGGCCACCGTGCGCCGCGTATTGGCGTACCGCAGGGGCGGGCGTGCCCGTGTCGTACACCCGCGTGATCCCGTCCGCGCCGGCGGTCGCGACCAGCATCGCGTCATGGGACAGCGTGACGGCGCGCAGCGACAACAGGCCCACGGACAGCGCGAAGCGGGCGCGGGAGGCGGACCCGTCCGGCCGGAGGTCCCACAGCCGCAGGACGCCGTCGTTGCCCGAGGTCGCCGCCGTCCGGCCGTCCGCCGAGACGGCCGCGGCGTTCACGGCGCGCCCGCCCGCGTCGCCGAACTGTCCTACCAGCGACTGCCCCTGTGCGCTCAGCAGGGCACTGCGGCTGCGCGGGGTGTCCGCCGCCCGGAACGCCTCGGCGGCCAGCAGCATCGCGACGTCCGGCTCGGTCGCCGCCACCGCCTGCGCCTGCGCCGCGTACTCGTCCGAGCGCGCCAGCCGGGCCGCCGTCACCGCCCGGCCGCGCTGCCCCCACGCCACCGCCCCGGCGCTCAGCGCGAGCGCCAGGCACCCGGCGAGGGCCGCCGTCAGCCGGCGCAGGCGGCGCGCCCTCGCCAGCGCCGCCCGCTGCGCCGCCTCCTCGGCCTCCTGCGAGCGGGTGAGGAACGCGAGCTCCGGCGGGCTGAGCGCACCCGCGCCGTCGCCCCGGGCCCATTCCCGGGCCAGGGCGAGGCGGGTGCCCTGGTAGAGGGCGGACGGGTCGCGCCCGGCGTCCTGCCACGCCTCGCACGCCTGGCCGAGCTGCCGGTGCACCCGCAGGCCCGCGCGGTCGGCGTCCAGCCACTCGCGCAGGCGCGGCCAGGCGGTGAGCAGGGCCTCGTGGGTGATCTCGACGCCGTCGCCGGTGAGCGTCAGCATGCGGGCCCGGCCGAGCGCCTCGACGGCGGCGCGGGCGTGGTCGCGCCGCTCGGCGGGCTCGTGCCACAGCAGGCGTTCGAGCGGGACGCGACGGCGGGCCTGGCGAACGCCGTCGCCGGCGTGGACGAGTCGGATCATCATCCTGTGGACGGCGGCCCGGCCGTCCTGGGGCTGGCGGAGGTACACCGCCTCCGCCGTCGTGGCGAGCGCCTCACGGACGCCGCCGGTGCGGCGGTAGCCGGCGACGGTGAGCACCCGGCCCTCGCGCTGCTGCCAGGTGGCGAGCAGCGCGTGGGCGAGGAGGGGGAGAGTGCCCGCCTCGACGGGATCCGCCCCGAGGTCGGAGAGTAGGAGGTCGACCAGGCCGACTTCCAGCTCCAGCCCCTCCGCCGCGGCCGGCCCCTCGACAGCCCGGACGAGCTCCGCCCGGTTCATCGGACCGAGCGGTAGGTGCCCGTTCTCCAGCGCGGCGAGCAGCTCCGGGTAGGCCAGGCACCGCCCGTACAAGTCCGCGCGCACGCCGATCACGACGGGCACGGTACGCGGCCCCGGCCCGGACCACGTACACAGCGCCGCGACGAACGCCCGCCGCTCGTCCTCGTCCTGACACTCCGTGAACAGCTCCTCGAACTGGTCGACGACGATCAGGGCCCGTCGGCTGTCGTCGGCAACGGCATCGAGCCTGGCCAGCACCTGCTTCGGCCGGGCCGTCGGCGTGCACACCTCGACCCGCCAGCCCGCCGACCCCGGCAGGCACCCGCGCGCCAACGCCGGCACCAGCCCGGCCCGCAGCAGCGAAGACTTGCCCGTCCCCGACGGGGCGACCACCGCCAACGGGCCGCCGCCGTCCATCCGTTCGCCCACGCAGGCGACCAGTCGGGCGCTCGCGCGCTCGCGGCCGAAGAACCACCGGGCCTGGCCGGCCTGGAACGCGGCGAGCCCGGGGTACGGGCAGGCGTCGGCCGCTCCTTCGGAGACCAGCGCGGCCAGACCGCCTTCGCCCCCGAGCACGGCGTCGCAGGCACGGGCGACGTCCAGCGACATCGGGCGCTCGCCGGTCTCGATGCGGCTCAGGTAGCCCTTGCTGAAGTGCGCCTGCTTCGCGAGCGCCGACAGGCTCATCCCGCGCTCGCCCCGCATCCGGCGCAGCACCGCACCCGGCGCCTCGTCCCGGTCCTGCTCGTTCGACACGCGCGCTCCCTCGGCCGGCACCAGCACGTGCCCCGATTGTCGGCGGACGATCGACCGACCCGGACGGCCTGCCGCCCGGCCTCATCCGAAAGTGCGAACGCCGGTCCGGGAGTTCACGAACGACCGGGCGGCCGTCTCGACGTCTTGGCCGCCTGCAAGGCCGTCCGGGCGCGTTCGGCACCCCGCGCATCGACGGCCGCGCCGGCTCTCCCCTCCCCCTCACAAGCCCGGCAACGCCCGGGCCGTGGCACGGGATCACGGCATTCCCAGCACTCCGCATACCGCTTCGGCGCCACCGTGTGAACCGGCGGCATCTTCCGCACCAGGCGATCGCGCAGCACCCCCACCGGCGAGTGCACGGGCGACGGCAACCCGGGCAGCAACGCCTGCGCCAGATCGGCCGGACTGCTCCCCCGCTCCAGCCACTCCTCGACGAGCGGCGCCAGCGCCGCCGCCTCCCGCTCCCCGAGCCGCAGCCGCGGCTCCGGCCGAACCACCTGGAGCAGCGTCCGCGCCGCCGCGCCCGGGCCCGAGTCCGAGCCCGAGTCGCCCGGGAGGGTGGGTTCTTGCTCACGTTCCTTTACTTCAGGAACGACACGGGGACCGCCCACCGGCCGACCGGCCGCCGGACCCTTGGCACCCGGCGCCACCTGCGGCGTGTCGTAGACGTGCGCTTCACTGCGCAACGTCCCGTCCGGCAACCGGACCACCTCGACGCGGTAGAACCCGGCGTCCGTCAGCTCTTTGAGGGCCTTCTGCACGGCACAGCGCCCCTGCGGACTGGTGTCGGCCATGCGCCGCCCGTCCTCCCGCCACCCGTCGGGCCGGGAGACGAGATCGGCGAGCAGACCGCGCGCAGTGTAGCTGAGTCGGCGATTCTGCAGTGCAGCGTTGGGAAGTACGGTGAACGAGCGCGTGTGCGCGCTACGATGTACACGCATTGGAGGTCCTGCTCCTGTGCCAGACCCCGGGGTGTTGGTAGCACCGCCGGGGTCAACGCTTTCTCTTGACGGCACGGAACGTAGCACACGCACGACCGAGAGTTGCAGCCGTTTAACTTTCGTTCCCCAAAGCCAAATTGACGATCAATATCGATCCTTTGGCGCCTACTACCGGCGATTCGTTAACCGGGGGATGGCACATCCACCTTCGGTCCGCGCTCATCGACGGCTGCCTGACGGGCACCGGCCCGCCGCTCACGGCTTCAAGGATCAGCCGACTTCCAGTACGCCTTCGAGAACGAAGATGATTTCGGTGGCCTGGGCTCGCATGGAGTTCCTCGTGCCGCGCCCGGACTCGGACTCCGTCGCCGGATGGAACAGACCGCTCACCGATTCGCCCACGCCCACCTCCGTGACGTTGGTCCCGCCCACGATGGTGCGGGTCTCGTTGACCATGGTGCTCTGACCGGTGTTCCAGGTGGTGATGTCCGTGCTGGTCACGAGGGTCGCCCCGTTGAGGAGCGTGGTGGCGTGGCCGCTGATCGAGACGGTCGCGGACGTGATGCCCGGATTGATCGGCGAGGCGCAGTTCGTCAGGGTGGCGCTGCCGTTCACGGTGCCGTCTTCGGCGATGTTCAGGGTGAGATTCCCGCTCTTGCACGCCACGTCGGTAGTACTGGCCTGCGTCGCGCGAGCGGGAGCGGCACCCCCGAGGAAGACGGCGCCGGTCGCAAGAGAGGCAAGGGAGACAAGGGAAGCAAGGGTGGACGGGAACACCCGCCCCCGCGCGGTGCGGATCATGGACATGAAACAACTCCTCCGAGCGCAGCACAAGGCGTCCAAGACCATCCTGGACAGGATCCGTGCGCCCGCGGAACAGTTCCCGCACCACAGGGACATGACATGTCACCTTCGAGTGTTTCACCCGTTCGATCCGCCACCCGCTGCCGGCCGGGGCTGCGCCTTCCCACACCAGGGGTTCTCATGCTCTTCGCCCCACTCTGATCAGCATCCACGCGATAGCTGGGTTCGCCCGAACCGCCGCCACCACGAGCCGTCCCGCTCCAACCCGTCGAGAGCTTCGAGCCGCCGCTCGACGTGCTCAATGAACTCGGCCGGCAGCCTCACGGCGTGGTCGACGACGTAGTGGCCGAGCCCCTCCGGCCAGAGGTAGACGCCGTCGGTGAGATCGTGCGAGCCATTGGCCCGCCCGCACAACCTGCACTGGGAAGTCCCCATCCAGTCCCCGGCGACCTGGCCTCGGTCGAGATAGTCCGCGACCCACAGCCGCTCCGACTCGTCCCACCCAGCGTCTACGAAGTCACGGGGATCCGGCAGCGTCCCGTCTCCCCCGGGCATCGCCCAGAACCCGAGCAGCCTCACCCTGCCGCTCGGGTGTTGCCCCAATTCCGCCATGCTCCCGAGGATTTCACGCCCTCATCACCCCCGTATGGAAAGTCGGCCGGCCCGACTTCCTACGTCTCGGACCTACTGATCATTTCAGAATGAGATCGGAGTGTCGGCTGGCGTCTGACGCCGCGTCTGGGCAGGGTCTGGCGGGTGACTGATGATCTTGTTCCCGACGGCCTCTGGGAACGCATAGCCCCGCTGCTTCCGAAACGACCTCCTCGCCACCACCGCCATCCCGGACGTCCGGCTGCTCGAACTCGCCTGCAGCATCATCTGCTTGCGTAGACTCCGCAGGGGTCTCCCCGAAGCGATCAGCAGGTACGTATGGGACTCGTGAGGAGCCCCAGAGCAGAGAACTCGACGGTCAGGAATTCAGCCTCTGTCGGCGTGACGCGCAGGCCTGGGCCCAGTAGGTCACGCAGCATTCCGGCGGTCTCGGCAACCGTCCCACCGTAGGTCCGTCGGAGGATACGAAGGACATGGACCCGGGAGGGTTCCTGGGCAACAACGCTAATCACAGCGCCTCCCGTGGCCTGCAGGACAGCATCCCGAAGCCATGCCGGCCCTATTCCCTCAAAGCCCTCGTCCGAGCAGTCGTAGCAAATCCGGCTGTCCCTCCAGTAGAACCGTCCGTCCCGGACGACCTGCCCTGGCACGCTCGTGGAGGGGCGTCCGCAGTACCAGCAGCAGCCTGGATCGACCCTACTCATGCCCCGTACCTCTGGGCGTGACGGTGTAAGGCCTTGAGAGAGTTCGGTCCAACGTCACGAGTATCGCGTTAAAACCCGGGTTTACGGTCACCACCGCATTCTGACGAAGCAGCCTGGGCAGTCGCTACCCGTTTGCCGAGGCGGCCCCGACCAGCTCTGGAACGATCAGTCAAGCGTCGGGTAGACGTCCTGCCACCGGTAGCGCGGCACGCAGAAGTGCCAGTGCACGAAGCCGGTCACGAAACGGTCGATGTACGGATACTGCTCCGCACTGGCCAGTTCCCGCAGGCGCCGGTGGGTCGCCCTCGCCGCGACGAAGACGTCGCGGAACGCATCAAGATACGGGACGCCGCGCGTCATCGCGTGCCGGTAGATCCTGCTGGCGAGGAAGTCGTCCCCGTCGACCGCTTCCTTGTAGAAGGACAGCAGGTCGTTGAAGTCGTTGAGGAAGCCCACGGTCGGGCTCAGCGCCGCCGCCCAGAAGCGCCGGTCGGCGCCGATCTCCAGGCAGGGGGCGGCGAACTGGAGCGCGGCCGACCAGATCTCGCAGTACCCCGACCGAGCCCGGACGAACTCGGTGTCGATGCCGTCCGACGCCTCCGCCGTGAACTCGCCCTCCATCAGGACGCCCGTCATGGCGTTGTAGAAGAAGGCCTTGTAGACGGCGAGGAACGTCGCGTCGCAGAACCGGCCCAGCTCGCCGAACATGTGCCGGACGTACCGTGCGTTGGACGACACCGACACCCGCTCCGGCAGCATCCCGGCCTGCAGAACGGCCTCGAACTCCGCAGGGTCGCGCGCGCAGACGTCGTCGACGTAGACGGCGAACACCCACACCCGGCTCACCGCCAGCGCGACCTCGTCATCGAGGTCCGGCAGCATCAGGGCACGCATGAGGGTCACGTCACGGATCACCCCCGCCGGACAGGAGATGTCGAACGCGGCCAGCTCCGCGGCCAGGGCCGTAGCAATGGCCCGGGCCCCAGCACCATCGTAGGAATGCGTGACGACGCCGAACTCGGTACGAATCTCCTCGACGACCCCCGTGGCGATCACCTCGCCGGCCATGCCCCGGAGCCTCGGGTCTGCGATGGCATCGAGGCCGCGCCGGGGCGTGAACCGGAGCGAGTCGACGCCGGGCGGTGCTGGATTCCTGATCGTGCGACAGTTCGACGACGAGCCCATGCCTCTACGCCTCCTCGGACCGGCCACGTGGCCTTCACCCACTTACTGAGGTTTTCAAGGTGGGGTCGGTGAGGTGAGTGACAGGCCGGTGCCCGTCAGACATCCCTCGATGAGGGTGGACCGGAGCTGGATATGTC
>NZ_JBHVOL010000034.1:0-77074 GCF_042887925.1 Kitasatospora sp. NPDC057904
CGTCTTACCACTCATATGAACCCCCCCCCCGGCCCCCCCACCCCCGCCGCCACCCCCGGCACCCCCCACCCACCCGAAAGCCCACCCCGCACCCCAGCCCCGCGCAGCGGAACCCGCATCACCGAGCCGCGCGCCGCGCATCCCTCACCCGGCGCAACCGATTCACCAGCACCGGCGCGTGCGCCAGCGCCTCCGGCCGGTCCAGCAGCGCGTTCAACACCTGGTAGTACCGGGTGCTGGAGATCCCCAGCTCCTCCCGGACGGCCCGCTCCTTGGCCCCCGCCGTACGCCACTGGCGCCCTTCGAGCTCCAGCACCGCCCGGTCCCGCTCACTCAGCTCGCCCACGAGAACACCTCCTGAAGACCTCCTGCCGAGAACACCTCCCACGACCTACGAAGTGTCATTCTCGGACGCCCCCAGGACACACTCTGCGTCCTCCCCCGGCCGAGCGCCCCGGCTAACGTCACGGTCATGATCGAATCGAGCTTCACCGTCCACGTCCCCGACGCCGACCTGACCCCCGAGCCCCTGGATCCCGCGCAGATCGTCGAGGGCACCCCGGAGGTCACCGGGAAGGTCCTGCACGAGTCCGCCGACGGCCGGCAGCTGCGCGGCATCTGGCAGATCACCCCGGGCGTGGTCACCGACACCGAGGCCGACGAGATGTTCGTGGTGCTGAGCGGCCGGGCCACCATCGAGGTCGACGGCGGCCCGACGCTGCACGTGGGCCCGGGCGACTGCGCCGTCCTGCGGGAGGGCGACCGGACGACGTGGACCGTCCACGAGACCCTCAGGAAGGCCTACGCCATCACCCTCCCCTGAAGGAAGGAGGCACCCCGCCCCACCTCAGCCCAGGCCCGGCCTCACTTCCGAAGCCGGGCCGCCTCCTTGACGGCGGCGTCCTGCAGCCCGGTGAGGACCTGCTTCGGGTCCCCGGTGACGGCCTCGCCGATCCCGGCCTTGATCCGGTTGCTCACGTCCGCCCAGGCCGGGTCGCCGAACGGGTAGAAGCTGGCGTTGGTCAGACCGGTGGCGAACTGCTTGAGGTCGGCGTGCTTGGGGTCCGAGGACATCTGGCCGAAGGCGTCCTGGGTCACCGGCAGGAGGTTGTACCGCTCGTCGAACTTGAGCTGGTTCTCCCGCATGAAGACGAAGGACAGGAACTTCTTGATCTGGTCCTTGTGCCCGTTGGCCTTGAAGGCCATCATCCAGTCCGCGACGCCGAGGCTGCCGGTCTTGTTGAGACCGTCCTTCCTGGGGATCGGGGCCGTCCCGAAGTCGACGTTCCCGGCGGTGGCCATCCGCAGCAGCGTCGGGTGCCCGTTCAGCATCGCGACCTTCCCGGACGCGAAGTCCTGGAACACCGGGGTGCGGTTCATCTTGCCCGGCTCGGGATAGGTCAGCCCGGTGCTCACCAGGTTGCTCTTGAGCCAGGTGAAGGTGGCCTGGTTCTGGGCGCTGTCGATCGTGTAGTTGCCGACGTCGTCGGAGAGCAGGCCGCCGCCGCTCAGCGTCCACAGCATGGACTCGGCCGGTGCCTCCTCGGGCCCCAGCGGGAGGCCGTACGGGGTGACGCCCGGCGCCTTGGCCTTGATCTTCTCGGCGTCCTGCCGCAGTTCGCTCCAGGTGACCGGCGGCTGGCTGATTCCCGCCTGCTTGAAGAGCGTCTTGTTGTAGAAGAGCACGCGGGAGGAAGAGACGAAGGGAATCCCGTACTGCGTGCCGAGCACCTGCCCGGCGTGGGCGAAGGAGTCCATGAACTTGGCCTGGGTGTCCAGCGAGAGCACGTCCGCCGCCGGGTACAGCCGGTCCGCGGCGACCTGGTCGGCGAAGCCGCCGGTCTGCAGGAGGTCGGGCGACTTGCCGGCCGCGATCAGGTCGTCGACCTTCTTGCCGATGTCGGTCCAGCTCTCGACGTCGACGTCGACCTTGATGCCGGGGTTCTGCGCCTCGAAGCCGCGCACGACCTCGTCCCAGTACAGCTTGGAGCTGGTGTCGGCGTTCTCGCCGTAGTCCGCGGCGACCAGCCTGATGGTGACGGGCCCGTCGCCCTGTCCGCTGCAGGCGCTGACCGCGGAGAGCACCAGCGCTCCGGCCAGCGCGGTGCCGAGCACACGGGTGGGGACGTGGGCGCGCCTGTTCAACGCGGGTACCGCCTTCGGGGGGAGAAATGCGACCGGAGGGGTGATTCCGGCAGGGGGGAGGCGCAACACTGCCAAACCGACCCCACAGTGGTCCATACCTCTGCCCCGTGTCCGGCAAGTAGTTATCGAAGTGCGGACGTCATTGCACGATGCGCAACGAAACACCGTCGACGCCCGCCCGAACCACCGCCCGAACCACCGCCCCAACCCCTCCCAACCCTCCGAAAACCCACACCCCAAAGCCCCGCACACCGCCCGCTTCTGCGACAAAGCTCACCCAGTATGGACCAGACCAATCCGACAACTGGACTAGACCTCTTCGACCCGGCCAAGGGAAACTGTCCCCCGTGAAGCACGTCATCGCACTCGATGTAGGCGGCACCGGCATGAAGGCCGCGCTGCTCGCCCAGGACGGCTCCGTGCTGTTCGAGGCACGCCGACCGACCGGGCGGGAGCACGGCACGGACGCCGTCGTCGCCGCCATCCTCGACTTCGCCGCCGACCTGGCGGCCGAGGGCCGCGACCGCTTCGGCGTCGCTCCGCTCGCGGCCGGCGTGGCCGTGCCCGGCACGATCGACGAGAGGAACGGCATCGCGGTCTACTCCGCCAACCTCGGCTGGCGCGACCTGCCGCTGCGCAAGCTCCTCGGCGAGCGCCTCGCGCCCCCCGCCCCCGCGAAGGGGGGCAGCAGCACCGCCCCGATCCCCGTCGCCCTCGGCCACGACGTGCGCTCCGGCGGCCTCGCCGAGGGCCGGATCGGCGCCGGCCGGGGCGTCGGCCGCTTCCTGTTCATCGCGCTCGGCACCGGCATCGCCGGCGCCATCGGCATCGACGGGCGGATCGAGGCCGGGGCCCACGGCTACGGCGGCGAGATCGGCCACGTCGTGGTGCGCCCGGGCGGCCCGCAGTGCGGCTGCGGCGCCCGCGGCTGCCTGGAGACGCTGGCCTCGGCCTCCGCCGTCTCCCGGGCCTGGGCCGCGGCCAGCGGCGACCCCGACGCCGACGCGGCATCCTGCGCCGCCGCGGTGGACGCCGGGGACGACCGCGCACTCGCGGTCTGGCAGGGCGCCGTCGACGCCCTGGCGGACGGCATCGTGCTCGCCCAGAGCCTGCTCGACCCGTCCACGGTGATCGTCGGCGGCGGGCTGGCCGAGGCCGGCGACACGCTCTTCACCCCGCTGCGGGCGGCCATCACCGAGCGTCTGACCTTCCAGATGCCCCCGAAGGTCGTACCGGCGATGCTGAAGGACACCGCGGCGTCGCTGGGGGCCGGTCTCCTCGCCTGGGACCTGCTCGCCGAAACCCACCCCCCGCGCCCGTGAGGGGGCTCCCCACCCGGCCTCCGAGGCCTCATGCTCGGCATCCGGGACCGCACGGGCCCACCCGGAGACACCGGCCGACCCGACCCCCGGAGCCGACCCGACACCCGGAGCCGACCCAACACGACCGGCCGTCCCGATACCCGAAGCCGGCCCGACCCCCGAAGCCGACCCAACACGACCGGCCGTCCCGACCCCCGGAGCCGACCCGACACCACCGGCCGGCCCGGCCCCCGCACCCCCGTGGCACCCGGACGCCGACCGCCGTCCGGAGCCGGGTCACCGACCACAGCGGCCTGCCGGCGCCCAGCGCATTCGAGAACCCGGGACACCCGTCCCGACAGATGGAGGTGACCGCGTGACTGCCGCGGAGCGTGACCGTACCGCACTGGCCGGCGCCCGGCTGGTCCTGCCCGGCGGGGTCGTCGAGGGCGAGCGGATCGCCGTCGAGGGCGACCGGATCGCAGCCATCACGAGTGGGGCGCGTGGTGGCGGGGCCGAGCCTGGCGACCTCGACCTGACCGGCCACACCGTCGTCCCGGGCTTCGTCGACCTGCACGTCCACGGCGGCGGCGGCGCGTCCTACGCCTCCGGCATCGCCGAGGAGGCGCTGCGGGCCGCCCGGACCCACCTCGAACACGGCACCACGACCACCATCGCCTCGACCGTCACCGGCGAGATCGACGAGGTCGCCCGCCAGGCCGCCGTGCTGTCCGAGCTGGTCGAGGACGGCGTGCTGGCCGGCATCCACTTCGAGGGCCCGTTCATCTCCCGCAACCGCTGCGGCGCCCACCGCCCCGACCTGCTGCGCGACCCGGACCCGGCGCTGGTGCGCAAGCTCGTCGACGCGGCCCGCGGCCACGCGAAGATGGTCACCCTCGCCCCCGAGCTCCCCGGCGGCCTCGACTCCGTCCGGATGCTCGCCGACCTCGGCGTCATCGCGGCCGTCGGCCACACCGACTCCGACTACGCGACGACGCTGGAGGCCGTCGACGCGGGCGCGACCGTGGCGACCCACCTGTTCAACGCGATGCCGGCGATCGCCCACCGGGCCCCGGGCCCGATCGTGGCGCTGCTGGAGGACGAGCGGGTCACCGTCGAGCTGATCAACGACGGCGTGCACCTGCACCCGTCCGTCCTCGACCTCGCCTACGGCACCGCGGGCGCCGAGCGCGTCGCCCTGATCACCGACGCCATGGGCGCCGCGGGCATGGGCGACGGCCTCTACCCGCTCGGCCCGCTCCAGGTCGAGGTCAAGGACGGCGTGGCCCGGCTGGTCGAGGGCGGCTCGATCGCCGGCTCGACGCTCACCCTGGACGTCGCGTTCAAGCGCTCGGTCACCGTCAACGGCCTGACGCTCGACCAGGCCGTCCAGTCGCTCTGCACGACCCCGGCCCGGCTGCTCGGCCTGGGCGACTCCGTCGGCACCCTGGAAACCGGCAAGTACGCCGACCTGGTCGTGCTCGACTCCGCCACCCACGACCTCGTCGCCGTCATGCGCCGCGGCGAGTGGGTCGTCGGCGGCGACCGCTTCACCACCGTCAAGCCGGCCTGACCGGAGCCGCCTGACGGAACGCCGACGGCCGCCCTCCCCGCTTACCGGGGACGGGCGGCCGTCGGCGCGTCCGGGCCCGACCGGGCCGTCGTCAGCCCGTCAGCTGCTCGGCTCCACCGTGATCTGGTCGACCAGGATCGGCCCGCCGGACGGCACGGTCATCGTGATGGTGTTCGAACCGGCCTGGAGCTGCGGCAGTATCCAGGTGGAGTACCACGAGGACGCCGGGTCCTTGCCGGGCGAGTAGTTCTTGAAGGCCAGTCCGCTCGGCCAGTCCTTGCCGTTGACCGACGCCGCACCCCGCACGTCGCCGCCGGCGTTGTTGAAGTGCACGGTCAGCTTGTAGGTGCCGGCCGCGGCCACCTCACCGGTCCAACTCAGCGAACCGCCCGGCTGGAGCGTCAGGTAGCTGCCGTCCGCGGACTTGGCGCCCTTGACGGTGTTTCCGGAGGGTGCGTTCTGGCCCTGGAGCTGTCCCGCGTCCACCGTCACCGGCCCGCCGGAGGCGGAGGCGCTCGGCGAGGCCGAGGCGGAGGAGGTCCCGGACGGGGTGCCGGAGCCGGTCGTGCTGGGAGCCACCGAGGCGGCGGTCTGCTGGCCGCCCTTGGCGGTCTTCTTGTCGTCGCCCGAGTCCCCGGTGGACAGCGCGATCCCGGCGCCGATCGCGATCGCCGCGATCACCGCCACCGCGCCGATCACCGCACCCTTGCTCCGGCCGCTGCTGCCCTGGCGGTCGTCACCCGGCTGCGGGCGGGAGTGCTCGGCGTAGCGGGTCTGCTGCGTGGGGACGCTGCCGTAGTCGGGCTGCTGCTGGCCGTACTGCTGCGGGTACGGCTGGCCGGGGCCCTGCTGCGGGGACCCTTGCTGGAAGTACTGCGGCTGCTGCTGCGCGCGCGGAGGGTAGGACTGCTGCTGGCCGTACTGGGCACGGCCGACCTCCATCGGGCGGCTGTACGGCGTACGCGGCACACCCTGCTGCGGCTCGGCCGACTGCCCGGAGGACCCGTCGGCCGGGCGGTAGAGGTAACCGAAGGGGTCGTCTTCCTGAGGGGCACCGCCCCCCGGGCCCTCGGGCGCTCCGTTGTTGCCGGCGGTCGTCACGGTGGTCAACTCCCCCATCGTTCGCGCCGCCGGGCCGGCGGCCCCAGGCGCAGGTCATGGACGCTCTCGTTACCGGGGAACCCTACCTGCCCGACCCGGCCGCCCGGAACGAGGGCTTGACAACCCGCCGGTAACCTGGGCCGCCAGGGCCCGGGTTCAGCCCGCCCGGCGGTGCGAGCGCTCGCCCCTGGCCCCGCGCACGGCGCCGCCCCTGGCCCGCTTCTCGTCGTACATCCGCTCGTCCGCCGTGTGCAGGACTTCCTCGATGCTCATCCCGCAGCCGGCCCAGCCGATCCCGAGGCTCACGCCCACCCGCATCGCCCGTCCGTCGATCCGCATCGGCGGGATGATGGCGTTGCGCAGCCGGTGGGCGAGGTCCTTGGCCTCCTCGCGGCCGATGCCGTCGGCCAGCACCACGAACTCGTCACCGCCGAGCCGGGCCACCGTGTCGCCGTCCCGGACGGCCTGGCTGAGCCGGCGGGCGACCTCGACCAGGACGGCGTCGCCCGCGTTGTGGCCGAACCGGTCGTTGATGGACTTGAAGCCGTCGAGGTCGCAGAAGAGCACCGCGAGCCCCTTGTCGACGATCGCGCCGCCGCCCGCGCCGGGGCGGAATGCTCCGGACCACGCCTCGCCGCCCGGGCCGTACTCGGCCGGGACCACCGCGTGCACGTGCTCCGGATAGCCGGGACCGAACCCGGCGGCCCCGTAGCCCGCCACCTCGTAGCCCGTGACCTCGTAGCCCATGACCTCGTACCCGGCCGGGAGACCGCCGTCCGCCGCCCCGAGCCCCGCCGGCAGGCTCCCGTCCGGCGCGCCGTACGTGTGCACCGCCCCCGCGTACGGTTCGGCGCCCTCCAGGCCGTCGTACGCGGCGTGCGCGCTGTACGAGTCGGCCGGGTAGCCGCCGTACGGCTGCGGGAAGGCCGCCTCCGCGGGGCCCGCGACCGCGCCGACGGTCTGCGGCTCGGGGCAGAGCCGGCGGGCCAGCCGGGCCTTCAGCTCGGCGCCGTTGGGCAGGCCGGTGAGCGCGTCGTGGCTGGCCCGGTGGGCGAGCTGGAGCTCGTGGCGCTTGCGGTCCTCGATGTCCTCGACGTGGGTGAGCAGGAAGCTGGGTCCCTCGGCGGCGTCCGCCACGACGGAGTTGCGCAGGCACACCCACTGGTAGCCGCCGTCCCGCCGGGAGAGCCGGAGCTCGGCCCGCCCGCTCTCCGCGCTGGTGCGTTCCAGCAGGGCGCGGTCGTCGGGGTGGACGAGGTCGACGAAGCTCTGCTGGCGCAGCACCGCGCGTGGTCGGCCGAGCAGGCGGCAGAGCGCGTCGTTGACCCTGGTCAGCTGGCCGCGCCCGGGGCCGCACAGCTCCGTGATGGCCATGCCGCTGGGCGCGTACTCGAAGGCCTGGCGGAAGCTCTCCTCGCTCGCCCGCAGTGCCTGCTGCTCCTTCTCCAGGCGGGCCAGGGCGCGCTGCATCTCGGCCCGCAGGCGGGCGTTGCCGATCGCGATGGAGGCCTGGAGCGAGAACATCTCCAGCGCCTCGCGGGTCCAGGCGCCGGGCCGCTTGCCGCTGCGCGGACGGTCCACCGACAGGACGCCGAGCAGGTCGCCGCCGGCGCTGTACATGGGGGCGAGCAGCCCGTCGGCGGGGTGCCAGTCGTTGGCGTACACGGGCATCGGGCCGTCCCCGATCCAGCGCGGGATGTCGCTGGCGACGGCCCAGCCCCGGTCGTAGGGCAGGAAGCGCAGGGTGCCCCAGTGGTCGCTGACGCCGAGCAGCCGGTCCCAGGACTCGCGGGAGCCGACCTGGCCGAGCAGCACGGAGGGGCCGCCCATGGCGCTCTCCTCCAGCTCCCAGACGGCCGCCACGACGAGGTCGCCGTCGGGCCGCACCAGGCTCACCGCGGCGGCGTCGAATCCGAGCCCGTGGACCGCACCCTCGACGACGGCCTGCAGCGTGCCCGCCAGGCTGCGGGCAGCGTTGAGGTCCGCCACGACCCGGTGCAAGGTGCGGAGGGTCGCGAGACGGACGTACGGCTCCGACTCGGCTTCCATGCGGGGGCTCCCCGGCTGCTTCGGATAGTTCTTGATTGGTTATCGTCCGATTGCCAGAAGAACTGAATCACAGGGAGCACAGCGTTCGGCACGCTCGGTCAGCAATAGGCCACCACTTGTGACTTAAATCACACGACACTAATGCGCCCTTAATCAGCTCATCCGTCCCATAGCGGGACATAAAGCGCTATCGGAACATTTCTCGTGGTCGACCGCATTGCCCGCGTGCTGAAGCCGCCTGTCGCCCGGCAGGCCCTCTGCTTCACCCCTGCTTCACCCCTGGGGGTGAGTGAGGGCACCGGTCCCGGCCGTCACCCCTGCGCCGCTGGTCCTACGACCACGGCCCGATGTCGCGACCCGCGACCGCCAGCTACCGTGCGGTACGTGTACCCGTCCCCGCAGCCCGAAGCTGCCGCCCACGCCACGCCCGACGAGTTCCGGGCCGCACTCTCCCAGCTCGCCGCCGGCGTGAGCCTGGTGACCGTCCACGACCCCGAGGACGGCGAGGACATCGGCATGACCGCCACGTCCTTCCTCTCCGTGTCGCTGGAGCCGCCGCTGGTGCTGATCTCGGTCCGCGAGGACTCCCGGATGGACGAGGTGCTCGCCCGCGTGGACACCTGGGCGGTCTCGGTGCTCACCGAGGCCCAGAAGACGACCGGCTCCCGCTTCGCCATGAAGGGCCGGCTCAGTGACCGGCTGCTGTTCGCCGACACCCCGCACCACCGCGGCCCGGCCACCGGCGCCCCGCTGATCGAGGGCGCGCTGGCCACCGTCGAGTGCCGCACCGAGCAGCGGATACCCGCGGGCGACCACACGCTGCTGCTCGGGCGCGTCCTGGAGGCCGTCGTCCCGGACCCCGGCGGCCGGCCCCTGCTCTACTTCCGCGGCGGCTACCGCACGCTCGGCTGAGCCACCCCGCCGGCACACGGCGCGCTCGACCGGGCCACCGCGCCGACGGACCGGCGGGCGACTACTCGGCGGGCGACTACTCGGAGCGCGGCGAGCGCCGCCCCTCCTTCAGCTCGGAGCGGTGCCGCTTGTTGTCCAGCCGCCGCTCGACCATCCCACGGCTCGGCCTCGTCGCCCGGCGGGTCTTCGGCGGCGGCGCGCAGGCCTCGGTCAGCACCGCGGCCAGCCGGACCGCGGCCGCCTCGCGGTTGCGCCACTGCGAGCGGAACTCCGAGGCCTGGACCACCAGCACCCGGCCGTCCACCAGCCGGCCCGCCAGCCGCTCCAGGGCGCGCTCGCGCCACACCTCGGGCAGCGCCTTCGAGGCGGCCACGTCGTAGCGCAGCTCGACCTTGCTGTCGGAGGTGTTGACGTGCTGGCCACCGGGGCCGGAGGAACGGGAGAAGCGCCAGACGAGCTCGGCGTCGGGGACGACCACCGACCCCCGTACGCGGATGGGCTCGGGCATGCGCCCATCATCCCGCGCCCGGCCCGCCCGGTCACCCGGTTATCCGGCACGCACCCCGAGCCCCGACAATGGCGGTGTGATCGAGCTCGGCTACTCCCTCTCCAACCGCTTCCCCGACCCCCCGCAGACCGACTACCGCACCGCCTCCGTGCACGCCCTGCGGTACGACCTCTTCTGCGGCGACGTGTACCTGGACGCCGAGGGCGCGGAGCTCTCCACCGCCTGGGGCTGGGTCCCGGTGCTCGACTTCGCGTGGGCGCTGTGCGACATCGCCGAGGAGCTGGACCGCGACCCGGCCGGCGGCCGGGCCGCCCGTGTCCAGACCGCCGACCTCGACTTCACCCAGAACACCGAGCTGCTGCGCTTCGCCCGCCGCTTCAACTGGGTCGAGGTCAGCGCCACCTGGCTGCCCGACGAGCCGCCCGCGGTGGTGCGCCACGCCGATCTGCGCCGCGAAGCACGGGACTTCCTCCAGGACACCCTCGCCGACCTGTTCGACATGCACCCCGACCTGGCCGACAACCCCAACATCTGGTCGCTCCAGGGCAGGTTCCGCCGGATCTGACCCGTACATTGCCCGTGCTTTGCCAGAACTTGGCTCCCGCGCGAAAGGGAGGATCCCCGGTGGAACCAATCCACCGGACGATTGCGTTGTCCCGGGAAAAGCGAACGAAGGGACAGCGATCACCATGCCAGTGAGCCTCTCCAAGGGCGGAAACGTCTCGCTGACCAAGGAGGCCCCGGGCCTGTCCGCGGTCTCGGTCGGCCTGGGCTGGGACGTCCGCACCACGACCGGCGCCGAATTCGACCTCGACGCCAGCGCCATCGTCCTGAACGCGGACGGCAAGGTGCTGTCCAACGGCCATTTCGTGTTCTTCAACAACACCAGCACGCCGGACGGCTCCGTCGTGCACACCGGTGACAACCGCACCGGCGAGGGCGTGGGCGACGACGAGTCGATCAACGTCGACCTGGCCGCCCTGCCCGCCGAGGCCGCCCGGATCACCTTCCCGGTCACCATCTACGACGGCGTCGCCCGCAGCCAGAACTTCGGCCAGGTCCGCAACGCCTACATCCGCGTGGTGAACGCCGCCGGCGGCGCCGAGCTCGCCCGGTACGACCTCTCCGAGGACGCCGCGACCGAGACCGCGATGATCTTCGGCGAGCTCTACCGCAACAACGCCGAGTGGAAGTTCCGCGCCGTCGGCCAGGGCTACGCCTCCGGCCTGGCCGGCATCGCCCAGGACTTCGGCGTCCAGATCTGACGCCCGGGCCCCGGGCCCGAAACGCCGCGGCGCGGAACGTCGGTCGATCCGATGTTCCGCGCCGCGGTCGCGTTCGCGGGGCGTCAGCGCGAGGCGCGCAGCTCCGGGAGCTGGATCAGCTCCGTCTCCTCCTCCGGCGTCAGGTCGACGACGGTCGGCTCGCCCTGCTCCGGCGCGGCACCCCCGGCGTCCCGGGCCCCGCGGGCCTCCTGCGCCTCCTGGGCCTCCTGCGCCTCCTGGGCCTCCTGCGCCTCGGCCAGCGCCTTCTCGGCCACCGCCTCGTCGCCCACCACGTCCGCCAGGTCCGTCCGCTCGTTCAGCTCGGCGACACTGCCGACCGCCGGAGCCGGGGCCGCCGCCCGCACCGCGGCACCCGGACTGCGCCCGAAGAAGCTGAAGCCCTGCCCGCGCGCCTGGCCGGACTGCCCCGGGCGCGGACGCTGCCGCTCGGCCGGAGCCGCGGGCGCGGCCGGCGCACCGCCCAGCTGGCCCACCGTGGCGGTCAGCACCGGCCGCACCGGAGCCGCCTTCACCGGAGTCGGCGCCGGAGCCTGCCGCGGAGCCGACTCCGGCGTCGGGACGGACGGGGCCACCGGGGCCGGCACCGCGGAAACGGGCACGGCGGCAACCTGCTTCGGGGGCACCGGAGCCTGCGCGGCCCGCGCCGGCGCGACGGGAGCCGTCCGCGCCCGCAGCGCGACCTCCGCGCCCGCCGACCGCTCGCGCCGCTCCTCCTGGGCCCGCGCGCGCCGCTCCAGCAGCCGCAGCACGGCACCGGCACGGACGAACGCGGCCGGGCTGGCCGGGTACTTCGGACGGCTCGCGGCCAGCGCCCGCTGCGCCGCCTCGGCCTCCTTGAGCGCCTGCTCGGCGACCAGCACGGCCCGCTCGCGCAGCAGGCGGGCGATCTCGGTCTCGGCCTTCGCCAGGCGCGACTTCTCCGCGGTCAGCCGCCGCCCGAACCGGGTGGCCCGCTCCTCCGCGACCTCCGCCGCGTACTCGGCCTCGGCGAGCTGCTCCTCGAAGCGCTCCTCGGCCCGCAGCCGCTGCGCGACGGACGTCTCGGCCGCGGCCCGGGCCGCCCTGTCGCGCTGCTTCAGCAGGACCGCGAAGCCGAGCGTCGCGGACACCGCCGCGACACCCACCGAGCGGACCAGGATGGTGTCCTGACTGAAAAGCAGAGCGGCCAGAGCTGCGACGAGGAGCACGCCGGCTGCGGTGGGGGGAAAGACCCGGCCGAGGACGGAGGAATGACGGTGGCGTCCGCGAGACATGCCAAGAAACTAGCGTGCGAATTGGGGCCGTGTCAGCCCAGGGTCCGCTTTGACCCTTGACACTGTGCAAGATTTACCGCACGTGCCCGGCACTTCACTCAAGATCACGACAACTGCCCAGCTCAGCGGTGCGAGGCCGCCGGGCCACCCGGATCGTCGTGGTTCTCCGGCAGCTTGCACACGTGCTGGAGCCAGAGCGCCGTCGCGATCACCGCGGCGCCCGCGAGCACCGCGAGGCCGGCCGTCACGGCCTGGTCCTTGCGCGCCGGCACGTCCAGCTCGCCGAGCAGGTAGATGCCCGCCCCCGCGTAGATCCCGGTGACCACCGCCGACACGAGCGCGCTGGCCTGCCCGAGCACCACGGCCCGGGCCGCGAGCAGCGGATCGACCCGCTTCGCGCCGGGCTGGCGCTCCCGCACCGCCTTCAGCCGGCCCCGCAGCGAGATCGTGGTCGCCAGGAGGATCACCGCCACCGCGGCCAGCACCACCGGCGCCGCCGCCGGCACGGCCGGCAGGGTGTCCAGGGAGGCCCACAGCTTGGCACCGGCCCAGGACAGCGCCGTCGTGGCGGCGGTGATGCCGATCAGCAGGCGGAGGCGAAGCAGCTTCACGCGGAGGAGGTCCTTCCCGGGGTACCAGAGACGGCCGCCCGGGAGCCCGGAGCGGCGGCGCCAGGCCACCGTACCGGGCCCGGCCGGGCGGACACCCGCACGGACGGCGGACACCTACTCGGACGGCCGGGCCCCCACCCGAGTTCCCCGGCCACCGGGCCGCCGAACCGCTACTCCGGCAGCGTCAGGCGGATGTCGTCCCGCCGGCGCACGCCCTGCGCGTCCGGGCCGCCGAGCTTCTCCAGCAGCACGGAGACCTGCCCGTACCCGGGCACCTCGGCGTCCGGCTGGGCGTCCAGCCACGGCGCCAGCACGAAGGCCCGCTCGTGCGAACGCGGGTGCGGCAGCAGCAGCTGCGGGTCGTCGCTGACGACGCCCTCGTACGCCAGGATGTCGACGTCCAGGGTGCGCGCGCCCCAGCGGACGGTGCGCACCCGCCCGAAGGCGTCCTCGATCGCGTTGCCGCGCTCCAGCAGGTCGCGCGGCGGCAGCGAGGTGCGCAGCACGACGACCGCGTTGTAGTAGTTGGGCTGCTCGTCCGGCCCGCCGACGGCCTCCGTCTCGTAGACCGCGGAGACGGCCTTGATCCTCAGCCCGGGGGTGTCGGCGAGGGCGTCCACGGCCCCCTGCAGGGTGTCCAGGCGGTTGCCCAGGTTGCTGCCGAGGGCGACCACCGCGCAGCGCTGGCTGTGCAGGGTCGTGTCGGCGGAGTCCACCCGGCTCTCCAGGTCGAACGTGCTCGGCGAGGTGGTCGGGTCGCTGTTCATCGAGATTCCTCTGCATCGGGTACCGGGCGCACGGCTGCGGTCATGCGCGCGTCCGGTGGATGGTCACGGTCACGTCGTCGAACGGCACGGTGATCGGGGCGTCCGGCTTGTGGACGGTCACCTCGACCTCCTCGACCGCGTCGTGCTTGAGGCACTGGTCGGCGATGCGCTGCGCCAGGGTCTCGATCAGGTCGACCGGCTCCCCGGCGATGATCGCGGTGACCTCCTCGGCCACGATCCCGTAGTGCGCCGTGCGGGTCAGGTCGTCGCCGGACGCGGCCGGGCGGGTGTCCAGGTACAGGACGAGGTCGACCACGAAGGTCTGCCCCTCGACGCGCTCGCGCTCGAAGACGCCGTGGTGGCCCCGGGCTCGCAGACCCCGCAGGGTGACGCGGTCCAGCAAACGAATCACTGCTCCCAGTCGGACGGGCCCCGCCCGAGGAAAAGGCACGGACGAGCAGGGCGAAGGCGGGCGGCAGGCCCGCCACTCCGTTTCGAATCTACCCGCGGGCACGGACAACGTCTGACCGTCCTACCCGGCACGAACCGTCGCCACGCACGCCGATCCGGCGATTGACGTGAACGTTCGGTGACCGATTCGAAATTCCCGGGCGACGCTTCGGCGGCGGTTTTCCCCGGCTCGCCCGGTCAGTCCTCGTCGTCCTCGTCTCCGCTGGTCAGCACGGGTGAACCGTGGTGCGACCAGAGCTTCCACCCGGCCGGGGTGCGCCGGAAGAGATTCGTCGAGACGACCTTTCCGCCGACCAGCGGACCGAGTTCGCCCTCCTCCTCGGCCTCCCCGCCGGAGAGGATGTTCTCGGTGCACGTGACAAGGGCCACATCGCCGTGCACCTCGGCCTCGACGTCGGTCAGGAAGAACTGGATGTACTCGGTGTTCATCATGATCAGCATGTACGACCGGGTCACCTGGGCCCGGCCGCGCAGCACCGGCCAGCCCGGGTGCACGCACACCACGCCGCCCTTGTCGTCCGCGTCCGCGGCGCCCAGCCAGGCGTCCTCGACCGCCTCCAGGTCCCCGCGCTCCAGCGCCTCGTAGAGCGCCCGGTTCGCCGCGAGCACGGCCTCCACGTCCGCCTCGCGCGCCCGTCCCGCCGCGGCCCCGCTCAACCTGCCGTCACCTGCCACAGACCCTCCCGTCCTACCCCAACCGGGCCGCGCGCTGCCAGGCCGCGACCACCCGGACCGCATCCGCCGTGCCGGACACGTCGTGCACCCGCACCGCCCAGGCCCCGGCCCGGGCCGAGAGCACCGACACCGCAGCGGTCGCGTCGTCGCGCTCCCTGGCCGGGCGCAGCTCCCCGGTTTCCGGGTCGGCGAGCAGCGTACCCAGGAACCGCTTGCGCGATGCGGCGACGAGGACGGGACGGCCGAGCGCGGTGAGCGCGTCCAGCCGCCCGAGCAGCGCCCAGTTGTGCTCGGGGGTCTTGGCGAAGCCCAGCCCCGGGTCGAGGATCAGCTGCTCCTCCTTGACGCCGGCCGCCGCCAGCGCGTCCACCCGCGCGGTCAGCTCGGCGACGACGTCCCCGACGACGTCGCCGTACACGGCCAGCCGGTCCATGTCGGCGGACTGCCCGCGCCAGTGCATCACCACGAACGGCACGCCCGTCTCGGCGACGACGTGCGCCATGGCCGGGTCGGCCAGCCCGCCGGAGACGTCGTTGACGATCGCGGCACCGGCCGCCACGGCCCGCTCGGCGACGGAGGCGCGCATGGTGTCGATGGAGACCACGACCCCGGCGTCGGCCAGCTCGCGCACGACGGGCAGCACCCGGGCGAGTTCCTCCTCCTCGGTCACCCGCTGGGAGCCGGGCCGGGTGGACTCGCCGCCGACGTCCACCAGGTCCGCGCCGCGGGCCCGGAGCGCGAGCCCGTGCGCGATCGCGCGGGCCGGGTCGTGCCACAGCCCGCCGTCCGAGAAGGAGTCGGGCGTGACGTTGACCACGCCCATCACGGCGCAGCGGCCGAGCCGCGGCAGTCCGGCCGGAACGGAGAAGGACGGCGTATCGCTCATGCGCCCGCCTCGCTTCGCTCGGCGAGGGCATTCGCCCACGCGCGCCCTCCAATGATTCGCTCGCTGCGCTCGCTCATGCGCCCATTATCGAACGGGGCCCCCGCCGAGGATTCTCGGCGGGGGCCCACTGGGTCCTGCGGTGCCCGGATCGGGCCCGGTGCCTCAGGCGGCCTCGGTGACCTCGCGGGCGACGGAGTCCGGCATCAGGCCCTCGCGCTGGCGCTTGCGGCCGAAGCGCGGCATGCCGAGGGTGATGAAGGCCTCGGCCTGCATCGCGGCGAAGCCGATCCGCGGCAGGTCCCGGGTGCTCGGGAACACCAGGAAGCGCGGCTCCCACTCGGGCTGGAACTTGGCGTTGAACTTGTACAGCGACTCGATCTGGAACCAGCGCGACAGGAAGACCAGCAGGCCGCGCCAGGCCCGCAGCACCGGTCCGGCGCCGATCCGCTCGCCGCGGGCCAGCGCCGAGCGGAACATCGCGAAGTTCAGCGACACCCGGCGCACGCCCAGGTCGGGCACGGCCTGCAGGGCGGCGACGATCAGCAGCTCGTTCAGGCCGGGGTCGGCCGCGCGGTCGCGGCGCATCAGCTCCAGCGAGATGCCGTCCGGGCCCCAGGGCACGAAGTGCAGTACGGCCTTGAGGTCGTCGCCGGCCTCGCCCTCCTCGGGCGCCTTGTGGGCGGTGACCACGACGCAGTCGTCGTCGAGCGGGTCGCCGAAGCGGCCGAGGGCCATGGAGAACCCGCGCTCGGTGTCGGTGCCGCGCCAGCGGGCGGCGGCGTCGGCGATCCGGAACTTCTCGTCGAGGGTGAGGTCGCGGACGCGGCGCACCTTGCAGGAGTAGCCGTTGCGCTCGATCCGCTTGACCATCTGGCGGACGTTGCGCATGGCGCGGCCGGAGAGCGAGAACGCCGCGGTGTCGACGATCGCCTCGTCGCCCAGCTCCAGCGCGTCCAGGCCCGCCTCGCGGGTCCAGACCTCGCCGCCGACCTCGCTGCAGCCCATGACGGCCGGCACCCAGGCGTGCTCGCGGGCCTCGGCCATGAAGACCTTGATCGCGCCGGGCCAGGCCTCGACGTCGCCGACCGGGTCGCCGGAGGCGAGCATCACGCCGGAGACCACCCGGTAGGAGATGGCGGCCTTGCCGGTGGGCGAGAACAGCACGCTCTTGTCGCGGCGCAGCGCGAAGTAGCCGAGCGAGTCGCGCTCGCCGTGCCGGTCGAGCAGGCCGCGGACCTTCTCCTCGTCCTCCGGGGTGAGCTCGGGCTTCGGCTTGCCCGGGCGCAGCGCCAGGTAGGCGGTGGTGAAGGCGGTCAGCAGGCCGAGCCCGCCGAGCAGGTAGGCGACCAGGTCGGACATCCGCTCGTTGTTGTAGCGGATCGGGCCCTCGAAGCCGAAGAGGCCGTAGGCGACGTGCTCCAGCCGCTCGTAGAGGCCGGGGTGGCCGAGCTCGTAGCGGGTCCGGACGCTGACGATCATGAGGCCGAGCAGGACGCTGACGGTGCCCATGACGATCAGGTTGACCAGCGCGCGCCAGCGGGTGCGCGGGTCGGCCTTGGCGTAGAACTCGCGACGGTGCACGAGCATCACGGCGAAGACGACCAGGGAGACGACGGCCGGGCCGATCTGGTGCCAGCGCACGATGTGCAGCGCGGCACCGACCGGCAGCAGGACGCAGACCGCACGCCAGGCCCGGCGCTTGCGCCGGCGCAGCGCGTGCGCGAGCAGCACCAGCAGGAGGCCGATCATCAGCGTGCCGACCGCGGCCAGGGAGGTGGTCCCACCCGGCAGCTGTCCGGCGACGGTGTGCATCTTGGTGTGCCGGAGCTTGGGGAACACCGCACTGGCGATGTCCACCAGCCCGATCAGCAGACAGGCGTAGCCGACCGCACCGGGCAGCCAGGCCCTCGGGACGGCAGCGGCCTGGTTGCGCAGCGTCTGCAGACCGCGGCGGCGGCGCGGCTGCTCGGGGCTCGGCTCATCGGACACGGGAACACTCATGGGAGCTCAGCGTAGAGGCTGCGTGGGGCTGTCCTGTCACTCCGGGGGAGCACGTGTGATGGACCTTCATGCCTTTTCCTTCATCAGGCCATACGCGCACAAAGGAACCGGAAACGGACGGTAAACCGGTGCCGCGGCGCGCTGCGATCGAGCCGGGGGTGGGAGCCGGGGCCGCCGTCGCGCGGTGCGACGAGGACCTCCGGGACGCGTTACGTACGGTGGACGCCGCATTCTAGGGCGCCGGTTGCCCCCCGCTCGTCCCCGGCCTCGCCGGACGGCCCCGGCCTCCGGACAGCCTAGTCGCGGTGGCCGCAGCTGACGGATCGCCAGACGATGAGGCGTGCACCGACAGGGTCCCATCGGAAGGCCGACGGCATGGAACTGACCAGCGACGCGCTGGTGGACTCGCTGCTCGCACTCGGCGCTGCGGCTCTCCTCACCACACTCTGGATCTGGCCCCGGCTCGCCCGGCAGCGCCCGCTGCCGGTCCTCGGCCGGATCGGCCTGCTGACGGTCACCCAGGCCTCGGTGCTGGCCGTGCTGGCGCTGTCGGTGAACAACTCCTTCGGGTTCTACACGTCCTGGGACGACCTGCTCAGCCCCGGCGGTGCCAAACTGGTCCTGACCAGCAACGAGAACCACAAGGGCGGCACCCCGGTCTCGGACGCGCTGGTCCAGCCCACCAACGAGGGCGGCCTGGAGTCGGTCCCGAACCTGCCCAAGGGCGCCCCCGAGGAGGTCGGCAGGATCGAGTCGGTCCGGGTCAGCGGCAAGGAGACGGGCTACTCCGACCAGATGTTCGTCTACCTGCCCCCCGAGTACTTCGACCCGAAGTTCGCGCTGGTCCGCTTCCCGGTCATGGTGGGCATCGCCGGCTTCCCCGGCACCACGCTGAACATGCTGAAGGAGCTGCCGGTCGTCCAGACCGCGGCGGACCTCCAGAAGAACGGCAAGATGCCGCCGACCATCGTCGTCCTGGCCCGCCCGACGGTCGCCCCGCCGCGCGACACCGAGTGCGTGGACGTCCCCGGCGGCCCGCGCACCGAGACCTGGTTCGTCAAGGACCTCCCGGAGGCGCTGGGCTCCACCTACCGGATCGGCCGCTCGGCGGGCTCCTGGGGCGTCTTCGGCTACTCGACCGGCGGCAGCTGCGCGATGCGGCTGGCGATGCGCTTCCCCAACGTCTACGGCAGCGCGGTCGGCCTGCACGGGGACTTCACCGTGCGCGAGGACCAGTTCACCGGCGGCAACCTCTTCAACGGCGACAAGGGCCTCGCCCAGCAGAGCGACCTCGGCTGGCGGCTGCAGAACCTCCCGGCCCCGCCCCTCAACCTCCTGGTGGTCTCCACCCGCAAGGAGGCCGACTACCCGCAGACCGTCCAGTTCGTCGAACAGGCGCAGCAGACCGCCGCGAGCAACCCCCAGTTCAAGGCCGAGTCGCTGTACCTGGACGACGGCGGCCACAACTGGGACAGCTGGATCCGGGAACTGCCGGCCTCGCTGGAGTGGATGGGCTCGCACCTCGGGTGACGCGCGCGGGTGATTACCCGCCGGTCGGGCCACCCGGCCGGCGACCCCGGGGGAACGTATCGCGACCGCCCGTCCGGCCCCCGGAGGGCGCCGTCCGGATCCGCGCAGGAGGCGCCGTGCTGAGCACCCGCTCGCTCTTCAACGAGATCTACCGCAACGACGAGGCCTACCAGCTGTTCTGCAGCATCGCGGCCGGCGGCGAGGACCAGGGCGGCTGGGAGAACGAGCGGATCACCACGCTCACCCGGGACCCGGTCCTCGCCCCGAAGGTCGCCCGGCACGGCGCCGACGAGCGCAAGCACGGCCGGATCTTCACCCAGCTGCTGAGCAAGCGCGGCCTGCCCAAGGTCGCCGTCCCGGCCGACGCCGACTACTGCATGCTGCTGGAGGCCAAGGGCGTCGGCCTGTCCCACGAACGGCTGAACAGCGACCTCCCGCTGTCCGACCGCGAGATCATCACCTACCTCGCGCACAGCCGGGTCACCGAGCAGCGCGCGGCCGAGCAGATGCGCCAGCTGGTCAAGGTGTACGGGGACAACCCCGACCTCGGCCGCGCGATGCGGATGATCTCCGCCGACGAGGACAACCACCTCGCGTACTGCCACGAGGAACTGCTGCGGCTGCGGGCCGAGGGGTACGGCCCGTACATCCGGCACGTCCTGGAGACGTGCGCCCGCGGCGAGATCCGCACCCACCGGGACGTCGGCCTCGCCGTGACCGCCCGGATGGCCCGGATCCTGGGCTGGCCGCGGTGGCAGCTGGCGGTCGTCACCCTCGGGGTGCGCGCCCTCTACCTGTACGACCGCGCGATCGGCTGGCGGCGGATGGTGCGGCTGCGGATGCCCGAGCGCCGCAACGCCCTGGGCACCCCGGCACCCCCGCACGCCGAGCACGAGGCGCTCTGAGCGCCCCCAGGGGCCCTGGCGGCCCCTAGCGCCCGATGATCAGGCTCATCGCCTCGGCCCGGGTGGCCGGGTCGCGCAGCTGCCCGCGGACGCAGGACGTGATGGTCTTGGCGCCCGGCTTGCGGATGCCGCGCATCGACATGCACATGTGCTCGCACTCGACGACGACGATGGCACCCCGGGGCTCCAGGATCCGCATCAGCGCGTCGGCGACCTGGCTGGTCAGCCGCTCCTGCACCTGCGGACGGCGGGCGTAGACGTCGACCAGCCGGGCCAGCTTGGACAGGCCGGTGATCTTGCCGCTGGTGGACGGGATGTACCCGACGTGAGCCACCCCGCGGAACGGCACCAGGTGGTGCTCGCAGACGGACGTCAGCTCGATGTCCTTCACGAGCACCATCTCGTCGTGGCCGAGGTCGAAGGTCGTCGTCAGGACGTCCTCGGGCTCCTGCCACAGGCCCGCGAATATCTCCTTGTAGGCGCGCGCGACGCGGGCCGGCGTCTCCAGCAGGCCCTCGCGGTCCGGGTCCTCCCCCACGGCGAGCAGGAGCTCGCGCACGGCGTTCTCGGCCCGCTTCTGGTCGAAGGTCCCGACGGTGGCCGGACCGTCGAGAGTCACCGGGTCGATCATGCGGGCCTCGCTTACTAGGGGGAACGTCGGGGCGAACAGCACGGATGCCGCGCCTCCAGGGTACAAACCCTGGTGACGCGGCATCCATTCCGTCCCGGGCTCCGCCGGGAGCGCCGGATCAGCCCTCCGCGGGCGGCTCGGCGGTCGGCAGCGGCGGGAGCTTCACGATGTCGACCGGAGCGGTGTCGGCCGTGGCGGCGGCGCCGTTGGTGAGCGCCAGCTCCTTGGGCGACTGCACCGGCGGCCGGGTGGACGGCGTGCGGCGGGAGGAACCCGTCCAGGCCGGCCGGGTCGGACGCTTGACGATCGGGGCGAAGATCTCGGCGATCTGCTCCTTGTTCAGGGTCTCCTTCTCGAGGAGCTCCAGGACCAGGTTGTCGAGCACGTCGCGGTTCTCGACCAGGATCTCCCAGGCCTCGTTGTGCGCGCTCTCGATGAGCTTCTTGACCTCTTCGTCGACCAGCCCGGCGACCTCTTCCGAGTAGTCGCGCTGGTGGCCCATCTCGCGGCCCAGGAAGGGCTCCGAGTTGTCGCTGCCGAACTTGATCGCGCCGAGGCGCTCGGTCATGCCGTACTGGGTGACCATGGCCCGGGCCGTCGCGGTGGCCTTCTCGATGTCGTTCGAGGCGCCGGTGGTCGGGTCGTGGAAGACCAGCTCCTCCGCCGCACGGCCGCCCAGCATGTAGGCCAGCTGGTCGAGCATCTCGTTGCGGGTGGTGGAGTACTTGTCCTCGTCCGGCAGCACCATCGTGTAGCCGAGGGCCCGGCCGCGGGACAGGATGGTGATCTTGTGGACCGGGTCGCTGTACTGGCAGGCCGCCGCGACCAGGGCGTGGCCGCCCTCGTGGTACGCGGTGATCTTCTTCTCCTTGTCGGACATGATCCGCGTGCGCTTCTGCGGACCGGCCACGACGCGGTCGATCGCCTCGTCCAGGATGCCGTTGTCGATCAGCTTCTTGTCCGAGCGGGCGGTCAGCAGAGCGGCCTCGTTGAGGACGTTCGACAGGTCCGCGCCGGTGAAGCCGGGGGTGCGCTTGGCGACGGCCGACAGGTCGACGTCGGGCGCGATCGGCTTGCCCTTCTGGTGCACCTTGAGGATGTCCAGGCGGCCCTGGAGGTCGGGGCGCTCCACCGCGATCTGGCGGTCGAAGCGGCCCGGGCGCAGCAGCGCCGGGTCCAGGATGTCGGGGCGGTTGGTCGCGGCGATCAGGATCACGCCGCCCTTGACGTCGAAGCCGTCCATCTCGACCAGCAGCTGGTTGAGGGTCTGCTCGCGCTCGTCGTGACCGCCGCCGAGGCCCGCGCCGCGGTGCCGGCCGACGGCGTCGATCTCGTCGACGAAGACGATCGCCGGGGCGTTCGCCTTGGCCTGCTCGAAGAGGTCGCGGACACGGCTGGCGCCGACGCCGACGAACATCTCGACGAAGTCCGAACCGGAGATGGAGTAGAACGGCACCCCGGCCTCGCCCGCGACGGCTCGCGCCAGCAGGGTCTTGCCGGTGCCGGGCGGGCCGTAGAGCAGCACGCCCTTGGGGATCTTGGCGCCGACGGCCTGGAACTTGGCCGGCTCCTGCAGGAACTCCTTGATCTCGTGGAGCTCCTCGACCGCCTCGTCCGCGCCTGCGACGTCGGAGAAGGTGGTCTTGGGGGTGTCCTTGGTGAGCAGTTTGGCCTTGGACTTGCCGAACTGCATGACCCGGGAGCCGCCGCCCTGCATCTGGTTCATCAGGAACAGGAAGACCAGGACGATGATCACGATCGGCAGCATCGACAGCAGCAGGCTGACGAAGGTGCTCTGCTTCTCCGGGCTGATGGTGTAGCCCTCGGCGAGCGTGTTCGGGTCGTTGTCGTTGATCTGGGCCTGGAGCTTGTCGGCGATCGCGACACCCTGGTCGCCGATGTACGAGGCCTGGAACTTGCTGCCGGACGGGGTCTTGCCCGTACCGGCGTTGGACAGCGTGGCGCCGTCCTTCAGCTGGATCTTGATCGTGTTCGAGTCACCGGTGGTGATCTGCGCCGACTTGACCTGCTTCGCGTCGATCGCTGCGACGACCTGACCGGTGTCCACCGTCTTGTAGCCGTTCGAGTCCGAAACGACCTGCATCAAAACGATGACGGCGAGGACGGCCAGCACGATCCACATGATCGGCGCACGGAAGTATCGCTTGACGTCCATCCATGCGGGGCGTTGCCGCCCCGTCCCTCCTGCCACTCAGCGGCGCCGGGGGGCTGTGGGCCGCGGCGCATCCGGAATCGGTGCTCATGTGAAGAGCGGTTTATTGGACCGTACCGCAGTCGGCCCCGCCCATGGCGGGAGCACGGCGACACGGTTGTGGTTCTTTGTCCCCCCGGTCAACGGGCGGGAACAACGTACTGTTCCCGCCCGTAACCCGAACGGGGCCCTCAGCCGCCGTAGACGTGCGGGGCGAGGGTGCCGATGAACGGCAGGTTGCGCAGCTTCTCCGCGTAGTCCAGGCCGTAGCCGACCACGAACTCGTTGGGGATGTCGAACCCGACGTACTTGACGTCGATCTCGACCTTGGCCGCGTCCGGCTTGCGCAGCAGGGTGCAGACCTCCAGCGAGGCCGGACCGCGCGAGCCCAGGTTGCCCAGCAGCCAGGACAGCGTCAGACCGGAGTCGATGATGTCCTCGACGATCAGGACGTCCCGGCCGGCGATGTCGGTGTCGAGGTCCTTGAGGATCCGCACCACGCCGGAGGACTTGGTACCCATGCCGTAGGACGACACGGCCATCCAGTCCATGGTGACCTGCGAGTGCAGGGCACGGGCGAGGTCGGCCATGACCATCACGGCCCCCTTGAGGACGCCGACGATCAGCAGGTCCTTGCCTGCGTAGTCCCGGTCGATGCGCTCCGCCAGCTCCAGGAGCTTGGCGTCGATCTCGTCCTTGCTGATGAGCACCTTCGCGAGGTCAGCGCCCATGTCGTTCTGGTCCACCGGGGATACGTCCTCAAACGTTCGGGGTCTGTGTGGCCGGCGGCCGGCTCCCCCGGGGCATGCCCGCCCGTCAGTCGCCCTGCCGCCGAAAGACCAGCGTGCCACACCGGCGGGTGGCCTCGACGCCCCCGGGTAGGTGCAGCGGTCCCTGACCCCGCCATCCGGTGACCAGCAGGTCGACGGTTTCCAGGTGACGGGCGAACAGGTCGCCGGCCGGGCAGCCGGCCCGGAGCGCCGCCCTGCGCAGCACCCGGCGGCGGACGGCGGACGGCAGCTCCGCCAGTTTGGCGGCGTCCAGGGTGCCTTCGCCGGTCCGGAGGTCCCGCTCGGCGAGGGCCGCCCACTGGTCGAGCGCGTCGGCGTCGTCGCGGAACAGCCGGGCGGTGCGGGCCAGGGCCTCGACCACGCCGCCGCCCAGGTGCTTCTCCAGCACCGGCAGCACCTCGTGGCGCACCCGGGAGCGGGTGTAGGCGGGGTCGCAGTTGTGCGGGTCGTCCCAGACCGGGATCGCCTGGGCGGAGCAGGCCTGCCGGGTGGCGGCCCGGTCCAGCTCCAGCAGCGGGCGGCGGTAACGGCCCTTCTGGGCGGGCATCCCGGCCAGCGAACGGGCGCCGGAGCCGCGGGCCAGGCCCAGCAGGACGGTCTCGGCCTGGTCGTCGCGGGTGTGGCCGAGCAGCACCGCGATCGCGCCGTGGCGCTCGGCGGCCTCGTCCAGGGCGGCGTAGCGGGCGTCCCGGGCGGCCGCCTCCGGGCCGCCGCCGCGGCCCACCCGGACCGGGATCGCCTCGACCGGGTCCAGGCCCAGCGAGCGCAGCCGCTCGGCCACCTGGGCGGCGCGCTCGTCGGAGCCCTCCTGGAGGCCGTGGTCGACGGTGACGGCGCCGACCCGCAGACCGATCTTGGGGGCCTCGAAGGCGGCGGCGATGGCGAGCGCCATGGAGTCCGCGCCGCCGCTGACGGCGACCAGGACGAGCGGCGAGCCGGGGGCGGCCGGGGTGCGGGGCAGCCCGGACGGGTGGCGGGCGGCGTTGCCGATCAGCGTGGTGCCGACGGCGGCACCGACCAGCGGCGCGTCGGCCGCGCGCTCGCGGGCCTCGCGGGCGGGTGCGGTGAAGGTGGAACCGGCCTCGGCGGCGAGGTCGGTGAGCGTGCGGCGGACGGCCAGGCGTATCGCGGCGACGGCGGGGTGTGGGCCCACGGCGGACGACTCCTCGACGGAGGGGGGACAGGACGGCGGTGGGCGCGGCGGGGACCGCGCACATGTGAGCACCCTGTTACCGGGCGCTCACAGATGGTGGCAGAAAGGAGCGACCCGCTACGCCACCCGCGCCACCGGTACGACCACCGTCCCACGTTCGGGTGAATGGAGAAACGTATCTTCTCCCTCGGTCTGCCCGATTGGACCACTCGTACGAACGGGTTTGAAACCCGGTTGACCGCCGCCGACCGGCGGCGGTCCGCTGCTGCCCCGTCAGCGGGCGACGCGGGCGACCCAGGCGGCCGGGTCGTGGATCTCCTCCTTGGTCGGGAGGGTGTTCGGGGACGTCCAGACCCGGTTGAACCCCTCCATCCCGACCTGCTCCACGACGCCCCGGACGAACACCGCGCCGTCCTGGTACTGGCGCAGCTTGGCGTCCATCCCGAGCAGCCGGCGCAGGAGCAGGTCCAGCCGGTTCGCGCCGCGGTCCCGGCGCTGCTGGAACTTCTCCCGGATCTCCGCGACCGTCGGCACCACCGACGGGCCGACCCCGTCCATCACCACGTCCGCGTGGCCCTCCAGCAGCGACATGACCGCCGTCAGCCGGCCCAGGATCTCGCGCTGCGCGGGGGTCTGCACGACCTCCAGCAACCCGGTGGACGCCCCGGCGGGCTCGCGGCCGCCGACGCCCGACAGGCCGCCGCCCAGCGCGCCGGCCGCGTCGCGCAGGCGGTCCAGCAGGGCGCCCGGGTCGACGTCCGTCTCGGTCAGGAAGGACTGCACCTCGGACTGGATGTGGTCGCGCAGCCAGGGCACCGCCGTGAACTGCGTGCGGTGGGTCTCCTCGTGCAGGCACACCCAGAGCCGGAAGTCGGACGGGTCGACGTCCAGCTCCCGCTCGACGTGCACGATGTTCGGCGCGACCAGCAGCAGCCGGCCCGGGCCGGGCCCGTCCGGGCCGAGGCGCGGCTTGTCGAACAGGGCGGCCGGACTGTCCGGCGCCTCCAGCGAGGGCTCCGCGGGGGCGAAGGTCTCGTACTGGCCGAGCACCCTGGTCGCCAGGAACGCCAGCAGCGCGCCGACCTCGATGCCGGTGGCCTTCTCCCCGACCGAACCGAGCACGCCCGCGGCCGGGCCGTTCGCCCGGCGGGCCTGGAGCTTCTCCACCAGCGGCTGGACGACCGTACGGAACCCCGCCACGTTGGCCCGCACCCACCCGGGGCGGTCCACCACGAGCACGGGCGTCGCGACGGCGTCCGCCAGGCTCGTCGAACGCATCCCGGTGAACGCCCGCACGTGCTCCTCGGCCGCCAGGGCGTGCCGGCGCAGCTCGGCGACCACGGCCGCCGCCTCCGCACGGCTCACCTCCGGCCCCGGCCGCACCAGCCGGGTCGCGGTAGCGACCGCGAGATTCCAGTCGACCATGTCAGATCCGCCACTCGCGCTCGTCATGCCCTCACCGTACGTGCTCCGCCCCGCCCGGGGCAGCCACCGGCCCCACCCACGCCCTGCCCCATCCCGTCACCCCCCAACCACATCCGCCCCGGCCCCTCCGGGAGCCGACCGAACGGCCCGGCGCGCAACGATCGAAGGGCGCGGGCGGGGCCCAGGAGCGACGGGGGCGTGGCCCGAGCGCCCCCGGCGAGGCGACCACACTCGGCCGGCAGGCGGGCCGGCGTTTCGGCCGACGCGTTCGCCCGCCTTGGGGCCGCCGAGGGGACGCCGGAGGTGCGCCGCACGAGCGGCGACCGCCGACGCCGCTGGCGCCACAGGCGCTCGACGGCGGTTGGTGGGCACGGGCCGACGAGGGCACCGCCTCGGCGCAGCGGCCACCGATCGACATGCGCGGCACCAGCAGCGGATAAGCCCACGCCGGCTGGCGGGCACGGGCCGACGAGGGCACCGCCTCGGCGCAGCGGCCACCGATCGACATGTGCGGCACCGGAGGCGGACCGCCGACACCGTGCTGCCACCCCACGAGCCCCACTGCCGGGCGGCCTATCGCGGCCAGGCGGGGCGCGCGGCCCACGTCCACAGGGCGGTCAGTGGCAGCCGCAGGAGGTGAGGCGGGCGGCCACGCGGTCGAGGGCGGCGCGGGCGGCGTCGGCGTCGGCGTCGGTGCGGGCCATGACGGCGAAGGCGAGGAGGCGGCCGTCGGCGTCGACGACCGTCCCGGCGAGGGTGTTGACGCCGCTCAGGGTGCCGGTCTTGGCGTGGATCAGGCCGGCCGCGTCGGCGGCGCCCGAGCCGGCGCCGTAGCGCTTGCCGAGGGTGCCGGTGAAGCCGGCGATCGGGAGGCCGGTGAGGACCGGGCGCAGGGTGGGGTGCTGGTCGGAGGCGGCCAGGGTGAGGAGCTGGACCAGGACGGCCGGCGGGATCGCGTTGCCGCGGTGCAGGCCGCTGCCGTCGTTGAGGGTCACGTTCGTCGTCGTCACACCGAGCCGGCCGAGCTCCTGCTTCACCGCGGTGGCGGCGCCCTCGAAGCTGGCGGGCTGGTGGGCGGCGATGGCCGCCTGGCGGGCGATCGCCTCGGCGATGGTGTTGTCCGAGGTGGTGAGGAGGCGTTCGACCAGGCGGGCGATCGTCGGCGAGTCGACCCGGCCGAGGACGGGGGCGGTGGCGGCGGCCGGGGCGGCGGCGGGCTTGGCCTTGCCGTCGACGGTGATGCCCTGGGCCTTGAGCAGGGCCGCGAAGGCGTCGGCGGCCGCGAAGGCCGGGTCGGCGACGCGCGCCGGCGCGTCCTCGCGGCTCTTCGGGTCGGCCTTGCCCTCGTCGACCATCAGCGGGACGACCAGCGGGATGTTCTCCGCGTCGTAGTTCTCGTGCCGCGGGCTGCCCGTGTACATCGACAGGTCGTAGTCCAGCCGGACCGTCGTCGTCCCGGTCTCCTTCAGGGCGGCGGCGGTCTGCCGGGCGAGCGCGTCGAGCGAGGCGGGGGCGGTGTCGGCGTCCGCGGGCCGGCCGGCGATCTGCACCTGGTCGGCGGGCAGCACGGTGAGCGTCGGGTCGCCGCCACCCACGAGGGTGATCGCGCCGGGGTCGGCCCCCTTGACCACCCGGGTGGTGAGCCGGGTGTCGCCGGGGATCAGCGAGAGGGCCGCGACCGTGGTGGCGAGCTTGGTGGTGGAGGCCGGCGTCGCCGGGGTGTTCTCGCCGGAGCCGTACAGGAGTCTGCCGTCGGCGGCGTCCCCGACGGCGACGGTGACCGTGCCGAGGCTGCGGTCGCCGAGGGCGGCGGCGAGCGCCTGCTGGAGGCCCTGGGCGGTGGGCTGCGCGGTCTTGTCCCGGCCCGCCTCGACGGCGGCCAGGACGGCGCCCGGCGCCGGGGCCGGGCGGGCGAGCGGGGACGCGCTGCCGCCCGGAGCGGGGGTGCCGCCCTTGGTGGCCGGGGCGGACGTACCCTGGCTGCCGGGGTCGCCGGAGCGCTTGCCCTTGCCGTGGCCGTTCCTGCCCTGGTCGCCCTGCCCCTGGTCGCCTTGGTCGTCCTGGTTGCCCTGACCGCCCTGGCCCCCTTGTCCGCCCTGGCCGCGGCCGCCGTCGCCGTGCCCGGCGCTGTGCCCGCCCGGCGTCGGGGACGGCTGCGCGTAGGCACCGCCGCCCGAGGCCAGCACCGTCCCGGTGACCAGCAGCGCCACCCCGAACAGTCCCGCGGCCGTCCCCCTGCGGCGGCGCCCCGCCCCGACCCCTGCTCCCACCGACCGGCCCCTTTCCCGAGCACTCGCTCCCGTAGGAGACACTTGGATTCTGTCAGTCCCTACCTTGGAGGAACCGTTGGAGTTCGACGTCCTTATCGAAATCCCGAAGGGCTCTCGTAACAAGTACGAGGTCGACCACGAGACCGGCCGTCTGCGGCTCGACCGGATGCTCTTCACCTCGACCCGCTACCCGGCCGACTACGGCTACGTGGAGGGCACGCTCGGCGAGGACGGCGACCCGCTGGACGCGCTGGTGATCCTGGACGAGCCGACCTTCCCCGGCTGCCTGATCAAGTGCCGCGCGATCGGCATGTTCCAGATGACCGACGAGGCCGGCGGCGACGACAAGCTGCTGTGCGTCCCGGCGACCGACCCGCGCTGGGAGCACCTGCGGGACATCCACCACGTGTCGGAGTTCGACCGTCTGGAGATCCAGCACTTCTTCGAGGTCTACAAGGACCTGGAGCCCGGCAAGTCCGTCGAGGGCGCCAACTGGGTCGGCCGCGCCGAGGCCGAGGCCGAGGTCACCGCTTCGATCAAGCGCCTGGCGGACCAGGGCGGCCACTGAGCCGTCGTTCCGATCTCGATCGAGACCGGTTCGAGGTAGTTCGAGATAGGTCGAGGTAGGTCGGGACAGCCCGGGGCCGGGGTTCGCGGAGAGTCTTCCGCGGCCCCGGCCCTTGCCGTGTCCGGGGCCCTGACGCATCGTTGTTTACCGACGGACTGTCGGCAAGATGTCCGCTTAGGTTAGGCTAACCAAAACTGCCGGGCCCGATTCCGATCCCTGGAGGCCGCATGCCCACGCCCGAGCCCGTCCCGTTCTCCACCGTGCTCCGCACCGCCAGCAGCGAGGAGCACGAGGCCGCGGAGCAGTCGTCGTTCATGAGCCACCTGCTCGGCGGGCGGCTCGGGGTCGAGGCCTACGCGGACCTCACCGGCCAGCTCTGGTTCGTCTACCGGGCGCTGGAGGGCCGCGCGGAGCAGCTCGCGCAGCACCCGCTGGCCGGCCCGTTCATCGACCGGGCGCTGCTGCGCACCGCCGCCATCGAGCGCGACCTGGCGCACCTGCGCGGGCCGCGGTGGCGGGACGGGCTGGAGCCGCTGCCGGCCACCGCCGCCTACGTGGCGCGGGTGGAGGAGCTGGCCGCCGAGTGGCCGGCCGGGTACCTCGCGCACCACTACACCCGCTACCTGGGCGACCTCTCCGGCGGGCAGATCATCCGCGGCGTGGCGGAGAAGACCTGGGGCTTCGAGCGCAAGGGCGACGGCGTCCGGTTCTACGTCTTCGAGGAGGTCGAGAACCCGGCGGCCTTCAAGCGCGAGTACCGGGCCAAGCTGGACGCGGCCGGGCTTGCGATGGACGAGATGGAGCGCCGCCGGGTGGTCGAGGAGTGCAAGCGCGCCTTCGTCCTCAACGGCGCGATCTTCCACGACCTGGACGCGCGCTACCCGCTCGCGTCGTAACCGGGCCCCGGCTCGACCGGAAGGCCCCGGCGGGAAGTCGCCCGCCGGGGCCTTCGCGCGTCCCGGGGGTGCATCAGGACTGCGCGGTCCGTCGGCCGCGGACGAAGGCGGTGGCGCCGCCGCCGACGAGCAGGAGACCGGCGGCGGTGGCCAGCAGCGGGGCCACCGGGGTGCCGGAGCCGGTCGCGGCGAGCACGCCGCCGCCCGGGCCGCCGAGGCCGGAGGTCGTCAGCGAGGCGCCGCCGGCCGCACCCGTGCCCGAACCCTGGCCGCCGGCGGCCGAGTCGGTGCCGGAGCCGGTGGTCACGCCGGCCGGCCGGGCGGTCGGGAGCTGGGCGTTCCCGTCGAAGGCCAGCGTGGCGCTGACCGGGTCCAGGGCCGTCCCCTCCGGGTAGTTGGCGAACACCGGCACGCCCTCGGCGGTGAGCGTCGCCGGAACGGCGGACAGCGTCACCACGCCGTTGACCGGCGTCAGGGCGGACTTGGGCACGTCGAGCCTGGCGATCCGGGCGCCAGTCAGCGAAGTCGGCTTGCCGTCCTGGGACCTGCCGTTCACGTCGGCGGTCAGGAAGGCGCCGTCGCGGTCGATCGTCAGGCCGAGCTTGGAGAGCGTGGTGTCGAGCGCGTAGCCGTCCTTGCCGGGGTGGGCCAGGAAGCGGACGGAGCCCGTGAAGCCGGCGGCGAGCGTGTGGTCGGCCGTGTTGTAGCCGCCGGTCGCACCGCCGAAGCGGTAGTCGGACGCGCCGCCGCCGAACTCGACCTTGCCGGCCGCCATCGGGCTCGCGAGGTACTTCCGGAAGCTGTCCTTGACCGTCCAGTCGAGGGTCCCGTTCACGACCGGCAGCCGCCCGGCGGCGGGCGTGGCGGTGCTGGTCGGCGTGCCGGTGCTGGTCGGCGCGGCGGTGGCGCTCGCGGACGGGGAGCCGGTGGCACTCGGCGACTGCGTCGCGGACGGCGAGCCGGTGGCGGTCGGGGAGGCCGTCCCGCTCGGCGTGGACGTGGCCGACGGCGAGGCGGTGGGCTGCCCGGTGGGCGAGGCGGTCGCGGACGGCGAGCCGGTGGCGGTCGGGGACGGCTTGGCCGGGGCCTGCTTCAGCAGCAGCGACAGCGGGTCCATCTCCGTTCCCGCCGGGTAGAAGCCCGCGAACGCCTTGGCGCCCTGCTCGGTCAGCTTCGCCGCCGCCGGGGAACCGCTGGTGGTGTCCCGCCCGACGGTGAACGTCACCAGCGGCACGTCCTCCCGCCGGGTGATCTCGGTGGCCCCCATCGACTCCTTGGAGGCGGTGTCGGCGGTGAGCGTGCCGGTCGTCCCCGAGGTGGTGATCCGCAGGTCGCTCAGCGCGATGTCCAGCGCGCCGTGGTGCGCGGTGAAGCGAACGCCTCCGGTGAAGGACGAGCTCAGCGCGTGCGTCGTCAGGTCGTACGCGGCGCTTCCGAAGCCGAAGTGGAAGCTCCCGTCGGCGTTGGCGGTCGCGCCGCCGGTCAGCTCGATCGCGCCGCCCTGGGAGGCCGGGCCGGTGACGTAGGCGCGGAAGCTGCTCTTCACGCCCCAGTCCAGCGCGCCGGAGTCGTACGTGACGCTGCCCGGCCCGCCCGCGCCGAAGGCGAGCGCGGGGGCGCCGAGGGCGGTCAGCCCGAGGCCGGTGGTGACGGCGGCGAGGGCCGCCAGTCGGGTGCGGTTGCGGGACATGGTGGTGAACTCCGTTCGGGGGGACGGGGGGAGGTCGGAGGAGGGGTTGTCAGGCAGCCCGGCGACGGCGTCGCAGGAGCACACCGCCGGTCGCCGCGAGCGCGGCCACCAGCGCCGCCCCGCCGGCCACGGCCGCCACCGGGACGCCGTCCGGGGAGGACGGCGCGGCGACGGGTGCGGCGGAGGGGGGCGCGGAGGCGCCCGGCACGGCGGCCGGGCCGCTGCCGAGGTCCGGCAGCGGGGGCAGCGCGGCGGCCGGGTCGAGGGCGACGGCGAAGCTCAGCGGGTCCATCGCGGTGCCGGGCGGGTAGAGGCCGCCGAAGGCCTTGGCACCCGTCTCGGCGAGCGTGAGCGGCAGCTCGACGGCCTTCAGCAGGCCGCCCTCGGACGTGAGGCCGGCCGGGTCGAAGACGGCCAGTTCGGCGCCGGTGAGCTGCTGGACGGCACCGTCCGGCGTCCGGCCGGAGACGTCGGCGAGGAGGCGCCCGCGGCCGCCGGCCACGGTGACGCCGGGGTTGGCGAGGGTGAGGTCGAGGCCGTCCGTGCCGCCCGTCCGCAGGCCGGTGAAGCGGACCGTGCCGGTGAAGGCGGCGGTGAGCTCGCCGGTGGCGGGGTCGTACGTGCCCTTGGCCGGGCTCCAGCGGTAGAACGCCCCGCCGTCGGCGGCTCCGGCGCCGAGCTCCCAACGGCCCTGGGCGATGGCGCCGGTGACGTAGTCGCGGAAGGTTCGGCGCACGCCCCAGTCGAGGGCGCCGGCGGCGAACTCGGTGCGGGCGGGAGCCTGGGCGGTGGGCTCGGCGGTCGGCGCCGGGGCGGTGCTGGGCTCGGCGGTCGGCGTCGAGGTCGGCATCGGTGTCGGTGCGGCACTCGGCGAGGGCGCCGCGGATGTCGCCTGCGCAGCCGGGAGGTTGACCGACAGGGTGACCGGATCGAGGGCCGTGCCGGCGGCGTAGAAGCCGGCGAAGGCCTTCGCTCCGGCGTCGGTCAGGGTGGCCGGCACGTTGCTCAGGGTCAGGGTCCCGGCCGCGCCGCGCAGGTCGACCCCGGCCAGCGACAGGTCCGCGACCTTGGCCTGGCTCGCACCGCTCACCTGGCCGGTCTCCCGCGACTTGCTGCTGACGTCGGCGTAGAGCCCGGCCGCGCCGCCCTGGACGGCCCGGAAGGTGACCCGTCCGAGGCTCAGGTCGAGCGCGTCGGCGCCGTTCTCCTGGTGCCCGGTGAACCGGACGCCCCCCGAGAAGGCCGCGGTGAGCGCGCCGGTCGCCGGGTCGTAGGTGCCGTTCGCGGAGTGGAAGCGGAAGGCGGTGCCGCCGACCGTGGCCGCGCCCCCGGTCAGCGCCCAACTCCCCTTGGCGATCGGCCCGGTGACGTACGTCAGGAAGGACTGCTTGATGCCCCAGTCGAGCCGCCCGCCGGAGACCCGGCCCTCCGCGGCCGCCGCCGGCCCGGGCGACAGGCCCACCGCCAGCAGGGCGGCGAGGACGGCCAGCAGGGCGGCGGCCGGACGGCGGAGCCGGCGGGACAGAGACACGGCGGATCACTCCTGGCGCGACAGCGATGGACGGCGGTGGACGAACGGGGGCACGGCGAGCCGAGGGGCGGCGCAGCGCCGACCCCCTTGCGAAACTCAGGTAAGGCTAACCTAATATAAGAGTCAAGAGTCCCGCCGCCCACCCCACCCCACCGGACCGGAACGGGCGGCAACTCCCAGCGAAGGGAAGCACGTTGAGCAGCCGTACGATCCGATCCCGGACCGCCCGCGGGCCCGTCCTCCTGGCGCTCGTCCTCGGCCTGCTGCTCGCGCTCACCGCCTGCGGCTCCGGCGCGGGCACGGCCGGCAGCGCCGCCACCCGCGCCCCCGACGCCGTCGAACCGCTGCCCGGCGAGCCCGCCCCGCGGCTCCCGGCCACCGTGGCGTCCGCCGACGGCCGCCAGGTGACCGTCACCAGCGCCGACCGGATCATCCCGCTCAACGGCAGCCTCGCCGAGCTCGTCTTCAGCCTCGGCCTCGGGCCCAGGGTCGTCGCCCGGGACGTCTCCACGACGTTCCGGCAGGCCGCCGCGCTGCCGGTGATCACCCAGGCCCACGACGTCTCCGCCGAGGGCGTGCTGTCGCTGCACCCCACCGTCGTCCTCGCCGACCGCTCGACCGGCCCGGCCGAGGCCGTCGCGCAGATCCGCGCGGCCGGCGTCCCGCTCGTCGTCCTGGACGACGCCAAGCAGCTCGCCGACGTCGGCCCGCGCATCGACACCGTCGCCTCCGCGCTCGGCGTCCCGGACGCCGGACGGCAGTTGAAGGAGCGCACCGAGCAGCGGACCGCCGAGGCCAGGGCCGCGCTCCCGGCCACCGACCGGCACCCCAGGGTCGCCTTCCTCTACCTGCGCGGCAGCGCGTCCGTCTACCTGCTCGGCGGCCCGGCCTCCGGCGCCACCTCGCTGATCGAGGCCGTCGGCGGCGAGGACGCGGGCAAGGCCGCCGGGCTCACCGGCGACTTCACCCCGCTCACCAGCGAGGCCCTGGTCAAGGCCGCGCCGGACGCGATCCTGGTGATGAGCAAGGGCCTGGACTCCGTCGGCGGCGTCGACGGCCTGCTCAAGCTGCCCGGCGTCGCCCAGACCCCGGCCGGGCTCGACCGCCGGATCGTCTCCGTCGAGGACGGACAGCTGCTCAGCTACGGCCCGCGCACCCCGCAGGTGCTGCGCGAGATCGCCGCCCAGCTCTACCCGGCGGACGCCAAGTGAGCACCGCCGTACGGGAGAAGGCCGCACCCGGGAAGACCGCCGCGCTCCCCCGCCCGCGCAGCCGCGCCACGCTCGTCACCGCCGCGCTCGCCGCCGCGCTCGTGCTGTGCGCCCTGCTCGCGGCCGGGACCGGCGCCTACCGCATCCCGCTCGGCGACATCCTCGCCTCCGCCGCCCACCGCACCGGCCTCGGCGGCCACGCCCTCGACCGCGTCCCCGAGTCGGTGCTGTGGAACGTCCGGCTGCCCCGGGTCGTGCTCGCCCTGCTGGTCGGCGGCTCACTGGGCTGCGCGGGCGCGCTGATGCAGGGCGTGTTCGGCAACCCGCTCGCCGAGCCCGCCGTGATCGGCGTCTCCTCCGGCGGCGCGGTCGGCGCGGTGGCCTGCATCGTGCTCGGCCTGGACACCCTCGGCACCTGGACGGTCACCGCGTTCGCCTTCGCGAGCGGTCTGCTGACGGTCCTCGCGGTGTACGCGCTGGCCCGCAGCGGCGGGCGCACCGAGGTGGTGACGCTGATCCTCACCGGCGTCGCGGTGAACGCCTTCTGCGGCGCGCTGATCGGCCTGTTCCTGTTCGCCGCCGACTCCGCCGCGATCAGCCAGGTCACCTTCTGGCAGCTCGGCTCGCTCTCGCAGGCCACGTGGGGCAAGGTGCTCGCCGTCCTGCCGTTCGCCGTCGCCGGCCTGGCCGTCGCCCCGCTGTACGCGCGCCGGCTGGACCTGCTCGCCCTCGGCGAGCGCCCGGCCCGTCACCTCGGGGTGGACGTCGAGCGGATGCGGCTCGTGCTGATCACCGTCGTGGCGCTGCTCACCGCCGCGGCCGTCGCGGTCAGCGGCATCATCGGCTTCGTCGGACTGGTCGTCCCGCACCTGCTGCGGATGGTCGCCGGGCCGGGCCACCGGTTCCTGCTGCCCGCCTCCGCGCTCGGCGGCGCGCTGGTGCTGGTCGTCGCGGACCTCGCCGCGCGCACCCTCGCCGAGCCGGCCGAACTGCCGCTCGGCGTGCTCACCGCGCTGATCGGCAGCCCGTTCTTCTTCTGGCTGCTGCGCCGGACCCGCACCAAGCAGGGAGGCTGGGCATGAGACTGCGGACGAACCGCGAGGTGCCCGCACGACCGCTCCCCGGCACCGAGCTGCTGGCTGCCGCGGACGTCCGGCTGACCGTCGGCGGGCGCGAGCTGCTGGCCGGCGCGTCGGTCCGGGTGGCCGCCGGCGAGGTGGTCGCGCTGCTCGGCCCGAACGGTGCCGGCAAGTCGACGCTGCTGTCCGTCCTCGCCGGGGACGTCGTGCCGGACGGCGGCGAGGTCCTCCTCCACGGCCGCGCCCTCGGCGGTTACGGCGCCGCCGAACTCGCCCGGCACCGCGCGCTGCTGCCCCAGGCGGCGGCGCTGTCCTTCCCGTTCCGGTCCGGCGAGGTGGTCCGGATGGGCCGCGCGCCGTGGGCCGGGACGGCGGCCGCCGCCGAGGACGAGGCGGTGGTCGCCGAGGCCATGGCGGCCACCGAGTCCGCCGCGTTCGCCGAGCGCCCGTTCACCGCCCTCTCCGGCGGCGAACGGGCCCGGGTGGCGCTCGCCCGGGTGCTCGCCCAGCGCACGCCGCTGCTGCTCCTGGACGAGCCGACGGCCGCCCTCGACCTGCGCCACCAGGAACTCGTGCTGCGGGTCGCCCGGGCGCGCGCCGCCGCCGGGGACGGCGTGGTCGTCGTCCTGCACGACCTCTCCCTGGCGGCGGCCTACGCGGACCGCGTGGTGCTGCTGACCGGCGGCGCGACGGTCGCCGACGGACCCGTCGCCGAGGTGCTGCGCGCGCCGCTGCTCAGCGAGGTGTACGGGCACCCCGTGGAGGTGCTGGCGCACCCGCGCACGGGCGTGCCGCTGGTCCTGCCCGAGCGGTAGCGGTCAGTCCTCCAGGCGGAAGCCGATCTTCATCCCGACCTGGAAGTGCTTGACCCGTCCCTCCTCCAGATGCCCCCGGACCTGCGTCACCTCGAACCAGTCGAGGTTGCGCAGCGTCCGGGAGGCCCGCTCCACGCCGTTGCGGATGGCGGCGTCGACGCTCTCGGTCGAGGATCCGACGATCTCGGTCACCCGGTACACGTGTTCGGTCATGGCTCGGCTCCCTCAGCTGTGCGACGGCCCCCGGTCCACCGTGCACCGCCCCCGCCCCGCCCGCACGCCGACCGCCGCCACGAGCGTCGGAACCGCTGCGCCGGAACGCCCGGAACGCCTGGAGCGCCTGGACCGCCTAGAACGCCGCCCGTACCTGCCCGACGGGCACGCCGCCGCCGAGCAGCGGGGCCGCGCCGATGCGCTCGACGGTCTCGTCGGCGCCCGTCACCCCGAGCCGGCGCAGCGCCGCCGCCAGGACCGGCCCGCGGGCCCGCTCGGCGCCGTCGTCGATCTTGAAGGCGAGGGCCCGTCCGTCCGGCAGCGCCACCACCTGGACGGCCTCGGCGCCCATCTTGGACAACGCGCCCGGGACGGCCCGCATCAGCCAGGTGTCGGCCCGGCGGGTGCCGGCCACGTACTCGGGGTGGGCGCGCATCGCGTCGGCGACGCGGCGCTGCGCGGTGCCCTCGGCGGCGAGCACGAACGCCCGGTAGCCGCGGGCCAGGCCGGTCAGCGAGACGGCCAGCAGGGGCGCCCCGCAGCCGTCCACGCCGGCGTGGGCGACGCCCTCGCCGGTGGCCTCCTCCAGGGCCTCGCGGGCCAGCAGCTGGATCGGGTGGGCCGGGTCGAGGTAGCCCTCGGTGTCCCAGCCGTTGGCGACGCACGCGGCCAGCCAGCCGGCGTGCTTGCCGGAGCAGTCCATCAGGATCGGGGCGCGCTCGCCGCCGGAGCGCAGCAGCAGCTCGGCCTCGGTCTCGTCGAGCGGCAGGTCGGCCGGGGTGCGCAGGGCGGACTCGTCCAGTCCGGCGGAGGCCAGGATGGTCCGGACACCAGCGCGGTGAAACGTTTCTCCAGAGTGGCTGGAGGCCGCCAGCGCCAGCAGCTCGCCCTCGATCTCCAGCCCGGCCCGCAGCGTGGCCACCGCCTGGAACGGCTTGGCGGTCGACCGGGGGAAGACCGGCGCGCCGGGGTCGCCGAGCGCGAACTCGACCGAGCCGTCGGCGGCGAGCAGCACCAGCGAGCCGTGGTGCCGCCCCTCGGTGAAGCCCGAGCGTATGACCTCGGCAAGAACAGTCGGGGTGGCGGACTGGGGCATGGCGGAGCCTTCCGGGGCAGGGGTGGACCGGGGGCGAGCCGGGCCCCACCCGCCCATGGTGCCTCACCCGGTCAGAGGGGGCCGCCCGCGAGCAGGTCGTCGACCCGTGCTTCCCCATCACGGTACCTGCGGGTGATCTCGGCGTTGCAACCGTCCGCGGTGCGCAGCAGCCGCTGCCGCCGTCCGGAGACCTCCTGCTCGTGCGCCCGCAGCCGGTCCAGCGCGGCGAGCAGTTCCGCGGCCGGGTGCGCGGCGAGGTCGGCGAGCTGGACGTCGCCCATCAGCGCGTCCGCCTCCAGCTGCGACTCGTGGCCGCGCGGCGGCCCGAGCGTGACGTGCCGGGCCGAGCGCCGCACGGTGGAGGGCGCGTCGGTGAGGATGGCCGGCAGCCGGTCCAGCAGGTCGCCGGACGGCCCCTCGGCGCCGCCCGCCCCCGCCGCGCGCGAGCGGCCGCCCGGGCGGCGGTCCAGCTCGGCGCGCAGGATGTCCATCCGGCCGTGCAGCAGCCGCCGCAGGTAGGAGAGGTCGGCCTCCTGTTCCAGGGTCTCCCGGCGCAGGATCCGCAGCTGGTCCAGGCCCAGCCGCTCCAGGTCGGGCTCGTCGTCCCCGGTCGCCCGCCCGGACCGGTCCTGCGCGCTGCTCGCGTCCATCACCCAACCACCTGCCGTCGTCCGTTCCCGCCCGCTCGCGGCACCCCGTCCCTGCCGCCGTCCGGCCCGTCCCCCGACGGACCGTGCGCGTCACGTCCGTTGGCACGCCCGGACACCCCCGAAAGGTTCCGGTCCCCGGCGGACACCACCCGCCGGGGCGACACCGCCAGAACGCCTGACCTACCGGCTCGACCGCCCGGCCGAACCCGGACCCGGGGCGGCGGACCTCCTGGCGCCCCGGGCCGTATGTACGGTGCCCCAGCGTGCCACCCCGCCCGGCGCGCGCGCACCGCCCGTGCACCCGAACGGCCCCCTGGCGAACGGGGGTGGCTGATATGACGAGGTCTTTGCCCAGGAAGAACGGCGCCCGACCCAGCGCAGGCGTGCGCAACCCGGCGCGCGCCACCGCCTCACACGCCTCCCCCGGTGCGTACGGATCCCCCCTCCTGGGTGACCCCGTTCGGCTCCGGCACAATGGCCGCATGCGAGCAGTGGTGCAACGGGTGAGCGAAGCCAGGGTGACGGTGGCCGGAGAAACCGTCGGCGCGATCGAGGGGCCCGGGCTCTGCGCCCTGGTCGGCGTCACCCACGACGACACAGCCGCCAAGGCCGCCCAGCTGGCCCGCAAGCTGTGGACGCTGCGCCTGCTGCCGGCCGACGGGGACGGCGTCGAGCAGTCCTGCTCCGACCTCGCCGCCCCGCTCCTGGTGATCAGCCAGTTCACCCTCTACGGCGACGCCCGCAAGGGCCGCCGCCCCACCTGGAACGCCGCCGCCCCCGGCCCGGTCGCCGAGCCGCTGGTGGACGAGGTCGTCGCCCAGCTGCGGGCGCTCGGCGCCAAGGTGGAGACGGGCCGGTTCGGCGCCGACATGCAGGTGGCGCTGGTGAACGACGGCCCGTTCACCGTCATCGTCGAGGTCTGAGCCCGGCCGCGGCGGCCCGGGGGGCTACTGCGGGACGATCACGTCCTGCGTGCCCGGCACCGTCCCGGCCAGCAGCACCGCGTCCACCGGCACGTTCCGCTTGACGATCGCCAGCGCGATCGGCCCCAGCTCGTGGTGGCGCGCCGAGGACGTGACGAAGCCGAGCGCCCGCCCGTCCGGGTCGGACGCGAGCCGCACCTCGGTGCCGTGCGGGGGCAGCGTCTCCTCGGTGCCGTCCAGGTGCAGGAAGACCAGCCGGCGCGGCGGGCGGCCCAGATTGTGCACCCGGGCGACGGTCTCCTGCCCGCGGTAGCAGCCCTTCTGCAGGTGGACGGCGGTGCGCAGCCAGTCCACCTCGTGCGGGATGGTCCGGTGGTCGGTCTCGAAGCCGAGCCGCGGCCGGTGGCCCTCGATCCGCAGCGCCTCGTACGCCCACACGCCGGCCGCGGGCCCGTACCCGGCGGTGAGCTTCTCCAGCTCGGCGCGCGGCACGAACAGATCGCGCCCGTAGGGGAGTTCGCGCACGGCGGCGGCCCCCTCGACGGAGCTGCCGGAACCCGCCGGCAGGTGCACGACCGCGTAGTCGGCGGTCGCGTCGGCGACCTCGACCCGGTAGAAGAACTTCATGCTCTCCAGGTAGGCGACCAAGTCGCCCTGGGTGCCCGGCTCGACGTGCGCCCACGTGGTGGTGCCGTCGTCGACGAGGTAGAGCGCGTGCTCGACGTGCCCGTTCGGGGAGAGCACCAGCGCCTCGGTGGCCTCCTGCGGCGGCAGCGCGCTGACGTGCTGGGTGAGCAGCAGGTGCAGCCAGGACAGCCGGTCCGCGCCGGTGACGGTGACCACGCCGCGGTGCGAGAGGTCCACGAAGCCGTCGCCCTGCGCGAGGTGGCGTTGCTCCCGGAAGATGTCGCCGTAGTGGGCGGCGACGCCCTCGTCGGCCCCCTCGGCGGGGACGGCTCCGGGCAGGGCAAGCAGCGGGCTCTTCACACCGGTCATACCGGTCAGCTTACGACTGGCCGTCCGCGAGCTTGGCGGTGCAGTCGGCGCAGCGCCCGAAGATGGCGAAGTGCTTGAGGTCGGTGTCGAACCCGTGGCGCGCGCGCAGGCTCTCGATCAGCGGCTCGGCGATCTCGGTGTCCGTCTCGGTGACCTCGTCGCAGTCCCGGCAGACCAGGTGCAGGTGGTGGTGGCGCCCGGCCAGGTGGTACGTCGGGGCGCCGTGGCCCAGGTGGGCGTGCGAGACCAGGCCGAGCTCCTCCAGCAGCTCCAGCGTCCGGTAGATGGTGGAGATGTTGATGCCGCTCGCGGTCCGCCGCACGTGGCTCAGGATCTCGTCCGGGGTGGCGTGGTCGAGCGTGTCGACGGCCTCCAGGACGAGCTGGCGCTGGGGCGTCAGCCGGTAGCCGCGTTCCCGCAGGTCGGCCTTCCAGTCTCCGGAGAGCTGCCAGTCGGTGGTGCCGGTGTCCGCCACGATGCTGTCCCTGCCACGGTCGGGGGTCCTTGGAACAAGTGTAGGGACCGGCCGCGGGCCGGTCCCTACGTCGTGCGCGGGTGGTGACCACCCGCGCGGTGCCTGCCGGAGGCCTGCTGGAGGCCTACTTGAAGAAGGCGATGCCGTCGTCCGGCAGGTCGTTGATGTCCTTGATCAGCTGCGCCGGGCTGAGCACCTTCTTGAGCTGCGCGGACATGTACGGCCGCAGCGGCACGCTCGGGGCGGCCTTCTCGCCGACCCAGAGCAGCTCGGCGTTGACGAAGCCGTAGAGCCGCTTGCCGCCCGAGTACTCCGGGGAGCCCTCGATCCGGGCGACCGCGTCGGTCGAGACGTCGACCTGCGGCTTGCCGTCGGCCAGCTCGCCGTACCAGATCTCGACGGTGCCGTCGTCACGGACGGAGGAGATCTCGATCCCGCGCGCACCCGAGGTGCCGTCGTGGTTGCTGGTGATGCGCCAGAACGCGTGCTCGTTCTCCAGCGGGCGGACCTTCTCGCCCTCCTCGTTCAGCACCCAGGTGCGGGAGCGGAACTCCAGGAAGGGGCGGCCGTCGTGCCGGATCACGATCTCCTGGCCGAAGTTGCACTTCTCCGTGCCCGGGAAGTCATAGACTCCCGCGCCCTCCCAGGTGCCGAGGAGGAAGGCGAGCGGGACGACGTCCTTGTGGAGGTCAGAGGGGATCTCGATCATGTTCCTGGTCGCTGTCGTCGGTGTGGGGCTGCTTCAACCGTACGGCAGGCTCAGCGCTGGCCCTGGTACAGCTTCATCACCGAGAAGATGGCGAACCAGGTGATCAGCACGGCCATGAGGGCCAGCAGACCGTCGAAGAACATTTCCAGACCGGACACGGGGGGCTCCCAGGCGGCGACAGTGTGGTGGATTTTGCTGGCGCTCACTCTATCCGCCGGGTATCGGCCGGTCGCGGTGAGCCCCACCACGTCGCGTTTCCGCCGCCGCGCCGGCGCCCTCCGCGCGGCGACTTCCGCGCGCCGCCGAAGGTTTCCCCGCGCGATCCGGGGATTCCGGGAACCGGACGTTCCGGGCGCTCTAAGGTGGCGCCATGTCGAAGAAGCTCGTCATCAAGGTCACTGCCGGCTCCGACGCCCCGGAGCGGTGCTCGCAGGCGTTCACGGTGGCGGCCGTGGCCGTCGCCAGCGGCATCGAGGTCTCGCTCTGGCTGACCGGGGAGTCCTCCTGGTTCGCCCTGCCGGGGCGGGCGGCGGAGTTCGAGCTGCCGCACTCGGCGCCGCTGCCCGACCTGCTGGAGTCGATCATGGCGGGCGGCACGGTGACGCTGTGCACCCAGTGCGCGGTGCGCCGCGGGATCGAGCAGAAGGACACCGTCGACGGCGTCCGGATCGCGGGCGCGCAGGTCTTCGTCAGCGAGATCATGAGCGACGGCGTGCAGGCGCTCGTGTACTAGCCGGGCAGCGGGGCTAGGAGTCCCGCCGCTCGTGGTCGGGGTGGTCCCGGTCGTGGCCGGGCTCGTCCCACTTCGGGTCGTCCCAGCGGGGGTCGTTCCACCAGTCGTCGTCGGGGTCGCGCTTGTTGGCGAACACCGCCGCGGCCGGCGGGATGACCGCCGCGACCACGCACAGCGCGATCGCGGCGGGCACCGAGAAGAACCGCACCACGCCCCAGGCCAGGACGAACATGCCGAGGCACCCGCCCATCATGGCGAAGTAGTAGCGGCGTCGCCGGCTTGCCTGCACGTCTCCACGGTACGACCGAGGGCCCCGCCGTGGCAGGGCCCTCGTCGTTTCGCCTTCCGCCGCCTTCCGCGGGGCGGGAATCAGACCGCGATCGCGACCTCGACGGCGGTGCCCTGGGAGGCCACCACCTGACGGTCCACGGTCTGCCCCGGCACCAGCGCGCGCAGGGTCCACTTGCCCGGGCGGGCGAAGAACCGGAACTGGCCGGTCGCCGAGGTGGGCACCTCGGCCGTGAACTCTCCGCCCTCGTCCAGCAGCCGGACGTAGCCGTTGACCGGCTCACCGTCGCGGGTCACCGAACCCTGGATGATCGTCTCGTTCGCCACGTCAACTCCTGCCAGGTCCGGGCCGCCGGCCTTCGCACCGCACATGTCTGTCTCCTTCTGACTTACGGGTCGAGCCGGGGGCTCAGTTGCTGCCGAGCTCGATCGGCACGCCGACGAGGCTGCCGTACTCGGTCCACGAGCCGTCGTAGTTCTTCACGTTCTCCTGGCCGAGCAGCTCGTGCAGGACGAACCAGGTGAGCGCGGAGCGCTCGCCGATGCGGCAGTAGGCGATGGTGTCCTTCGCCAGGTCGATGCCCTCGGCCTCGTACAGGGCCTTGAGCTCGTCGTCGCTCTTGAAGGTGCCGTCGTCGTTGGCGTTCTTGGCCCACGGGATGTTGCGGGCGCTCGGCACGTGGCCGGGGCGCTGCGACTGCTCCTGCGGGAGGTGGGCCGGGGCGAGCAGCTTGCCGGAGAACTCGTCGGGCGAGCGCACGTCGACCAGGTTGAGGGTGCCGATGGCGGCGATCACGTCGTCGCGGAAGGCGCGGATCGACGAGTCGGCGGCCTGCGCCGTGTACTCGGTCGCGGCGCGGGCCGGCACCTCGGAGACGAGGTCGCGGGAGTCCAGCTCCCACTTCTTGCGGCCGCCGTCCAGCAGGCGGACGTCGCCGTGGCCGTACAGCTTGAAGTACCAGTAGGCGTACGAGGCGAACCAGTTGTTGTTGCCGCCGTACAGGACGACGGTGTCGTCGTTGGCGATGCCCTTGGCGCTGAGCAGCGCCTCGAAGCCGGCCTGGTCGATGAAGTCGCGGCGGACCGGGTCCTGGAGGTCCTTCTTCCAGTCGATCCGGACGGCGTTGCGGATGTGGTTCTTGTCGTACGCGGAGGTGTCCTCGTCGACCTCGACGATGACGACCTTCGGGTCGTCCAGGCGGGCCTGGACCCAGTCGGCGTCGACCAGGACGTCGCTGCGGCTCATGGTGGTGTTCTCCATCCGGGGGCGGTTGGCGGAAGGTGCTGCTCAGCGGGGTGCTGCGGGACGCTCGGCCTGCTCCGGTCCGAAAGTCCGTCCGAATGATGGGACGGAGGAGGGTGTCCGGGACGGCCGGGCGGGGAATCGCGGTGTGCGTCGGCGGAGGTCGGCCGAAGTGGCCGGACGGAATCGCCGGAGGATCGGCGGCGGGCAGCAACTGCCCTGCCGGGATGCCGAGTTAGCGCATTCGACACAGACAGGCGGCCACGCGGCACAGGTCGACCGCCCGCCGCTTCGTGAGATCCGTCTGTCGCTTCATGTCGACGATGCTAGGGACACCGACGGCCCGCTGTCATCAGCGTATCGGATACCGAGACCAGATCGACCGAATGTCGAGATTTGACCCTCCGCAGCCCGCCGGGCAGCGGGCAGCGGCGCCACGGCGGCCCTCCGGGGCCGGAAACGACACCGCTCCGCGGTCGGCGCTGGACAGCGCGTCTCGCGGAGCGGAACGAAGCCGACCGGGTCGGCCGATCGGGTGAGTGGTCAGCCGAGGAGCTTGACGCCCCGACCGTCGAAGTTCAGCTGCAGGCCGTCCTCGGTCGGCGTCACGCCGTCCTTGTCGGCCAGCTTCAGCCCGGCCGGCAGCGAGTCGAGGGTGAAGCTCACCGGGTCGATCTTCTGGCCGGTCGCCCCGGCGAACATCCCGGCCAGCCCGCTGAGCTGGAAGCCGTCCGCGGTGACGGTGTTCCCCTCGCTGTGCACCGAGCCGGTGCCCACCGGCAGCGGGCCGAGCGACGCCTTGACCTTGCCGGGACCGCCGTAGGACAGGCTCAGCCGGGTGTTCGAGCCCACCGGGAGCTTGCCGCCGCCAGGCATCAGCTGGGCGGCCGGCGGCAGCAGCTGGGCGAGGTCCGCGTAGGTGATCAGACCGCTGCCGGTGCCGCTGTCCACGGTCGCGGAGTTGAGGCTGTCACTCACCCGGACGCCCGACAGCCGGGCCTTGAACCCGTGCAGCGCCACCTGGTGGCCGCCGTCGTTGATCATCAGGTTGTCGGCCGAGATACGGACGTCGTCCAGCTTCTTGGACAGCACCTGGGTGAGGAACGGGAAGCCCCCGATCGAGACGTCCGGGCGCTGGCTCATCCGGCCGCTGCTCACCATCCGGTCGGCGGCCTCGTCCTCGGCCACCCCGACCGCGATCCGGTCGGCGCCCAGCAGCAGCCCGGAGAGCACCACCAGGCCTATCGTCGCCTTCAGCCATCCGCGCATCGCACTCCCCCGTCGTCGCCGGTCGCCGTCGTTCGCCGCCTCACGGCGGCGGCCCGCAACGGGGCCTCCGCACGACCGTACGACGTCCGGCCCCGGAACCTGGTTCCGGGGCCGGACGTCGTACGGGGGCGCCGGGTCAGGCCAGGAGCCCGGTCGCCAGCCAGATCAGCGGCGCGGCCACGGCCAGCGGCAGCGCCACGCCCGCCGTCATGTGCACGAACCGGGACGGCCAGTCGTACGACGCGACCCGGCGGCCCACCAGCGCGCCCACGCCCGCCAGGGCGCCGAGCGCGAGCGGCGCGCCCACCAGCAGGCCCAGCACCACCGCGGCCACCAGACCCAGCACCGGGCCCAGCACCTTCGGCCCGGGCAGCGGCGCCGCGGCCAGCAGGGTCGCCAGCGCGACCGCGCCGACCCCGGCCGGCACCCAGCCGGCCACCAGCAGCGCCGTGCAGAGCGCCGTCACCACGGTGGCCGAGCCGAGCACGGTCAGCGCGTAGAACCGCTCCTTCGGGTCCGAAGGGCGGAACGTCTGCAGCACCAGGACCAGCAGGAAGAACCCGCCGAGGGTGCCGACGACGGCCGCGATGCCGCCGTCCTCGCTCGCCAGCAGCACCGCCGCGTCGGCCGTGAACCCGGCCAGCGCGGCCAGGGCGATGCCCTGCCGGGCCGGCCACATCCCGTTCAGGCGGAACCAGCCGGCCGCCGTCAGCACCTGGAGCAGCGCGACCACGAGGGCCAGCGCCACCTGCCCCAGCGCGGCGCCGCCGGCCAGCAGGGCGGCGACGCCCGCGGTGATCAGCGCGGGCTGGATGCCCGGCTCGATGATCGGCGAACCGGTGCGGTGGGCACTCGGCGCGGCGGGCCCGGTCGGCGCGGCGGCGGGCGCCGTCGGCATCGCGGGCATCCCCGGCATCCCGGGCTGCGGCGGGACGGCCGGGTACGGCGCCATGCCGGGCGCCCCGGGGGCCATGGGTGCCGTGGGCGCCATGGGGGTGGCGGAGCCCGTGGGCCGCTTGAGCGTCATGGTCGGCTGGTCGAGGCCCGGTGCCTGGGCCGGTGCCTGGGGCGTGGGAACCGGAGCGGGCGCGGCGTGCCGGGGCCGGGCCTGTGGCCGGGCCTGTGGCCGAGCCTGCGGCTGGGGCTGCGGCTGGGGCTGCGGATACGGCTGCGCCAGGGGCTGGGGCTGCGGCGGCGCGACGGGCATGGCGCCGGAGACGACCACCGGCGGGAGCAGCGTCGTGGCCGCGGCGTCGTGCATCGGCGGCACCGGGGGCAGCAGCGTCGTCGCCGCGTCGTCCATCGCGGGGACGGGCGGGAGCAGCGTCGTGGCCGCGGCGTCGTCCATCGGCGGGACGGGCGGCAGCAGGGCCGTCGCCGCGTCGTCCATCGGCGGCTGCACCGGCTGCCCGTACCCCGGGTGGCCGTACTGCTGCTGGTACCCGTGCTGCGGGTGCGGCTGCTGAGAATGCGGCTGTTGGGGATGCGGCTGTTGGGGATGCGGCTGCTGCGGGTGGCCCTGGTACGGCTGCTGCCAGCCGCCGTAGCCGCCGTTGTTCGCGTCGTTCGTGTCCGTCACGCCGCTCAGCCTCCCGCGAACGGCGGCAGTACCTCGACCGTTCCGCCTTCGGTGAGTTCGACGGTCGCGTGGTCCCGGCCGCCCACCTGGGCGCCGTCCACCAGGTAGGAGCAGTGCCCGAGGAGCAGCACGAGCTTCGGCCGGTCGGCGTGCCGCTCCTTGGCGGCCGCCAGCGCCTCGGCCAGGGTCGCCGCCTCGTACGGCTCCTCGGCCAGTCCGGCCTCGGACTTCGCGGCCGCCCAGTAGCGGATCGTCCCGCGCACCCGGGCGCCGCTCGCGGGCTCGGTGGTCGCGCCCATGGCAACCCCTTCTCGTCGTCCTCGCCCGGTCCGGTGGCCCGGTCCGGCTCGCCACCGGGGCGGCCGTCCGACCACCCGAAAGGTGGACGTGCGCGGTGCCGCCGATGTGCGTCCCATGATGGCGTGTCCGCCGCCGCGACCGGCAATCGCCCTGGCCGGACGGACCGCGAGCGCCGCTCGAAGCCGTGACCAGGCTCACCCGGCGCGCGCCCGGATTGGGCGAACCGCCGGATTCGAGCCCTCCCGGTGCGGGGGCCGGTCGGCTATTCTCGACCTCCAAGAGGGATCCGGGCAGAGTCGCCCCCGGGTCCTTTTGTGCTTTCAGGACGCCAGTACGGACGTTCTTGCGAATCGTCGGCCCACCCCCGGCGGTGCGCGGGAACCGCCCCGCCTCTCGCGGCACGACGACGTGCCCCGTCCGGCCGGGGTGACGCCACCCCGGTGCCGGGCCGCCGCCCGGAGCGGGACCACGACCGGAGGGTTCGCGGGATGAGCAGGGCAGAAACGGTGCGCCAGGGGTTGCGGGACCCCCGGCCCGTGCGCCGTCGCGCCGTGCACGCCGGCCTGTCCTCCGGTGTGCTCCGGGCGTCCGAACCCCTCCCCCAACCCTCAGCACGTGCGCCATCCGGCTGTGGCGGCAGCCGTGAAGCGACCGCGACGACCCGGAAAGGGGACCACCGGGTATGAGTTCTCTCCTCCTCCTCACCAACGCACTGCAGCCCTCCGCGGAGGTGCTGCCGGCGCTCGGCCTGCTGCTGCACAACGTCCGGGTGGCGCCCGCCGAGGGCTCCGCCCTGGTGGACACCCCCAGCGCCGACGTCATCCTGGTCGACGGCCGCCGGGACCTGCCGCAGATCCGCAGCCTGTGCCAGCTGCTGCGCTCCACCGGCATCGGCTCCCCGCTGATCCTCGTGGTCACCGAGGGCGGCCTGGCGGCCGTGACCGCCGAGTGGGGCATCGACGACGTCCTGCTGGACACCGCGGGCCCGGCCGAGGTCGAGGCCCGGCTGCGGCTCGCGCTCGGCCGGCTCCAGGTCGTCGCCGACGACAGCCCGATGGAGATCCGCAACGGCGACCTCTCGGTCGACGAGGCCACCTACTCCGCGAAGCTCAAGGGCCGCGCGCTCGACCTGACCTTCAAGGAGTTCGAGCTGCTCAAGTACCTCGCCCAGCACCCCGGCCGGGTCTTCACCCGGGCGCAGCTGCTGCAGGAGGTCTGGGGCTACGACTACTTCGGCGGCACCCGGACGGTGGACGTGCACGTCCGGCGCCTGCGCGCCAAGCTCGGCGTCGAGCACGAGCAGCTGATCGGCACCGTGCGCAACGTCGGCTACCGCTTCGTCGTCCCGGAGAAGCCCGAGAAGGGGGAGCGCCCGGAGCTCGCCCCGCGCCCCGCAGCGCCCCTGGAGGCATGACGCGCGCCGGGCGGGGGTGATCCCGCCCGGCATGTCCGGTTCGCCCCCGCGCAGCCTCCCGTCCACCTGCCGGAAGCCCCAGGTCCCACTGCCGACGCCGGCGCCACACGCGTAGACTCGACGCGTGGCCAAAGTGACGCGCGACGATGTAGCCCGACTGGCTGGTACCTCGACCGCGGTCGTCAGCTACGTGATCAACAACGGGCCGCGCCCGGTCGCGCCCGCCACCAAGGAGAAGGTCCTCGCGGCGATCGAGCAGCTCGGCTACCGGCCGAACAGCGTCGCCCAGGCGATGGCCTCCCGCCGCACCAACCTGATCGGCATGGTCGTCCCGGACGCCCGCCAGCCGTTCTTCGCCGAGATGGCGCACGCCGTGGAACGGGCCGCCTCCGAGCGCGGCAAGCTCGTGCTGATCGGCAACTCCGACTACGTGGACGACCGCGAGGTGCACTACGTCCGCGCCTTCCTCGGCATGCGCGTCTCCGGGCTGATCCTGGTCAGCCAGGGCCCGTCGCAGCGCGCCGCCGAGGAGTTCGCCGCGATGGAGGGCGCGAAGGTGGTGCTGCTGCACCGCCGCCCCGAGGCGATCGACGACGTCGCGGTGGTCACCGACGACGTGGGCGGTGCCGAGGCCGTCGTGCGCCACCTGCTGGAGGTGCACGGGCACCCGTACGTGGCCTGCTTCGGCGGCCCGGTCGACTCCCCCGCGCCCGGCGACCCGGTCATCGACCACGTCGAGGGCTGGCAGCGGGCCATGGACGCGCACGGCCTGCCCACCGAACCGCACCTGATCGACGCGCCGTTCCACCGCTACGGCGCGTACGAGGTCGCGCTCGGCGTGCTGCGCTCGGCCGACCGGCCGCCGGCGATCTTCTGCTCCACCGACGACCAGGCGATCGGCGTGCTCCGGGCCGCCCGCGAGGTCGGCCTGAAGGTCCCGGAGGACCTCGCGGTGGCCGGCTTCGACGACGTCCCCGAGGCCGCCCTCGCCGACCCGCCGCTGACGACCGTCGCCTCCGACCGGGACGCGATGGCGCGCGCCGCCGTCGACCTGGTCCTGGACGACTCGCTGATGGTGCCCGGTTCGGACACCGAGCGGGTCCGCAAGTTCCCGTCCCGCCTGGTGGTCCGGCGTTCCTGCGGCTGCGACGGAGCGGCACCGGGCGCCCCGGCCACCTCCACGGAAGCGGAGTAGTCGATTCCGCCACCGGCTCCCATCCGCGCCGCCTGACCAGGCTTTATGAGAAGTCAACGGGCTTCTCGGACCCTTCTGAGACCGCTTTCATCCGATCCTCATCCGCCGGGCGGACGTTGTTCGGCATGAGCGATCAGCAGCGCAGCGAGCAGCAGTACGGGTGGACCGGACAGTACGGCGAGCAGCACGGCACGCAGCACGGCGAGCAGCCGTCCGCGCAACCGCACGCGCCGCACGAGCACCGCGTCATCGAGGGCACCGTCCTCGGCAGCAGCACGGACGACACCGTCGGCACCGGCGCCGACGCCCCCGCGTACGGCTACCGCGAGGACCACTCCGGCGGCGGCTTCGACACCCCGCTCCCGCCGCCGCCCCTGCCCCCCACCCCGCCGTCCGCCGGCCGGCCCGGCAGCCCCGAGGGGCCGGAAGGGCCCCGGAGCCACGGCGCCCGGGCCCGGCGTGGGATGCTGCGCGGACGGCTGGTCCTGGTCACCGCCGTCGCCGCGATCGCCGCCGTCCTCGGCGGGGTCACCGGCGGGGTCATCGCCTCCCAGGAGCGCACCTCCGACACCCGCGGCACCACCATCGCCAGCCCGGTCTCCGCCCGCTCCGACGGCAGCGCCGACGTCGCCGCCATCGCGGCCGCCGTCTCGCCGAGCGTCGTCCAGATCACCGTCAAGGCGCCGGGCGGCACCGCCACCGGCACCGGCGTGGTCCTCGACAGGAACGGGCAGATCCTCACCAACTTCCACGTGATCTCCGGCGCGGTCGACAGCGGCGGCCAGATCACCGTGACCTTCAAGGACGGCTCGACCGCGCAGGCCACCGTCACCGGCACCGACAAGTCCCTGGACGTCGCGGTGATCACCGCGAGCGGCGCCAGGAACCTCACCCCGGCCACCCTCGGCGACTCCTCCGCCGTCGCCGTCGGCGACCCGGTCGTCGCCATCGGCAACCCGGACGGCCTCACCGGCACCGTCACCTCGGGCATCATCAGCGCCGAGAACCGCGAGGTCACCGTCCAGGTCGACGAGGGCTCCACTGGTGGCAACGGCGGCTACGGCTTCCCGTTCATGCCCGGCCTGCGCGGCTCGCAGCAGCAGCCGAGCGGCAGCGGCACCACCACCTACAAGGCCTTCCAGACCGACGCCGCCCTCAACCCCGGCAACTCCGGCGGCCCGCTGATCAACGCGAACGGCCAGGTCATCGGCATCAACTCGGCCATGTACTCGCCCAGCGGCACCGGCTCCACCGCGGGCGGCGGCAGCAGCTCGGCCGGCAGCGTCGGCCTCGGCTTCGCCATCCCGATCAACGACATCAAGCAGGTCCTGCCGAAACTGCAGGCGGGCCAGAACGTGTAAGACGGACAATTACTCCGAGCAGGTCCCCCACACGACGAGAAAGGGCAACGGCCCATGACCCCGTCCGCCGACGACCGCACCTCCGCCGAGTCCGGCCACACCTCGGCCAGGCTCCTCGTGGTCGACGACGAACCCGCACTCCGGGACGCCCTGGAGAGCAGCCTCGCCTTCGAGGGATACGAGGTCGCCACCGCCACCGACGGCTACGAGGCACTCGAATCCGTCGAACGCGACCGGCCCGACCTCGTCCTGCTGGACATCATGATGCCCCGGATGGACGGCCTCACCGCCGTCCGCCGGATGCGCTCGCGCGGCGACACCGTCCCGGTGCTGATGCTCACCGCCAGGGACGCCGTCGGCGACCGCGTCACCGGGCTGGACGTCGGCGCCGACGACTACCTCGCCAAGCCCTTCGAGCTCGACGAGCTCCTCGCCAGGGTCCGCGCCCTGCTGCGCCGCAACGCCCTCGCCACCGAGGCCGCGGCCCGGGCGGCGGCCGAGGACGAGAGCGAGGTGCTGGCCTTCGGCGACCTGCGGATGAACACCGCCACCCGCGAGGTCACCCGGGCCGGCCGGTCCGTCGAGCTGACTCGCACCGAGTTCATGCTCCTGGAGATGTTCCTGTCCCACCCCCGGCAGGTCCTCACCCGCGAGCAGATCCTCAAGGCGGTCTGGGGCTTCGACTTCGAGCCCTCCTCCAACTCCCTGGACGTCTACGTCATGTACCTGCGCCGCAAGACCGAGCAGGGCGGCATGCCGAGGATCATCCAGACCGTACGCGGCGTCGGCTACGCCCTGCGCCCCGCGGCCGGCGCCGGCGCGTGAACGTGCGAGCCAGGGGCGCGCGCGTCCCTCCCCCGCCCCTCGCGCCCCCGCGCCCGTCCCGGATCCAGCGCCTCGTGCACTGGTTCCGCTCCCGCTCGCTGCGCAGCCGCCTCACCTTCCTGAGCGCGGCCGCGGTGGCGGTGGCCATCGCGCTGTCGGCGCTGGCGTGCTGGTTCATCGTCGAGAAGCAGCTCTACGGCCAGGTGCGGACGGACCTCGCGAGCGCGCCGCTCCCGCTGCCGCCCCGGGGCCAGAGCCTGCCCTGCTACGAGACCCCGCAGGCGGCCCTGCAGGCGCAGCCGCGGAGCGTCGCCCCGGAGAACGGCACCTCCGTCGCCCGGGACACCCAGTACGTCGTCAAGGACCCGACGGCGGTCTGCCTGCCCCCGGCCGCGACCAAGGCGATCGTGCTCAGGCCGAGCGACTCGGCGGTGTTCCAGCTGCGGCCCGGCCAGTCGGTCATCCGGGACGGCCACTTCACCGACGGCACCCCCGCCCTCGTCCGCGTCTCGCTGACCCACTTCGGACCGCAGCCCGCCCTGCTGATGGTGGCCAGCCCGACCCAGTCCGTCGAGGAGTCCCTCCAGGGCCTCGCCCTCCTGCTCGGCGCCGTCTCCGTCGGCGGCATCCTCCTCGCCGCCGTCGCCGGCCGGATCGTCGCCCGCTCCTCGCTCAAGCCGGTCCACCAGCTCACCGACGCCGTCGAGCACATCGCCCGCACCGAGGAGGTCGGCACCACCATCCCGGTCCACGGCGACGACGAGATCGCCCGCCTCTCCACCTCGTTCAACTCCATGAGCACCGCCCTCGCCAACTCCCGCGAGCGGCAGACCCGGCTGATAGCGGACGCCGGGCACGAGCTCCGCACACCCCTCACGTCGCTGCGCACCAACGTGGACCTGCTGATCCGCAGCGACGACACGGGCCGCCCGCTCCCGCCCGCCACGAAGACCAAACTGCTGGGCAACATGAAGGCCCAGATGCAGGAGCTGACCGTCCTCATCCAGGACCTGCTCCAGCTCTCCCGCCCCGACTCGCCGAAGCCGGGACCGAACCTCACCGTGGTCGCCCTGCACGAGATCGCCCAACGGGCCGTCGAGCGGGCCAAGTTGCGCGGCCCCGGGCTGGTCTTCGACACCGCGGCCGAGCCCTGGTTCGTCCACGGCGACGCCTTCGCCCTCGAACGGGCCGTGATCAACCTGCTGGACAACGCGGTCAAGTACAGCCCGCCCGGCGGCACGATCGAAGTCCGGCTCCGGCAGGGCGTGCTGACCGTCCGCGACCACGGCCCCGGCATCCCGGCCGACGAGCTGCAGTACGTCTTCGACCGCTTCTGGCGCTCCCCCTCCTCCCGCCAGCTCCCGGGCTCCGGCCTCGGGCTGTCGATCGTCGCGCAGAGCGTCAGGGACGCCGGCGGCGAGGTCTCGCTCGGCCCGGCCGGGGACGGCGGGCCGGGCGCCCTGGCCACCGTCCGCCTGCCCGGCGGCCCCACCGCGGAGTAGCCCCCGGACAGGAAGAAGGACGGGCGGGGCGCCCCGACAGCGCCCCGCCCGTCCCCGTCCGGCTCACGGTCAGTCGACGTCGACGCCCGGGCCGATGACCTTGATCCGGTCCTGCGCCGGAGCCTTCAGCGGCGCGGACGCCGAGCTGTGGGCACCCAGGTAGGCCACGAAGACGTCCAGGTCCGAGGCGCCGACGAGCTTGTCGGTGCCGGCGCCCAGCGCCGGGAAGCCGTCGCCGCCCGCCGCCAGGAACTCGTTCGCCGCGACCCGGTACGTGGCGGCCGGGTCGATCGGCGCGCCGTTGAGCCGGACGGAGTCGACGACGACCCGGTCGGCCCCGGTCCTGCGCATGTCCAGGGTGTAGCTCAGGCTCTTGGACACCTGCAGGATCTTCGGCGCGGCGGCGTTGCCCCCGCTGACCTGCTGCTGGAGCAGCTGCACCAGCTGGGCGCCGGTCAGCGTCTTGACCTGCATCATGTTGGTGAACGGCTGGACGGTGAACGCCTTGCCGTACGTCACGACTCCGTCGCCCTCGCTACCGGCCGCCTTGTAAACCAGGTCGGAGCGGATGCCGCCGGGGTTCATGAACGCCACCTGCGCCCCGCCCTTGTCGGCCGGCGCGAGGCCCTCCAGCTGCGCGTCCGCGATCAGGTCGCCGAGCGGCTTCTCCAGGTCGCCGCTGCCGCGGCCGTTGATGTCCGAGGCGATGTAGCCGACCGGACGGTTGGCGATCGGCGCGGCCAGCTCGGAGTAGCGGGCGATCAGCTCGCTCATGTCCTCGGCCTTGGGCAGCGTGCGCCGCACGACGTGGTTCTCGGCCTTCACCGACGGACGCACGATGGTGCCGGTGGTCTTGTCGAGCAACAGGTCGATCTCGGTGAAGAGCCGGCCGAACGAAGCGGCGCTGGTCACCGAGCGCGGCACGCCGTTCGGGTCCGGGATCATGCACGCGTACGCGTTGTGGGTGTGGCCGGTGACGATGGCGCCGACCGCGGGGTCGATGTTCCGCGCGATGTCGACGATCGGGCCGGAGACGCCCTGCCCGGCCGCGCCGCAGTCGTAGTTGTAGACGCTGCCGGCCGGGTAGCCGCCCTCGTGGATCAGCGCGACGATCGAGTTGACGCCCTGGGCCTTGAGCTCGGCGGCGTACTTGTTGATCGTGGTGACCTCGTTGCCGAACTTCAGGCCCTTGACACCCGCCGCCGTCACGATGTTCGGCGTGCCCTCCAGCGTGACGCCGATGAAGCCGACCTTCACGCCCTGCGACTTCGTCACCCAGTACGGCGGCAGCAGCGGCTCGCCGGTGTTCTCGTCGGTGACGTTGGCGGACAGGTAGTTGAAGTTGGCGCCGCGGAACGTGCGGCCCTTCTCGTAACAGCCGTCGACCGGGTGGCAGCCGCCGTTCTGCAGCCGCAGCAGCTCCTGGGCGCCGTGGTCGAACTCGTGGTTGCCGACCGACGTGACGTCCAGGCCGAGCTTGTCCATCGCCTCGATGGTCGGCTCGTCGTGGAACAGCGCCGAGGTGAGCGGGCTGGCCCCGACGATGTCGCCGGCCGCGACGGTGATCGAGTCGTCCGCCGCCTCGCGCGCCTGACGCAGCGCCGTCGCCAGGTACTCGACGCCGCCGGCCGGGGTGCTGACCTGCTGACCGGTCGCCGGGTCGATCTCCCGGATCGTGCCGGCCGAGCCCGCCGGGGGCTCCAGGTTGCCGTGGAAGTCGTTGATCGCCAGCAGCTGGAGGTTGACGGTCTTGTGCCGCCGGGAGTTCGCGTCGGCGGCCTGGGCGGCCGCGGGCACGGCCACCGAGCCGAGCAGTCCGGCCGCGGCGACCACGGCGAGCGCCGCGCGTCGCGATCTGAGGGTGAGCATGAGGAGGTCCCTGCGCCTAGGAGCGCCCGGCCGCGGAACCGGCGCAGGCGCGCATGGATGTGGGTGTGCGCGAACTGCAGCCTAAGGTCAACGCGCGTAGCTGTCAGGTTTTCTGACGTAACGACCGGGTGACTCGTCGACGAACCGTCGTGAACGGATCGGTGCCGGCCCCCGCACCGGGGCCGCCCGGCTCACACCCCGGGCTCGGCCGCCAACTGCCGCTCGGCACGCTCGCGTTCGGCAACCGCGTCCTCCGTCATGGCGCGGTCGGTGTAGACCAGCGGCCGCTCGGAGTCGGTGATGATGTGCTTGACCACCTGGACGTTCCCGTTGACGTCCCAGACCGCGATGCCCGGCGACAGCGTCGGAATGATCTCCACCGCCCAGCGCGGCAACCCCAGCACCCGGCCGGTGGCCCGCGCCTCCTCGGCCTTCTGCATGTAGATCGTCCGAGTGGAGGCCATCTTCAGGATCGCCGAGGCCTCCTTGGCCGCCGCGCCGTCCACCACGTCCGACAGGTGGTGCACCACCGCGACGAAGGACAGGCCGAGCCGGCGGCCGAACTTCAGCAGGCGCTGGAACAGCTGCGCCACGAACGGGCTGTTGATGATGTGCCAGGCCTCCTCGACCAGGAAGATGCGCTTCTTCCGGTCCGGCCTGATCCAGGTGTGCTCCAGCCACACGCCGACGATCGCCATCAGGATCGGCATCGCGATCGAGTTGCGGTCGATGTGCGAGAGGTCGAAGACGATCAGCGGCGCGTCCAGGTCGATGCCGTCGGTGGTCGAGCCGTCGAACATGCCGCGCAGGTCACCGTCGACCAGCCGGTCCAGCACCAGCGCCACGTCCAGGCCCCAGCGCTGCACCTCGTCCACCGCGACGCCCAGCGACTCCACCGACGACAGCTCGGGGTTGCGCAGCGTGTCGATGATGTCGTCCAGGACCGGCTGGCGGTCCTTCACCGAGGCCACCACGTGGGCGTGCGCGGCCTTCAGCGCGAAGCCCGCCCGCTCCTCCAGGCCGCGCCCCATCGCCACCTCGATGATGGTGCGCAGCAGCGACAGCTGACCGGTCTGGGTGATCGCCGGGTCCAGCGGGTTGAGCTTCACCCCGCCGTCCCGGGCCGCCATCGGGTCCAGGCGGATCGACTTTATGCCGAGCGCGTTGGCGATCAGGTTCCACTCGCCCACGCCGTCCTCGCCCTGCGCGTCCAGCACCACCACCTGCCGGTCGCGGAACCTCAACTGCCGCAGGACGTACGTCTTCTCCAGCGCCGACTTGCCGTTGCCCGACTCCCCCAGCACCAGCCAGTGCGGCGCCGGCAGTTGCTGCCCGTACAGCTGGAAGGGGTCGTAGACGTACCCCTTGCCGCTGTACACCTCGCGCCCGATAATCACGCCCGAGTCGCCCAGCCCCGGCGCCGCGGTGGGCAGGTAGACCGCCTGCGCCTGGCCGGTCGAGGTGCGCACGGGCAACCGGGTGGTCTCCACCTTGCCGAACATCAGGCTGGTGAACGCGTCGGTGAGGTTGCCGAGCGCCATGGACGGCCTCCTGGTGGGTGGAAGGGCTCAGTGGGTGGACGGGCCGCGGTGGACGGACGCGCGCGGGCGGCTCAGCGGCGGATGCCGGTGGCGAACGGCAGCGTGTTGACGAACGCGCGGTGGTGCTCGCGGTCGCACCACTCCAGCTTGAGGTAGCTCTTGCCGGCCGACGCCCGGATGGTCCGCTTGTCGCGGGCCAGCGCCTCGGGACTGCGCGAGGACACCGTGATGTACCCGACCAGGTTGACCCCGGCCGCGCCGGAGGCCAGGTCGTCACCGCGCTGGTCCACCCGGCCGGTGTGGGCCAGGTCGCGCGGGTCGACCGTGCGGTTCATCTTGGCCGCGCGGCTCGCCTCCGCCTCGTCGTTGGTCTTCTCCGTCAGCATCCGCTCGATCGCGACGTCCGTCGGCTCCAGGTCCATCGTCACGGCGACCGTCCGGATCACGTCCGGGGTGTGCACCAGCAGCGGCGCGAGGAAGTTGACACCCACGGGGGTGAGCGGCCACTCCTTGACCCACGCGGTGGCGTGGCACCACGGCTCCCGGGTCGTCGACTCGCGGGTCTTCGCCTGCAGGTACTGCGGGTGGGTCGCGTCCAGCTCGGCCGGCCACGCGTTGCGCCGGGACATCGCCTGGATGTGGTCGATCGGGTGGTCCGGGTCGTACATCGAGTGCAGCAGCGAGGACAGCCGGGCCTGGCCCAGCGGCTGGCGCACCCGGATGTCCGCCTCCGCGAGCCGGGCGCAGATGTCGGTCAGCTCGCGCGCCATCACCGCCGCCAGGCCCTCGTCGTCCCGGGCCCGCCCGCCGGTCGCCGTCCGGCCCATCGCGTGCGCCTCGGCCGCGAGGTCGCGGGTGTAGTGCATGCAGGCCACCAGGTACGCGCGGTGCTGCTCCGAGGAGGTCGACACCATCGACTGCAGCTGGTCGTACGACTCCTGCAGCCAGCGCGGCGCGTCGCGGTCACCGCGCCGCTCGACGTCCTTGGCGTGCGCGTCCGGGTCGGCCGGCAGCGTCCGGGCCAGGATCTGCAGCCGCGTCACGAAGCCGTCCCCGTTGGCGACGTGCTTCAGCAGCGTGCCGAACCGGTCGACCAGCGCCTCCTGGTCCTCCGAGTCGCGCAGGCCCACGCCCGGGCCCTCGATCTCGATCGCGGCCGTCACCGTGCGCCGCTCCAGGTGCATCAGCACCCCGACCTCGTCCGGCCCGAAGGGCGCCGTCAGCCAGCGCAGCCGCCCCACCCCCGGCGGCGGACCGACCTCCACCTCCCGGCCGTCCAGCCGGGTGCCGGCGTCCATCACGTCCGAACGCCACGCCGCGCGGCCGCTGCGGACCGTCCGCCGGTAGGTGCGGTTGATCTCCGCCCACCGGTAGAACGTCCGCTTGCGGTACGGCACGTAGACCGCCGCGATGGCCAGCGCGGGCAGGCCGACCAGGCCGCCGATGCGCAGCGGCAGGACCGGCATCATCAGGCCCCAGAGCATGCCGAGGAACGCCCCGAAGATGATCAGCAGGATCTCGCCGGTCTCCCGGTTGCGGCCGATCGGCGCGTTCGGGCGGGCCTTGCCGATCAGGTAGGTGCGGCGCTGGTGCACGTACGGCTGGGCGTACTGGGCACCGTAATGGCCGAGCGGTTCACTGCTCACTTACCCGTCACCCTCCCTTCGCTGGATTGCTGTCGCGGATCGGAACCGAGGCCTGCTGGGGCGGCCCGGCCTGCGGCGGCGGAGCCGGCGTGCGGCCCGCGTGCGCGGCGATGCCCGGGGCCACCGAACCCCCGCCCGCACCCCCGCCGCCGCCCGCGCCCTGCGGGCCGCGGTCGCCGTGGGTGGTGATGCCCTGCTTCATGAGGTTCGCGGTGCCGTTGATCATCGCCGAACCGGCCGACACCGCGCTGGCGCGGGCGTGCCGCATGCTCATGATCTCGTCGCCGAAGCCCGGCACGAAGCGGTACACCGCCGCGCTCGCGAAGATCGACAGGAACAGGATCGCCAGGCCGGACAGCACCCGGGCGAAGTCGTCGTTCGCCCCCGCACCGGTCGCGACGGCACCCGCCAGGCCCAGGATGATCACGATGATCGGCTTCGCCAGGTCCACCGCCACCATCACCCCCGCCCACCGGCGCACGTGCTTCCACAGCTGCTTGTCCACCAGCCCCGCGTACACCGCCGTCCCCAGCAGCGCGCCCACGTACAGCATCGCCGCCCGGATCAGCAGCTCGATCCAGAGCACCGCCGCCGCGAGCACCGCCACCAGCGACACGATGATCAGGATCAGCGGCCCGCCACCCATGTCCCCCTTCTCCAGGGTGTCGGCGAACCCGCCCAGGTACGTCCCGGTGTCGGACTTCGTCCCGACCGCGATGGCCTTGGTCAGCCCGTCCGTGGCGCTCACCACGGTGTAGAGGATCAACGGCGTGAACGCGGACGCCACGACCGTCAGCCACAGGAACCCGATCGCCTCCGAGACCGCCGTCGTCAACGGCGCCCCGCGCACCGCCCGCTTCGTCACCGCGAGCAGCCACAGCACCAGCGTGATGATCGTCGACGCCGCGAACACCACCGCGTACTGCTGCAGGAACGACGCATTGGTGAAGTCCACCTGCGTCGTCCCGTCGATGGCCCCCGACAACTTCCGCACGACCCACGCCGCCGCCTGCGCACACCCCTTGGCCAACGACCCGAGCGGGTCGGTGGCGGTGCTTACGGCGCCACTGCCCGGAACGGACCCGCCGGGCTTCGACGCACAGTAGACATCACTGCCCGGCAACGGCAGGACGTCACAGTTGTTGGTCGGTGACGCACTTGGACTCGGATCGGCCACAGCCCTGGAAGCCATACCGACCACGGCGACCTGAACCGCACCGAGCATCACGACCGCACTGCCGATGCTGGGCAACCGCCATCGACTCACACCTTCAACGCGCATAGCGGAAACCTCCGAACTGCTCGACGGCGCCGGAGATCTCCTCGGCGGTGGCTGCCTGCTGGTCAGCCGGCATGGGAGCCGGGCCGGCTTTACGGGCGTAGTCACTGAGCTTCCAGTCGCCGGCCGTCCAGCGGAGCGAGAGCGTCATGGTGAACCAGTTGGCGGTCACGGGCTGGACGGAGTGTTCACCGGCGAGGCCGGCGAGGCCGGAGCACCAGACCTCGATCTTCGCCTCGGCGTCGTTGTAGCCGGTCTGCTTGGTGCCGACGGGGACGGTGCGACTCACGAAGGTGAGGCCCTTCGGGGCGTGGCCCTGGGCGTCGAGACCGTAGCGGGCGGCGGTGTCGCCGCCGAAGCCCTGGTCCAGGCGGGTCTGGAGGGTGGGCAGGGCGGCCGGGTCGGCGATGGTGGTGACGATGGTGTGGCGGGTGTCGGCGCGGAACATGTCCGCGCCGCCGAGGGCGACCGCGTAGTTGGTGGCGGCGGACTGGGCGCCCTGGTCGGTGTGCGGGTAGCCGCTGGGGATGCCGTTGCTGGTGGTGCCGACGGGCTGGTCGCCGCTGGGGGCAGGGCCGGCGCCGGCGGGTGCGGTGGGGGTGGCGTGGTCGGAGGAGCGGGCGGTGCCGCCCGGGTCGGGCTTGCCGTGGTTGGCGATGGAGATCGCGACGACGAGCAGCGTGACGACGACGAGGACGGCCAGCAGGGTGCGGAGCGGTCGCGGCTGACGTCCGTTCAGCTGCGAGGAGGGCTGTTCGCCGACCGGTAGCCGCGTACGGGTGTGCGGCTGGTCGTCGGACAACGGCACGGCGGCCCTCCTGGTGCGGGGAGCCGGGCGGCTCCGGGGGCCCTCCGGCCGTGGGCGGGCGCGGACGGAGGGTGGGGACGGGGTGACTCGGGGCGGGCTCCGGGCGGTCCGGACGGGGACCGGGCTCGGACCGGCAGCAGGGCTACCGCTGTCCGATCGTCAGATCGCCATGCCGTAGACAATGGTGAACAGAGTGCCGAGTGATCCAATGATGAACACGCCGGTCAGCCCGGCGATGATCAGTCCCTTGCCCTGTTCCGCGCCGAAGCTGTCCCGCATGGCGGTCGCACCGATCCGCTGCTTGGCGGCGCCCCAGACGGCGAGGCCGAGGCAGACGAGGATGGCGACGGCCATGATGACCTCGACCATCACCCGGGCCTCCGACCCGAGGCTCGCGAACGGACCCCAGTCCGGGGCGATCCCGCCGATGATGGTGTCGATATTCGGCTTCTTTGGTGGGTCCTCGGCCGCCAGGTGGCCGATCGCGATGCTCTGCACGCTGCTCAGGTTCATTTCCATCTCACCGCCCGATCAGGCAAATTCAAGGGCCCTGACCCCGCCCGCGCGAAGGGTCGGTGCCTATTCTTGGCCAGATCTGATGTCGACTTGGCTACTTCTCGCGGATTGGTCGTGAGGCATCGGACACGTACGCGAGGATGTCCACCGTACGAAGGATAGCGCTCACTCTTTGTATCTCTGATGATTGCGGTGAGCAACGCCTTCCGGAACACTTCGACTGACGATTCGTCGGGATGGTGCTGATGGTACTCCGGAAGGCCGGTACGGCCGCCGCTGCGGCGGGAGTTGTCGGGATCGGGTTCGTCGGGCTGGTGACGATCGGGACGTACGCCGCGAGCGGGACGCCCCAGCAGACGGCCAATCGCGGGACGCTGTCGGCGGGTTCGGTGCCGGCGGCCTACCAGGGGGCGATCCAGAAGTGGGGCGCGCTCTGTCCGGAGATCTCCCCGCCGATGCTCGCGGCGCAGCTGTACCAGGAAAGCGGCTTCGATCCGCAGGCCCGTTCCGGTGTGGGGGCGTTGGGAATGGCCCAGTTCCTGCCGGGCACCTGGGACATCTACGGCGTCGACGCGAATGGCGACGGCAAGAAGGACATCTGGGACCCGGCCGACGCGATCGCCTCCGCGGCGAACTACGACTGCGCGCTGGCCAGGGACGTGGCCAAGGTCCCGGGGGACCGTCAGGACAACCTGCTGGCCGCGTACAACGCCGGCCCGTACGCGGTGGAGAAGTACAACGGTGTGCCCCCGTACAAGGAGACGCAGGGGTACGTGAAGAACATCAAGGCGCTGGCGCGCAGCTTCACGGCGCCGACCGCGCCGGTGGAGGTGTCGCAGCAGTCGGCGGGGGCGATCTACTTCGCGCAGACGAAGCTGGGCACGCCGTACCTGTGGGGCGGCGAGGGGCTGCCCTCGCAGAACGGGCGGTTCGACTGTTCGGGCCTCACCCAGGCGGCGTTCGAGACGGTGGGAATCACGCTGCCCCGGGTGGCCAACGACCAGTGGTACGCCGGGCCGCACCCCTCCCGGGACCAGCTGCGGCCGGGCGACCTGGTGTTCTTCGCGACGGACCTGAACGATCCGCGCAGCATCCATCACGTCGGGATCTACGTCGGCGGCGGCTACATGATCAACGCGCCGCACACCAACGCGGTGATCCGCTACGACAAGATCGACACCAAGGAGTACATCGGCGCGACCCGGGTCACCACCGACGGCGCCCAGGCGCTGCCGGTGCGCAACCTGGACGGGAGCATCACGGGCAAGGGCGGCATCGGCGGCGGCGCCACCCCGGACGCGCCCGCCACTCCCACCGCGACCACCGCGACCACCGCGACCACCGCGGCAGCCGCGGCAGCCGTCCAGCAGGCCACTCCGCCAGCCACTCCGCCGGCCGCCCCGCCCGCCGCGCCGAACGGGGCCCCTCCCGCCCCCGCCCACGCCGCCACGGCGCCCGCCGCCAGGCCCGTGACCCCGTCGGCACCAGCCTCCGCGGCCCGTCCCACGGGTCAACCGACCGCAAAACCCTGAGCCCCCGGCGGCCCGGCGTGTGAGTGCGCTGTGGACGCTGAGTCAAGTTTCCATAACCACGCGTTTACGTGGAACGCTGTGCACCGCTGATGACGTTTGGTCCGTTGGCCCCTCGTCAGCTCATCGCGCCGGGCGGGCCGCCCGGCCGGAACGTACAAGGTGCTGCAGCGGACCAGAAGGAGGTGCGGCGTGTCGACGCCGCTTGCCGACACGACCAACCCCGACCTCGGCCTGCTCTACGCCGTCAACGGGCTCGCCAAGAGCTCCCCGCCGTGGCTGGACCACCTGGTCTCGTGGATCGGCGAGTACGGCATCCTGATCGGCCTGGCGATGCTCGGCCTGGTCGGCTGGCTGCAGGCCAGACGCCGGCCGGACGCGCCGGTGGCGATCGCGGGACTGCTCTGGGTGCCGCTGTCGGTCGCCGTCGCCGAGCTGGCCAACCTGCCGATCGCCGCGATCGTGAACCGGCCGCGACCGTTCGTGGACCACGGCGGGCTGCTGGTCCTCGTGGACGGCAAGGCCGGCACGCACTCCTTCGTCAGCGACCACTCGACGATGACGATGGGCGTCGCGGTGTCGCTCTTCCTGGTGAACCGGCGGCTCGGCTGGATCGCCGGCGGGCTCGCCCTGCTGCAGGGCTTCTGCCGGATGTTCATGGGCGTCCACTACCCGACCGACGTGATCGGCGGCTACGCGCTCGCGACCGCCGTGGTGCTGCTGCTGGCGCCGATCGCGATGGCCGTCCTGGTGCCGCTCTGCCACGCGCTGACCCGCACCGCCGTCGCCCCGCTGATCCGGGCGCCCGAGCGCGGTGGCGCTCCGCGCGGGCGGCGGCGCGGCCGCGAGCGCGGGGCCGTGCGCACGGACGAGCAGCCGCCGGAGTCGGACCTGGCCGCCTGAGCGGTCAGCCGGATCCGGCGCCGGAGTCGGTGTCGGAGAGGTGGTCGGCACCCTCGCGGCGGGCCAGGTCGCGGGAGCGGCGGGCCGGGGCGTACCAGCCGCAGCTGCACGTCGCGTAGGCGAAGGACCCGCGTTCGCTGATCGCGACGCGGTGCTCGGGCATCCGGGTGCCGGGCTCGGCCGGCAGCTCAGTGTGCACGTCGTTCACGGTAGCGCGCCGGGCACCCGGCGCGCGACGCCCTCCGCGCGCCCGGTCCCGCGTAACCATCCGCACCCCAACTCGTTTGCCCGGAAAGAGCTCTGCCCACCTGCTGGTGTCCGGCGGAGCAGTCGGGCCCGAGGGGGTTGTCGCGAGGATGAAGATGACCGACCAGCAGCGCAGCGGACGGCCGGGGCGCCGGCCGGTACCGCACCTGCGCTCGGCGGCCGGGGCCGCCCTGCTCGCCGCCGCCCTGGCCGCACTGGCCGGCTGTTCGGGCGGGTCCGGCGGCGGCTCGGCCGATCAGAGCACCCCCGACCAGCTCGCCGCGGACCCGGTCACCGCCGTCCGCAACGCCGCCGACATCACCGGCCGCACCGGGTCGGCGCACGCCGCCACCGAGCTGACCACCGAGTCGAGCGACAAGAAGGCGGCCTTCTCCGGCACCGGCGGCTACGACTACGTGAAGCGGATCGGCCGCCTGGAGATCGCGGTGCCGCCCGGCGCGGCGACCACCGGCAAGATCGTCGAGGTGGTCCTGCCGGGCACGGTCTACCTGCAGAACAGCGGCGCCAAGGTGCCCGAGGGCAAGTGGGTCAAGCTGGACGTGCGCCAGCTGCCGGACGGCAACCTGGTGAGCAGCGGCGGCACCGACCCGGCCACCGCGGCGGGGGCGCTGCGCGGGGTGCAGAAGGCGGACGCGGTCGGCGTCGAGACGGTCGACGGGGTCGCGCTGCACCACTACCGCGGCACCCTGGACCTGTCGAAGGCGGCCGACGCGACCGGCGGCCGGGGCGGCGACGGCCTGCGGATGGGCGCCCAGACCTTCACCGTCAAGGACGTCCCCTACGACGCGTGGCTGGACGACCAGGGCCGGCTGCACAAGGTGGTCGAGGTCTTCACCTTCGCCGGGGTGGCCGGCTCGAAGGAGGCCAAGGACCAGGTGAAGGTCACGTCGACCACCTCGCTGACGGACTTCGGCAAGCCGGTGGAGGCGGCCGAGCCGGCGGCCTCGGACATCTTCGCCCTGAAGCCCACGGAGAGCCCGAAGTAGACGGACGGGGCAGCGCTCCGGCGCCGGGGCGCGTCGGGGTGCCGCCGGAGCGAGTGGCCGTCCGGGGAGCCGCGGTCACCCGTTTCGGCGGCGCGAGATGGCCCGTCCGTGCCATGTGGACGGGCTCCGAAGTGCCTAGGCTGGACGTCGGGTGGCTGCCGCCCGGGCTGGCGAGGCACTGAAGGGGTGGTGCAGGTGGTGTCGTCCACGGGCGGCCGCAGCAACGGCCACGACGACGCGGCCCTCGACGAGATCGAGCTGGCCGGCGAGCTGATGATCGCCGCGACGGCCAGCACCGGCGACCGGCTGCCGACCGAGCGGATCGACGAGGTGCTGCTCGACCGGCCCGAGCCCGGCCGGACGGACGCGGACCGGTACATCGAGCGGGACCGGTAGACCGAGCGGGAGCGGTACACCGAGCGGGACCGGTGTGACGGGCGGGAGCGGTAGGGCCGCGGGCGGGCCCCCGGCCCCGACGAGCGGGTTCAGCTGCGCAGCAGCCGGCTGATCGCGGCGGTCGCCTCCGCCACCTTGGCGTCGAGCTCGGCGCCGCCCTGCTCGGCCGCGGCGGCGACGCAGTGCCGCAGGTGCTCCTCCAGCAGGGAGAGGGCGAAGGACTGCAGGGCCTTGGTGCTGGCCGACACCTGGGTGAGCACGTCGATGCAGTAGACGTCCTCGTCGACCATCCGCTGGAGCCCGCGGATCTGGCCCTCGATCCGGCGCAGCCGCTTGAGGTGGGCGTCCTTCTGCGCGCTGTAGCCGTGCGGGCCGTGGCCGCCCTGGTGCGCGTCGGCGGCGGCCGGGGTGTGGTCGGCGTGCGGCTCGGTGCCGGGCGCGTCGTCCGGCTCGGTGCGCGCTTGCGTCGTGGTCATCGGCCCGCCTTCGTCTGGATGCCTGGTGGCTGCGTCGGCCACCAGTGTCCAACACCGGGACCCTCCGTGGTGTTCCGACGACCGGACCGGGCCCGGCGGGGCCCGGCCGACGGGGGTTCCGGGCGCCCCCGGGCGGGCCGTCGGCGGGTTCGCCCGTCTGGGCGGCGCCCCGGTCTTCCGTACGCAGGACGAGGGCAATCCGGGCGAGGTTCCGTCAGACTGGGGGCTCACGTCCGCACATGGAAGTGCGCTCCGGGGTCGCCGGTGCGGCAGCCGAACGGAAGGGGAGGTTCCGCCTCCTGCCCAACCACCCCGTTTGCGTGATTGCGCTTGGTTGCACCTAGCATCGTTCAGTCCCTACCCCGCACATCGGAGATTTCCGTGCGTTTTAGCCTGACCCCGAAGGAGACGAGCTTCTACGACATGTTCGCCGCCGCCGCGGAGAACCTCGTCGTCGGTTCGAAGCTCCTGCTGGAACTGCTGGGATCAGACGTGTCGGCCCGCGCGGAGATCGTCGAGCGCATGCGCGCCGCCGAGCACGCCGGGGACGACACCACCCATGCCGTCTTCCACCAGCTGAACTCGTCCTTCATCACGCCCTTCGACCGCGAGGACATCTACAGCCTCGCCTCGTCGCTGGACGACATCATGGACTTCATGGAGGAGGCCGTCGACCTGGTCGTCCTCTACGACATCCAGACCCTGCCGAAGGGCATCGAGCAGCAGATCGAGGTGCTCGCCCGGGCCGCCGAGCTCACCGCCGCCGCGATGCCGAACCTGCGCACCATGTCGAACCTCACCGAGTACTGGATCGAGGTCAACCGCCTGGAGAACCAGGCCGACCAGATCCACCGCAAGCTGCTCGCCCACCTGTTCTCCGGTCAGTACGACGCCATCGAGGTGCTCAAGCTCAAGCAGGTCGTGGACGTCCTTGAGGAGGCGGCGGACGCCTTCGAGCACGTCGCCAACACGGTGGAGACCATCGCCGTCAAGGAGTCCTGACCCCCGTGGACATGGCTGCTCTCATCGCCGTCATCGGCGTTGCGTTCTTCTTCACGTACACCAACGGCTTCCACGACTCGGCGAACGCGATCGCCACGTCGGTCTCCACGCGGGCGCTGACCCCGCGGGCCGCGCTCGCGATGGCCGCCGTGATGAACCTGGCCGGCGCCTTCCTCGGCAGCGGTGTCGCGCACACCGTCTCCAAGGGGATCATCGAGACCCCGACCGGCGACAAGGGCATGGTGATCCTCTTCGCCGCCCTGATCGGCGCGATCGCGTGGAACCTGATCACCTGGTACTTCGGCCTGCCCTCCTCCTCGTCGCACGCGCTGTTCGGCGGCATGGTCGGCGCGGCGCTGGCCGGCGGGATCGACGTGATCTGGAGCGGCGTCCTCGACAAGATCGTCATCCCGATGATCGTCTCGCCGGTGGTCGGCCTGATCGGCGGCTTCCTGGTGATGCTGGCGATCCTGTGGATCTTCCGGCGGGCCAACCCGCACCGCGCCAAGCGCAACTTCCGGGTCGCGCAGACCGCCTCGGCCGCCGCGATGGCGCTGGCGCACGGTCTGCAGGACGCGCAGAAGACCATGGGCATCGTGGTCATGGCGCTCACCATCTCGGGCCACCAGACCACCGGCGAGATCCCGGTCTGGGTGAAGATCTCCTGCGCCACGATGCTCTCGCTGGGCACCTACGCGGGCGGCTGGCGGATCATGCGGACCCTCGGCCGCAAGATCATCGAGCTGGACCCGCCGCAGGGCTTCGCGGCCGAGGCCACCGCCTCGGCGATCATGTACATCACGTCGTTCGTCTTCAAGGCGCCGATCTCCACCACCCACGTGATCACCGCGGCGATCATGGGCGCGGGGGCCACCAAGCGGGTCCGCGCGGTGCGCTGGGGCGTCGCCAAGAACATCGTGCTCGGCTGGTTCATCACGATGCCGGCGGCCGCCCTCGTCGCGGCGCTGGTGTACTGGTTCGTCCACCTGTTCTGGGGCTAGCCCCCGGCCGGCCCGCACAACCGCCGGCCCGTGGAGAACTGACAGGGCCCGCCCCCACATCTCGGGGGCGGGCCCTTTTCATGCTCCGCGGCGGCACCGCCATGCAGCACCGTGGAGCAGCTCGGTCTCCGGGGCGCCGGGGTTTAGCCGAAGCGGCCGGAGATGTAGTCCTCGGTCGCCTGGACCGAGGGGTTGGAGAAGATCCGCTGGGTGTCGTCCAGCTCGACCAGCTTGCCCGGCTGGCCGACGCCGGCCAGGTTGAAGAAGGCGGTGCGGTCGCTGACGCGGGCCGCCTGCTGCATGTTGTGGGTCACGATGACGATGGTGAACTGGGACTTCAGCTCGCCGATCAGGTCCTCGATGGCCAGGGTGGAGATCGGGTCGAGCGCCGAGCAGGGCTCGTCCATCAGCAGGACCTGGGGCTCGACCGCGATGGCGCGGGCGATGCACAGACGCTGCTGCTGACCGCCGGAGAGGCCGGCGCCCGGCTTGCCCAGCCGGTTGTGGACCTCGTTCCAGAGGTTGGCGCCCTTGAGCGAGCGCTCCACGACCTCGTCCAGGACGGCCTTCTTCTTCACGCCGGCGAGGCGCAGGCCGGCGACCACGTTGTCGTAGATCGACATGGTCGGGAACGGGTTCGGCCGCTGGAACACCATGCCGACCGAGCGGCGCACGGCGACCGGGTCGACGTTGGAGGCGTAGAGGTTCTCGTCGTCCAGGAGCACCTTGCCCTCGACGCGGGCGCCCGGGATCACCTCGTGCATCCGGTTGAGGGTGCGGAGGAAGGTGGACTTGCCGCAGCCCGAGGGGCCGATGAAGGCGGTCACCGAGCGGGGCTCGATGCTCATCGAGATGTCCTCGATGGCCTTGGTGGAGCCGTAGTAGGCCGACAGTCCGCTGACGTCGATGCGCTTGGCCATGATCGTTGCTTCTCTCGTCTGTCTTCGTCAGTCGGTCGCTCAGTGTCCGGCCTTGGGCGAGCGCCAGCGTGCGATGCCCCGGGCGATGAGGTTGAGCCCCATCACGAAGGCGATCAGCACGAGCGCGGCGCCCCAGGCGCGGGCGTAGCCGAAGTCGTTGTTGACCAGGGAGTACTGCTGCCAGATGTACATCGGCAGGGACTGCTGCGGTCCGTCGAACGGGTTGCTGTTGATGTAGTCGGCACCGAACACCAGCATCAGCACCGGGGCGGTCTCACCCGTGATGCGGGCGACCGCGAGCATCACACCGGTGGTGATGCCGCCGATCGCGGTGGGCAGGACGATCCGCAGGATGGTCTTCCACTTCGGCACGCCGAGCGCGTACGACGCCTCGCGCAGCTCGTTCGGGACGAGCTTGAGCATCTCCTCGGTGGAGCGGACCACGACCGGCATCATCAGGATGGCCAGCGCGAGGCTGCCCGAGAAGCCGGAGTAGCCGAAGCCGAGGGCGAGGTTCCAGAGCGACAGGATGAACAGACCGGCGACGATCGACGGCACGCCCGTCATGACGTCGACGAAGAAGGTGACGACCTTGGCGAGCTTGCCGCGGCCGTACTCCACCAGGTAGACGGCGGTGAGCAGGCCGATCGGGGCGGCCATCGCGGTGGCCAGGCCGACCTGCTCCAGGGTGCCGATCAGCGCGTGGTAGATGCCGCCGCCCGGGCCGGACGAGATGACGCCCTTCATGGAGTGGCTCAGGAAGTACCCGTTCACCACGCCGATGCCCTGCTGGATCGTGTAGACGGTCAGCGCGACCAGCGGCACGACGGCGAGGATGAAGGCGACCCAGACCACCGAGGTGGCGAAGCGGTCCTTGGCCTGGCGGCGGCCCTCGACCCGGGCCGAGAGGATGTAGCTGATCAGGACGAACAGGAGCGCCGAGATCAGGCCCCACTGCAGGTGGCTGGCCAGGCCGCCGACGGCGCCGATGGTGCAGCCGAGGGCGATCGAGCCCACCGCGACGGCGGGCGGGGCCCACTTGGGCAAGCGGTTGGCGGTCAGCGCCCGGCTGAGCGGGAGCGCGTCCGCCGGAACAGTCGTGGTAACGCTGCTCATGCCGAGTACTCCTTGCGGCGGGCGACGATCAGCCGCGCGGCACCGTTCACCAGCAGGGTGATCACGAACAGGACGAGGCCGGAGGCCATCAGGGCGTTGCGGCCGTTGTCGCCGGCCTCGGCGAACTTCAGCGCGATGTTCTGCGCGAAGGTGCCGCCGCCCGGGTCGAGGATGTGCAGCGACAGGACGCTGTTGGAGGACAGCACCACCGCGACGGCGATGGTCTCGCCGAGCGCGCGGCCGAGGCCGAGCATCGAGGCCGAGATGATGCCGGGGCGGCCGAAGGGCAGCACCGCGGTGCGGATCATCTCCCAGCGGGTCGCGCCGAGCGCGAGGGCCGCCTCCTCGTGCATCCGCGGCGTCTGGCGGAACACCTCGCGGGAGACCGCGGTGATGATCGGCAGGATCATGATCGCGAGCAGGATGCCGACGGTGAACAGGTTGCGCGGGGTGGTGCCGGTCTTGGTCTGGTCGAAGATGTACGTCCAGCCGAGGTACTCGTTGAGCCAGCTGGTCAGACCGTCCATGTGCGGCACCAGGAACAGCGCGCCCCAGAGGCCGTAGACGATGCTCGGGACGGCCGCCAGCAGGTCCACCAGGTACGCGAACGGCTGGGCGATCCGGCGCGGCGCGTAGTGCGAGATGAACAGCGCGATCCCGATCGCGACCGGGACGGCGATCGCCATGGCGATGAGCGCGCTCACGATCGTGCCGAACGCGAGGACGGCGATGCCGAAGACCGGCTTCGGGGCGTCCGGCGTCCACTCGAAGGTGGTGAGGAAGTTGCCGTCGTTCTTGCTGAGCGCGAGGCCGGAGCGCCAGGCCAGGAAGCCGGCGATGGCGCCCATCACGACCAGCAGGAGGATGCCCGAGCCCCGGGCGAGGTTCATGAAGATCTTGTCGCCGACGCGGCTGTCGCGCGGTCGGCGTTCCCTGCCTCGCGGCGCGGCAGGGGAGGATGAAGTCATTGGTCTACTCCGGTCTGGTGGCGCCGCCCCGGGAGGGGGCGGCACCATGGCGGCGGTGCCCCGGACGTGGTGCTGGGTCGGGCGTTCCGGCGGGACGGCCCCGGCCCCCCTCGCTCACGGGGCCGCCCCACCGGTGGTCCTGCTGGGTCAGGCCAGGGTCGGGATGACGGCGTTGAGCTTGTCGGTGAGCTCCTTCGGCAGCGGGACGTAGCCCTTCTCGCCGATCGCCTTCTGGCCCGCGTCGCTGGCGGTGTAGGTCAGGAAGGCCTTCAGCGTGTCGAGCGTGTCGGCCTTGTTGCCCTTGTCGCAGACGATCTCGTAGGTGACCAGGACCAGCGGGTAGGAGTTCTCGTCCTTGGTCGCGTAGTCGAGCTTCAGCGTCAGGTCGCTGCCGGTGCCGGTGATCTTCGCCTTGGCGAAGGTGTTGGCGGCGTTCTCGGCGGTCGCGGCGACCGGCTTGGCGGCGCCGGTGTTGATCGCGGCGCTCTTCAGGCTGTTGGTCTGCGCGAAGGAGAGCTCGACGTAGCCGATCGAGTTCTTGACCTGCTTGATCTGGGCCGCGACGCCGGCGCTGCCGTTGGCGGACTGGCCACCCTTGCCGGCCCAGGTCTTGGCGGCCGGGTAGGACCAGGCGCCACCGCCGGCCGCGGCGAAGTAGTGGGTCAGGTTGTCGGTGGTGCCGGAGTCGTCCGAGCGGTGGAAGGACTGGATGTCGGTGTCCGGCAGCTTGGCGCCCGGGTTGAGGGCGGCGATCGCCGGGTCGTTCCACTTGGTGATCTGCGAGTCGAAGATCTTGGCGGCGGTGGGGCCGTCCAGGACCAGGTTGTCAACGCCGTCGACGTTGTAGACCAGCGAGATCAGGCCCGCGGCCATCGGCAGGTCGATGCCCTGGCCACCGGTGCAGACCGCCTTGGAGGCGTCGACCTCGGCCGGCTTCAGGGCCGAGTCGGAGCCGGCGAACTGGATCTTGCCCTGGGTGAACTGCTGGACGCCCGCGCCGGAGCCGCCACCGCTGTAGTTGACCGTGGCGCCGGAGCAGGCCGCACCGAAGGCGGTCTTCCACACGTCGACGGCGTTGCCCTGCGCGGTGGAACCGGCGGCGAGGAGGGCGGTGGGCTTGCTGCCACAGTTGATCGAGGCCGCGGCGGCGGAACCCGAGGAGCCCGAACCACCGGCGGTCGTGTTGTTGTTGTCCGAGCCGCACGCGGCGAGCGACAGCGAGCTGACGAGCGCCATGGCACCGATCGCGAGGGCCTTGGTGCGGCCGTTCCGCTGGAGCTTCACTGGGTGTCCCTTTCTGTGGCATTGCCCGGCGCGCGGGCCGTGCGATACGGCGGAGCGCGGGTTTTGCTGTGGTCCGGGGCCCGTCCGGCCCTCCGGTAGTCCCGAAGTTAGGCCGGGGAAGTGACACGACAGCCGGTCGCAAGTGAACGGGGAGTGAACCTCGAACGGATGACAGGAAACTAGGTCAGGTAGTAACGGTTGCGTCACGGCAAGAACTCGGGAAGATCACTTCCATCGTTCCGCTACCAACGGAAGCCGTGCGTCCGCACCGGCTTCGCCCCCAGGATCTCCAGCAGGGCGTCGACCAGCAACCGGTCGCGGTCGTGGGTCAGCCGGACGCGGGCCTTCCCCGCCGGGAGCCACTCCAGCCGGTCCACTTCGCGGTTCGGCCGGAACGCCCCCGTGGTCGGCACCGCCGCCCAGTAGCGGACCTCCTTCGGACGGCCCTGCACCGGGTAGTGCTGCGCGGGCAGCTCGGGACCGAGCACACAGCCGAACCCGGTCTCCTCGCGCACCTCGCGCACCGCCGCCTCGGCCATGCCCTCGCCCGGGTCGAGCTTGCCCTTGGGCATGCTCCAGTCGTCGTACTTGGGCCGGTGGATCAAGGCGATCCGGGGCCGTCCCAGCCGGCCGCTCTTCTTGGGCCGGCCGGGCAGCCACAGCACCGCGCCCGCGGCGAGGATCACCGGGGCGTGCTCCGCCTGGCCGGTGCTCAGCCGATCGCGCAATTCATGCCGTCCGTGGTGCGGGGGAAGGCCCCCAGCCCTCGGCAGGGGGGACCTCCAGCCAGCCGTCCAGGCCTGGCGGGAGTTCGGGCCACCGGCGGCCGAAGGCGTACCGCGCCGCCTCGACCTCCAGTCGTTGATCAGCATGCACCACGCCCAGTACGTAGGCGGTGGCGGGGGTGATCCGCGGCGTGCGCGCCGCCGTCGCCGCGGTGACCGCCGCGTCGGCCGCCTCCTGGTGGCGGCCCAGCACGTCGTCCAGCTCGTCCAGCTCCACGGACGGGCGGCCGCACACCTCCAGCGCGTAGCGGGCCCGCTTCACCAGGATCCGCATCCGCGCCCACGGCTCGTCGTCGGCGGCCAGCGCGGTGTCCGCGTCCACCGCGCCGCGGGCCTGCGGAACGGCGCCCAGGCGGCGCAGCCCGTTCCCGCCGTACGGCGTGGCGGCGCGCTGGAGCGGCAGCTGGGCGGCGCTCGCGGTCAGCGCGGTGAACGCGGCGGCCGCCTGCGGCAGCAGCACCGCGCCGGCCCGCGCGTTCGCCGACTCCAGCAGCGGCGCCTCGCCGACCAGCAGCGTCATCCGGTCCGCCAGCGCGTGCAGCCGGGCCGACCGCAACTCCTGGAGCACGCTGGAGTGCGCCCTCGTCCGGGCCAGCGTCAGCTGCCGGTCCAGCAGCGCCCGCGCCTTCGGCGCGCCGGCGTGCCCGGCCAGCATGCCGGTCCCGTCCGGGTCCGAGCCGCTCAGCGAGTCGAGCGCGCCCAGCAGCCGGGCGGAGCGGCGGACGTACCCGGGCTCCAGCGCGAGCAGGTTGAGCAGCCAGCGCAGCTCGGTGCGGGACTCCTGCGCCCAGGTCTGCTCGAAGACGCTGCCGAAGGTGTGCAGCAGCCCGCCGATCCGCCGCACGGCACGCAGCAGGTCGGCCGTGCCGGCCGCCGGCACGGCCGCCGTGCCCGGTCTGGCGCCGACCTCCCCCACCGCCAGCGGCAGGGCGCGCAGGAACGCGCCGGCCTGGGCGGTGAGATGGCTGGAGAGGATGTCCCCGGCGGTCGCGGTGGAGGCCGCCCGGGCCGTCATCGGCGCTTCGGTCATGGCGTGGTAGATCCCCGTTCCCCCGGGTCCGTCCCCCGGGGCTGGTGGCCGACCGCCGGAGCCTGTCCCCTGCCGGCTCCGGCGGCTCGCATCAGTGGTCGCGTCAGCGGGAGGTGGCGGCCCGGCGGCGCTGGCGCGAGTCGATCAGCAGGTCCTGGACGTGCCGCAGCGGCTTGCCCTCGGCGTCCTGCGAGTGGCGGGTCCAGGCGCCGTCCGGGCCGAGGTGCCAGGACTCGGTCTCGTCCGACACCCCGAGGTCGAGCAGCCCGGACAGCTCGGCGCGGTGCGCGGGATCGGTGATCCGCATCAGCGCCTCGATCCGGCGGTCCAGGTTGCGGTGCATCATGTCGGCGCTGCCGATCCAGACCTCCGGATCGCCGTTGTTGCCGAACACGAAGAGGCGGGAGTGTTCGAGGAAGCGGCCGAGCACGCTGCGGACCCGGATGTTCTCGCTCAGCCCCGGCACGCCGGGACGGATCGCGCAGATCCCGCGGACCCACACGTCCACCGGCACGCCGGCCTGCGAGGCCCGGTACAGCGCGTCGATCAGGGCCTCGTCGACGATCGAGTTGACCTTGAGCTTCACGTAGGCCGGACGGCCCGCGCGGTGGTGGGCGATCTCGTTGTGGATCCGGGCGACCAAGCCGTCGCGCAGACCGCGCGGGGCGGTCAGCAGACGGCGGTAGGACTCGCGGCGCGAGTAGCCGGACAGGCGGTTGAAGAGGTCCGAGAGGTCGGCCCCGACCTGCGGGTCCGAGGTGAGCAGCCCGAGGTCCTCGTAGAGCCGGGCGGTCTTCGGGTGGTAGTTGCCGGTTCCCACGTGCGAGTAGCGCCGCAGGGTGTCGCCCTCCTGACGGACCACCAGCGACAGCTTGCAGTGCGTCTTCAGGCCGACCAGGCCGTAGACGACATGGCAGCCGGACTCCTCCAGCTTGCGGGCCCACTTGATGTTGGCCTGCTCGTCGAAGCGCGCCTTGATCTCGACCAGGACCAGCACCTGCTTGCCCGACTCCGCCGCGTCGATCAGCGCGTCGACGATCGGCGAGTCGCCCGAGGTGCGGTACAGCGTCTGCTTGATCGCCAGCACGTCCGGGTCGGCCGCGGCCTGTTCCAGGAAGGCCTGCACCGAGGTGGAGAAGCTGTCGTACGGGTGGTGCAGGAGGACGTCCCGCTCGCGCATCGCGGCGAAGATGTCCGGCTGGGAGGCCGACTCGACGTCGGTCAGCCCGCGGGCCGTGCCCGCCACGAACTTCGGGTACTTGAGCTCCGGGCGGTCCAGCTCGGCGATCCCGAACAGGCCGGTCAGGTCGAGCGGGCCGGGCAGCGGGAAGACCTCCGCCTCGGTGATGTTCAGCTCCCGCACCAGCAGGTCCAGGATGTAGGGGTCGATCGACTCCTCGACCTCCAGCCGCACCGGCGGGCCGAAGCGCCGCCGCATCAGCTCCTTCTCCAGGGCCTTGAGGATGTTCTCGGTGTCGTCCTCCTCCACCTCCAGGTCCTCGTTGCGGGTGACCCGGAACGCGTGGTGCGCGAGCACCTCCATGCCCGGGAACAGCTCCTCCAGGTGCGCGCCCATCACGTCCTCCAGGGGGACGTAACGCTGGGGCGAGGCCTCCAGGAAACGGGCGAGCGACTGCGGGACCTTCACGCGGGCGAAGTGCTTGTGCCCGGACACCGGGTTGCGCACCACCACGGCGAGGTTCAGGGACAGCCCCGATATGTACGGGAAGGGGTGCGCCGGGTCGACCGCCAGCGGGGTCAGGACCGGGAAGATCTTCTGCCGGAAGAGCGTGTGCAGGCGGGCCTGCTCCTTCTCCGCCAGCTCCGGCCAGCGGACCACCTCGATGCCCTCGGTGGCGAGGTCCGGCAGCACCTCCTGCTGGAACGCGGCGGCATGGCGGGCCATCAGCTCGCGCGAGCGCGTCCAGATCAGGTCGAGCACCTCGCGCGGCTGGAGGCCGGAGGCGCTGCGCTGGGCGACGCCGGTGGCGATCCGGCGCTTGAGGCCGGCCACCCGGACCATGAAGAACTCGTCCAGGTTGCTCGCGAAGATGGCGAGGAACTTGGCCCGCTCCAGCAGCGGGATCTTCGGGTCCTCGGCGAGCTCCAGGACCCGCTCGTTGAACGCGAGCCAGCTCCGCTCGCGGTCCAGGAACCGGCCCTGCGGAAGCTCCTCGAAGTCCTGCTCGTCCACCGTCGACGGCTCCGGCGGCAGACCGAGCGCGTTCGACATCAGGGCCGGTGGGGACAGTGGGGCAGAGACGGGGCGAGGGATGCTCATGGGTTCCAGCTCCTCCAGCAGCAGGACGGCGTCCGAACGCGAATGGCTCTGCGGGCCGTCGTCATCGCCCGGCGCCCACGCCCACCCACCCGGCGCGGTCCGTACAGCACCGGCCGCCGTGGTACGGCCGACGCTGCACGAGCGAGACACTACGGACTTCATCCTGTGATCTTCGCGGCAACAATTGAATCCACGGTAAACACCGCATGGCCAGGAGGAAAGCTGAGTCGGTCGGGGCCGGGGCGGCGGTGCCCCGTGCCTTGCCCCGACCGGCTGTTGCGGCTAGACCGCCCGGTCCGCCCGGTACTCGACGCGGTACATGAGGTCCACCTCGTGCACGGTGAATCCCAGTCGTTCATATACCCGCACGGCGGCCGGATTGTCGGCGTCTACGTAGAGAAGTACGGTCTCCAGTCCACGCTCGCCGGGGCCTGAGCCGGTCAGGTGACGCAGGCCCGCCGCGGTCAGCGCGCGGCCCAGGCCGCTGCCCTGCTCGGCCGGATCCACCCCGACGACGTACACCTCGCCGAGGGCCGGCTCGGTGGCGGTGGCCCCGTGCACCTTGGTCCAGTGGAAGCCGACGACCTTGCCCTCGCGGGTGGCCAGGAAGAAGCCCGCCGGGTCGAACCAGGGCTCGGCCAGCCGGTCCGCCAGGTCGCGCTCGGTCCAGGCACCCTGCTCGGGGTGGTGGGCGAAGGCGAGGGCGTTGAGCCGCAGCCACTCGGCGTCGTCCTCACCCGGGCGGAAGGTCCGCAGCTCGACGCCCTCGGGGAGCGGGACGGTCTCGGTCTGCTCACCCGTGCGGCGCATCTGCCGCAGCTCGCGGACCAGCTCGGCGCCGTACCGGTCGGCCAGGTGGCGGGCGGCGGGGTGGCCGCCGTGCACCCAGAAGTCGACGGCGTCGCGGCCGGCCCGGTGGGCCTCCGCCAGCACGGCGTCCACCAGGGGGCGGGCCAGGCCGCGGCCTCGGGCGGCGGGGGCGACGACGAGTTCGGCGGCGGGATTGGCGTGGGCCCCGGGAGCCGTGTCCTGGGGGATCTCCAGCTGGCCGTAGGCCACGACGGCGGCTTCGGCGCTCCCGGCGGCCTTGGCGTTCTCGTTGGCCTCGTCGGCTTGAGCGGCTTCGTGGGCTACGTCGGCTTCGAGGAGGTGGATGACACCGGGGCGGGGCGTCTCCGAGGAACGCAGCCGGAGTCGGCCCTGCTCGGACACGGCCGCCCGGCCGTCGACCGCCTGGGCGTCCGCCAGCACGCGCAGGGCGCCGTCACGCTGCCCGGGCCGGAGCACACTGTCCGCGATGACCGCTGTCTGTTCGTCCATGGACTGACAATACGTCACCGGGCACGACTGCTCCCGGAAATGCGAAAAGCCCCTGATCCGAATGGATCAGGGGCTTTTCAGAAGAATTGTTCGGCGGCGTCCTACTCTCCCACAGGGTCCCCCCTGCAGTACCA
>NZ_JBHVOL010000035.1:0-71788 GCF_042887925.1 Kitasatospora sp. NPDC057904
CGGTACGACAAGCGCGCCTACGTCTTCCACGGCACCGTCACCGTCGCATCAATCCGACTCTGGCTCCGACGATGATCCGCCGTACAGAACCTAGCGTACTCGCCGCCGCGGGGTCGGGAAGGGCTGACGTGGGGCCGGGAAGGGGCGACGTGGTGTCAGCGGTTCGGGCCGGACCCCGCCGCGGTGATCCGGTACATGACTGCGCCGTGAGCCGGCACCTCGGCGGCGATGGCGTCCGTGGTCTCGCCGGTGGTGTGTTCCCAGAGGTCGCGCAGGACGTAGTGGTCGGCGGCGGGCAGGCCGACGGCGTACGCGGTCGTGGAGATGACGGCGCGTTCGGCGTTCTCGTTGAAGAGCGTGACGGCCACGGAGCCGTCGGCGAGGGGTTTGGCCAGGACGTCGAGGCCGTTGGCCATGGTGACCGGCCGGCCCTGCTTGCCGAGCGGGTCCTGGTCCACGGCGATGACGTCGGTGTTGCCGAGGATCGCCATGGTCCGGGGGGTGGCCCTGGTCAGGTCGGTGCCGGCGAGCAGCGGGGCGGCCATGGCGGCCCAGAGCGAGAAGTGGGCGCGGTCCTCGTCGGCCGTCATGCCGTTGCCGACCTCCAGCGCGTCGGGGTCGTTCCACGCGCCCGGCCGGGCGCGGTCCGCGAGCTGGACGTTGACGTGGAAGATCTCCAGCATCCGGCTGTAGGTGGGTCTGATGTCGTCGGTGGTCCGCCACAGCTGCCCGATCTCGGCGCCCCAGTCGGCGACGTCCTGTTCGCCCCAGTTGCAGAGGCTGTAGACGATGGGACGGCCGGTGCGGGCCAGGGCGTCGCCCATCGTCCGGTAGCGCTCGCGGGCCGGGGTCGGCTGGTTGCCGGGGCAGCTGTCGTACTTCAGGTAGTCGACGCCCCAGGAGGCGAAGGAGTCCGCGTCCTGCTGCTCGTGGCCGAGGCTGCCGGGGTAGTGCGCGCAGGTCTCCACGCCGGCGCTCTCGTAGATGCCGAGTTTGAGGCCCCTGGCGTGGACGTAGTCGGCCACGCCCGCGATGCCGTGCGGGAACTTGACCGGGTCCGGCACGAGGTGCCCGTCGGGGCTGCGCTCGTGGGTCATCCAGCAGTCGTCGATGTTGACGTACTCGTAGCCGGCCGCCTTCAGGCCGGTGGCGACGATCGTGTCGACGGTCCGCTCGACGAGCTGCTCGCCGACCTCGCAGCGGAAGGCGTTCCAGTCGTTCCAGCCCATGGGCGGGGTGAGGGCCAGGGCGGCACCGGCCGGCGCCGCGGCCGGGGCCGGCGTCGGGACCGGCGCTGCGGCCGTCGGGGCGACGGCGAAGGGTGCCACGCTCAGCACGGCCGCGAGCGCCGTGGCCCAGAGTTTGCGCATCGTTCCTCCAGTGGGGCGGAGAGCAGCGAGGTGATTGCTGCGGAAGGGAACTGATGCTTCGAAATCTGCGGACGCCGGAGGGACGTCAACCGCGGATGCCCCCATGACCACTCGAACGTGTCGGCCGCAGGTCCGGGCGGGCCTGCGGCCGGCGCCCGGTGGTGGGGCGTCCCGGCTCCGGTGTGCGGCACTGGCATACCGGCCGCCGGGACACCGGCCGCAGGGTCGCTGGCCGCCGGGTCACCGGTCCCCGGGACACCGGCCGCAGGGTCGCCGCACTGTCAAGGGCACAACCGGAGCGGCGCGTTCGGCAGTAGCCTCTAACGGCTCGTCAACAATGGCCTTAGCAGCATGAATTGGAGATGACGGTGGCCGAAGGACTGCCCGCTGCGGGGGACGGTGGCGGGGACGGCGGGCCGGGGGCCCGGCTGCACGAGCGGGAGGCCGAGCTGCGGTCCGCCGGGCAGGCGATCGGGGCGCTCGCCCGGCCCGGGGACGGGAGCGGCAACTGCGGGCCCGGCGGGAGCGCTTCGGGGGAGGTGCTGCTGTACACCGGCGCGGCCGGCCTGGGCAAGACCGCGGTGCTGACCGAGGTCCGGCGCGAGGCGGCGGGCGCGGGCTGCACCGTGCTGTTCGCCCGGGGCGGGGAGCAGCGGCGCCACGAGCCGTTCCACGTGGTGCGCCAGCTGGTGCAGCCGGTGCTGGCGGGCCTGTCCGACGGGGAGCGGGCGCGGGTGCTGGGGCCGTGGGAGGACATCGTGGGCCCGGCGGTGGGGCTGTTGCGGCCCGGCGGGCAGCTCGACCCGCAGGGGGTGCGCGACGGGCTGGACTTCGTGCTCACCCGGCTCGTCCAGCTGCGCCCGCCGGTGGCGGTGATCGTCGACGACCTGCACTGGGCGGACCCGGAGTCGCTGGGCTGGCTGGCGGGTGTGGCGGTGCGCGCCCGTGAGCTGCCCGCCCTGCTGGTCCTGGCCTGCCGTGACGAGTTCCCCGACGGCGTCCTCGCCCTGGAGCGCACGTTGGCCGCCGCGGCCGACCGGTGCCACCGGCTGCGGCCGCTGCGGCCCGCCTCGGTCGCGCACCTGGTGCGCGAGGCCCTGGGCGACGGGGCGGAGGACGCCTTCTGCCGTGACGTCTGGTCGGTCACCGCCGGGAACCCGTACGAGACCACCGCCCTGCTGCGCGAGGTCCTCGACCAGCAGCTCGACCCGGTCGGCGAGAACAGCGCGCAGCTGCGCGAACTCGCCGCCAACGCGCGGGGGATGACCCTGCGGCACTGGCTGGACAAGCTCGGCCCCACCGCGCTGCGCTTCGCCTGGGCGGCGTCGATGCTCGGCACCGACATCCGCCCGGAGCTCGCCGCCGCGATCTGCGCCCAGAGCCCGGACACCGCCGCCGGATCGGTGCGGGAGCTGCGCCGGCACCGGGTGCTGACCGGCACGCCGGGCGGGCGGCTGGAGTTCGTCCACCCGCTGGTGGCGACCTCGCTCTACCAGTCCATGCCGCCGGCGACCCGCACCGGGATGCACGGAGTGGCCGCCGTCGAGGTGGAGAACGCGGGCCTCGGCCTGCTGGCGGCCTCCCGGCACCTGCTGGAGCTGCTGCCCGAGGGCGACGGCGCCATCGTGGCCAAGCTGCGCCGCGCGGCCCGCGAGCACCTGGCCATCGGCGCGCCGGAGGCCGCCCAGCGCTGTCTGCGCCGGGCCATCAGCGAGCCGCCCGCCGACGAGGACCGGGCCACGGTGCTCTACGAGCTCGGCTGCTCGGCCCTGCTCACCGATCCGGCGACCACCGTCAACCAGCTGCGCCTGGCGCTCGCCGAGCCGGACGGGCTGGACCCCGGGACGCGGGTGGACGCGACGTTCCGCCTCGCCCAGGCCCTGGCCCACAGCAACCGGCTCGACGAGGCCGCCGCGGTGTGCGCGGAGGAGGCCGCGCGGACCTCGCCGGGGCCGGGGCGGCTGCGCCTGGAGGTCGCGCACTTCATGTTCGCCGTGTTCCAGTCCGTGGACGAGGACGGGCCGGGGCGCTCCAAGCGGCTCGCGGAGTTCGCGCGGATGCTCGACACGGTCGGCCTGGCCTTCACCGACGCCGACGCCGACGTGGACGAGGACATGGACGAGCGGCCGCTGTTCGAACAGGACGGCCTGGCCCACGCGGTGGCCGTGCTGCGCTGCTGGGACCTGACGCTGCGCGGCGCCGACCGGGAGCGGGCGCTGGCCCTGGCCGAGTCCGCGCTGCCGCACGGCCGCCTGCCCTCCAGCCTGGGCTGGACCAACACCACCTGGGGCTTCGAACTGCCCGGCATCCTCGGCATCAGCTACCTGTACGCCGACCGCGTCGACCGGGCCGAGGAGCTGTTCACCGAGGCGGTGCGCGCCTACGAGGTCGCCGGGTGGAGCGGCGGTCACCTCGGCTTCGCCCACCTGCTGACCGGCATGCTCCGCTTCCGCTGCGGCGCCCTCGCCGAGGCGGAGGACCACCTGCGCCGGGCGCTGCGCATCGCCGGGCGGATCGGCCCGGGGATCCCGCTGCACTGGGACGCGGTCGGGGCGCTGGCCGAGACGCTGGCCGCGCGCGGGCGGCTGGCCGAGGCCCTGGAGCTCGCGCACGAGCACGGCTTCGGCCCGCCGTACCCGAGTGTGATGGTCCTGCCCGACGCGCCGACGCTGTACGGCCGGCTGCTGCTGGCGCGGGGCGACGCGCCGGGGGCGGCGCAGGCGCTGGCCGCCGCCGGCGCGGCCCTGGACGCGCGCGGGTGGCGCAACACGGTGTGGGCGCCGTGGCTCGCCCACCTGGCCCGCGCGGTGGCCGGCGACGAGCCGGAGCGGGCCCGCGCGCTGGCCGGGGAGGCGGTGCGCCGGGCCAGGAAGTCGGGCACGGACTCGGCGATCGGCAGCGCGCTGCGGCTCGGCGCCTCGGTGCACGAACGGGCGGACGCCGCCGAGCTGCTGGCGCAGGCCGTGCGGCACCTGGAGCGCTCCCCCGCCCGCTACGAGCACGCGGTGGCGCTGGTCGACCTGGGCGAGACGCTGGGCACCGGATCGGGCGCGCGCGACGCGCTCGCGCGCGGGCTGGAGCTGGCCACCCGGTGCGGCGCCGACGGCCTGGCCGACCGGGCGCGGGCGCTGCTGGGCTGATTCACAGGGGCAGTTCGACCGTCAGGGGCCGGTGGTCGGACACCGCGGTGTGCGGGGCGTGGCCGTACGGGGTGCCGGCCACGCCGCTGGTCAGGATGTGGTCGAACTGCACCAGCGGGCGGTGCGAGGGGTAGGTCCGCGCGCGGACGGCGTCGCGCCAGGCACCGTTCCGTCCAGCGGAGTCGCGCGGTGCGGCGAGCAGTTCGGCGGCGTTCAGGGCGGTGCGCGGGATGGCGCCGGTCAGGTTGAGGTCGCCGAGCAGGACGTGCGGGCGCGGCAGGCCGGCGATCCAGCGGCGTAGGAACAGCAGCTGGCGCACGTTCTGCCCGGGGACGGTCGACAGGTGCGCGGCCACCACCGTGAACGGCCCCCGCCGTCCCTCGACGACCGCCGCCAGCGCGGCGCGCGGCCGGTCGCGGGACCAGACGAGGCCCTGCTTGCCGGGTATGCGCAGCGGCACCGCGATCGGGGCCGGCGCGAGGCGGGCGGCCCGCCACGCGTGCACCGGCAGGCGTGACAGCAGTGCGACGCCGTGGGAGGGGCCGCGGTCGTCCGGGTCCGCGTCGTCGGGTCCGTACACGCGCAGGCCGGGGCGGGACGGGTCGAGGAGCCAGCCGCGCCCGAGGACGGCGTGGCCGTGGAGCGCGGAGGCGTAGCGCCAGTGGCCGGCCGCCACCGCGCGGGCGACCGCGCCGGCCTGGTCGACGCCGCCCGAGCGCTCCTGGAGCCGGTCGACCTCCTGCAGCGCCACGACGTCGACGTCCAGCGCGGCGACGGCCTCGCACAGCGGCCGCGCCGGCGCGGCCATGCCCTTCATGGACGCCGGGCGGCCGTCCGGCGCGACCGGTCTGCCGTGCAGCACGTTGAACGTCGCCAGGCGCACCCGCTGGGTCATCGTCATGCCCCGGACGCTACCCGGACGCCGCCTCAGCCCTGCGCCCACCCGGGGACGGTGACGGGCCCGACGCCGGCCATGACCCAGGACGGGAAGTGGGCGAGGGGGATCGCGGGCGAGGCGGGGGCGTCCGGGCGCACCGATCCGGCGGGGAAGAACGCCACCCAGCAGCGCCGGCACAGCCAGCCGGCCTGCCACACCCGCATGTGGCGCTGCCACAGCGCCTGCCGCTCCGGCAGGCCCTGTTCGGCGGCCCGGGTGCGCTTGTCGCGGCTCTTGGTGTGCACGACGAGGCCGATGGCCGCCAGGATCCCGGGCAGGAGGAACACGCCGACGCGGCGGCCCAGCTGGTAGGCGGTCGAGTACCCGTCCGTGTTCTCGGTGGAGTTCGCCAGGGAGACGAGGCCGAGCAGGCAGAGGGCCCCGGCGATGGAGAAGAGCACGATCGCGGCGGTGTGCATGCGGATGCGGACCGGCCCCGGCTCGGGCGGCGGGGCCAGCAGCGCCCGCACTCCCCCGTCGAGGCGGACGTCCGCCAGGGCTTGCGGCACGGGGACGCACTCGTCCGGTGCGGCACACTGGGGGCAGGCCACGGCCATGGGTCAAGTCCTCCTACGAGTCGATGAGTTGTGCGCATGCTTCGCCGACCGGATGCTCATGGTCCCCCCATGGAGCGCTTCGGGGCCGAACGGCCGCGCGCATGCGGACGCTATCAGCGCCCTTGCGCGCGCTCAACGTCGATTGACCAGGGGTGACGCGGCCGGGGGGCAGCGAGCGCGAGGATGGCCGAGAACCGGGCCCTGTCCGGCGGGTTGGTCCCGTAGCGTTTGCCCTCCGAAGTGTGGACTTGGGGAGGGTTTCGTGAAGTCTCGGGTGGCGAAGGTGCGTTGGGTGGGCGCTCTGGCCGCGGCGGGGGCGCTGGTGGTGGCCGGGGCCGGTAGCGCGGGGGCGGTCGGGACGGACGACGACTCCGGCGGGCCGGTGCGGGGTGTGCCGCGGACCGTCGAGCTGGGTACGTCGCCGGTCTCGGTGGCGGTCACTCCGGACGGGCGCAAGGCGTACGTCTCGGTCAAGGACGGCACGCACGGCGCCAGGCTGAAGGTGGTCGACACCCTGAGCGGGGCCGTCACCGCCACGGTGACGCTGACCACCGGGTTCGGGGCCGACGCCGGGCCGGTGACGCTCAGTCCGGACGGCTCGCGCGCCTACGTGCTGTTCGGGACGAGCCGCAAGGTGCCGCTGTCCGTGCTGGGCACCGTCGACACGGCCACCGACACCCTCGTCTCCAGCACGGACGCCCCCGACCAGCCGCGCCCCGACGGCACCAACCCCGGGGGCCTCGGCTCGCTGGCGGTGAGCCCGGACGGGTCGCGGGTCTACGTCACCCAGGACGGGCCCGCGGCCTTCCACCGTCCGCCCCAGGAGGGCGCCCGCGTCCTGGAGTTCTCGCCGCAGCAGCAGGCGTACACGGCCGCCGTGCCGGTGCCCGGCCACTACCTGGGGTCGGTCGTGGCACGGGCCTGCGGCGACGACGCGTACGTCGGCACCGACGAGGGCCTGGTCCACCTGGACACCGGCGCCGAGCCCCCGGCCGTGGCCGGGACCGTCGCCGCCACCGCCGGCACCGTCGTCGCGCTGGCCCTCTCCCCCGACGGCACCCGCCTGTACGGGGTGGGCGACACCGGCACGGGCTACACCGTCGACACCGCCACCGACACCGTCACCGCGGCCACGAACATCGCCCCCGGCCAGCGCCTGGAGAACCCGTCGGTGAGCGCGGACGGCACCCGGCTCTACGCCATCGCGCAGCAGTCGGCGGTCCTGTCCGTCGACACCGCCACCGGCGCCCCCGTCCCCGGCGAGGGCGTCGGCGGCCTCGCCTACGTGACGGGCCTGGCGGTCGGGCCCGACGCCCGCACCTTCTACGTCGCCGGCAACGGCAGCCTGCGGATCATCGGGTACTGACCCGCGCCGCGCCACCACGCCACGTCACCGGGCTGCGGCCGCCTGCGCGCGCAGGAGCTTCTTGTCGGGCTTGCCCGCGTCGGTGAGCGGCAGCTCGGTCAGGAAGGCGACGTGGGCCGGCTCGTGCAGCGGGCCGCGCCGGGTGCGCACCAGGGCGCGCAGCTCCTGCGGGTCGGGGCGGCTGCCGGGGACGGGGACGACGACGGCGTGGACACGTTCGATCCGGTTGGCGTCGGGGGCGCCGAAGACCGCGCTCTGGTGCACCCGGGGGTGGGAGTTGAGGATGTCCTCCACCTCGGAGGTGTAGACGTGGCCGGCGCCGGTGTTGATGAGGTCCTTCAGCCGGTCGACGATGTAGAGGTAGCCCTCGTCGTCCAGGTGGCCGACGTCGCCGCTGTGCAGCCAGCCGTCCCTGAGGGCGGCGGCGGTCAGGTCGGGCTGCTTCCAGTAGCCCCGCATCAGGCTGTCGGAGGCGATGCACACCTCGCCGTGCCGGCCGGCCGGCAGGTCGCGGCCCTGCTCGTCGCGGATCGCGACCCGGTAGCCGGGGGCGATCCGGCCCACCGAGTGCAGCAGGTGCGGGCGGGCCGGGTCGTGGTCGCCGGTGTCCAGGACGCTGACGATGCCCGCCTCGTGCTGCCCGTACAGCTGGACGAGGACCGGGCCGAAGCGGCGCAGCGCGTCGGTCAGGCGGGCCGGTGAGGCCTGGCAGCCGCCGTAGGTGAGGCGGCGCAGGCTGGTGGTGTCGGTGTGCGCGGAGTCCGGGTGGTCCAGCAGCTGGTAGAGCAGCGGGGGCATCAGGAAGACGTCGGTGATGCGCTCGTGCTCGATGGCGGCGAGGACGGCGGCCGGCTCGAAGCCGTCGAGGAGCACCGCGCTGCCGCCGGCCCGCAGCACCTTGTCGGTCAGCTGGCCGGCGGCGTGGGCGATGGTGGTGCACACCAGCAGGCGCGGCGGGCCGGCCGGGTCGTCGGCGGGCAGGTCGGGGCCGAAGCGGCGGACCTGTCCGTAGGTGACGCAGATGCCCTTGGAGTGGCCGGTGGTGCCGCCGGAGTGGCGGATGGTGCGCACGTCGTCGGGGCGGGCGCGGCTGGTGAACGGTTCGGCACTCTCGGCGGCGGCGAGGGCCAGCAGGTCGGTGCTCCCGGCCGCGCTTTCGGCCGCGCTTTCGCCGGGGCCTTCGCCGGAGTCTTCGCCGGGGCGCTCGCCGGAGCCTTCGCCGAGGCCTTCGCCGGGGCCTTCGCCCAGGACGAGGACGGCCTCGACGGGGGTCCGCGCGGTGATCGCGGCGGCGCGCTCGGCGTGTTCGGGGTCGACGATCAGCGTGTGGGTCTCGACGTCGCGGACCATGGCGGCCTGGGTGTCGGCCGGCAGCCGGGTGTAGAGCTGGTCGGTGCGGCAGCCGACCAGGTTGGCGGCGTAGCGCGCGGCGATCGCCTCGGGCCGGTTGCCGGTCAGCAGGGTGACGGTGTGGTGGCGGTCGACGCCGCGGGCGCGCAGGGCGCGGGCGAGCCGGTGGGTGAGGTCGCGCAGCTGCCCGGCGGTGGTGACGCGTCCGTGGTGGAGCAGGACCGGGCGGGCGGGGTCGGTGGCCAACTCGTCGAGGATGTCGACGACTTCGGTGCGGAAGGGCGGGGTGGTCGGCATGTGTTCTGCGCCTCGGGTCAGTGGTGGGCGAGGGGGCGCGCGTCGACGGTGTGGTGCTCGTCGGTGAGCAGGGAGTGGGCGAGCACGCTGTAGAGCGTGTCGTTGGGTCCGTCGGCGATGCGCAGCCCGCGGATGTCGCGCAGGCGCTTCTCCTGGGGGGTCTGCTTGGTGTAGCCCTCGCTGCCGTGCAGTTGGAGGGCGAGGTCGACGGCGCGGTAGGCGGTGTCGGTGGCCAGGGCCTTGGCGGCGGAGCAGGCGGCGACGTCGGTCTCGCCCTGGTCGATGCGCTCCAGCAGGGCGAAGCACCACGCGGTGGCGGCCTCGACCTGGGCGGCGGCGGTGCCCAGGCGGGCGGCGACGGAGGGGATCGCGGCGAGCGGCATCCGGGCGACGGTGCGGGCGCGGGTGCGGGCCGCGGACTCCTGGATCGCGGCGGCGGCCGCGCCCAGGCAGACCAGGGACATCATCAGGCGCCAGGCGGAGAAGTGCGCGTCGAAGATCCGGCGGCCGTCGCCGGGGGCGCCGAGCAGGCGGTCCTTGTCCAGGCGGACGTCGACGAAGTGCAGGTGGCCGAAGCTCCAGCCGCGCATGCCCATCGGGTCGGTGGTGTCGGTGAGCACCCCGGCGGCGTCCATCGGGACCCACACGGCGGACAGCGGCACGTCGCGCAGGTCGGTGCTCTCCAGGTCGGCGCGGTCGACGAGTTTGGCGAAGACGACGAAGCCGTACGCCTCCTCGACCCGGCTGATCAGGCCCTTGGAGCCGGAGAGCGTGTAGTGGTCGCCGTGGTCGACCAGGACGGTCCGGAAGCCCCGCAGGTCCGAGCCCGAGTGCGGCTCGCTGGAGGCGATGCCGGCCAGCTTGCCCGCGCCGACGACCTGTTCGCGGGTGTCGCGGACGAGCGCGGGCGAGCCGTGGCGCAGCGGCATCGCGGCGTGGCCGGTGCTGAAGATCTCGCGGGCGTCGCAGTCGCGCTGCCCGGCGAGGAACATGGCCATGCCCTGGGCGACGCGTCCGGTCGCGCCTGGTGCGTCCGGTCCGCCCGGTCCGCCCGGTCCGTCGGGGGCTTCGATGTCGATGCCGGTGAGTCCGGCGGCGGCGGCCTTGGCGCGCAGGGCGAGCCAGTCGGGGCGGGGGTCGCCCTCGCGGACGGGTGCGGGCAGGTGGGTGTCCAGGAAGGCGGTCAACCTGGCTTCGAGTTCGAGGAGTTCGGGGTGACGGAGCAGGAGCGGGCTGATGCCGGTGACGGGCATGGGTGGGCTTCGTCCTTGCGGAGTGGGTCGACTGGAGGTCTTCGGAGGCTGAGCGCGGCGGGCGGCCCGGGGGCAGTCAGAGGCTGAGCGCGGCGGGCGGCCCGGGGGCAGTCAGAGGCTGAGCGCGGCGGGCGGCCCGGGGGCAGTCAGAGGCTGAGCGCGGCGGGCGGCTGGGTGCGCACGGCGTCGTTGAGCTTGGCCTTGTCGTGGCGCTCGCCCTTCTTCAGGTGCTTGATCACCAGCAGGCAGGGCAGTCCGAAGGTGCCGCCGGCGAACTCGCGCGGGCGGCTGCCCGGGACGGCGACCGTCCACGGCGGCACCTCGCCGCGGCTCAGCTCCTCGCCGGTGGCGGCGTCGATGACGGGGATCGTGTCGGTCAGCAGGGCACCGGCGCCCAGCAGCGCGCCCTCGCCGACCCGGGCGCCGCTGTAGACCATCGAGCGGGCGCCGATGAAGGCGTCGTCCTCGATCACCACGGGCTTGGCCATCGGGGGCTCGATCATGCCGCCGAGTCCGACGCCCCCGGACAGGTGGACGTTGCGGCCGATCTGGGCGCAGGAGCCGATGCCGACCCAGGAGTCGACCAGGGTGCCCTCGCCGACGTAGGAGCCGATGCCGATGTGGCTGGGCATCACCACCACGCCGGGCTCCTGGAAGCTGCCGCGCCGGATCACCGCGCCCGGCGACACCTGGACCCCGTCGATCGTGCTCTTCAGCGGGATCTTGTCGGCGCAGTGGAACGGGCCGAACTGCGAGGGCTGCGGCGAGGCCTGCTTGTAGAGCAGCAGGATCGCGTTCTTCAGCCACTCGTGCACGACGAACTCGCCGCCCACCGGCTCGGCCACGCGCGCGCGGCCGGTGTCGAGCAGGCCGATCGCGGCGTCGACGGCCGCCACCGCCTCGGCGGACTGCAGCGACACCTCGTCGCGGCGCAGCCACAGCTCTTCGAGTTCGCTCTGCAGGCTCGTCACATCGATGCCGCGATTGCCCATTGCCATTCCCCGCTCAACAGATCGTCCAGGTTTTCCAGGTCGGGAGCCGGCCCGCACGAGATTCCCCCGGGTGCGGTCTCCGGCTGCGCCGCGCGGCGCCGGGTCACTCCCCCGGGGCGTCCGCGCGCGACAACGGCACGCCGAGTTACCTTCCGGTAACGGCGCGCCGAAGTCACCCTGACATACCTGCGATTCGTAGATCAAATCGTGCATGTAGGCATAGATGTTAAGGTTGAAAAGTAAATTTTTGCCCTGATCATAGGGCCGCTTGGGGGTGGGCGGACCGGGCTCAGACCGGGGGTCGCCGGCTCGGCAGGGCCCCCCGCCCCGGCAGGGCCGGGCGTCCCGTCAGGCGCAGGGTGTCGGCCTCCAGGTACCGGCGGGAGTTGCAGCCCCACTCCAGGTTGCCGCGCATCCACGCCTTCAGTCCGTCGGTGAACGTGCCGACGGCGGCCCGGTCGGCCTCCCCCAGCCCGTGCCAGCTGCCGCACAGCGCGGTGAGCGACTCCTCGGCGCGCAGGAAGACCGCGACGTCCCGGGCGACCTTGCGGTACACGTGGTCGATCGCGTCCTGCATCCCGCAGCCCAGCTCGCGGCCCACCGCCAGCACGCCGTTGGTGACCTCCCCGACGGCGAGCTCCTTGCGCAGCGACAGGACGTCGTTGACCCAGACGACCACGTCGGCCGCCTTGTTGACCATCGTGCGCAGCTGCTCGGACTCGTGGAGCAGCGCCGGGACCTCCTGGCCGGCCGCGTACTCCAGCAGGTCCAGGGAGGGGGTGATGCCGCCGGAGGCGCGGCGCAGCTGGGTGTAGCCGCTGAGGGCGGGGACGTGCCGGCGCTCGCGGTTGGCCGCCTCGTAGCGGAAGGCGTCGAGGAACTGGCCCATGTGGCCGATGAACCGCAGCTGCCACTGGAGGCTCTGGCGGCCGGCCAGGCCGCGCCACACCTCGGCGAGTTCGGCGGCGAGCGGGGGCATGCTGCGGGCGCGGGCGGTCCGCCGGTTTCCCCGCGCCGACGATCCGTCAGGGATCATCGGGAGGGCGGCGAGCATCCGCAGGGTGGTGCGGGTGTGGCCGGCGGCCCGTGCGGCCTTGGCGCACTCGCGGCCGTCGTAGAGGTCGTCGATGACGAAGGCCCAGGTGAACCAGCCGGCGAGGGGGGCGAGGCGCTCGGCGCGCAGGTGCGGGTAGCAGCGGGCGATGAGTTCGCCGAGGTGGGTGTCGGCGAGGCGCTGGCGGGCGCGCGGGCCGTCGACCAGGCCGTAGCGGTCGGCCCACGCCAGGATGAGGCGCTCCAGTTCCTGGCGGTGGGGGGACATGCGGGGCGGCAGGCGGTACAGGACGTGGCCGGGGTCGGGCAGGAGGCGCAGGTCGCGCGGGACGGGAAGGACGGGAGTCATGCCGTGTCGGTCTCCTTCGGACGGTCCGCTGCGGCCTGGTTCAGGAGTGTCTGGCGCTCAGGCGCAGGCGCAGCGGGGCCGGGTGGATCACGGTCCAGGGGCGGGGTTCGAGCAGGTGCGGCAGGACGGGCCCGGGCCTGGGCCGCAGGTGCCAGCGGGAGGCGATGACGGCGAGGGCCAGGGTGATCTCGGTGAGGGCGTAGACGTCGCCGATGCACTTGCGGGCGCCGTAGCCGAAGGGGACGTAGGCCTGGCGCGGGAGTTCGGCGCGGCGTTCGGGCGACCAGCGGCCGGGGTCGAAGCGTTCGGGGTCGGGGTAGAGGTCGGGGCGGTGGTGGAGGAGGTACGGGGAGAGCAGGACGGGGGTGCCGGGGGCGAGGTGCTCGCCGGCGAGTTCGACGGGTGCGGTGACGGTGCGGCTGTAGAACCAGGCGCTCGGGTAGAAGCGCAGCGTCTCGGCCACCACGCGGTGGGCGAGGTCGAGGCGGGCGACGTCGGCGGGGGTGAGCGCGCGGGTGTCGGCGCGCACGGGCAGGACGGCGCGGGCCTCGCGGGCGACGGCGTCGGCCAACTCCTCGTCCCGGGACAGGAAGTGCAGGGCCCAGCCGAGCGCGGAGGCGGAGGTGCCGATGCCGCCGGTGAGCATGGTGACGACCTGGTCGCGCATCTCGCGGTCGGTCAGCCCCTCGCCGATCATGAGGGCGAGGAGGTCGTCCTGCGTGCCGTCGCCGGCGCTCCGGCGGGCGGCGATCGCGCCGTCGACCTCCCGGCTCACCGTGCGGCAGGCGTGGCGGAAGCGGCGGTTGCCCGGTGTCGGCAGCCGGTCGAGCAGGGCGAACGGGTAGCGCATCTGCCGGCCGATGCCCGCGTGGAAGTCCGGGTAGACGGCGGCGATGCGGGCCACCGCGGCGGAGGAGCCGTCCGCGGAGAACATCGTGCGGGTGATGATCCGGGCGATCAGCGGGTAGGCGTGCCGCTCGACGTCGATCACGGCGCCGTCCGACCAGCCGCCCGCGGTGGCGAGGGCCTCCTCCAGCATCACCCCCAGGTACCGCCCGAAGGCCTCCGCCCGGAAGGCGGGCTGGAGTTGACGGCGCTGACGCCGGTGCACGTCGTGCGGCGTGGAGCCCAGCCCGTCCCCGAGGAAGGGCCGCAGCTTGTCGAAGAGCGGCCCGCCCTTGTCGAAGTGCCGGCTGTCGGTGAGGACGTGCTGGAACAGCTCCGGCGTGCACACCATCACCGCCCGCTGCGGCCCGAGCAGCAGCTCGACGAGGTCCCCGTGCGCGGGCAGCGAGCGCAGGAACGGCAGCGGATCACGGAACAGCGCCGGAACGTGCCCGAGCAACGGAACCGCCCCGGGAGCCCGCCCGGCACGGTGAACGGGCGCGGCGGTCACGGCAGGTGCAGTCATGTCTCCCCATTCGACGACGGACCAGGACCCCGGCCGGCCGGGACGAGACCCCCGGCCGCCGGAAGGCAGTCAATCTGGCACCGCCCAAGGGGAGTTGAGAAGCCCGGACCGCCCCCGAATATCTGTACTAGGACACTTTCCAGCCGGTGCGTCACACCCTGCCACCATTTGCCCGCTGCGGCGCCGTTCGGCTCGGCGGCCGGGTGAACCCCGTACTTCCTCGACCGGACCCGGCCCCACATCGACACCGAGCACCAGGGTGGGACTCCGCAGGCGGACCTTGCCCCTGAGTTGAACGGCCGCATACGCAAGACGCTCGGCCGGGGCAACCCGGCCGAGCGTCTTCGCGAACTCTTCGCGACCTGATCCTTGCGGCCTCGCGTTCAGGTCGCCTCGGCAGGGTTGCCGTCAACTCCCCAGTGGCAGGTCGGGCAGGGTCCGCAGAAGGGACCGCACCTCGTCCATGGATGCGCCCACGCGAGTCTCGAAGTCCCGCTCGTCACCGGTCTCAAGCGCTTCACTCATCAGTGAAACGACGAGGAAGAATTCATCCCGCGCCATCGTGACCACGATCTCCGCTCCACGATCTTCAATCTGCATGAAATATCCTCGTATTCGGACTCTACGTTATCGAGGAATGCAATCCTCAAGGCCCCTTGAGCGCCCCGGCCGCGCACTTGAGGCGCGGCCGGGGCGCTGGACACTCAGCCGAGCGGGGACTCAGCCCTTCAGCTTGGACCTGTAGGAATCCAGGATCTTCGGCCATGCGGGGCCGACTCGCAGATCGTCGTCCAGCATCAGCACCGTGGGCAGGCCCTGCGCCGCGACGCCGTAGAGCATCCGTGCGACGGAGCCCGTGAGCAGGTGGTCGTAGTGGAATGAGCCTTCGAATCCCAGCCAGGCAACCCGGGCCCCCCGCGCACAGACCTGCTCAAGGCATGCTTCGAGGTACGGCCCGAGCGGAGTGGGCAACGCACTGAAGGACAGGTCGTACTCGACCACCTGGAGGCCGGTCAGGACGTGCTCGTCGTCTTCGAGGTGGTACGTGGAGATTTGGTCCGGGGAACACCCGTCGACGTCAAAGGTGAGATCGAAGGGCTCAGCGGAGGGGGCTGCTGCAAACAGGCTGATGACAGCCTCGTCGTCATCCCACGACAGAGCCTTCAGGAGACGACTCATGAGAGCCCCCAATTGGCGATCTGACTGGGACTGGGGACCACGGCCGTAAGGACCTTGCCCGCGTACGGTCCCTCCTTCGCGACGAACAGGACGACATGCTTGCCATCGACCTTGCCGGCGAATGCCCGGGTCAACGTGTCGGACTTCGTGTCATCAAACGTCTTGGTGGGGTTCGTGAGGATGTGGCTGGTCTTCTCCTCGAACAGCTGGACGCGCTTCTGGAGACTGCCCCCGGGGGGAATCAATCCCTCCTTCTCGAGATGCCGAATGGCATGGCCTCCTCCCTTGTTCATGTTCTGGTAGGCAGTGGCCACCGCGTCCGGGGAAAACCCGCAGACTACGTCGTCGTCATTGTGCACCAAGACCGGCGTGCTGCCAGCGAGGACATAGTACGTGTGGACGGTGTTGACGGTGAGGTTGTAGGCGGGCTGGAGGGTCGTCCAGTGCCTGGTCGCGGTGATGGCCAGGGGCCGACCGGTGTCGGTGCGCAGGGTGTCGTCGGCGGTGAGGTCGGCGGCGTCGCGCCAGGCGTGTTGGTTCTCGGCCCAGAAGGGATGATGGCCGGTGGAGGTGACGGTGCCGGTTGCGTCGCTTTCGGAGACGACAGTGAGGTCGGTGAAGTCACGGTCGTCGGGCGTGTAGATGGTGGCGTCGACCCGGCGGGGGGTGGTTTCGCCGGTTTCGGGGTCGGTGGCACGTACCTGATCGCCGATGCGGATCTCTTCGATCGGGCGGGCGGATCCGTCAGCCATGAGAACCAGGGTGCCTGCGGGGAAACTGTGCTTCTTCGGGTTCTTCCGCGTGCACGCTTCGATCAAGTTCTCAAGGTTGCGGTAGCGCGATCCTTCGATGACGCCTTCGACGCCCTCCTCGACCTTCTTGAGGATCTTGAGCTTGCCGACGGGCAGGAGCGTCGCTCCGGCGGAGATGCACTTGCCGAGTGTGGGGCTGGTAATGCAGTCCTTGACGTCGTTGAGGCCGAGGACCTCCCAGACGGCGGCATTCAGCGTGGGGTCGATCTCCGGCGGCGCGATGTAGAAGTTGCCGCCCGAGGACAGGATGCACGGCATGAGACCGCGGATCTCGTGATTGATCGGGGGTGCGCAGCGCTTCTTCGACTGCTCCTGATCCGCCCTGCGCTGTTCCTCGGCCCTCCTGTCCTCCTCAGCCTTGCGCTCTTCCTCGGCCTTCTTGCGCGCCGTGGCTTCTTCGGACTGGCGCAGCTCCAAGGTGGCCTGCCAGGCCTGGGAAGCGAGGGTGTTGGCTTCCGTCGAGCTCTTGCCCGCGGCCACGGCTGAGGCCCGGGCATTGGCTGCGGAGTCGTTGGCCTGCTCGGCGGAGGAGCGGGCGTAGGCCGCGGAGAACTTCGCCTTGGCGGCCGATTCCTCGGCGGCGGCCGCGTCACGCCTGGCGGCAGCAGAGGCGTTGCGCGCAGTGACGGCCGACTTCGCCGCCTTCGACGCGGACGCCTCGGCGCTGGTGGCGGCGGCCCCCGCATCCTGTGCGTAGCCCCGGGCCTGCTGCGCGGACTTGCCCGCCTCGGCGGCGGCCGCCTGGGCCTGTGCCGAGGCGTTGTTGGCGGTTGCCGCGGCCTGGGCCGCGATCCAGCGGTTCTCCTGGGCCTTGGCCGCGGTCTGGGAGGCCTCGGCGATCAGCCGCTGCATCTGGTTGATGTGGTTGTCGGCGAGCTGGTCCTTGCGGTCGGCCATGTACTGGCCGACCCGGACGAAGTCGTGCAGTTCGTCCGCCGGACCGGCCAGGGCGATCTTTGCGGCGGCCTTGGTCTCGGACCCGCCGTCGTTGACGAGCTTGGAGGCGATCACCCGCTCGTCGTCGTTCTGCGCGGAGTACTGGCCGCCGGCGATGAAGGCCGCCCGTGCCTTGGGGTCCTTGGCGGCCAGTGCCTCCTTGGAGGCCTGCTTCACGCCGGGCCCGCCGGTGTTGTTGATCTGGGAGACGCGGACCTGGTACTCGGTGTCCGCGGCGGCGTACCGGCCGTTGGTGTAGAAGTCCGCGACCTCCTGGTCACTGCCCTTGAGGGCGTTCGCGGCCGCGGTGCGCACGTCCTCGTACTCGCTCTGGATGCTGAGCTGACGGACGTTCTCGCGCATCTCCCGCTGGGTGGCCTGCTTCCAGCCGGTGCGCAGGTATTCCAGCATCTCGTCGTCGCCCTCGGACAGGGCGCGGGCGGCCGCCTCCTGGCTCCACGGGCCACTGCTCTTCATGGCCTTCAGGGCGAGCACACGGCCCTTGGCCGCCACGGCCTTGACGTCGACGCCGGGCTTGGCGGCCTCAGCCGCGAGGTCCGTCGCCGTGGTGTCCAGTTCCCTGGTCTCGACCATGGCCGCGGCGGCCTCCGCCGTGAACCTGTCGGCCTGGTCCTTCTGGGACTTCGCGTCCTCGATGGCGGCAGCCGTACGGGTGGCGAGGTCCTGTGCCTCGGCTTCCCGGGCGACCGTGAACACCTTCTTGGCGGTCTCGACCGCCGCGCTGGCGGCTTCGGCCGCGTTCTTCGCGGCCTCGGCCTGCCGGTTCGACTCCGCGGCGTGATCGGCCGACTGGCCGGCCCGGGCGGCGGCCTGCTCGGCGGCGTTCGCGGCGTTGTTCGCGTGGGTGGCGGCCGAGTTCGCGGCGTCGCGCGCCTCGTAGGCCGCGGTGGCCGACTGGTTGGCGAGGGCCTGCGCGGCAGTGGCGGCGCGCTGGGCCTCCTTGGCGTGACGACGGGTCTCGGCGGCAGCCGAAGCGGCCTTGGCGGAGGTCACGCCGGCCGCCTTCGCGTGGGCGTTCGCGGCATCGGCGGCGTCGGAGGCGGCGAACGCGTTGGCGGTGGCGCTCAGGGACGCCCTGGCCGCCTCTCCGGCAGCCTTCGAAGCGTCACCGGCCGCACTGGCGGCCGCCGCGGACTTCGCCGCGAAGACTGCCGTCATGCGGGCGGCACCAGCGGCGTTCTTGGCGTCCTCCGCCTTGCCCGCGTCGCCGGCAGCGGCGATCGAGGCGTCGTACGCCCGGGAGGCGGCGTTCGCGGCAGCTGCCGCGGCGCTCGCCGTCTGTGCCGCGGCGAGCGCTGCGACACGGGCCGAGCGGTTCGCGGCGCTGGCCGCGCTGATGGCCTGCTGGGCTGCACCGGCCGCGGCCCGGGCGGCGTCGGCAGCCTGCTGGGCCTTGGCCGCGGCCCGCTGGGAATCGTTCTTGGCCGCCTCGGTTTCCTTGGCTGCGGCCTGGGCAGATTCCATGGCCAGGCCTGACGCCTGGACGGCCCGGGCCGAGGCCTCCTTGGCGGCTTCGGTGGAGGCCTGCGCCTGGACACCGGCCTGCTCGGCCTGGGCCGCAAGCTGCTCGATGGTGGCGTGTTCCTGGTCGCGGTTGCGGGCCACGAACTGCCCGACCTCCAGGAACTCCACGATGTCCTCGGGACTTCCCTTCAGAGCCACCTTGCCCGCAGCCTTCACCGCGGGACCGCCCGCGTTGACGATCTGCGAGACCGTGACCTGGTTGTCGGTCTCACGCTCGACGTACTGGCCGACCTTCAGGAAGTTCGCGACGTCCTCGGGAGTTCCCTTCATGGCCTCCTTGCCGGCTTCCCTGACCCCGTATCCACCGAAGTTGATGACCCGGGACGCCTCGACACGCTGGTCGTCCTGAAGCGACGTCCTCCACCCGCCCGCCAGGAACGAGCGGAGGTCCTCAGGGGTGCCCTTGAGCGCCTGCTTCGCGGCCTCACGCACACCAGGACCGCCCACGTTGAAGATCCGGCTGACCTCGACCCGGTCGTCGTCGTTCTGGATCTCCCGCGCGGCGGAGAGGAACCTCTTCACGTCCTCGTCGGAACCCACCAACGCGGCCTCGGCAGCAGATTTGACTCCGGATCCACCCCAGCGCCAGAGATCCACGGCCGAGGCACGGTCGGTCACTGCGTACGAATCGTCATCGCCGGCTTCGGCCGCCACGGCCGGCACGCTCCCGAGCAGCCCGGCCGCGAGCGTCACCGGCAGCAGAACAGCGCATGTGCCGCGTACGCCCGGTATCGACCTCCTACGACCGGCCCGATCCGTCCCGGCGTCGCCTGGCGCTCCCCACGAGCGCAGAGGCCATTTCACAAGAAATACCTTTCAATCATTCCGGGTGACCAGAATCACAAGAGACAATCCCCCCCCCCGCCGATCGGCGGGTATTCACCGAGGAATCTGACTCCCGCCCACCAGGCCCAGGCCCCCAGAGAGTCCAAACCCCCAGCCGACACACCATTCAGACGGGAACCCCGCGCCTGCGGCTTCGATCGGCGATCCATGGTCAGTCAACCATGGGGAAAATCTTACTGATACCTTACTCAAGCTTTGCCAAGGGGATTCACATCCCCCCTGCCTGATGCCCTGGAGGAAACATCATGTCGATACACGTGTCCCCGAAGCTCCTCGTCCCGGTTGCCGCGCTGGCCGCGGCCATCGGGCTCACCGCTCTGACGACTGCCCAGGCCGCACCCGGCACCCCGCAGACCACGGCGCCGGCCGCGGCGGCGGCGGCCAACGAGACGATGCCCGCCGCGGTCGAGGACTTCCTGCACCCCGGGGCCGCTCGGATCCTCCAGGAGCAGAAGATCACCCTGAAGCAGGGCGACGGCCACATCATGCTGACCGACTGCAAGTCCGCGCACGACATCATGGTCAAGTCCCGGACCGGACAGAAGGATTACTGCTTCTCGGTCAACGCCAAGCAGGGCTACCTCGCCATGGAGATTCCTGCCGCGTACGGCATCTGGACCGAGGACTACCCCGTCCAGGCCAAGATCACTTCCGGCGGCGTGGAAAGCGTTGTCAACGCCCCCAAGAACGACTACAAGCCCTTCGGCGAGGCGGGGGACGCCGGCCAGCGCTCGGTTCTCATCGAGCTGCGCGTCACCGGCTGACCCCCAAAAGACCCCCCGCTTTCCCAAGGACTGAGCTCTTGTCTGGCACCACCCCGCGCACCGCGCGGATGACAGCCCTCGCCGCCGCCGTCGCGGCCGGGGCGTTCGCCGTGATTCCTGCCGCACCGGCCGGCGCCGTGGTCGGCGGCGCCGCCGGCGACGGCGCGTACGGCTACACCGCCAAGCTGGCCATCGGTGACGGCCTGCGGGCCTGCACCGGCGCCCTCGTCGACCGCTACTGGGTCGTCACCGCCGCCTCGTGCTTCGCCGAGAACCCCGCGCAGCCTGCCGCACTGCAGGCCGGCGCGCCGACGTGGAAGACCACCGCCACCGTCAGCGGCAAGGCCGCGGACGTCGTCGAGCTGGCGCCGCGCACCGACCGCGACCTCGTCATGGCCCGTCTCTCCTCCCCCGTCGACGGCGTCACCCCGCTCGCCCTCGCCACCGCCGCGCCCGCCGCCGGGCAGACGCTGCGCGTTCCCGGTTTCGGGCGTACCAAGGACGAGTGGGTCCCGGGCACGATGCACACCGGTGTGTTCAGCCTGGACTCCGTGCAGGCTGCCGGTATCGCCGTCACCGGCCAGGGCGGCGCGGCGATCTGCAAGGGCGACACCGGCGCCCCCGCCATCCGCGAGACGAACGGCAAGGCCGAACTCGTCGCCGTCGCCTCCCGCTCGTGGCAGGGCGGCTGCCTCGGCGAGACCGAGACCCGCACCGGCGCCACCGCCGAGCGTGTCGACGACCTGGCCGGCTGGGTGAAGGACCTGCGCTACCGCACCGCGGACGTCAAGTCCGGTACCCACGTGCAGATCATCGGCGCCGACAACACGCTGTGGGACACCGTCGCCGACTACGAGGCCGGCAGCTGGCTGAAGAACTGGTCGCCGGTGGGCAGCCCCGCCGTCGTCTCCGCCGCGAGCGCCGTCACCGGCGACACCGTCCACGCCTACGCCATAGGCACCGACGGCAAGGTGTACAACCACGATGGCAAGGTCGGCGGCGCCTGGACCAAGTGGGGCGAGGTGCCCGGCTTCGCCGCCGGTGCCAAGGCCGTCACCGCCGTCGCGCGCGGCAACACCGTCGACGTGATGATCATCGGCTCGGACGACAAGCTGTACAGCACCACCGCCGACTACGCGGCCGGCCAGTGGTCCGGGCGCTGGAACCTCATCGACGGCCGGCGCCTCAAGGCCGTCACCAGCAGCGCCTCCAACAACGTCGTCCACGTCTTCGGCATCGGGGAGGACGGCAAGGTCCACACCATCGAGGCCGACTACAACGCCGGCCGGTGGACCACGTGGGGCGAGGTGCCCAACGGCGCCGCCGGTGCCAAGGCCATCACGGCCTCCGCGCGCGGCAACACCACCGACCTCATGATCATCGGTTCCGACGGCTCCCTCTACAGCACCACCGCCGACTACGCCGCCGGCAGCTGGGGCAACCGCTGGAACAAGATCTGGGACAACCGGCTCAAGGCCGTCACCAGCAGCGCCGAGGGCAACGTCGTCCACGTCTTCGCGATCAACGAGGACGACAAGGTCTACAACCTCGACGCCGACTACAACGCCGGCCAGTGGAGCAAGTGGGGCGAGGTCCCCGGCGGCGCCGCAGGCGCCAAGGCGATCACCGCCACCACCACCGGCTGACCCGGCCACACCTGCACCGCCGGGCCGGCAGTCTCACGGCTGCCGGCCCGGCGGGCCGTCACCTCACGAACCTCCCGGAGGAAACTCCCCATGTCCCACCCGATCCCGGCCCGCCTGCGGCGCGCCGCCGTGCTGGCCGCGGCCGTGGCCGCCGGCACGCTGACCACCCTCTCCCCCGCCGGCGCCGTCACCGGAGACACCGCCGCGGACGGCACGTACGCCTACACCGCCAAACTGACCATCGGCGACACCTTCCGCGCCTGCACCGGCGCCCTCGTCGACCAGTACTGGGTGCTCACCGCCGCCTCCTGCTTCGCCGACGACCCCGCGCAGCCGGCCGCCCTCGCGGCCGGGAAACCGAAGCCGAGGACCACCGCCGCTGTCGGCGGCAAGACCGTCGACGTCGTCGAACTGGCGCCGCGCCAGGACCGCGACCTCGTCATGGCCCGCCTGGGCGCGCCCGTGCAGAACGTGCAGCCGCTGGCGATCGCCACCGCCGCACCCGCCGCCGGGCAGACGCTGCGCGTGCCCGCCTTCGGGCGCACCAAGGACGAGTGGGTCCCGGGCAGGGCCCACACCGGTGCCTTCACGCTCGACAGCGTGAACCCGGCCGGGATCGGCATCACCGGCACCGGCGGCGCGGCGATCTGCAAGGGTGACACCGGCGCCCCCGCCGTCCGCGAGACGGGTGGCAAGGCCGAACTCGTCGCCGTCGCCTCCCGCTCCTGGCAGGGCGGCTGCCTCGGCGAGACCGAGACCCGCACCGGCGCCACCGGCACCCGCGTCGACGACATCGGGCAGTGGATCACCAAGACCAAGCACTCCACCCCGTCCGGGACGACGGTCAGCGCCTCGCCGTTCACCGCGGTCGACCCGGCCACCGGGCACCTGGTCACCTTCGTCCAGGACAGCAAGAACCACCTGTGGTCCGTCGACCCCAAGGGCGAGGGCTGGACGGACCTGGGGGCCAACGCCGCGGCCATGCCGACCACGATCGTCAACCCGGCCGACAACCACGTCATGGTGTACGTCAACGGCCAGAACAACTGGCTCTGGTCCTACGACCGCAACACCGGCAAGTGGACGCCGTTCGACCGCACCAGCGCCGGCACCGTGCTCGCCGCCGACGCCGTGCCCCGCACCGTCGTCGACCCCGCCAACGGGCACCTCGTCACCTTCGTCCGCGACACCGCCAACCACCTGTGGTCCGTCGACCCGCAGGGCGAGGGCTGGCGCGACTTCGGCGCCCTCGCCGCCGGCGACCCCGCCCCCATCGTCAACCCCAACGACGGCCACATCGCCGTCTACGTCAACGGCCCCGAGAACAAGCTCCACCGGGTCGACCGCAACAGCGGCAAGGCGGACCCCTTCGTCCCGACCACCTCCGGCACCGTCCTGGCCCGCAGCGCCGTCCCGGTCACCGTCGTCGACCCCGCCAACGGCCACTTCACGACCTTCGTCCGCGACACCGCCAACCACCTGTGGTCCGTCGACCCGCTCGGCGCGGGGTGGCGCGACTGGGGCGCCAACGCCGCCACCGACCCCGGCGCGGTCGTCAACCCCGACGACAACCACGTCATGGTGTACGTCAACGGGCCGAACAACCAGCTCCACTCGCTCGACTACAGCGCCGGCAAGTGGACGCCGTTCATCCCCACCCCCGCCGGCACCGTCCTCGCCACCGACACCAGCCCCCACACCGTCCCCGACCCCGCCAACGGACACCTGACCACCTTCGTCCGCGACACCAACAACACCCTGTGGTCCGTCGACCCCCGCGGCCCCGGCTGGACCCGCTTCCACGGCGGCCCCTCCGCTCCCTGACCGGCCTGCGCCCTGCGCCCTGGCGGACTCTTCGGTCCGTCAGGGCCTCCCGGGCGCATCCGCCTTGCCCGAACCGTCACCGTCCGAGACCTCTCGAGGAACCCCTCCATGCCCCACACCATCTCGTCCCGTCCGCGGCGGGCGGCCGTGCTCACGGCGGCCGTGGCCGCCGGCACGCTGGCCACCCTCTCCCCGGCCGGCGCCGTCGTCGGCGACCCCGCCGCGGACGGCGCCTACGCCTACACCGCCAAGCTCGCCATCGGCGACAACTTCCGTACCTGCACCGGCGCGCTGGTGGACCCGTACCTGGTCGTCACCGCCGCGAGCTGCTTCTCCGACGACCCCGCCCAGCCGCAGGCGCTGACGGCCGGCGCGCCGAAGTGGAAGACCACCGCCACCATCGCCGGCAAGGCCGTCGACGTCGCCTCGCTCACGCCGCGCGCCGACCGCGACCTCGTCGTGGCCCGCCTCGCCGCGCCCGTGCAGGGCGTCGCCCCGCTCGCCCTCGCGTCGGCCGCACCCACGTCCGGCGAGAAGCTGCGCGTTCCCGGCTACGGGCGCACCAAGGACGAGTGGGTCCCGGGCACGATGCACACCGGCGCCTTCACCCTCGACAGCGTGAACCCGGCCGGGATCGCCGTCACCGGCACCGGCGGCGCAGCGATCTGCAAGGGCGACACCGGCGCCCCCGCCATCCGCGAGACGAACGGCAAGGCCGAACTCGTCGCCGTCGCCTCCCGCTCCTGGCAGGGCGGCTGCCTCGGCGAGACCGAGACCCGCACCGGCGCCACCGGCACCCGCACCGACGACCTCTCCGGCTGGGTCCAGCAGGTGCGCTACGCCGCCGCGAACGCCGTCGCGCCGACCGCCAGTGCGGTGTACGACCCGGTCAAGCAGACGTCCACGGTGTTCACCGTCGACGCCGACGGCCGTGTCGTGGGCGCGTACAACATCAACGGTCAGGGCTGGAGTTCCTGGTCGCGGATCAGCGAACGGCCGGCCGGCGCCAAGCCGTTCGTGGGTTCGCCCACAGCCCTGTACAACCCCGCCACCGCCGCGATCGAGCTGTACGCCGTCGACAGCGACGGCCTCATGTGGCGCACCTACTACACGGCCGACGCCCAGGGCTGGCGCCCCTGGACCGGCACGGGCGCTACCAGGTTCACCGGCAGCGCCACCGCCGTCTACAACCCCGACACCAAGACCGCGGAGGTCTTCGCCACCACCGCCGACGGCCCCGTCGCCCACACCTACTACACCCCGGGCATGACCGGCTGGAGCGACTGGACCACCATCTACGACCGGAAGTTCAACGCCACCCCCGGCGCGATCTACAACCCGGCCACCGGCGCCATCGAGCTGTTCGCGGTCGGACGCGACAACAGCACGATGTACCACACCTACTGGTTCAACGACGGCAAGCCGTGGAGCGACTGGCTCCCCCTGGACGGGGCCGCCGTCACCGGCAGCCCGAGCCTGGTCTACAACCCCTCCACCAAGACCGCCGAGGTCTTCGCCACCACCGCCGACGGCCCCATCGCCCACCGCTACTACACCCCCGGCATGACCAACTGGAGCAACTGGGCCACCATCAACGGCGACTACCGCTTCGCCGGCGCCCCCAGCGCCGTCTACAACCCGGCCACCGACGCGATCGAGCTGTTCGCCACCGGCCGCGACACCTTCCTCTACCACGCCTACTGGTTCAACAACGGCAAGCCGTGGAGCGCCTGGGAGACCCTCGGGAACTGGAAGTTCTCCGGCCGGATCCCGACCACTGTCTTCAGCGCCTCCGCCAACACCATGGACCTCTTCGCCGCCGGCACCGACGGCGCCGTGAACCACACCGCCTACAAGCCCGGCATGCCCAAGTGGGCCCCCCTGGACACCCTGCCCGGCACCACCCTGCCCACCGGCTGACGACACGGACGAGCCCGTCCGGCGGTGGCGCGGTCGCCACCGCCGGACGGGCTCGTCCGTCAGGCCTCGTCCGACTGCGCCGAAATGAGGGACAAGGACACCTGTTCCCTGACCATGTCGACGTCGAGGACCTGCGCCGTGACCCTGCGGCCGACCGGGATGGCGGCGGCGGCCAGGGTGGCCGTGAAGCCGCCGATGTCGACGAGGACGGCGCCCGGGGCGGTGGTTCCGGTGACGGTGCCGGTCACGGGCCGGCCGGGGCTCAGGGTTTTGAGCAGGGCCCAGTCCCGGTCGCCGGGGGCCGGGTCGGTGCGCCAGCGGGCGCGCAGGACGCCGTCGGGGTCGGGGAGCACGGCGGTGAGCACGGGGGTGCGTTCGTCGACGCACATCGGCAGGACCGCGGCGGCGCGGGCTCCGGCGACGCGGACGGTCAGGGCGGCGAAGTCGTCCTCGTCGGCGATCGTGCTGGTGATCCGGCCCTCGGCGTCCTCCCAGACGAGCTCGATCAGGTCCTCCTCCGGGAGGCCGGCCAGGACGGCGGCGACGTCGGGGGAAAGAGCAGGCCACACGGCCAGTTGTGCACGCGGGGCGAGCCGCGCCCGCACCGCCTCGATCGCGTCGTCGTCGGCGAGCCGGTGCCAGTGGGAGAGGTTGCCGACGGGCTTCTCCTCCAGGAGCCCGGCCCGGCCCGTCGCCGCGCACCAGCGCACCCGGGCCCAGAAGACCTCGTCGGCCGGGCGCTGTCCGTCAAGACCGTCCGACTCGTGGTCGTACGGGGAAGCGTCTATCGGCTCCGGGAAGAGCCCCGTCGCCCGGATGCGGGCCACGGCCCGTTCGCAGAGCCCGGCCGTGCCCACGTACAGGTACTGGTCGTACCCGACGTGGACGGTGAAGCCGTCGTCGCTCTCCAGGCGGCACCAGGCGCCGTTGTCGCGCAGCATGGCCCGCACGAGTTCCAGGGCGACGGGCAGTGCCACCCGGGCGCCGTCGTGGTAGCCGGTCAGGTCGGGCGGGAACAGCCCGGCCAGGCCGTGGCCCTCGACCGCCGGTTCCAGGCCGAAATGCGTGAAGCCGGGCCCGAGTTGGGGCTCGCGGATGGTCAGGTGCCGCACGCCGTCCGCCTCGGCGAAGGCGGCGACCGCGGCCAGGTAGGCGGCCTCGACCGGCCCGTGGTCGCTGGCCGAGTCCAGCGTCCCGGTGTAGTGGCCCCACTCGTTGCGGTCGGCTGGGTCGTACTTGGTGATCCGGTGGACGTGCCGGCGGGGAGAGCTCACGGGGTCATCCTGCCGGAACGGGGCCGGCCGAGGAGGAGCAGGGGCGGCGGCTCAGCCGAAGTCGGGGATGGGGTGGCCCGGGGCGAGGGCGGCGGCGATGCGCTGGGCGATGGTGTGGGCGTTGTGGTCGGCCGGGGCGCTCGGGCCGTTGGTGGTCGAGACGGCGATGGCCAGGTGCTCGCAGGGGAGGTAGTCCTGGGAGGCGGAGTAGCCGAAGAACAGCGGGTGCTGGGAGATCCAGCCGCCGACGACGAGGACGCCCATGCCGTAGTGGGTGGCCTCGGTCTGCGGGATGCAGATCGTCGCCAGGCACGTGTCGGTCGGGTGGCCGAGTCCTACCGTCCCCGGGTTCAGCAGCTGCTGGTAGGAGGCCGGGGAGAGCAGTTCGCCGGCGCCGATGGCGACGGCCGATCGTTCCAGGTCGCAGATGTCGGTGGTCTCCACGGCGCCGGGGGCGGTGGTCCACGAGGGGTTCCAGAAGGTCGACTCCTCGTAGGTGCCGCGTTCGGAGGTGAAGGCGTGCAGGACGGGCGTCGGGATGTCGGGGGTGTAGCTGTTGCGGGTCTCGTGCAGGCCGAGCGGGCCCAGGACCTCGCGCTGGAGCAGGACGTCCAGACGGGTTCCGGTGATCTTCTCCAGGGCCTCGCCGAGGAGGACGAAGTTCGCGTGGGAGTAGCTCCAGTTGGTGCCCGGGGCGTACAGCCGGTCCTGGCGGGTGGAGATGGCGACCAGTTCGTCGGCCGTCCACTGGCGGAACGGGTTCGCGTAGACGGCCGGGCCGAAGGACGGGTCCTTGACGTAGTCGGCGAGGCCGGTGGTGGAGGCGCCGAGCATGCGCAGGGTGAACTCGCGGTCGCTGCCCCGAAGGTCGGGCAGCCAGCGCGAGACGGGGTCGTCGAGGCCGACGACGCCCTGGTCGACCAGCCGCAGGAGTGCGGTGCCCAGGTAGCTGATGGCGATGTTGCCGTTGCGGAAGTGCATCGCGGGCTCGGCCGGGACGCCGGTCATCGACTCGCCGAGCGCGCCGGTGACGAGCTCGCGGCCGTCGACGGTGACCCGCAGGATCACCGACTTCAGGTCCAGCTCGGCCTTGGCCTGCTCGGCGATCCGCAGGACGTCGGCGGCCGGGCCGCCGTCGGGCGGGGCGGAGGCGGCGCAGGGACGGTGGTGGTGACCCTCGGGCTCCGCGCCGGCGGGTGCGGCCGGGGCGGTGAGGGCGAGGAGCGCGGTGACGGCGGCGAGGCGCAGCAGGGCGTTCCGGGTGGTCCTGCGGGTGGGTGTCATGCGCGCAGTATCGGGTGGGGGCGGCCGGGCGCCGGGTGTGGTCGCGGGCGACCCGCGTGAACGTCACCCGTCGGGTCCGCAGGGCGGGGCGCGACCGGACGGCGGGCAGGGGGCTCGGCTGGGCGGGTCAAGGTGGTGGGCGGGCCGTTTCCCCGGGGCGTCGGCGGGTGACTCCTTGCCGCCGGGGCCGTTCCCGTCCCCTCGCCGAATCGTCGTCCGGAGGATCCGCCGTGCCGCTTCGCTCTCGTCGCCGCCCCGGGGGCGCGCTCGCCGTCCTGCTCGCCACCGCCTCGGTGGTGCTGGTGCCCGCCGCTCCCGCCTCGGCCGGGGGCGGTCACGGGGACGACGGCCGGGGGCTGCGGGCCCGGTTGCAGGAGCTGGTCGACCGTCCGGACGGGCCGCCCGGGGCGATCGCGGTGCTGCGCGACGGCGACCGCGTGCGGGTGGTGCGGGCCGGGGTGTCGAAGGTCGGCACCCGCCGCCCGCCGGAGCCCGCCGACCACATGCGGCTCGCCAGCGCCGCGAAGGCGTTCAGCGGCGCGGTCGCGCTGCGGCTCGTCGACTGCGGGCTGCTCGGCCTGGACGACACCGTCGCCGGGCGGCTGCCCGCGCTGCCCGCCGACTGGGGCGCGGTGACGCTGCGCCAGCTGCTCAACCACACCAGCGGGCTGCCGGACTACAGCTCGGCGCCGGACTTCGTCGACATCATCCTCGCCGAGCCGCACCACGTGTTCGACTCCCGGCACCTGCTGGACTTCGTCGCCGGTGACCCCCTGGAGTTCACCCCCGGCACGCGCTACCAGTACTCCAACTCCGACAACATCGCCGTCGCCCTGATGGCCGAGGCCGCGACCGGGCAGCGCTACGAGGACCTGCTCGCCTCCGAGGTCTACGCTCCGCTCGGGCTCGACGGGACGAGCCTGCCCTCCGGCTTCGAGCTGCCCAGGCCCTACCTGCACGGCTACGCCGTCGAGCCGCCCCACCCGGTGGAGGACGTCAGCACCCGGTTCGGCGCCTCGGGTGCCTGGGCCTCGGGCGGGCTGGTCTCCACCCCTCGGGACTTCAGCACCTTCGCGGCCGCCTACGCGGGCGGGCCGCTGATCGGCGACGCCACCCGCCTGGAGCAGCGGGCCTTCGTCGCCGGGGCCTCCGAGCCGGCCGGCCCGGGGGCCAACCGGGCCGGGCTGGGGATCTTCGAGTACACCACCCGGTGCGGCGTCGTGTACGGGCACACGGGCAACACCGCCGGCTACACCCAGTTCGGCGCGGGCACCCCGGACGGGCGGCGCAGCGTCACCGTGTCCGTCACCGAGCAGGTCAACCAGCGCAACAGCCCGGCGCTGCTGGAGCGACTGCGGGCCGTCGAGGAGGACTTCGTCTGCGCGCTGCTGGCGGGGTAACGACGATCGAAGCGGCCGGTCGCCGGCCCGCGCGCCGTGCGCGGGCCGGCGGGATCCCGTCAGATGCCGACGATCCGCAGGTCGCCGTCCGCGATGTAGAGGGTGTGGGCGTCGGGGCCCACCGCCAGGGCCGTCACCCAGTTGAGACCGGTGACCGCCTCGGCCGGGACGAGGGTGTTGGTCGAGGTGTCGAGGGAGAGGATCCGGGCCTTGCCGGTGGAGCTGGAGGAGTCCAGGCAGGCGATGTACAGCCGGGTGCCGTCCGGGCTGACCGACGGGTCGTGCAGCGTTTGTGCCGGGGTGATGCCCAGGTCCGTGGTCGCGGTGACGGTGTCGGCGGCGGGGTCGACCGTGTAGCCGGTGCCGGTGCTGCTCACGCCGTACACGCGGGTGCCGTCCGGGGCCAGTGCCAGAGCGGTCCTGGTGCCGGGGGCGGCGACGGTCCCGGCCACGGCCGGGGGCTCGGCGCTGGTGTCCAGGTGGTCCAGGCCCTCGTCGGTGCTGACGTAGGTGTCGGCGCCGTCCGGCCGGGTGACCACCGACCACAGGGAGCGGCCGGGTACCGTGACGGCGGCGGTGAACGCCTGCTGCTGCGGGGAGAACTCCAGGACCCGGGCGCCCGGTTGGACCGGCTGGTGCCAGGGCGAGGGTCCGTCCTGGGTGACGTAGACCCGTGAGCCGTCCGGGCTGACCGTCAGTGCGCTCAGGCCCCCGGGGCTGGTCCCGTCCGGGCGCGGCTGGTCCGGCGCGAGCGTGGTGGAGACCACCGTGCCGGTGGCCGTGTCGACGGCGCCCAGCGTGGACAGCGGCAGCAGGCTCATCGCGCCGAACAGCACGTAGACCCGCGAGCCGTCCGGGCTGACCGCCACCGGCCCGGCGTCGGCCCCGTACCCGGTGGTCAGCGTGACCGTGGCGGTGACCGCACCGCTCCGGGTGTCGACCGCCTTCAGCTTGACGCCGTTCATGCCGTCCTTGACCGAGACGTACGCCGTGCGCCCGTCCGGGCTGACCGCCACCGAGGCGGGCTCCGAGCCCAGGGCGACGGTCTGCGGGACACCCCGGACCGGTCCGTCGGGCGCGTCGTCCGCCCCCGCGGCGCCGGCCCCGGCGAGCAGCAGTGCTCCCGCCGTCACCAGAGCGCCTAACCAACGAGCCTTCGACACGAGCGAGTTCACGGTGCCCTCCCCTTGGCGTGCCGCGGGTCCCCGCGGCGGGAGGCAAACGCTACGGGACGGGCGGGGCGTCCGAGGCGGGTCCCAGGCTCGGGGGATCAGGAGCAGTGGTAGGGGAAGGTGGCGGTCGCGGTGCGGGCGCCGGGCGAGAGGATCTGCAGGGTGGCGGTGGCCTGGAGGGAGCCCTGGCCGTCGAAGGTCCAGCGCAGCACCAGGTCGGTGTGGCGGGTGCCGGAGCGGACGTCCTGCACGAGCTCGTCCGAGGTCGTGCCGTCGCTGCGCTGCCAGCGGTAACGGATGCTGCCGGCGCCGCCGTTGGTCTCCACCGAGGCCGTGACGACGGCGGTGCCGCCGCAGCCGGGGCCCGCCGGGTCGGTGGTCACGCCGACGGAGGTGACGGCCAGGGCGGTCGTGTGGAAGCGCCAGAACAGCAGCGCCAGGACGGCGAGGAGCACGGCCACCGGCACCAGCCACCTGCGCACGCGGCGGGGCCGCTTGGGCTGCCGGTCCGCGGGCGTCTCGCCGTGCCACGCGGCGGCGGCCTGCGGCGGGACGCCGGGGCCGAAGCGGCGCAACTCGCCGGGGGCGAGGGGGTGTTCGTCCGGTGCGGCGGCCGGGGTGGAGACGGAGGCCTCGGGCGCGGGCTCCTCGGGCGCGGCCTCCTCGGGCAGCGGGATCGGCTCGGGCAGCGTGGCGCTCTCCCCCGCCCCCGGCGCGCCGCCCCACACCCGCGGGTCGAGGAACGTCGCGCTCTCGGCCTCCGCCTCCGCCCCGGCCTCGGGCAGCGGGATCGGCTCGGGCAGCGTGGCGCTCTCCCCCGCCCCCGGCGCGCCGCCCCACACCCGCGGGTCGAGGAAGGTCGCACTCTCGGCCTCGGCGGAGTCGAGGCGCACGGTGGCCTCGGCGTCCGGTGTGGCGGCGGGCGCGGGCGCCGGGGAGAGCCGGACGGTGCGGTCCGTGCGCGGGTCGGGCGCGCCGAGCGGCGAGCGGGGCAGCGGGACCGTCCCGGACTCCCCCTTGTCCAGACGGACCGTCTCCACCGCGTCCGGCCCGCCCAGCGGCGGCCGGGGGAACGGGACGGTCTCACCCTCCCCCGTCAGGCGCAGGCGCTCCTCGTTGTCGAGGCGCACCGTCTCCACCACATCCGGCCCAGCCAGCGGCGGGCGCGGCAGCGGAACCGTCCCGGACTCCCCCGTCAGACGCAGGCGCTCCTCGTTGTCCAGACGGACCGTCTCCACCGCATCCGGCCCGCCCAGCGGCGAGCGCGGCAGCCGGACGGTCCGGTCCGCGCGCGGGTCGGAAACTCCGCCGAGGCGCGTCGTCGCCTCGGCGGCGTCCGTGCGGCTGGTCTCCTCCCCCTCGCCCGTACCCGGACCGAGCCGGACGGTCTGGTCGGCGCCCGGGGTGGGGGCGGCGTCGGGGTGGGGCGTGGACATGGCTTTCTCCAGGGCGAGGGGTGGGGCGGCTGTGACCGGGACCGACAGGGCGTCAGCGGGGCGGGTTGCAGGTGAAGGCGTACAGCTCGGCGGACGTCTTGCCCGGTGCGGTCGCGGCCGGGCTGGTGCCGACGCGGACGCCCCAGGTCGTGGAGTTGTCGGCGGAGCCGAAGTTGTGGACGCGGGTGATGGTGGCGCGGCCGTTCTGGACCGGCACGGTGTCGGTGGCGACGGTGGCGGCGCGTCCGCCCGAGCTGTGGTACCAGCTGAGGGTCAGGGTGCCGGTCGCGTTGCCCTGGGCGGCCACGGTGACGGTGGCGGTCAGGGCCCACTGGCCGCTGCAGGACAGCGAGTCCAGGTTCACCGAGCTGATGGTGAGGGTGGCGGGCGCGACGGTCTGGGTCGGCGAGGGCGAGGGCGCCGAGGAGGTCGGCCCGCCCTGCACGGGACCGGGCCCCGGGCCGGGGCCGGGGCCGGCGGGCGGGGCGGACGCCGGTGCGCCGGGGCCGGCCGGGGCCGGCTGCGGGCCGGTGGCGGGGGCCGCGGGCGTGCCCGGTGCGGCGGGTGTCTTGCCGCCCGGCGTGGCCGGGGCGGACGGGGTCGCGGTGGCGGTCGCGCTGGTGGACGCGGTGGCCGTCGGCGTCGCCGTGGCGGGCGGGGTCGCGGTGGCGCCGGTCGTGCTGGGCGGGGCGGACGGGCTGCCGGTCGGGTCGTGCGCGCCGAGGCTGGTGGTGGCCTCGGGCGAGGCGCCGCCGAGCACGGTGCGGGCGCCGCCGTCGGCGGCTCCCGCCATGGCGACGGTGGTGAGGGTGGCCAGGGCGATGACGCCGGCCGCGACGCCGGTGAGGACCTTGCCGCGGGTCCCGATACGGGCGGTCAGGGGCAGGCTGGCGGCGGCCGGTGCGGCGTCGGCGCCCACGTCCATGGCGGCGTCCGTGTAGGCGTCCGTCTCGGCCGGGCCGAGGAGGGTGTGGGCCAGCGAGGTGCCGCCGCCGGCCGCTCCGCCGGCGCCGGGCAGCAGCAGCGCGAGCAGGGCGACCAGCGCGGTCAGGTCGCGGCGGCCCTTCTCCTCCCAGTACGGCCCGTAGGCGGCGGCCGCGACGGCCTCCAGCTGTTCGACGAGCGCGGCCGCGCTGTCGGGCCGGGCCTCGGGTTCCTTGGCCAGGCCCGCCAGGATCAGCGGCCGGACGGGCTCCGGGGCCAGTTCGGCCGGGATCGGCGCCTCGCTGTGCTGGACGGCGAGTTCGACGATCGTGGCGCCCTCGTAGGGGCGGGCGCCGGTGAGGCACTCGAAGAAGGTGGCGGTCGCCGCGTAGACGTCGCCCGCCGGGGAGGCGGGCCGGCCCGCCCACTGCTCGGGCGGCATGTAGGCGGGGGTGCCGGAGACGTCGCGGTCGGCGCCGCTGGGCACGGCGATGCCGAAGTCGACGAGCTTGGACGTGCCGACGGTGTCGACCAGGACGTTGGCGGGCTTGTAGTCGCGGTGCACGACGCCGGCCCCGTGCGCGGCGGCCAGGCCCAGCAGCGAGCCCTTCAGGACCACCAGGGCGGCCTCCGGAGTGGTGGCGCCCTCCGCGCGCAGCAGGTCGCGCAGCGCGATGCCGTCGACCAGTTCCATCACGATGGCCGAGCCCTGCTCGCCCTCGACGTACTCGTAGAGCCGGGTGACGTACGGGGAGTCGATGCCGGCGAGGACCTCGGCCTCGGCGCGCAGCGCGGCGGAGGCGGCGGAGGCGTGGAGGTGCTTGATCGCCACCGGGGTGCCGGTGTCGCGGTGGCGGGCGAGCACGACCCGCCCGCTCGCCCCGGCGCCGAGCTCGCGCTCGTAGAGGTACTCCGGGAGCTCCCAGAGGTGTTCGGCGGGCGTGGTGTCGCCGCCGCCGGGTCTGTGGCCCTCGGCCTGTCTGTCGTCCATCGTCCTGCGCTCTTCCCGTTCCTGCTCGCTGCCTGCTCGGCTCCGCGGCGCCGCACCTTACGGCACGCCGACTACCGGCGGGGACGCGGGCCGTGAACTGCGGGTTCCGGCGGTCGCGGCCGGGAAGGTCACGATTCGGGTGCTTCGTACAGGGCCCCAATTTCGGTCGTACCGGCAGGATCTGGTCCCGGGTGTGGCAGGATGCGAGTCGATCATGGACTCCAGGGAGGGGACCCGGTGCGGTTGCGTGGCGTGGTGTCGGCTGCCGTCGTCGCGGCGGCGCTCGCCTTGTCCGGTTGTTCGCAGGAACCGCCCGTGCGGGCGGCGGACGGCGGCCCGTCCCCGGCGGGGGCTCCGGCGCAGGTCCGGCTGCGCGACGCACTCCTGACCGACCGTCAACTGCCGCCCGATTTCCGACTGTTGACTGCTTCGGCTACACCTGACCGGCACTTCTCGGACGTCCCGATCACGGCCATGCCGTGCGAGGAGCTCGTGGTGGAGGGCTTCACGGCGAGGCACGACCGCCCCGCGGAGGGCGTGTCGGTGGGGCTGGAGAAGCCGTCCGACGACTGGTTCGGCCGGGAGTCGCTCGACCGGTACCCGCCCGGGCGGGCCGCCGCCGTCATGGCGGCCGTCCACGGCGCCGCGCAGCGCTGCGCCTCGTACACCGCCACGCTTCCCGTCGACGGTTCCCCGACGAGGAACACGGTGTCCACGGCGGGAGTGGGCGGCGTGGCGGCCGACGACGGCCTGGTGCTGCGGATCTCCGCGCTCGGCCCCGGCGATGGCGAGCCGTACGTGACCGAGGTGGCACTGGTCCGCGAGGGCGACGTGATCCTCACCGTGCACAAGACCGTCGCGCAGCAGCCCCGGTCCAGCGTGGAGGCCGTCCTGCCGGCCGCGGTGGCGGCGTACCGGGCGGCGGCCGGTACGCCGTAGGCGCCGGGCAGCCTTCCGCTCCGCCCGGCGGGCGGCCTTTCGCCGTAGGCGCCGGGTAGCCTTCCGCTCCGCCCGGCGGGCGGCCTTTCGCCGTAGGTTGGCGGGATGACGGCCGAGTTCGAGACTTTCGCGCGTACCGCCACCGGTTTCACCCCCTACCCGTACCAGGTGGCGCTGGCCGCCGAGGGACTGCCCGCGCTGCTGGAGGCGCCCACCGGGGCGGGCAAGACCGTGGCCGCCGTGCTGCCGTGGCTGTACCGGCGGCTGGTCACGGCGCCCGGGGACACGCCGCGACGGCTGGTGCTGGTGCTGCCGCGGCACAGCCTCGCCGACCAGACCTTCGCCCGGATCGCGGGGTGGCTGGAACGCCTGGGGCTGACGGGCGAGGTGGGGCTGCACCTGCTCGCGGGCGCGGCGGCGCAGGAGGGCGGCTGGCGGCGCGCGCCCGAGCGCAGCGCGATCCTGGTCGGCGCGCACGACGTGCTGCTCAGCCGGGCGCTCATGCGCGGCTACGCGGACGCGCGGACGATGGCGCCGGTCTCGTACGCGCTGCTGCACACGGACGCGCAGTGGGTGTTCGACGAGGCGCACCTGCTCGGGCCCGGCCTGTCCACGGGTGTGCAACTCCAGCGGCTGCGCGATGAGCTGGGGACGGCGGCGGCGACCCGGACGATGTGGATGTCGTCGGTGCGCGGGCCTTTCGACCCCGGCGGCAGCGCGGTACGTGCGCCGGAGGCGGCCGGGACGCTGCGGCGGATCGCCCGGCTCGACGTCGGGCCCGGACGGTACGCCGCCGCGCTGGCGCGGGCCGTCGCCGGTGCGCACGTGCCCGGCACCCGGACCGTCGTGGTGCTCGACTCGCCGGAGCGGGCGCGGGCCGTGCACGCGGGCCTGGCCGAACTGGGGTGCGCGGCGCTCCTGCTGCACCCGCACTTCCGGGCCGCCGACCGCCGCCGCGTCCTGGCCGCCGCCGAGGCCGAAGGCGACCTCGTGCTCGTCACCACTCCCGCCGTGGAGGCCGGGCCGGACCTCTCCGGCCGCACCGTGGTCACCGAACTCGCGCCCTGGGCCTCGCTGGTGCAGCGCGCCGGGCGCTGCAACCGGCACGGCGAGCACCCGGATGGCGGCGACCTGCTGTGGTGCACGCCGCCCGAGGGCGGCGATGCGGCCGTCGCGCGCTGGCTGACCGCCCACGAGGGCCGGGCCGTCACCCCCGGCGACCTGCTGGCGGCCCGCGTCGGGACGCCGCCCGCGCCGCCGGGGCCCGGGCGCGAGGACGTCCTGGCCCTGTTCGACTCCCCCGCCGACGCCGCCGACCCCACCGACCCCACCGACCGGGCCGACCCCACCGACCGGGCCGACCAACGGGCCGACCGGGCCGACGCGGTGGACCGGTGGATCTGCGGGCCGTCCGAGGCGGACTCGCTCCCGGCGCTGGCCGCCTGGCGCGCGTGGGAGTCCGGCGCGCCCGGCGAGGAGGAGCCCGACCCGGCGAGCGCCGAACTCTGCCCGGTGCCGCTCGGCGAGCTGCGCCGGCTGCCCGCCGGCCGGGCCTGGCTGCGCGATGCCCTGGACGGCTGGTGGCGCCCCGCGCAGCCGGACGACCTGCGCCCCGGCGTCCGTGTGCTCCTGGACGCCCGTGCCGGCGGCTACCTGCCGGACCTCGGCTGGAGCCCGGCGAGCCCGGCCCCCGTCCCGTGCGAGGCGCCCGGCCCGAGGACGCCGCTCTACGCCTGCACTGCCTGGGTCGGTCTCGACCAGCACCTCCAGGAGACCGCCGAGGAGGCGCAGTCGCTGCTCGCCGCACTTCCTCGACTCCCCGCCGGGCTGGGCGAGGCCGTCGTCGAGGCGGCCCGCTACCACGACCTCGGCAAGTGCCACGACGCCTTCCAGGAGAAGCTGCGGGCCGGCCGCACCGACCCGCCCGCCGGCCTGCTGGCCAAGTCGAAGAACGGCGCCGACCCCCTGCCGCCCTACCGTCCGACCCGCCCCTACTTCCGGCACGAGCTCGTCAGCGCCCTCCTGCTGTGGCACGGCGGTCACGACCCCCTGGTGACCTACCTGGCCGCCGCCCACCACGGCCACGTCCGCGTCACCGTGCGCCCGCGCGGCGACGAGGCCCCGCTGCTGCTCGGCGTCGCCGACGGCGACCGCACCCCGCCCGTCGACCTGTCCACCGGCGAGCACTTCCCGGCCCTCACCCTGCACACCGCCGGCTTCCCGCAGGCCTGGACCGAACGCGCCCTCGCCCTGCGCGACACCCCAGGCCTCGGCCCGTTCCGCCTCGCCTTCCTCGAAACCCTCGTCCGCGTCGCCGACTGGCGCGCCAGCGCCCGCCACGACGGCCCCCTGCCGACACCAGCGGATCGTTGACGAACGACGTGTCAGCATGGACGGATGGATGTGATCTTCAGGGCTCGGAAGCGCGTGACGACGCCGGTTCTCGACATCGCGTACGAGCAGTTCGGGGAGTCCGGGGAGTCCGGGGAGTCCGGGGCGGGCGCGGGGGTGCCGGTGGTCCTGCTGCACGGATTCCCCTATGACGTGCGGGCGTTCGACGAGGTGGCGGCGCGGCTCGCCGCGCGCGGGCGGGTCGCGCTGGTGCCGTACCTGCGCGGGTGCGGGCCGACGGCGTTCCGGGACGAGGGGGCGATGCGCAGCGGGCAGCAGGCCGCGCTCGGGCAGGACCTGGCCGACTTCCTGGACGCGCTGGGGATCGGGCGGGCGGTGGTCGCCGGGTACGACTGGGGCGGGCGGGCGGCGTGCGTGGCGGCGGCGCTGTGGCCGGAACGCGTCGCGGGGCTGGTGACGGGCGGCGGCTATCTCGTCCAGGACATCGCGGGTTCGGTGGAGCCGGTTTCGCCGGAGGCGGAGCGCAATCTCTGGTACCAGCACTATTTCCACTCGGAGCGTGGGCGAAGGGGATTGGAGCGCAACCGCGAGGAGCTGTGCGCGTTGCTCTGGCGGCTGTGGTCGCCGACGTGGGCCGGGGCCGGCGAGGCATTCGGGGCGTCGGCGGCGAGCCTGCACAATCCGGACTTCGTCGACGTCGTGGTGCACTCCTACCGGCACCGGTTCGGGCTCGTGGCGGGGGATCCGCGCTACCAGGCGCTGGAGGACCGGCTCGCGGCCGGGCCGCCGATCACGGTGCCGACGGTCGTGCTGGTCGGCGGCGCGGACGGGGTGATCCCCGTCGACGTACAGGGCGATACCGGGCGCTTCCGCGGGCCGTGCGAGGTCACCGTCCTGCCGGGGATCGGGCACAACGTGCCGCAGGAGGCTCCCGGGGCGTTCGCGGACGCGGTGCTGGGACTGCCCGGCCCGCCCCACTGATGCGCATTACGCCTGGCCGCCCACCGGGGACGGGGACGGGCCGCCGCCGTGCCTGCCGACGTTCCTGGAGATGACCGGGGAGCACCACGAGCGCGTGCGCCGCGCCGTGCTGCCGCTGTTCGGGCGCGGGGGCTGGAGTTCATGCGGCCGGCGACCTGGTCCTGCTGTCCCTGGACGCCGCCAACCACGACCCCGCGGCGTTCACCGGCGCCGAGGACTTCGACCCCGCCCGCTCCCCCAACCCCCACCTGCGCTTCGGCTACGGCCGCCACCACTGCCCCGGCGCCCACCTGGTGCGCCGGCACTCCGACACCGCCTTCCGCACCCTGCTCACCCACCTCCCCGCCACCCTGCGCCTCGCCGCCCCGCCCGCCGACATCCCCTGGCACCCCAACCGCATGGCCATCACCCCGGCCGCCGTCCCGGTCACCTGGTGAACCGATGAATTGGTGACCCGGTGAACCGGTGTGGGGCGCCCGGGACCGTCCTGGCGCCCCACACCGTGCTTTCGCGCCCGGCCGGGCGAAAACCCGTGGCCGGACGGGCGGGTGGGGCGGTTGACTGGGGCGGACACGGCATCGGGCGGCGAGGAGGAATCCGTGGAGGCCCCGGCTTTCGAGGTCCGGCTGACCGGCACCCCGGCCCGCGACGCGACCGCCCTGCGGGCGGTGCGGGCGGTCACCGGCCTGAGCCTGTGGCGCAGCCGGCAGGTGCTGGACGGCCCGCCCGCCGTCGTCCAGGCGGGTGCCCCGTTCGACATCGCCGTCCGGCTGGCCCGGCAGCTGCGCGAGGCCGGTGTGCCGGCCGACGTCCGGTGCGACTGGTGCCGGCGCACGCTGCCGGGCGACGGCACCGCGGTCGATCCCGGGCCGTGCGCGTCGCAGTACTGGCCCGTCGCGCACTGCGGGGCCAACTCCGTGACGGACTGCGACTGCTGGGTCTGCGCGCTGCGCGGCCAGGGCTGATCCCGGGCCGTCGCGGTCGACGGCCCGGGCCGCGGTCAGGGCGTGATGACGAACGAGCGGATGGTGTCGAAGTCGACGAATATCCGGCCCGGCCCGAGCAGCGGCTCGCAGTCGACTCCCCCGGGGCCTCGGCACAGCGACACCCGGCCGCCGGTCAGGTTGTTATCCAGCCATCCCATGCCGTGCACGTTGGACGGGGTGTGCACCCCGTAGCCGTAGAAGACCATGATCGGCTGGTCCGGGACGAGGATGCACACGGCTTCCCGCGGGCATTGCTCGACCGTGTCGGCCCGGGCCGTGCCCGTGCCGACGAGGGTGGTGGCGGCGAGGGCGGCCGCGGCGGCGCCCGTTGCGAGGACGGCCTTCAGGCTCTTCATCGGCTCTTCCTTCCGTTTCGTGACCGATCGTCAGGAACCCCACCCATGGAACGTCGTGGGTGGGGTGCCGGTCGAATGGTTCGAAGGAATTCGAAGACGATCACCTGGGAATGCCCGGGCCGCCGGGCGGAGGCCGGCGGCCCGGGGCGGGCCCGGTTCTACCTGTAGCGGTAGCGGATGCGGCCGCGGGAGAGGTCGTAGGGGCTGAGCTCCACGAGGACGCGGTCCTCGGGGAGGATCTTGATGTAGTTCTTGCGGATCTTCCCGCTGATGTGGGCGAGCACGACGTGCCCGTTCTGGAGCTGCACCTTGAAGGTCGCGTTGCGCAGGCACTCGGTGACGGTGCCCTCGACTTCGATGGCTCCTGTTGATTTGGTCATGGTTTCCCGTTTCCGGTCGGTGGGGCGGTGGATCGCTTGTGTGGTGTGGCGGGGCGTCAGCGGCGGACGAGTTCCAGGATGCTGCCCACATGCTCGGCGCCCACGCCTTCGAGGAGGGCGATGGCGGCCGTGTTGGTCTCGTCGGCCTCGGCCCAGGCCGAGGCCGTCCCGGCGTGGTGCAGCGAGCCCAGTGTGTGGGCCAGCAGCGCCCGGGCGATGCCCCTGCGCTGCGCCTCGGCGCGGACGGCGATGAGGCCGATCCGCGGCCGGCGGGTGACCGGGGCGAGGCGGAGCAGGCCGAGGTAGCGGCCGTCCTGCTGCGCGACGACGTACTTCGACGGGTCGACGACGGTGGTGCCCGCCGGGCGGGGCAGTACCTCGGCCGGCATCGTCCGCCAGCCGGGGCCGGCCCCGACCTCGTCGCGCACGGCGCGGTCCAGGTCGTGCAGTGGGCCTTCCTGCGCCTGGCCGGCGGGCACGATCGTCACGCCCGCCGGGGGCCGTGCCGGGGCGAGCCCGGTGGTGTGCGGGTCGGTGGGCACGACGTAGGTCCGCTCGCGGCGGGCGGTGGTGAAGCCGAGCCGCTGCCAGGCGGCCACCGCGTCGTGGTCGGCTTCGTCGGCGACGGTGTGCAGCGGCGCCGGCAGGTCGGCGAGCATCGTGGCGGCGAGGCGGTCGCGGGCCGCGTCGTGCCAGGCGTCGATGCTGACGAAGAGCCGCCCGTCGGGCCTGTTCGAGGCGTCGGCACGGCCGACGACCAGGTCGCCGTCGAGGGCCTGCCACTGCGTGTCGGCGGTACGGGTGACGGTGAGCGCGTGCTCGCGCGGGCCCGGGACGGGGTGCGGGGAAGAGGATGCGTTCATGGTGTTGCCTTTCGGGAGTGCCTTGTCGCAGGGGCTCCCGGGCGACACCAAACGTCAATCGCCCACCGTGACGACGAGGGGGAGCACCCACACGGATACAGCCTTCATGGGTCTCACACCTCCTCACGTTCTTTCACGGCTGCACAGACAGTAACAGCAAGGAGCGGACCGGCCCAACCGATTTACCGCGGGCGACTGCTCGTCTACTGATCGTCGACGGTCCGTTGACGCGCGCCGCATAGCTTCCTGAGCCTGCGACCCGCCCGGACCGCGGGCCGGTGCCGGAGGGAGGGGCTCTACCTCGGCCGGGCCCGCGACGCGGTCCACCGCGTGTGGTGGCGCCCCACCGGGCGCGCCGCCCCCAAGCTCCCGGGTCCGGACGGCCGTCTCCCCCTCGGCCGCCCGGACCCGGGCCTTTTCGCGCGCTGGCGCCGGGCGGTGTCCGTGCCGTGTGGGAGGCTGCCGCGACGGCGGTGGGCGGCGGGACGGAGGGCCGGCGGGATGGGTTTCGGGGACGGGGTCTGGCGGCTGGTGCGGCAGGAGGAACTGCTCGGCGAGATCCTGGTCGACGGGTCCGACTTCCCGTGGCTGGAGGGGCGCTTCGTCCCCACGCCGGCGTTCGCCGCGGTGAAGCCGTGGTTCGACGAGTCGCTGGCCCTCCTTGAGGCGGACGGGATCGAGCGCTTCGACGACGTCTACGACCGCATCGCGCGGGCCCTGTCGCTCGTGGCCCCGTCGGGTCCGGTCGCCGAGTTCCTGTTGCACATCGAGGACGGCCGCGCCTGGTTCCGGTGGAGCGACGAACCGTTCGACGAGGACTGAGCCCGCGGATGTGATGACACATCAGGAAGGGCTTCCGGCGAATGAGTTGGGCGGGGCGGGGTCGGCGGCGGCGGGGTGCCCGGTGTGGCCGTCGCCCTCGATGTCGACGTGCGGCAGCAGGCGGTCGAGCCAGCGGGGCAGCCACCAGTTGCCGTCGCCGAGCAGGACCATGGTGGCGGGCACGAGCAGGCCGCGGACGACGGTCGCGTCCAGGGCGACGGCGCTCGCCAGGCCGACGCCGAACATCTTGACGACGGGGTCGTCGGACAGCAGGTAGCTCAGGAAGACCGCGACCATGATGAGGGCGGCGGAGCTGATGATCCGCCCGGTCGCGGCGAGGCCGGCCACCACGGCGCGGCGGTTGTCCCGCTCCCGCAGGTAGCCCTCGCGCACGGCGCTGAGCAGGAAGACCTCGTAGTCCATCGACAGGCCGAAGAGCACGGCGAACATCAGCAGGGGCACGTAGCCGGGGATCGGGACGGCGCCCTCCAGGCCGATCAGCCGGGCGCCCGAGCCGTGCTGGAAGACCGCGGTGAGCACGCCGTAGGCGGCGGCGACCGACACCAGGTTCATGACGGCGGCCTTGACGGCGACGACGGGCGAGCGGAAGGCGAGGAGCAGGAGGAGGCCGGCGACGGTCAGGACGAAGCCGACGACGAGCGGCATCCGCTGCGCGATGCGCGCGTTGAGGTCGGCCTGGGCCGCCGGGGCGCCGCCGACGTGCGGCACCTGGCCGCTGCCGGCGGTGGCGGCGGGCAGGACGTCCGAGCGCAGGCGGCGGACGAGTGCGGTGGTGGCCGGGTCGGAGGGGGCGGTGGCCGGGGTGACCTGCCAGCGGGCGGTGCGGCCGTCGGCGGCGAGGGCGGGCGGGCCGACGGCGGCGACGCCCTCGGCGGCGCGCAGGGCGGTGGTGACGGCCGTCAGGCGCGGGTCGGTGCTCCCCGCGCCCGCCTGCACCGGCGCGGGCAGGACGTCGACGACCTGGAGCACGCCGTTGGCGCCCGGGCCGAAGGCCTGGGCCATGCGGTCGTAGGCGGTGCGGCTCATGGTGCCCCGGGCCTTGGCGCCGGCGTCCAGCTGGCCGAGGTGCAGGTGCGCCGCCGGGGCGGCGAGGGCGCCGAGCAGGGCGAGGCCGGCCAGCAGCAGGGGCCACGGCCTGGCCGCGACCAGGGCGGCGATCCGGCCCCAGCCGCGCGGGCGCCCGTCCGGGGCGGGGGCGGCCGGGCGGGGTGTCAGGCGCGTGCCGAGCAGGACGAGGACCGCGGGCAGGAGGGTGAGGTTGACGCCCAGCGCCACCACCACGGCGATCGCGGGCGCGAGGGCCAGGGCGTACAGCAGCGGCAGTCCGCCCAGGGCCAGGCCGGCCAGTGCCGCGACGACGGCGCTGCCGGCGAAGGCGACGGACTTGCCGGAACCGGCGGTGGTGCGCACGGCCGCGTCCTCGACGCCCGCCCTGGCGGCGCGCAGCTCCCGGAAGCGGGTGAGCCCGAAGAGGGTGTAGTCGATGCCGACGCCCAGGCCGATCATCGCGGCGATGGTCTCGCCGGCCTGGGGGACGTCCATCAGGTGGCCGACCAGGCCGAGGACGGGCAGCGCGATGCCGAGACCGACCACCCCGGCGAGCAGCGGCAGGCCGGCGGCGAGGAGGCTGCCGAGGGTGAGGGCGAGGATCACCAGGGCGGTGCCGAGGCCGATGGCCTCGCTGCGCCCGGTGCTCCCCCGGTCGACCGCCGCGGCGAGCTGGCCGCCGGGGGTCACCTCGATGCCGGCGGCGGTGGCCGGTGCGGCCGCGGCGAGCACGGCGTCGGTCGTCTCGGGCGTCACCTCCCGTCCGGAGACGTCGAGTTCGACGGAGAGGTAGGCGGTGTGGCCGTCGGCGCTCGTCGCCGCGGCGCCGGCCGGGTCGTAGGGGGTGGTGACGGCGACGACGTGCGGCACCGCGGCGATGGCGGTGGCGGCGCTGCGGACGGCGGCGGCGGCGCCGGGGGCGGTGAGCGGGGCGGCGCCGGCGGGGGTGTGCAACAGGACCGGCTGCTTGCCGGAAGGCGGGGCGGGGAACGCGCGGGTGGCCGTGTCGAGCGCGGCCTGGCTGTCGCTGCCGGGGATGGAGACGTCCTCGCTGGTGACCCGCCCGAGCAGCCCGACGGCGGTGAGCGCGGCGGCCAGGAGCAGGAGCCAGGCCGCGACGACGCGCTTGGGTCTGCGGGCGCACCAGCGCCCCACCGTGGTGAACATCTGCGGCGAACGGCCTTTCGTACGCGGCGGAAGGGCGCGCCGCCCCCACCGGAAACTTATTGCACTCCCCGTGCAACGCGTAGACTTGCACTCACGGTGCAAGAATGTCAACGAGAGTGCGGAGGAGCCCCACGTGAAACGGTCCGAGGCCGCCGCGCCCGCCGCCGACGGGCGCACGGAACGCGGGCGGCAGACCCGCGAGAAGATCGCCGACGCGGTGCTGTCGCTGCTCGATGAGAACCAGTCGCACTTCCCGGCCGACAAGGTGGCCGCACGGGCGGGCGTCTCCCGCCGACTGGTGTTCCACCACTTCGCCGACATGGCCGAGCTCGCCGAGGTGGCCGTCAACCGGCGCCTGGAGCAGCTCGCGGCCCGGATCGGGCCGCTTCCCACCGAGGGGCCGCGGGAGCTGCGGGTCACGGCCCTCACCGAGCAGCGCGCCCGCATCCTGGAGGGCGTCACCCCGACCAGACTCGCCGTCATGCGGCTGGAGAACCCGTCCCCGCGGATCCAGGAGGCGGTGCGGCAGATGATGGACTTCGCCCGCCTGCGGCTCGCCCAGGTCTTCGCCGCGGAACTCGACCCGCTCCCCGAACCCGCCCGGAGCGAGCTGCTCGACGGCCTGGACGCGGTGACCACGTGGAGCGCCTGGCACCACTGGCGCAGCTGCGGCCAGAGCCCGGAGGAGGCGCGGCACACCATGGCCGCCACCGTCCGCACGCTCCTCGCCGGCGCCGGACGGACGCCGAAGGGCTGACGGCGGCGGACCGCGGGCCGGCGGCACGGCCGGGAGGCGCACGGATCGTTCACAGGTCGGCGGCGGGGTGGGCCGATCGACGTGCCGTAGGTTTGATTTCCTCCCCGCGCTAAAGCACGGGGATTCCAGCACCGCGGGCCGCGCGGGGGCTTCGCCCCGTGCGTGTGCGCGTGGCCGGTGGTTGGCGCTTCACAGACCGGCCAGTGCCGAGGTCTCCACGCCCTGACACCGCATGCCCTGCGGCGTTGAGGATGTTCTTCGCGGCGTTCACGTCGGCGTGGTCCCGGTGCCCGCAGGCGGTGCACTCGAAGACCGCTTGGCTCTCGCGGCTCTTCGGGTCCACGTGCCTGCAGGCATGGCAGGTCTGCGACGTGTACGCGGGGTTCACCAGAACGATGTCCGTGCCGGTGGTGCGCGCCGCGTTGCGCAGCGCAAGTTCGAGCATGTACCAGCCCTTGTCCAGGATGGCCCGGTTCAGTCCTGCTTTCTGCCGGACGTTACGGCCCGGCTCCTCGACCGTGCCGGCTGCCGAGGCCGTCATGCTCCTGATTCTGAGGTCTTCCAGCACCACCAGCGCGTTGTCGGTGGCCAGGCTGGAGGCGGTCTGCGCACAGAAGTCCGCACGCCGGTCGCGGACACGTCCGGTGATCGCATTGATCTTCGCCACCACCACCCGGCGCCGGTTGCTGCCACGCTCGCACCGGGAGAGCTGCTGCTGCAACCGCCGCAGCCGCTTCGCCTCACCCGGCGTGGTGTACGGGCGGTCGTGGAAAACACCCGTGCTGGTCGTCGCGGCGACCTTCACTCCTCGGTCCACCCCGACGGCCGTGTCCGACATCGCGTGCCGCTCCGGCGTGGACCTGCCGTCCTCCACCAGGAAGGAGACGAACCAGTGCCGTCCCTGCCGGCTGACCGTCGCCGAGCGCACATCGCCGCCAAGCGGCCGGGACCAGCGAAACCGCACCCATCCGAGCTTCGGCAGCTTCGCCCGCCCCCATTTCCGCCCGATCCGCTCAACCCTGATCAGGTTTCCGGCCGGGAACCGGAACGACGGCGACCAGCGCACCTTCGACCGCCACCGGACCCTGAGCGTGCCGTGCTCACGGCACGCCCGGTCCAGATCCCGAAGAGTCTGCTGCAACACCTGCGACGGTGCCTCCGCCAGCCACGGGAACTCCCGTTTGGCGTCGGCCAGCTCGGCGGCCTGCGGCACGTAGTTCATCCACGCCCCGCGCCGCCTGTACTCCCGGCGCTGCTCAAGGGCAGTGTTCCACACCGACCGACACAGGTCGCCGAACATATCGCACAACTCGGCCTGTGCCGCGTCGAGTTCGAGCCGATACCTACGGCCGGACAACATAATGGAACACCCCCACTCGATTTGCCGTGATGAACGTAGCGCACGCCACTGACACGGGGGTGATCGCGGCCCCGCTGGCGGCGCTGTGCGGTGCGGGGACCGTGCTGCTGTGGCAGGGCTTCCACCGCGGCGGCGCGCGGGCATGGGCGTTTCCGGCCGCGGTCGCCGGGACCGCCCTCTGGTCGGTCTTCCTGGCCCGGGAGTTCCCGTCGTTCCTGCCGTGGCTGGCGCCGGTCGTGGTGGTCCTGAGGGTGGCGGCGCTGGCGCTGCTCGCGGCGGTCAGGTTCAGCCGTTTCACCGGGCGGCGGATCGCGCTGGCGGGCGGCGGGCGACGACTCCGGCGGCCGGCAGCTCTACCTCTGCACGCGCGCGGGCTGAGAACGCCTCCGGGAACAGACCGGGCGGGTGCCGGCGGCCGGCGCCCGCCCGGTTCACTTCCCGGGGCTGCCCACCGACAGCTTCTCCCCGTCCACCAGCAGGCCGAAGAACGCCGCCGCGAAGATCGACAGCGCCGGGGCGGCCGCGGACCGGTCCGTGAGCCCGGTCATCAGCGCGCCGGTGACGGCGCCGAGGAAGGTGCAGCCCAGCAGCGCCCACCAGCAGAACCGCTGCCCCTTGCCCTGCGGGTTCGCCAGGGTGCCGATGATGAGGCTCACGATCCCCGACAGTCCGAGCTGGCCCAGGTTGGGCGTGGTGTCCTGGGAGAGTTCGTAGCTCAGGAACCCGATGATCAGCGCGAGCGCCGCCATGGCGAATCCCGAGACCCAGCCCTCCGGGAGGTCCAGTTCCTTCGCGGCCTTGGTGCGGGTGGGGTCGTCGCTCACGCAAGGACTGTAGGCGCCTCCTGCGGCCGGTGCCGGTCGCGGGCGCGCCGTGTTGGCGCCTGCCGCCCGGGCGGAGCAACCGGGCGCCGGCCCGGTCAGCCGTGGGTCGCTCGGCGGTTGGTCGGCGAGCACCGGTCAGGCGTGGACGGCGGCCCGGACCCGGTCCAGGTCCGCGAGCAGGGTGTCCAGCTGCGAGGGGTCGTTGGCGTAGGCGAGCACGGCCCGGTAGAACGCGCTCTGCATCGCGTCCGGCATCAGGTCGGAGGCGTCGAACCGTACCGCCCGGGCGTCGACCAGCAGTTGGCCCAGGCGGCGGGACAGGGCGTCCGGGTAGACGGTGGCGGGCACCTGGCGGTTGGGGCTCAGCGCGCCGCCGCGGGCCACCCAGATCCGCTGCGCCTCGGGTGTCGTGAGGTAGGCGGCGAGCTGCTGGGCGGCCGGGGTGGCGTGGAACATGCCGAGCAGGTCGCCCGCCACCTCCTCGGTGCCCTTGAACCCCTCGTCGATGGCCGGGAACCGGGCGAAGTCGTAGTCCTCGCCGGCCTTGAGCCGCGGGTCGCCCTGCCGGTAGTAGTCCGTGATGAAGGACGCCGCGTGCTCGAAGTAGCAGCCCGGCTGCGGGCCGAACAGCGAGCCGCCCGAGCCGGCGAAGCCGGTGAGCAGCATGCCGCGGGCGTCACCGCGGACCATGCCCTTGGCGGCGACCACGTCTCCCCAGGTCTGCCAGGCCCGTTTGATCGCCGGGGAGTTCCAGGCGAGCGCGCCGCTCGCCCACTGGTCGTAGACGTCCGGTCCGGACTGGGCGAGGACGATGTCCTCCAGCCAGTCGGTGCCCGGCCAGCCGGAGGCGGAGCTCGACTCCAGGCCGACGCACCACGGGGGGACGCCCGACCCGGCGATCTGCCGGTCCAGGGTGTTCAGCTGGTCCCAGCTGCCGGGTGGTGTCCAGCCGTGTGCGGCAAGGGCCTTGGGCGAGTACCAGATGAGGCTCTTCACCGTGGCCTTGACGAACACGGCGTACTGTTTGCCGTCAACGGCGCCCAGCCGCACCCAGCTCTCTCCGTACTGCGCGGCCATGCCCGGCAGGTCGAGCGCGCCGTCGAGCGGGGCCAGGCGGCCGGCCCGGGCGTACTGCACCAGTTTTCCGGGGCTGGAGAGGACGGCGAGGTCGGGCGGTGTCCCGTTGCCGACCCGGTCGGCCAGGACGGTGTCGGAGTCCCGGGAGCCCTGGTAGTCCACCTTGATCCCGGTCCGCTGCTCGAACGGCGCGACCATGGCCAGGAACGAGTCCCGCTCGCTGCCGGTCCAGGTGCCGAGCACGTGGACCACCGGTCCCGACCGGCCGCCGCTGCAGGCGGTGGGGCCGGCGAGGGCGACCAGCAGCAGGGCGAGGGCGGCCCGGGCCCAGCGGCCCGCCGTGCTCATCGCGCGGCCCGGTACTCGTCGATCCGTGGCCAGAGGCCGCCCAGGCAGAGCAGCGCGATGGCGGCGCACAGCACCGGGAGCGCGCGGCCCAGGCCCAGGTCGGAGCGGGCCGCCGACTCGGCGTCGGCCAGCCGTTGCCGGTCCGGCTCCGCGAGCCGGGCCAGGTCGGCGTCGAACGCCGTGCCGGCGCCGCCCAGTTGGGCGGGGCCGGGGCCGACGGCGGTGGCCGTCACGGCGGGGTCGGCGGCGGCCGCTGCGGCGGGGCCGCGGGTGGCGGCCTGCCGGCGCAGCTCGGCGTCGGCCGCGGTGAACTGCCGGAAGTCCTGGAGGGTGTGCACGGCGGCGTCCCGTTTCGCTGGGGAGGAGTCGGGGCGGAGGTCGGCGTCGATCAGGTCGGCGAGGATGCCGTGGAACGCGGGCGGCTCGCTCTCGGCCGCCGCGACCTCTCCCGGCGTGACCGGACGGTCCGCCAACTGGCCGGTGTAGGTGGCGAAGTCGTCGGAGAGGTCCTGTCCGGGGACGGCCTGGACCACCGCCAGCGCGTCGCCGCCCGCCGCGTCGGCGGCGAGTGCGCGGGCCTGCCAGGCGGCGGTCAGCCGGGGCAGCGCCTCGTCGGCGGCGGTGGCGAAGGCCCGGTCGGTGTGCAGGGTCGCCGCCGCCGTCCAGCCGGCCAGCGCGAGCAGCAGGACGGACGCGGTGAGCAGGCACGGGTTGAGCCGCCGGTTGAAGTGGCGGCTCAGGAAGCGCTGGGTGGCGACCAGCAGGACCAGGGCGAGCAGCGCGGGGGCGAGGTCGCCGAGCAGCACGGCCGGGGCGAGCCATCCGCTCTGCCGTTGCCGGTCCAGTTCCTGCTGCTCGGCGGCCCGCAGTTGCCGGACCTGGGCGAGGACTCCGTCGCCGGGTTTGTGCATCAGGTTCGTGGCGTAGCTCAAGTAGGCGGTGCCGAGGGCGCCTTGGCTCTCGGTGGCGTGCGCCTGCTCGATCAGGCCGGTGTACTCGACGAGCAGTCCCTCGACGGCCTGCAGGCGCCCGCTGCCGGCCGGGCCGGTCGCGTCGTGCTCGGCGGCCCGGGCGAGCGCCTGGTGGGCGGACTTCAGGTCGTCCTGGTAGCGCTGCCCCGGTCCGCTCAGGCGCACCGTCCCCGAGGCGAAGCTCCCGGCCGCGACCCGGTCCGCGTCGGCGAGCAGGTACGACAGCTGCGCGGTGTCGACGAGGGCCGGATCGGCGTGGGCCTCGGCGGCGGACACCGTCGTGTGCGCGCCGGAGAGCGCCGTCTGCAGCGTCCCCCACAGCGCCGCCGTGCACAGGACCAGCGCGACCACGGTCCGGCGCAGCCGGCCCGGGGTGGTGGGCGGCGCGGCGGGCCTGCCGCCGAAGCGGTGCGCCCGTGACCTCATGCCGGCAGTGGCCGCCATCCGCATCCCGCCCCCTGCTCGGCCCGTCAGGAGCCCGACGGATCGTCGCCCACCCTAGCCGCGCGACTACGGGGTGGCCACCGGAAAACGGGATATGACGGATCGTCAGCCCGGGACCTCGCTGCTCAGGGAAAGCCCGCCCTTGCAATGGCAAGCGTCCGCAATTATTGTTGCAGCAGATAGTGCACCTGCAATCAATGCCGCCGGGGAGCCTCCATGAGCACGACCCTCTTCACCCCCTACACGCTGCGGGAACTGACCGTCCCCAACCGCGTCTGGATGCCGCCGATGTGCCAGTACAGCGCCGCGCCCGACGGCGGGGCGGCCGGGGTGGCGACGGACTGGCACTTCACCCACCTCGCGGCGCGGGCGGCCGGCGGCACCGGCCTGATCATCGTGGAGGCCACCGCCGTCTCCCCCGAGGGCCGCATCAGCCCCTACGACCTCGGGCTGTGGAACGACACCCAGACCGAGGCACTGCGGCGGATCACCGCCTTCCTGAAGGACCAGGGCAGCGTCGCCGCCATCCAGCTCGGCCACGCCGGGCGCAAGGCCTCCACCGAGCGCCCCTGGGTCGAGCGCGGGCGCGCGCTCGCCCCGCACGAGCCGCACGGCTGGACCCCGGTGGGCCCCAGCGCCGTCGCCTTCTCCCCCGACCACACCACGCCGGACGAGCTGACGCGCGAGCAGATCCGCGAGATCGTCGGGCAGTTCGCGGACGCCGCCCGGCGCGCCCTGGAGGCCGGCTTCCAGGCCGTCGAACTCCACGGCGCCCACGGCTACCTGATCCACCAGTTCCTCTCCCCCGCCAGCAACCGCCGCACCGACGAGTACGGCGGCTCCTTCGAGGGCCGCACCCGCTTCGCCCTGGAGGTCGTCGACGCCGTGCGCGCCGTGTGGCCCGGGGAACTGCCGCTGCTGTTCCGCGTCTCGGCCACCGACTGGATCGCCGAGAACCCCGAGGACGGGCGCGAGGGCTGGACGCTGGAGGAGACCGTGCGCCTGGCCAAGGAGCTCCAGGCCCGCGGCGTGGACCTGATGGACGTCTCCACCGGCGGCCTCGTCCCCGACGCGAAGATCGACGCCGCCCCCGGCTTCCAGGTGCCCTTCGCCGAGGCGGTCCGCAGCGGGGCCGGCATGCCGGTGGCGGCCGTCGGCCTGATCACCGAGCCCGCCCAGGCCCGGGACATCCTCGCCGCAGGCCGGGCCGACGCCGTCCTGATCGGCCGCGAGCTGCTGCGCAACCCCTCCTGGGCGCGCCACGCCGCCGCCGCGCTCGGCGGGCAGGTCCACTCGCCGGTGCAGTACCACCGCGCCTGACGGGCCCGGCCGCCCGTTCACGGAAGAACGGGCGGCCGGCGCACTGCGCGGAAACGGGCAGAAGTGATGTGACCTTCGGTCCGGTCCTGACGCAGACTGGGCACTGATCACTCGACCGACCGAGGACGGACCCATGGCTGACCGGCCGCTGACCCTGATGGCAGTGCACGCCCACCCGGACGACGAGGCGACCGGAACGGGCGGCGTCCTCGCCCGCTACGCCGCCGAGGGCATCCGCACCGTGCTCGTCACCTGCACCGACGGCGGCTGCGGCGACGGCCCCGGCGGCGTCAAGCCGGGCGAGCCCGGACACGACCCCGCCGCCGTCGCCGCGCTGCGCCGCAAGGAGCTGGAGGCCAGCTGTCAGGTCCTCGGGGTGGGCCACCTGGAGACGCTCGACTACGGCGACTCCGGGATGATGGGCTGGGCGGCCAACGACGCCCCCGGCTCGTTCTGGGGCACCCCCGTCGCCGAAGGCGCCGCCCGCCTGGCCGACCTGATGCTGCACTACCGGCCCGACGTCGTCGTCACCTACGACGAGAACGGCTTCTACGGCCACCCCGACCACATCCAGGCCCACCGCATCACCATGGCCGCGCTGGAGCGCAGCGGGCTGACGCCCAAGGTGTACTGGACCACCGTGCCGCACTCGACGATGCGGCGCTTCGGCGAGGCCATGCGGGAGTTCGCCGAGGACGAGCCGCAGCCGGAGCGGTCCGGGGAGGGGAGCGAGGCCGAGCAGATGCCGGAGATCGGCCTGCCCGACGAGGCCGTCACCACCTGGGTGGACACCACCGAGTTCGGCGGGCGGAAGTTCGACGCGCTGCGGGCGCACGCGAGCCAGGGCGAGAACATCTTCTTCCTGCGCATGGGCCAGGAGCGCTTCACGGACCTGATGGGCCTGGAGACCTTCGTGCGCGTGCGGGACACCACGAACGCGCCGCTGCCCGAGGACGACCTGTTCGCCGGCCTGCGCTGACGCCGGGTCACGCCCGCGCCGGCGGCGTCCTCCCGCGAGAGGACGCCGTCGGCGTTCGTCGTCAGCGGCCGGTGGTGGCGACCGGGTCGGGGGCGGACCCGTGGGCGGGGGCGGGGATCACGGCCTTGCGGGCGTGCAGGACGGTGGCGCCCAGCGGGAGGGGGCTCTGGCCGACGAGGTGGAGGCCGGCGTCGGCCAGGAGGTGGGCGTAGTGGTCGGCGCGGCGTTCGCGGCCGCCGACGTTGCACATCATGTGGAGGTCCCAGGCGGTCGCCAGCGAGGGCGAGCCGTCGGCGGGCAGGACGCGTTCGATGATGAGCAGGTCGGCGTGGGCGGGCATCGCGCGGGCGCAGTGGCGCAGGATCTCGCGGCAGCGCTCGTCGTCCCAGTCGTGCAGCACGCGGGACAGGACGTAGACGTCCCCGCCGGCCGGGACGTCGGCGAAGTCGCCCGCCCGGTAGTCGACGCGCCCGCCGGTGCCGGCCGCGTCGAGCAGGCCGCGGGCGGCCTCGACGGCGTGCGGGCGTTCCAGCAGGACGCCGTGCAGGCGGGGGTGGGCGGCCAGGATGCGGCCGAGGAGTTCGCCGTTGCCGCCGGCGACGTCGACGACGGTCGCGGGGGCGGGCGCCTGGGCGGCGGCCGCGAGGGCGGGGTGGGCCGGGACCGGCTCGAACATGCGCGAACTGGCCGCCATGGAGCGGTCGAAGAGCTCGGCGAGTTCGGGGTCGCGGGCGAAGTGGTCGAAGTGGTTCTCGCCGAAGAGGTGGTCGAAGGCGGTCTGCCCGGTGCGCACTGTGTGGGCGAGGCGGCCGAAGGACTCGTAGAACGGCCCGCCGTACATCAGGGCCAGCGGGCGCATCGAGCCCGGGGTGTCGGTGCGCAGCAGGGCGCCGAGTTCGGTGAGGCGGAAGCCGTCGGGGGCCTCGGTGACGGCGCCGAGCATGGCGAGGTAGCGCAGGAGGGTGGTGAGGCTCTGCGGGTGGGCGCCGATCCGGCGGGCGAGGGTGTCGGTGGCGGTGGCGGCGGTGGTGTCGAGGGCGTCGGGGAGTTTCAGTTCGGCGCTGACGGCGAGGGCCTGGGTCGTCCACGCGCCGGTCATCAGGCGCAGGAGCGTTTCGGCGGGCTGGTGGGCGCGGGAGTCGTGGAGGTGGGCGGCGAGAGCGGGGCGGTGGTCGCCGGGGACGTAGAGCTCGATGCGCCGGTAGCCGGTCTTGGCGTCGGCGGGGGCGGTGAAGTAGAGGACGGTGCCGTCCTCGTGGGGGTTGTAGCCGCCGCCGTCGGGGGCCGCGCCGTGGCGGGCGAGGAGGTCGCACAGGCCGCGCAGGACGAGCGGGTCGGGGCGGGTGACCTCGAAGGCGAGGTGGGTCTCGTGCTCGTGGGCGCGTTCGTGGGCGGCGAGTTCGGCGAGGGCGGAGCCGGGCGGCACGGTGAGGGCGAAGACCTCGACGAGGCGGGGCTCCTCGCCGGGGCCGGTGACGGGCGGGCGCAGGATGCGCACGTCGAGGGCGGCGGGGTCGAGGCCGTGGCGGTGGGCGAGGCGGTCGCGGACGACGACGCTGGGGTGCTGCGGGGTGTCGGGGTCCAGGGCGCAGGCGGCGAGCTGGGCGCGCAGCGTGGCCTCGTCGGGCGGCAGGAGGAGCAGGGCGGCGTGGGCGAAGTGGCAGTGGTCGGCCAGTGCGCGCAGTTCCGGGCCGTCGAGGCCGGGCAGCAGGAGCGGGAGGAGGTCGGCGGTGTCCTGCTGGCGGACGAAGTCGGCGGTCGCGTGCAGGCGGGTCGCATCGTCCGGGGGCGTCGTCGTCATCGAGTGGGCGTCCTTGGTTCGGTGCTCGTGAGGGTGTGGTCGTGCGGATGCGGTCGTGCGGGTGGTGCGGCTGTGGTGCGGCCGTGGTGGGCTCAGATGCCGACGTAGCTCTCGGCGAACCAGTCCTGGAAGGCGCGGGAGGTGCGCAGCGAGTCGAGGCGTGAGCGCCGCATGGATTCGTGGAAGAACGATTCGCCGTCCGGTCCGGGCGGGGCGTGCAGGAGCTGGATCATCCAGTGCGAGAACTCCTGGGCGCGCCATATGTGGGTCAGGCTGGTCCTCGAGTAGCGGTCGAGGGCGCCGGTGTCGCCGTGGGCGAGGGTGTCGGTGAGGGCGTCGGCGAGGAGTTCGGCTTCCAGGACGGCGAGGTTGGCGCCCTTGGCGGCGGCGGGGGCGGGCAGGCTGGCGGCGTCGCCGGCCAGGAGGAGCGAGCCGTGGCGCAGCGGTTGGATGACGTCGGATTCGAGGTCGATGACGGTGCGCTGGATGATCGGGCCGCGGTGCAGGGGGTGGTGGTCGGCGCTGCGCATGCGGGTGTCGAGTTCGTCCCAGACGCGTTCGTCGGACCAGGCGTGGGGGTCGGTGCCGCGTTCGCACTGGAGGTAGTAGCGGGTGACGTCGGGGGTGCGGGCCATGTGGCCGGCGAAGCCGCGGCGGTGGACGGCGTAGCCGACGGCGTCGAGGCTGGGCGGGGCCTGGGCGAGCAGGCCGAGCCAGGAGATGCCGTGGTCGCGGTGATGGCGGGGGGTGCCGGGGGGCAGTGAGCGGCGGGCGGCGCCGTGGCGGCCGTCGCAGCCGGCGACGTAGCGGGCCTGCCAGTGGACGGTCTCACCGTCGGTGCCGGCGCCGGTGTCGCGGGCGGCGACGGTGGGGCGGGGGCCGTGGGCGTCGTGGACGGTGAGGGCCTCGGTGGTGAAGCGGATGCGTCCGCCGGCGGCCAGGTAGTGCGCGAGCAGGTCGGTGACCAGGTCCTGCTGGGGGTAGACGGTGTGGGCCTCGCGGCGGCCGAGGCCGGCGTAGTCGAGGCGGAAGCTGCCGCCGTCGGTGCGGAACTCGCAGGTGCCGTGGGGCTGTCCGCGCCGGTGCAGGCCGTCGGCGAGGCCGTGGCGGTCGAGGGTGCGCACGGTGTTGGCGGCGAGGAAGCCGGCGCGGGCGCGGGTCTCGACGTGGGCGCGGTCGGCGCGTTCCAGGACGACGCAGTCGATGCCGCGGGCGTGGAGGAGGTTGGCGAGGGTGAGCCCGGCGGGTCCGGCGCCGAGGACGACGACGTCGGCCTTCTCCCGGGCCGTGCGGGTGTTCTGACTTTCGGTCACGGAAAGTGGATCTTAATCACCCGTGGATACAGCGCAGGCCCGGAATCACTCGAAACGGTGAGGGGAATGACGGTCCGTGGTCGCGGTGGCGACGGTCGCCCCAGGAGGGGGCTTCCGTCGCCACCGAGCGTGACGAAGTGGGGCGGGCCGGCACGGGATGCCCGGGCCGACCCGCCGGGCGTGTCAGGGGGCCGGGCGGGTGGCGGCGGTGAGGATGATCTCCCGGACGCGGTCGAGGTACTTCGGCACGCCCTGGACGGCCTGCGGGGTGTCCGGCACGGTGACCACGAGGTCGGCCCGGTCGCGGAACCAGTTGAACCACATCGAGACGCCCGCCGCGCCGTCCGGGCCGGTCAGCAGTGTGGCGTCGGTGCGCAGGAAGTCGCGGGAGCCGGGCGCGGCGCGGCCGTCCAGGTAGGAGACCATCGGCGGGATGACGGGCGGCGCCGTGCCGGGGAGCAGGTCCAGCGCCCGGTGCAGCGGCACGTCGCCGGCGGCGCGGGCGCGCTGGAAGCCCTGCTGGGCGGCGGGGATCGCCGCGTCGAGGTCCGGTGCGGCGGGCAGCCGGAAGAGCAGCGGGCCGAAGTTCACCAGCCAGCCGTGCACGGGCAGCAGCCGCGGGTAGGCCCTGGTCGACACGGCCGTCAGCACGCGGTAGACGTCGTTGCCGGTGAACTCCCGCTGCGCGAGCGCGAGCGCGGCGAAGGTGCCGGCGGCGAACCCGCCGCCGTGGCGGGCGCAGAAGGCCCGGAACGCCTCGGCCTGGGCGCCGGTGAGCACCGGGTAGTGCAGGCGGACGCCGGGCACGAGCGCGTGGCCGTCGGTACCCAGGTCGACGGGGAAGCCGGACAGGGCCCGGAAGCCGCCGGAGGTGGTGGCGGATCCGTCGTCGCCGACGGCCAGGAAGGCGGACCAGAGGGCGAGTTCGGGGGCGTCGGGGGTCAGGGCGAGGGAGCGTTCGTGCTCGCGGCGGTTGTACTCCAGGTAGCCGACGGCCTCGTCCGGGCCGGCCGGCGTGGTGGCCACGGCCGCCGGGGTGGGTCCGGTGGTGGCCGCGGTGGCGCGGGCGGCGTAGTGGGTGCGCAGCTCGTCGAAGAGCAGGGCCATGGAGTGGCCGTCGGTGTAGGCGTGGTCGATCGCGGCGTAGACGGTGGACGTGGTCCCCCGCAGGACGACGCCGGCGAGCAGGCCCGGGCCGGGGCGGCCGGGCGCGGTGTGCTCGTCGATCCGGCGGTGCAGGTGGTCGCGCAGGTCCGCGGCGGTGGCGAAGGCGCCGACGCGCACCGGGCGCACGGTGAGGGCCTGCGGCGGCAGGCGGAAGCCCGCCAGGCCGTCGCCGCGCGGCTCGTACCAGGCGCGGTAGGCCTCGTGCCGGCGCACCAACTCCTGCCAGGCGCCGGCGAGCGCCTCGGGGTCGGCCCGGCCGGGCAGGTCGAAGGCCAGGGCCACCCAGGGCGACTGCCGCTGCCCGGTGGCGCGGCGGGCGGCGGCCATCCCGAGGTGGGCGCGCTGGAAGCCGGAGGGCGGTACGTCGTGCGGCTCGGGGGCGCGGTCGGCGACCGGGAGGAACTCGACCACCTCCCCGGGCGCGGGCCGCCAGTCGAGGATCTGGGTCATCCGCACGGCAGCATCTCCTCCGGGCAGTGGGCGGGAGCGGGGACGAGGACGGGGACGGGGACGGCGGCGGGGGCGGTCGCGGTCGCGGTCCGGGAGGCGAGGGCCGTCCGGGCGGCGATCCGTGCGACGGCCCGCTCGAAGCGGGCGACGTTCGTGCGCGCCACGGCCGTGTCGGGAAAGCGCGTCGTCAGGTGCACGCCCCGCTCGCTCCTGGTCAGCCATACGTGCACCTCTCCGGGGCTGTGGACGCGGCTGCGCAGCATCCGGTCCTCCTGTTCGGGCGGGGTGCCGTCGACCCGGCGCACGTCGAGGTACGAGACGACGAACCGGAGGCGGACCTCCCGGCCCAGCATCCGGCGCACGTGCGCGAGCGAGCTGCCCGGGCCCGGGCGGTGGCGGCGCAGTTCGGCGGCGGCGTGCCCGAGCGTGTCCGCGAAGGTCGCCCCCGGAGCGGTGGGGATGCGGACCGGCTGCAGGCCCACGAACCAGCCCGGCGCCGCCCGCCACGGGTCGGGGCGGGTGTTGGCGAGCGCCACCGCGGACAGCTGCCGGGTGCCCGCGACCCTCGCCGCGGCGAGGGCGAGGCAGGACAGCAGCCCCGCGGACGTGGTGCCGCCGCCCGCGCGGCAGGCGGCGGCGAAGCGGGCGGCCGTCGGCGCGTCGAGCAGCCAGCGCCCGGTGCTGCGCTGCGCGTGCGGGGCGTCGCCGGCGCCCAGCGGCAGCGGGAAGGCGGGGGCCGCTCCGGCGTCGCCGCGCAGCAACGCCCGCCAGCGGTCGACGTGTTCGGGACGCATGGGCAGCCGCTCGGCCAGGGCCGGCTCCGCGGCGCCGAAGTCGAGGAAGGTCGGGCCCGCCGGGTGCCCGGCGCCGCCGGCCAGCAGGTCGCGGATCTGACCGGGGACCATGGCGAGCGTCAAGCCGTCCGCGACGCCGTGGTCGGCGCCCGCGAACACCGTCACCCCGCCCGGGGCCGTCGCGTCCCCGGCCGTCACGTCCTCGACCGTCGCGCCCCCGGCCGTCACGTCCTCGACCGTCGCGAAGAGCACCTGCGGCCAGGCCAGCGGGCCGACGCGGTCGAAGAACGCCTCGATCTGCCGGCGCACCGACGCACCGTCGGCGAACACCCCGATCTCCTCGCGGCGCAGCCCGACCGCGCCCGCGGGCAGCGTGCGGCGCGCGCAGCCGCCGGGGGTGGGCAGCAGGTGGCTGCGCAGGTGCTCGTGGGCGCGCAGCCAGGCGGCGAGGGCGTGGGCCAGGCGCTCGCGGCCGGTGGGGCCGACGCGGAAGGACACGCCGATCCACGCCGGGTCCACCTGCCGCGCGCCGCGGGCTGCGGCCGCGCGGACGTGGTGCTCGTGGACGAGTGCGGGCGCCCGCGGGTCGTCGGCCCAGGCCGAGGCGGGGGCGGCCGGCGTCCAGAACACCAGCCGGCCGGCGGGCGTCGTGCGGTCGCCCAGTTCTGTGAATTCCACTGACGCTCTCCTTGTGACGCCCGCGGTGCTGACGGCGCCTCGAATGCAGAGCCCCCGGACTTCCGGGGCCCGGATGCGGGGATCTTTTCCGTGCGGCCCGCCGAAGCTATCCGGCGGCGATGAAGCGGGGATGAAACGAAACCATTTCCGCTGGCCGGGCGGCCCGGGGACGGCCGGGCGGCCGGGAATCACTTGTCGACGGCCGCGGCCATTGCTAGCGTCGGCGCCGTTCGCCGGGCTTCACGGCACGCCGGGAGCGCACCGGAAACGTGCCGGAAACAATTCCGGAAAGAACGCGGGAAACGCGTCGCGAGGGACGTCGAATTCACGGGGAGTCAATTGATGAGCACACGAACGGACAGCGGGCCTTCCACGGACTACGCCGCCCTGCGCCGCGACCCGGCGTACGCCGGGCTGAACCGCGCGCTGCTCGACCTCGTCCCGGTCGGCGCCGGGCAGGCCGTCCTGGACATCGGCTGCGGGGACGGCGCGGTGAGCGAGCAACTGCTGCTGCGCGGGCCGGCCGTAGCCCTGACCGGTGTCGATCCCGACCCGGCCCTGCTCGACGCGGCGCGCACCCGCCTGGGCCACCGGGCCCGCTTCGTCGAGGGCGACGCGGCCGCCGTCGCCGGGCTGTTCCCGGCCGGCGGCTTCGACACCGCCGTGCTCGCCAACTGCATCCACCTCGTCCCGGACCTCGGCGAGGCGCTCACCGCGATCGGGCGGGTGCTGGCCGCCGGCGGGCGCCTCGTGTTCAACTCGGCCTTCTACGCGGGCGCGGAGAGCGCCGCCGACCTTCCGCTGTACGCCGAGCTGGTCGGCGCGGCCCGCCGCGCAGCCCGGGCCCGCGGCCTGACACCGGCCCGCACCGCCGCCGTCACCGGCCGCCCGCCGGGGCTGCGGCGCAGCGCCGGGGACTACCAGGCCGCCCTCGCCGCGGCCGGCTTCACCGGCGTGGAGCGCACCGAGCGCGAGTTCACCCTCGGCCGGGACTTCCTCACCGCCCTGTGCTCGACCCCGATGTTCGCCGCCGCCGCACTGCCCGGGATCGAGCGGGACACCGCCGCCGGCCTGCTCGCCGAGGCGCTGGAGCAGCAGCACGAGGGCACGCCTTTCACGATCACGCGGCGCTGCGTGTATTTCTCCGCGATCCGTCCCTGAAACACCCCGTCCCTGAAACACCCCGCGAAACCAGCGGAATCACGAAGGGAATTCATCATGACCGAGGTGCTGCCCGTGGTCGTCCGGGCGATTTCCGAGATCCGCCCGGACCTGGGCGAAAACCCGGGTTCCATCACCCGGGAATCGGCCTTGTTCTACGCCGATGAACCCGGCCGTCCGGTGCTCGGCCTCGATTCCATGGAAGCTCTGGAACTGCTCGTCGTCCTGGAGCGGGAATTCGGTGTCGAGCTCGCGGACACCGGTATCCGGATCGGCGACCTGCAGACCGTCGGCGACGTGGTCGACGCGCTGGGCGGCGCGGTGGGCGGTGCCCGGGCCGGCGCGGTGGGCGGCGCGCTGCCGGAGACGCGGTGACGCCCCGGGCGGTGCGCCACCGCGTCCTGGTCACCGGGATCGGCGTCGAGTCGTGCGCGGGCCCCACCCCCGAGGAGCTGTGGGCCGCCCTGGCCGCCGGGAAGTCCGCGGTCTCGGCGCTGGACCTTGAACAACCGCTGCCCTGCCGGGTCGGCGGCGTCGTCACGGGCTTCGACCCCCGGGACTACCTGAGCGCCCCGCAGGTGCGTCGCACCTCCCGCTTCCAGCAACTGCTGTTCGCCGCCGCCGTCAAGGCCCGGGCGGACGCGCGCCTGCGCACGGCCCCCGGCGCCCTGTACGTCGGCACCGGCGGCGGCGGGCTCGACGAGGCCGCCCGGCAGGTGACGGTCCTGCGCAGGGAGGGCTGGTCGCGCATGGACCGGCTCGGCCTGCTGCGCCTGCTGCCCAACCAGGCCGCCGGGCTCGTCGCCCAGGAACTGGACATCACCGGCCCGGTGCTCACCATCTCCACCGCCTGCGCGTCCTCCACCGACGCCATCGGCGCCGGCCTGCGCGCGGTGCGCGACGGCACCGCCGACGTCGTCCTGGTCGGCGGCGTGGAGAGCTGGCTCGACCTGCCGTGCCTGGCCTCCTTCTCCCTCCTGGACGCCCTCTCCCGGCGGCCCGCGGCCGAGGCCGCCGCCGCCTCCCGCCCCTTCGACCGCGACCGGGACGGCATGGTGCCCGCCGAAGGCGCCGCGGTCCTCGTGCTGGAGTCGGAGCGCTCGGCGCTGCGTCGCGGCGCCACCGTTCACGGGGAGGTGCTCGGCGCCGCCACCACCTGCGACGCCCACCACGCCCTGGCCCCCCGGCCGGACGGCGCGATCGCGGCCAGGGCGATCACCCTCGCCCTGGCCGACGCCGGGGTCGGGGCCGACGCCGTGGACCTCGTCAGCGCGCACGGCACGTCGACCCCGCTCAACGACCGGGCCGAGACCGCCGCCCTCAAGCGCGCCTTCGGTCCGCACGCCCGGAACCTGGCGATCACCGCGCCCAAGTCCGTCATCGGGCACGCCTGCGGCGCGTGCGGGGTCCTGGAGAGCGTCGGTGTGCTGCTCGCCATCCGCGACAAGTACGTGCCGCCGACGGCGAACCTGGAGCACCCCGACCCCGACTGCGACCTCGACTACACGCCGCTCACCGGCCGGTCCGCCCCGATCAACGTCGCCGTGAAGCAGAACTTCGGCTTCGGCGGCCAGAACTCGGTGGTGGTGTTCGGCGCCCCGTGAGCGGGGGCGGGCGCGGCGGGCGGCCGGTGACGGGGAACGGGGGACCGGCCACCCGTCACCGGCCGGATATGGCCGGTGGCTTGGCCTGTCCCCGGCCCGGCGGCCGGACCAGCATCGACGGCGTCCACCGCAGAGAGCCATCCAGTGTCCGGGGGCCACGATGCCGATCACCACGCCGCCACCCAGCACCACCACGATCACCGCCCGCCCGGCCGACGCCGCGCTCGGGCCGCGCGAACGCGACCTGCTCTACGCCGTCGGCTGCGGCCTGAAGGACGACGAGATCGCCGCCGCCCTCGCCATCCCGCCGCGCGCCGTGGCCGGGCTCCTCGCCCGCCTCCTCGCCCGGCTCGGACTGCCCGACCGCACCGCCGCCGTCGTCCACGCCTTCGACTCCGGCCTGGTCTCCCCCGGCCACGGCCCGCGCCGCCGCACCACCGGGCCCACGCCCGCGGACGGCACCCGCCGCACCCCCGGACCGCCGCTGCGGATCTCGCTGCTCGGACCGCTGCGGGCCTGGCACGACGGCCGCCCCCTCGACCTCGGGCACCTGCGCCAGCAGGCCGTCCTGACCGCGCTCGCGCTGCGCCCGGGCCGTGCCGTCAGCCAGCGTGAACTCGTCGACGGCGTCTGGGGCGAGGAGCCGCCCGGCACCAAGGTCGTGCCCGTCTACGTCTACCGCCTGCGCAAGGCCCTGCGCACGGGCGGGGGACCGCACGCGGTGATCGCCAGCGACCGCGACGGCTACCGGCTGGTGCCCGGCACGGTGGCCGTGGACGTCGCCCGCATGGAGGACCTCCGGACTGCGGCCGGCACCGCCGAACGCGCGGGCGACCTGCCCGAGGCCGTCCGCCTGTGCGCCCTGGCCCTGGACCTGTTCCGCGGCGAGCCCCTGGCCGGCCAGCCCGGCCCGCTCGCCGAACAAGAACGCCTGCGGCTCACCGAGCACCGCACCGCCCTGGCCCAGCGCAAACTCGGCTGGCAGCTGCGGCTGGGCCGCCACCGCGAGGCCGTCGCCGAACTGTCCGCCCTCGCCGAGGCCCAGCCCCTCAACGAGCCGGTCGCCGCGATGCTGATGCACGCCCTCTACCTGGGCGGCCGCCAGGCCGACGCCCTCGCCGTCTTCGACCGCACCCGCCGCCGCCTGCGCGACGACCTGGCCGTCCACCCCGGCCAGGACCTCCGCCGCGTCCACCGCATGATCCTCCACGGCGACGTCCCGGCCCCCGCGCCGTGACCGCCCGGCCCGACGGCCGGCCGGGGCGCCGGTGCGGCCGCGTCTCTGCCCGTCCGGCTGCCGGTCAGGGGCGCGGCGCGCGGGGTTCGATGTGGAAGTCGAAGGCGAGGGTGCCGGGGTCGACGGCCGTGCCGCCGCCGTCGACGGTGAGGACGGCGCCGTTGACGAAGGAGGCGGCGGGCGACAGGAGCCAGGTGATGGCTTCGGCGGCCTCCTGCGGGGTGCCGGGGCGGGCGGCGGGCAGCAGGCGGGTGGCGGCGCGGTAGGCCTCGTCGAGGGTGTCGAGGCCGCTCTCGGCGGCGAAGCGGGTCATCCGGCGGTCGGCCATGTCGGTGCGGATCCAGCTGGGGCAGACGATGTTGGCGCGCAGGCCGCGGCCGCCGTAGTCGACGGCCAGGGAGCGGCACAGCTGGAGGAGGGCGGCCTTGGAGGTGGCGTAGGCGGCGTCGCCGCGGCCGTTGCGCAGCGCGGAGACGGAGGCGACCGCGACGACGGCGCCGCGGGTCTCCAGCAGGTGCGGCAGGGCGGCGCGCTGGAGCAGGAAGGGGCCGGTGACGTTGGTGCGCATCACGGCCTCCCAGCTCTCCGGGGTGAGGTCGCCGACGGCGCCGCCGACGCCGGTGCCGGCGTTGAGCACGAGTCCGTCGAGGCGGCCGTGGGCGGCCAGGGCGGCGTCCACGAGGGTGTCGGCGGCGGCCGGGTCGCCGGTGTCGGCGGGGTGGGCGAGGGCGCCGGTCTCCTCGGCGATGCGGTGCAGCGGTTCGGGGCGGCGGCCGGAGACGACCACGTGGTGGCCGGCGGCGCGCAGCAGGCGGGTGGTGGCGGCGCCGATGCCGGTCCCGCCGCCGGTCACGATGTACACGCGCTGGTCGTCGGTCATTGTCCGCCCCTTGTCCGGCCCTGCTGTTGACGGCCAGTCAATCATGGCCGTGCTCCTGACAGGTGTCAGGGACCGGTGGGGCCCGCCGGTTCCTAGGGTGCTGGTGAGCGGCCCGACGGGGGCCGCTCACCAACACCTGGAACGCGAGGGAGAACCACTCATGCGCAGGTTCCTGCACGCCGTCGTCGCCCTGGCCGTCGCGGGCGCGGCCCCGCTGGTCGCCCTGGCGGCGCCGGCCGCCGCCCAGCCGTCCTCCGTGCGGACGGACGCCTGGCCGTGCGACGGCCCGGCCCAGTTCTTCGCCGCCCGCGACGGGGGCGGCAAGTGGACGTGCTGGGCGAACTCCGGCGAGTCGTACGCGAAGGCGTACGGGGTGCGGCACTGGCAGTCGGGGCACAACTCGGGCCTGTTCGACTACGAGTGCCACGGCCAGACCGGCTCCCACCGCTTCGGCCAGGACGACGGCGGGGACCTGCCGGACTGCACGGTCTACCACGTGGAGATCGACTGACCGATCCGCCCGCGGCGGTCGCGCCGGGCGGTGAAATGTGCGTGGTGCAGCGGGTTTTGACGGTACGTCGACAGTCGGGCGGGTAACGTCGGGGCTCCGGCCCGGGTGGGGTGTGAGCAGCCGGGGCCGGTGCGGGGAGTGTCCGTTCGGGTGCGACGAGGGAGAGAACGTGTCGAACGTCAGTCGGCGGGGGTTCATCGGGGCGGCCGCGCTCGCGGGCGCCGGGGCCGCGCTCGGGCCCCTCGCACCGCCCGCCGTCGCGGCGGGGGACGCCGAGGAGGGCCGCCGGTCGCGGACGCTGGCGTTCACCGCGGGCACCAACGCCTGCGCCGCCCTCTCCCCCGACGGACAGCACCTGGTCATCGAGGTCCAGGGCGTCCTGTGGGCGCTGGCGCGCGGCGGCGGCGAGGCGAGCGCGCTCACCGCCCCCGGGCTGGAGCCGACCCGCCCGGCGTGGTCGCCCGACGGCTCGGCGCTCGCGTTCTGCGCCTACCAGGGCGGCGGCTTCCACCTGTGGACGATGGCCCCCGACGGGTCGAACCTGCGGCAGCTGACCTCCGGTCCGTGGGACGACCGCGGCGTCTCGTGGTCCCCCGACGGCCGTTTCCTCGCGTTCTCCTCCGAGCGCGGCGGCGACGCGGTGACCGGCAGCTCGTACGACATCTGGACGGTGGAGGTCGCCACCGGACGGCTGGCCCGCCTGACCGACCGGGCCGACGCCGAGGACTACGACCCCGCCTGGCACCCGGACGGCGACCGGATCCTGTTCGTGCGCGCCGACGCCGCCGGCGCGCGCACCATCGCCGCCGTCCCCGCCGCCGGCGGCCCGGTGAGCGTGCAGCGCACCGTGGACAGCGGCACCGTCGCCTGCCCGGCCGTCGCGCGCGACGGCCGCGTGGCGTACGTGTGGTTCGGCGAGGTCTCGGCCTCCTACCAGGTCGCGAGCTCGTCGCTGGCCGTCGACGGCACGGTGGTCTCCGGCACCGAGGACGTCGCGCCGCTGCCGCCGTCCTGGACGCCCGAGGGCGGGCTCGTCCACTTCTCCGACGGCCGCCTCACCGAGCGCTCCCCCGCCCTGGACGGCGCGAAGGAGATCCCGTTCACCGCCCGCCTGGAGGTGCCGCGGCCCCGCTACCGCCGCAAGGCGCGCGACTTCGCCTCCACCGACGAGCGCGACGTGCGCGGCGTCCACCTGCCCGCGCTCTCCCCCGACGGCCGCTCCGTCGTCTTCTGCGCGCTCAACGCCCTGTGGCTGGCGCCGATCGGCGGGCGGCCCCGCAAGCTCTTCCAGGCCTCCCCCGCCCACTACGTGCAGATGCCCTCCTGGAGCCGCGACGGGCGCAGCGTGGTGTACGTGTACGACGGCCCAGCGGACGGCGGCGCGGGCGGCGACGGTCTGGGGGCCGTGCACCGGCTGGTGCTGGACGGCGGGGCGGACACGGTCGTGGCGCGCGGCGGGCGGTTCAACCCGGCGCTGTCGCCCGACGGCACCCGCCTGGCCTGCCAGGACGTCACCGGCACCCTGCTGATCGTCGACCTCGCGACCGGCGCCGAGACGAAGTCGGCGGCGCCGCTGGGCGGCAACGGCCTGCCGGGGCGGCCGAGTTGGTCGCCGGACGGGCGCTACGTCGCGCTGTGCGACCGCAACCGGCTCAACCACCGCTTCCGCGAGGGCTACAACGTGGTGCGCGTGATCGACACCCGCGACGGCAGCGCGAGGTCCTACCTGCCGCTGCCGGACACCTCGGTGGCCGACCGGTGCGACAGCGGCCCGGTGTGGTCGCCGGACGGCGGGCACCTGGCGCTGGTCGTGGACTCGGCGCTGTGGGTGCTGCCGGTGGGCGCGGACGGCACGCCGGCGGGCGAGGCGCGGCGGCTGACCGACGAGGCGGCCGACCACCCGTCCTGGTCGGGCGACTCCCAGCGGCTGCTGTACCTGTCGGGCCGGCGGCTGCGGCTGATCGGGCGCGACGGGGGCGGTGCGAGCACCGTCGCGCTCACGCTGCGCACCGCCCGCAGCCTGCCGGCGCGCTCGGACGTCACCCGCATCCACGCCGGGCGGCTGTGGGACGGCACCGGCGAGGCGGTGCGCGAGGACGTCGACATCGTCGTCACCGGCAACCGCGTCACCTCCGTCGAGCCGCACCGCCAGGGCGCGCGCCGCGCCGGGGAGCGGCTGGTCGACGCCACCGGCTGCACCGTGCTGCCGGGCCTGTGGGACTCCCACACCCACCCGTACCAGAACACCTACGGCGGGCGGCAGTTGCGCCTGAACCTCGCCTACGGGGTGACCGGCACCGCCTCGCTGGGCGGCTTCGCCTACGAGCAGGCGCGCCTGCGTGAGTCCGTCGACGCCGGGGAGATGGCCGGGCCGCGGTTCCTGAGCACCGGCGAGCTGCACGACGGCACCCGCGTCGCCTACAGCATGGGCCGCGCCCACCGCACCGCCGAGGGGGTGCGGCGCAGCATGGAGCGGGCGGCGGCGCTGGAGTACGACTTCGTCAAGACGTACGTGCGGGCGCCGGCTTCGACGATGGCCGAGGCGGCGCGGGCGGCGCACGAGCTCGGGGTGCCCTCGGGCAGCCACCTGCTGACGCCCGGGGTGCAGGTGGGGCAGGACCTGACGACGCACCTGCAGGCCACCCAGCGCCAGGAGTACGGGCGGGTGTCCTCGCCGACCGGGCGCAGCTACCAGGACGTCCACGAGATCTACCGGGGCGGGGACTTCGCGATCATCATCACGCCGTTCTCGGCGTTCTGCCTGGTGGGCGCGGACCCGTCGCTGGCCGAGGATCCCCGGGTGACGGCGCTGATGCCGCCGTGGGACGCGGCGGTGGTGCGCCAGCAGGCGAAGAGCGCGCCCACGCCGGACCAACTGCGCGCCCTGCAGCGGGAGATGGCCGTCTACCGGCGGATCCTGGACGACGGCGGGGCGCTGGCGCTGGGCACCGACGCGCCGCTCACCCCGGTCGGCCTGCAGGTGCACCTGGGGCTGCGGGCGCTGCACCGCTACGCGGGGCTGTCGCCGGCCCAGGCGCTGCGCACGGCGACGGCCGCGCCGGCGCGGCTGTGGGGCGTGGCGGACGACCTCGGCACGGTGGAGGAGGGCAAGCTGGCGGACCTGCTGGTGGTGGACGGGGATCCGCTGCACGACTTCGCGGACCTGGTGCGCACGGCGTGGGTGATGCGCGACGGGGTGGTGTACCGGCCCTCGGAGCTGGTGGACGGCGGCGGGCAGGGGGCGCGGCGGCCGGCTGTCGCGGCGTCCGGGGGCGTGGCGCCCGGGGGCGTGGACTGGCTCGCGGTCGGCGAGGCGCTGCGGCGGGAGGGCTGCTGCGCACTGTGACGGCACGCCGCGGAATGCATACGAACGGCGCGGCGGCGAGAATGACCGGGGGCCAGGCGTCGGGGGCCGGAGGACGGAGTCGGCGGTGAAGGCGGTGTCGGTCGGCGTTGCCGTGCTGCTGACCGCCGTGTCCCTCGCCATATCGCCCTCGCCTTCGCCGTCGCCTTCCCCCTCCCCCTCCCCCTCGCCGTCGCCGTCGCTCTCGCCGTCCCCCTCGCCATCCCCCTCGCCATCAACGTCGGCCGCGCAGAAGCCGACCATCACACTGAGACCGTCCCGGGCGCCGCGGCTGGGGACCGTTCGGGTGACGGTGTCCGGGTACGGCACGTGCCCGCCCGGCTCCACCGTCGAAGTGGCGTGGGACGAGCGGCCCGACATCACGCACTTCCCGATCGGCAATGACGGGAGCGCCTCCGGCACGTTCCCGGTGCCCTCGGATGCCGCAGACGTCGAACACAGGGTCACGGCGACATGCGGGGACGTCTCGCGGGACGACGCGGTGACCGTTGCACCGGCCACCCTGGCGGCGGATCCGGGCCAGGGCGCGCCGGGCTCCGCCACGACCGTGTCCGGGACGGGCTTCGCCTGCCCGGCGGGCGACGCCGTCGCCCTGGCCTGGGACACCGGCGCGCCGCCCGTCTCCGGTACGCCCGACGCCGACGGGAACCTCGCCACCCGCATCACCGTGCCGCCCGACGCCGCCCTCGGCGACCACACCGTGCGGGCGTCCTGCGCGTCGGTCCCGCAGATCGCGGCCGACGCGCACGTCCGCGTCCTGGCGCCGAATCCGACTCCGACACCGTCGTCGTCGCTGTCGCCGGTGCCGTTCCCCGTCCGGACGATGACCGCCTCGCCGGGCGCGGTGGTGCGCGTCTCGGGCCGGGCGAGCGCCTGCCCCAGGCTCGTCCTGGCCCTGGACAACGGGCCGACCTCGCACCCGATCCAGGCCGACGGCTCCGGGCGGTTCACCGCGCTCACCACCCTCCCGCCGAACGTCTCCCCGGGCCCCCACTCCATCGCCGCGGAGTGCGCGGACACGCACACGGTGGCCCAGACCATCCCGATCGTCGTCACCACCTCGGCGGCGTCGTCGTCGCGCCCGCACGACCGGACCTGGCTCTGGATCGTCCTCGGCGCTGCCGTCCTCGCCGCCGCGGCGGCGCTCACGCTGCGCCACCGCCTGCGGCCGCCCCCCGTGACGGCCCGCGTGACGGCCGCGCCGGGCACATGGGGGAACCCCGAGACCGGGCTGACCGAGCACGGCGGCGGGGGTGACGCAGCCGGGCACAGCGTCCGGCTGGAGCCGAAACCGGGCCGACGCCTTCCGCCGAGCTTCGAGGAGCTGCACGATGACGATCGTCGCGACGGATGACCCGTACTCGCTGGCGACGTTCCTGGGGGCGGTGGAGCCGTTCGCCGACACCCTCCGCCGGCAGGGAGCGCTCAGTGCCCTGGAGGGCCTGACCAGGCCGCTGTCCCACGCGGCCGGGCAGGAGGCCGAGAGTGTCGTCCACGGCTTCCTGGGGCTGGACATGATCGACCTCCTGGCGGGCGGCTGGCTCACCTACACGAAGCTCACCGAGGCGGCGCGGCGCACCTGCGAGGTGCCCGGCAGCGAGGAGGTCGTCGCCCTGCTGGACCACCGGGTCCGCTCGGTCCACCACCCCACGGTGAAGGTCTTCGTCGACGACCAGCCGGTCGGCACCCTCCGGGTGGACATCGAGGTGGTCTTCGACCTCGAAGGGCTCATCGCCGTGGTGCGCGCGGGGAAACTGGCGGCCGTGCGCGCCGGGCGCTGCACGGCCGGGGCCACCGTCGCCGTCGAGCGGATCACCGTGGCGGACCGGCGGGCGAGCTTCGACCTGCCCGGCGGGCTGGGGCTGCGCGGCGGTGTCGTCCTGCACCCGTGCACCGGGCCGCCGGCCGGCGCCTGAGGGGCGCGGTCAGGTCGTGTAGAGGCACTGGGGTTCGCCGAACTCCACGAAGGTGTCGGCGAGTTGCAGGCCCAGCGCCGCCAGGAGGCGGCGGGAGCGGTGGTTGGCCCGCTGGGTGACGGCGATCACCGGGGTGCCGTCCGGCACCGTCCGCGCCCACCAGGCGAGGGCGGCGGCGACCGCCTCCCGGCCGAGGCCGCTGCCCCAGGCGGCGGGCAGCAGCTGGTAGGAGACCTCGGCCCGGCCCTCGCGGCGGTAGTCGGCGGCCAGGGTGACCAGGCCGATCGCCGCGCCGCCGGCCGCGGGCGCGACCGCCCACGCGCCCGGTTTCGCCGGGTATTCGCGCCACCGGGCTTCGACCCGTTCGGCGCAGGCGGGGCCGCCCAGGAAGGCGCGGACCTGCGGGTCGGTCAGCAGCTCGCCCATGACCGGGCCGTCCCCGGGGGCGACCGGGCGCAGCACGAGGCGGGGGGTGCGCAGGGTGACGGGCCAGGTGCGGGCGAGGACGGCGGTGACGGGGTCCATGACCGTCAGGATGGCAGCCGGGCGCGGAGTTCACCGGGATGATCGGCGGGCGTCCGGCGGTGTTTTCCGGAGACCGGGACACATCCTGGAGTTTTTGTGCAAAGCGGTGTCAGATGTGCCGCCCGGGTGCGGATTTACTCTTTGACGTGCACGGATGTGAACCGATACCGTCCGGCTGGTCTTTTCTTTGCCGGCTCTGGGGGGTGTTGGCACCTCCCTGGGCATGTCCTTTTCGGGAGAGTTTGTGCACGGGAATCGCGTCATACGCGGAATTCGAAGACTGGCCTGGCCCATGGGCCTGATGGTGGCGATACCGGTGATCGCCGGGTCGGTTCCGGCGGTGACGGCATCGGCTGCGGATGCCGTCGCACCGGCGGTGGTGGAGGACTACTCCTACCCGGGCGCCGCGAAGGTCCTGGCGGACCACAACGTGACCCTCAAGGCGGGCGACGGGCACATCGTGCTCGCCGACTGCGCCTCGGGTCCGGGCCTGGTGCAGCTGTACAGCCGGGCGGCCAACCCCAGTGAGGTCTGTTTCAGGATCACCGGGTCCACCGGGTACCTGTCGCTGGAGATCCCGCAGGTCTACAACATCCGCGGCGACGACCATACGATCAAGGCCACGCTGAACACGGCGGGCACGGTCACGAGCGTGGCCGTCAACAAGAACGACTGGACGCCGGTCGGCGAGGGCGGCACCAGCGGCTCGACCACGCTGCTGGAGCTCAACGCCACCGACGGCCCCGCCGCGACGGCCCCCGCCGGCACCTACCCCGCGGTCGGGACGCTGACGGTCGGCCAGGCCGGTCACCCCGGCTCGCGCGCCTGCACCGCGACCCTGGTCGCCCCGCAGTGGGTGCTGTCGGCGGCCGCCTGCGTCGCCGGCAACCCGGCCGACCCCACCACCGCCCCGACCGGTCTGCCGCGCACCCGCACCACCGCGGCCGTCGGCGGCCACACGGTCGAGGTCACCGAGTTCGCCCCGCGCGCCGACCGCGACCTGGTGATGGCCCGCCTGGCCGCGCCGGTCTACGACGTCACCCCGATCGCCGTCTCCACCGCCGCGCCGACGGCCGGTGAGGACCTGACCGTCGCCGGCTTCGGCCGCACCGCGAGCGCCTGGGTGCCGAACGCGCCGCACAGCGCCGCGCTCACCGTCTCCGCGCTCTCGGCCGCCGGCGCCGACCTCGCCGCCAAGACCGCGGCCGACACCGTCTGCAAGGGCGACTCCGGCGCCCCGGCGCTGCGCACCGAGAACGGCAAGCCGGCGGTCGCCGCCGTCACCAGCCGCGCCTGGCAGGGCGGCTGCCTGGGCACCGACCCCGCCGAGACCCGCACCGGTGCCTCCGAGGCCCGCGTCGACGACCTCGCCTCCTGGATCGGCGGCCTGGTCAACCGCGCCTACCAGGTCGTCAACCCGGGCAGCGGGCGCTGCGTCAACGTGTCCGGTGCGGGCCCGTGGACGAACGGCAACCCGATCATCCTGTTCGACTGCGTGCCGGGCGCCGGCAACGAGGCGTACCAGCTGACCGCCTCGGGCCAGCTGCGCACCACGGCCAACGGCCAGTGCCTCAACGTGGCGGGCGCGGGCCCGTGGGCGAACGGCAACCCGATCATCCTGTGGGACTGCGTGCCGGGCGCCGGCAACGAGACGTTCCAGCTGACCGCCTCGGGCCAGCTGTACAACCCGGCCAGCGACCGCTGCCTCAACGTCTCCGGCGCGGGCCCGACCTGGGCCAACAGCACGCCGATGATCCTGTGGCAGTGCGTCGCCGGCCAGGCCAACGAGACGTTCGCCCTCGCCTCCGCCGACAAGCAGAGCGCCGGCCCGACCGGCGCGATGCTCAACCCGGCCAGCAACCGCTGCCTCAACGTCTGGGGCGCGGGCCCCTGGGACAACGGCAACGCGATCGTGCTGTGGGACTGCGCCGCGGGCCAGGCCAACGAGCAGTTCCAGCTCACCGCCTCGGGCCAGCTGGTCAACCCCGCGAGCAACCGCTGCCTCAACGTCTCCGGTGCCGGCCCGACCTGGGACAACAGCACGCCGATCATCCTGTGGCAGTGCGTGCCCGGCGCGGCCAACGAGACGTTCCGGGTGACCGCCGACGGCCAGTTCCTCAACCCGGCCAGCGGCCGCTGCCTCAACGTGGCGGGCGCGGGCCCGACCTGGGACAACAACAACCGGATCATCCTGTTCGACTGCGTCCCCGGCGCGGGCAACGAGAAGTTCGTGTCCGGCGCCTAAAGCGCGGACGGCGGGGGGGGGGGGGGGGCCGGGCCCCCCCCCCCCCCCGGGGGGAACCCCCCCCCCCCCCCCCCCCCCGACCCGCGGTAGGACCGCCGCGGGGCGGCCCGGACCCCACGT
>NZ_JBHVOL010000035.1:71798-73224 GCF_042887925.1 Kitasatospora sp. NPDC057904
CGGGGCGGGGCATCGTCTTTTTTGGGCGCGGGCCCAAATCGCGGGGCGGGGGGGGGGGGGGCCCGCCACGCCCCCCCCCGCCGCCGGTTTCGCCCGCACCTACCTCCAGGGCCGCCGGCGCGGATTGCGGACGCCTGCGGCCGTCACGGCACTCCGGTGCCCGATTCACGGACGGATTGCGACATTCGATGAAACAGTCATTGACCGCACGGACCCGGTCGCGCCTCGCGGCCGGGTTCGTGGCGGGCAGCCTGCTGACCGGGCTGCTCACGACGCACGCGGTGGCGGACACCACGCCCGCCACCGCGGCGAACCCCGACCGGGTCAAGGTCGTCGCGGCCTGGCAGGCCGGCGGGCCGGCCGTGCGCCGCGCCGCCGAGAGCGCGCTGACCGGCACCGGTGACGACCTGGCGGCCTTCCTGGCCAAGGGCCGGGCCACCGCCGCCGACCAGGACCTGCGGGCCAAGATCGAGGAGCTGATCGCGACCTCCGGTCCCGGAGTCCGCGCGGCCGGCACCGCCGCGCTCGCCGGATCCGCCGACGACCTGCAGAAGTTCCTCGCCACGGGCGCCAAGAAGGCCTACGAGGACGACCAGCGGGTGCGGGTCTCCCAGCTCATGGCCACCGGCGGGCCGGGCGTGCAGGCAGCCGCCGCCAAGGCCATGGACGGCAGCCTGGACGACGTCAACCAGTTCCTGAACACCGGCCAGTTCAAGGCGAGGGACGACGACGACCGCGTCCACCTCTCCCAGCTGATGGCCTCCGGCGGGGACGAGGTCAAGAAAGCCGCCAACACCGCGCTCAACGGCTCGATGGACGACGTCCAGCAGTTCCTCCAGTACGGCTACCAGACCGCGGCCGCGCACGACCAGGAGAAGCTGACGGTCGCCCAGCTGGCCGACCTCACCAAGACCGCCTCCGACCAGGCCGGCCAGCAGGCCCAGACGGCCAAGGACGCGGCGGGCAAGGCCTTCGACGCCACCAAGCTGGCCAAGGAGGCCGCCGAGAAGGCCGCCGCCGAGACCAAGGCCGCGCAGGGCTCGGCCGGTGCCGCCTCCAGCGCCGCCGGCCGCGCCGCCGACGCCGCCTCGCGCGCCGCCACCGCGGCCCAGACCGCCTCCGCGGCGGCCAAGGCCGCCAACGAGGCGTCCCGCCAGGCCGCCAACGCCGCCGCCAACGCCGCCGCCGCCGCGACCAAGGCCGGCAACGCCGCGTCCCAGGCACTGGCCGCCGCGGCCGCCGCCGCGGGCGACGCCAGCCAGGCCGACGCCGCGAACAAGGCCGCGGCCACCGCCCGGGACGCGGCCGTCAACGCGCGCACCGCCGGCGAGGCCAGCCAGTGGGCCGGCCTCGCCGCGACCCAGGCCGGCGCGGCCGCCCAGGCCGCCGCCTCCGCCCGTTCCAACGCCGCCCCGGCCGCCCAGGC
>NZ_JBHVOL010000036.1:0-72714 GCF_042887925.1 Kitasatospora sp. NPDC057904
TCCCACTCGTCCTTGCTCAGATCTCCCCGCCCCATGACCAGTACAACGAGCCGATCATGCGACGGTCACAAGATCCGCCGTACAGAACCTAGGCCCGCTCGTCACCCGCTCTCTCGACGGCCCGGCGGCCGGTGCGCCACACTCTCCCCGAACGGCCCACGCGCTCCCACCGCATCAGCCAGGACGTACCGATCCACGCCCTTACGGAGAGCCACACGGTGACCACTCGTCAACTGCCGGAGATCGCCTTCTCGTCCGGCCGGTCCGGTTCCGGGCCGGCCACCTGGGGCCAGCAGGCCATCTGGGACGCCGTCCGGCGCCTCGCCCCCGGCGACGCGCCGCGCTACACCATCACCACCGCCGCCCCGCTCGACCCCGGCCTGCCGCTGCCCGTCCTGCTCACCGCCCTCGACCGGCTGCTCCACCTCTACGACGCGCTGCACACCAGGCTCGTCCCGGACGAGGAGGGGCGGCTGCGCCAGCTCGTCGACCCCGACGGCCGACTCGCCGTGCACACCGAACACTGCCCCGACCCGGGCCGACTCGCCGCCACCGGTGCCAGGTTGCACGACGAGCTGGCGGCCCGCCCGTTCGACTGCGCCGGCGAGTGGCCGATCCGCGTCGGCGTGGTCGAGCACGGCGGCCTGGCCCGCCACGTCAGCCTGGTGCTCGCCCACACCGCCGTCGACGGCAACGGCATGACCCGCCTCGTCGCGGACCTCACCGCACTCTGCCTCGGCACCGCGCCCGCCGAGCTGGCCGCGCTCCGCGAGCCCGCCCAACAACCGCTGGAGGAAGCCGAGTTCCAGGCCTCCGAACGCGGCAGGCGGCGGGACGCGGGCGCCCGCAAGCAGTTCCTGCGCAAGCTGCGACTCGGCCCGGCCCGCCTGTTCCCCCAGCCGAACGGACCCGCCGCGACCCGCTTCCCCAACGCCGTGCTGCGCTCCCCCGCCCTGCCCGCCGCCGTCGAACTCGTCGCCGCCGCACACCGGGTGAGCTCCTCCTCCGTCCTCCTCGCCGCCACGGCCGCGATGACCGCCAAGCTCTCCGGCTCCTCCGAGGCCGTCCTGCACGTCGTCGTCAACAACCGCTTCCTGCCCGAACTGGCGAACGCCGTCAGCACCGTCGCCGGCGAGGGCCTGTTCCACCTCCCGGACGCCACCGGCGAGTTCGGCGGGATCGTGCGCCGCACGCACGCCGCCGCGATCGGCACCTACCGCCACGCCTACTACGACAAACTGCGCCTGGACGAGGAGATCGCCGCCCTCGCCGCCGGAGGCGTCCCGCTCGCCGACCGGTCCTGCGTCTTCAACGACACCCGTGAGCTGGCCCCGCCCGTCCCCGCCGAGGCAGTGGGCGGCGACGACCGCACCACTCTCACCTGGCCCGTCGACTTCGAGCCGCGCCCCGGCCTGACCTACGCCCTGGACGCCGTCCGGACGGCCGACGCGCTGAGCCTCGTCATGACCGCCGATCCCGCTGTGCTGCCACGCTCGGCCATGGAGGAATTCCTCTACGGGATCGAGGAGTTGGTCCTGGATGAGGCCGCGGCACCGGCCACCGCCTGAACCTGACACCGCTTGAACTTGACACCGGTGTCAGGTTCTACCGTGCGGGCATGACCACCACCGCCCTCACCGGCCCGCTCCTCACCCCCTACCGCCTCGGCGCGCTCGACCTGCCGAACCGCGTCGTCATGGCCCCCATGACGCGCTACCGGGCGACCGAGGACGGCACACCATTGCCCGTCGTCGCCGAGTACTACGCCCAGCGCGCGAGCGCCGGCCTGATCATCACCGAGGGCATCTGGCCCAGCCGGGCCGGCCAGTCCGGCTGGCGCCTGCCCGGCCTGGAGACGCCGGAGCACACCGCCGGCTGGCGGGCCGTCACCGAGGCCGTGCACGCGGCCGGCGGCCGGATCGTCGCCCAGCTGATGCACGGCGGCCGCCAGGGCCACCCGCTCAACCGCCTGCTCGGCGACGTCCCGGCCGGCCCGTCCGCCGTCCCGGCCCCGGGCCCGGTGCACGTCCGCGACGGCGCCAAGGCCGACGCCGTCACCCCGCGCGCGATGACCCGCGACGAGATCCGCCGGGCGGTCACCGACCACGTCGACGCCGCCCGCAACGCCCTCACGGCCGGCTTCGACCTCGTCGAGCTGCACGGCGCCAACTCCTACCTGATCCACCAGTTCCTCGCCGACAACACCAACCTCCGCACCGACGAGTACGGCCCGCGCACCCTCGCCGACCGCCTCCGCTTCCCGGTCGAGCTGGTCACCGCCGTCGCCGCGGCGATCGGTCCGGACCGGCTCGGCCTGCGGCTGTCCCCCGGAAACCCGCAGTTCGGCATGGCCGAGGCCGACCCGGCACCCGTCTACCGGGCGCTGCTCGACGAACTCGACAGCCTCGGCCTGGCCTACCTCCACCTCACCGACAACGACGACTACCCCGCCCTCGCCGACCTCCGCCCCCGCTGGCACGGCCCGCTGATCGCCAACGTCGGCGAGAACCGCGCCGCCACCGACCGCGCCCGCGGCGAGGCCGTCCTCGACTCCGGCCTCGCCGAACTGGTCTCCTACGGCCGCGCCTTCATCGCCAACCCCGACCTGCCCGCACGCCTCGCCGTCGACGCCCCGCTCACCGCCTTCGACCCGGCCCACCTCTACACCCACGGCGCCGCCGGCTTCACCGACTACCCGCGCCTGGCCGGCGCGCGCTGAAAACCGCTTGAACCGCCGAAGTAGGCTCGGCCGCATGCGAATTCTCCTCCTCGGCGGCACCTCCTTCATCGGCCGCACCATCGCCGACGAAGCCCTGCGCAGCGGGGCCGACGTCACCCTCTTCAACCGCGGCCGGACGAACCCCGGCCTGTTCCCCGCCGCGACCCGCCTCACCGGCGACCGCGACACCGGCGACTACTCGGCCCTCCGGCACGGCGGTTGGGACGCGGTGGTGGACCTGAGCGGCTTCTTCCCCCGCCAGGTCACCGGGGCGATGGACGTGCTCGGCGACACCGTCGGCCGCTACCTGTTCATCTCCAGCCACGCGGTCTACGAGCGCGCCGGGCTCGCCCCCGGCTCGGACGAGTCCACCCCGCGCCGGGCACCGCTGCGGGAGGCCGAGCAGCTGGACGAGGAGACGTACGGCCGGCTCAAGGTCGCCTGCGAGGACGAGGTCGTCGCCCGCTACGGCGAGCGGGCCACGATCGTGCGGCCCGGCAAGGTGGCCGGGCCGCACGACGACCAGCGCGGGCTCACCTACTGGGCGCGTCGGGCGGCGCGCGGCGGCCGGATCGCGCTCCCCGGGCGGCCCGAGCAGCCCGTCCAGCTGGTCGACTCGCGCGACCTCGCCCGCTTCGTGCTGCGGCTCGTCCAGGACGAGCGGCCGGGCGCGTTCCACGCCGTCGGCCCGGCCGAACCGGTCACGCTGGGCGGGGTGATCGCCACCTGCGCCGCGGTCGCCGGCACCGAGGTCGAGGTCGTCCCAGTGCCGCCGGAGACGGCGCCGCCACCGTTCTTCCCGCTGGTCCGCGAGGAGGGGCTCTGGCCCGGCCAGCAGCGCGACGCCTCCCGCGCCCGCGCGGCCGGCCTGCCCACCACCCCGCTCGCGGTCACCGCGGCCAACGTCCTCACCTGGGACCGCGACCGCGGCGCACCGCCCCTGGGCCACGGCTTCACCGCCGAGGACGAGGCCCGCGTCCTCTCCGCGCTCGACCAGGACGCCCGGTGAACATCACCGCGATGACCCCCGACCACGCCGAGGCCGTCCTCGCCGTCTACCAGGCAGGCATCGACACCGGCGACGCGACCTTCGAGACCGCCGCCCCCGACTGGCCCGCCTTCGACGCCTCCCGCCTGCCCGAGCACCGCCTGGTCGCCCTCGACGACGACGGCACCCTCCTCGGCTGGGCCGCCGTGTCCCGCGTCTCCGCCCGCAGCGCCTACGCGGGCGTCGTCGAGCACTCCGTCTACGTCGCCCCCGCCGCCCACGGGCGCGGCGTCGGGCGCGCTCTCCTGTCGGCCCTGCTCGCCTCCACCGACGCCGCCGGCATCTGGACCGTCCAGGCCGGGATCTTCCCGGAGAACGGCGCGAGCCTCGCCCTCCACCACCGCGCCGGCTTCCGCACCGTCGGCACCCGCGAACGCGTCGGCCGCCTGAACGGCCGCTGGCGCGACGTCGTCCTCGTCGAACGCCGGAGCCCCGCCGTGAACTGATCGATTGTCAGACCCCCGGGCTAGGGTCGGCCCCGAACGACCAGACGAACGGGGGCACCATGACCGCACACGACTCCACGCCGCGCACCACACCGCTCAACAAGCCGCTCACCGAGCCGCTCACCGCCGCCGGGCTCACCGAGGCCTGGCGCTCGATGGGCGTGCGCGAGGGCATGGCGCTCATGGTGCACTCGTCGCTCTCCAGCCTCGGCCGGGTCGAGGGCGGCGCCGACGCCGTCGTCGCGAGCCTGCGCGCGGCCGTCGGGCCCACCGGGACGGTCGTGGTGCCGGCCTTCACCGGGTCCGTCGTCCTCGATCCGCACCCGGAGCACACCGGCGTCCCGACGCCCGAGATCGCCGAACGCCGGGCCGCGGTCCCGCTGTTCCACCCCGCCATGCCGTCGCCGATGGGCGCCATAGCGGAGGCGCTGCGCGCGCTCCCGGAGAGCCTGCGCAGCCCGCACCCGCAGGCGTCGGTCGCGGCCGTCGGAGCCGAGGCCGCGCGGATCACCGCCCGGCAGTCACTCGGCGACGCGGTCGGCCGCGAGTCCCCGTTCGGTGCGCTGCACGACCTGGACGCGCACGTGCTGCTGCTCGGCGTCGGCCACAACCGGAACACCTTCCTGCACTACGCCGAGTCGCTGGCTCCTGCCCCGCGCCGCAAGCTGCGCCGCTTCCCGATGGCCGTCGCGGGCGAGCGCGTCTGGATCGAGACGATCGACGTGGGCAACGACAACGACACCCACTTCCCGGTCGTGGGCCGGGAGTTCGAGGAGCAGGCGGGCATCCGCCCGGCCCTGGTCGGCACCGCACCCTGCCGCCTGCTCCCGGTCCGGCGCCTCATACCCTTCGCCGTCCGCCGCCTCGGTGAACTGCTGGCGGCGGACGGCGCGGGGTCGGTTCGGCAGTGAGGTCAGCGCTCGCCGCCGCGTGCGTGGCTGTCCTGGATCTTCTGCCAGGACTTCGGCTCGACGACGGCCTGCGGCTCGTCGGCGGTGCCCACCGCGTCCGAGCGCGCGGCGAGCGAGGCCTGCGAGTCGACGCCGGCCTTCGGCGCCGGGCCGACGGCCGGCTTCGACGGGGTGAACAGCCAGGTGGTGAAGAGCTCCCCGAGGTCCTGCCCGGAGATCGTCTCCGCGTACGCCTGGAAGTCCTTGACGCTCGCGTTGCCGTAGCGGTGCTCGGTGGGCCAGCCCTTCAGGATCCGGAAGAAGGCGTCGTCCCCGACGGTGTTGCGCAGCGCCTGGATCGCCACCGCGCCCCGGTCGTAGACGGCGGAGTCGAACTGGTTGTCCGCGCCCGGGTCGCCCGGCTTGATGGTCCAGAACTTGTCGCCGGCCGGGTGCGAGGCGTAGACGTAGTCGGCGAGCTCCTGCGCGGTGCCCTCGCCCTCGTGCTCGGACCACAGGTACTGCGCGTACGACGCGAAGCCCTCGTTGAGCCAGATGTCGCTCCAGTGCGCGACGGAGACGCTGTCGCCGTACCACTGGTGGGCCAGCTCGTGCACGACCACCGAGGTGTTGGAGCCGCGGGCGAACTGCTTGGCGCCGTAGAACACCCGGGTCTGGTTCTCCAGCGCGTAGCCGGCCTTGGAGTTGGGCACGTAGCCGCCGACGGAGCTGAACGGGTACTCGCCGAAGTAGCCGCTGAGCCAGTCGACGAGCTCGCCGGTGCGCTCGACGCTGGCGCGCGCGGCGTCGCCGTTCTCGCCGAGGTCCTTGCTGTACGCGTTGTAGACGGGGATGCCGCTCGCCGTGGTGTCCTGGGTGACGTCGAACTTGCCGACCGCCAGGGTGGCCAGATATGTCGCCTGGGGCTTGTTCTCGCGCCAGGAGAAGCGGGTCCAGCCCGCCTGGGACCTCTTGCTCACGAGGACGCCGTTGCTGATCACCTCGTTGCCGTCGGGCACCTGGACGGAGACGTCGAAGGTGGCCTTGTCGCTGGGGTGGTCGTTGCTCGGGAACCACCACCACGCCGCCTCGGGCTCGCCGGCCGCGACCCCGCCGTCCGGGGTGCGCTGCCACGCGGTGAAGCCGTAGCGCTTCACGGTGGACGGCACGCCCTTGTAGCGCACGACCACGGTGACCTGGCTGTCCTTGGCGAGCGGCCGGGCGGGCGTGATCTCCAGCTCCTGCTCCCCGCTGGTGGCGAAGGTGGCCGCCCGCCCGTTGACCCGGACCTCCTGGACGTTCAGCGCGAAGTCCAGGTTGAACCGCGAGAGGTCCTGGGTGGTGGTGGCGAGGATGGTGGTGGTGCCCTCCAGCTCGTCGGTGGCGGGCTGGTACTTCAGCCGGATGTCGTAGTGGGAGACGTGATAGCCGCCGTTGCCGTAAGTCGGGTAGTAGGAGTCGCCGATGCCGGGGGCGCCCGGCTGGAAGTCGGCGGCCGACGCCGGGACGGCGAGGAACAGGGCCATGGCACTCGCGGCGGAGACGATCAGCCTCTTGCGCAACGGGTCCTCCAGGATCGCTGGGACGAAGGGTCGGATCGATCCTTGTCCCGGCAGCCCCGGATCCACTCCCGGATTATGAGATGTTCATGCAAAGAAACAAGCCGAAATGATGCAACCGGCCGAACGCCGGATTTCGGCGCCCTCACGCCCCGAGCGCCACCGGCGCCCGCACCAGCGAGCCGTACTCCGTCCAGGAGCCGTCGTAGTTCTTGACGTGCGGGTACCCCAGCAGTTCGGTCAGGGCGAACCACGTGTGCGCCGAGCGCTCACCGATCCGGCAGTAGGCGATCACCTCGCGCTCCGGCCCCACGCCCCGGCCCCCGTACAGCGCCCGCAGCTCCTCCGCCGAGCGGAACGACCCGTCGTCGTTGGCCGCCTGCGACCAGGGGATGTTCAGCGCGCCGGGGATGTGACCGGGCACCTGCGCCTGCTCCTGCGGCAGGTGCGGCGGCGCGATCAGCTCGCCCCGGAACTCGGCCGGCGAGCGGACGTCCACCAGCACCGCGTCCGTGCCCGGCTTCGCGAACACCTCGGCCTTGCCCAGCACTTCGTCCCGCAGCGCACGCAGCTCCGGCCGCTCGGGCCCGGTCAGCCGGTACGAGGTGTGCTGGTAGTCCATGACCTCGTGGGTGAGCTCGCGCCCCTCCAGCTCCCATTTCTTCCGCCCGCCGTCCAGCAGCCGCACCGGCCCGAACCCGCGCAGCCGCAGCAGCCAGTACGCGTACGCGGCGAACCAGTTGTTGTTGCCGCCGTACAGCACGACGGTCGTGTCGTCCTCCACCCCGGCCGCGCGCAGCAGGTACTGGACGCCCGCCCGGTCGACGTAGTCGCGGCCGACGCTGCTGTGCAGGTCGGTGGCCCAGTTCCAGCCGACCGCGCCGGGGATGTGGTCCCGCTCGTACGCGCTGGTGTCCTCGTCCACCTCGACGACCCTGACGGTGCCGTCGTCCAGGTGGTGGGCCAGCCAGTCGGTGCGGACCAGTGCCTCGGGGTGGGCGTAGCCGTTGCCGGTCATCCCAGGCCTCCTTCGTTCTGCCCAGGCTGCGGCGCCCGACCACGGGGCACGACGAGGCGCCGGCGACCGGGCCGGACAGTTCGACGCTACGCCGACCGCCCGGCCCCGGCCACCTCACCGTCGCCGCCGGTCAGGAGAAGACGACCGAGCGCAGCTTGAGGCGGTCGCCGAGCTTCTTGCCCGGGGTCATGACGTAGAAGACGTCCCCGTCGCAGTGGGCGTCGAGGAACACCGTGGCCGTCGAGCTCGTGAGGTTCTCCGGCGCGAAGGCCGGGCCGTTCCCGAGTTCCGGAAGGTCGATGCACACGCGGCTCTCCGGATCGGCCAGGCCGGTCAGCACCCCGGGGCCGACCTTGTAGAGGAAATCGCCGGTGGCGGCGCCGGCGGAGGTCGGAACGGCGAGAACGAGGGCGATGGCGCTGGCGGAGGCCAGTACGGCATTGCGGAGACGCATGATTGAGGGCCTTTCAGGTGGTACCCGGCGGTACCTGGTGAATTGGTGCGAGATCACCCTATGGGCCCAAAAAGCGCAGAAACGGTTCTTCCAATCCACCTTTTCGAGTGGTTTAAGCAAGCAAACCGCTACCCGCCGCACCGGCCACCGCCACCACCGCCCTCAGTTCGGCGGGGCCGTGAAGAAGTACCCCGAGTCGACCAGCACCGGCAGGTACGCCTTGATCGCCGCCACCGTCTGCGACCGGTCCCCGCCGCCGTCGTGGTTGAGCACGATCGAGCCGGGCCGGACGCCCTTGAGGATGGTGTCGATGATCGCCGACGTCCCCGGCCTGGCCCAGTCCCGCGGGTCCACCGACCAGGCCATGTTCCGCAGCCCCAGGTCGGCGGCGATCCGCAGCGAGGCGTCCGACCAGTCCCCGCCGGGCGCGCGGAACCAGGTCGGCTGCCGGCCGGTGGTCCGCAGGAGCAGGTCCGAGGTGCGCTCCAGCTCGTCCTTGACCTTCGAATCGGACATGTGCCGCAGGTCCGGGTGGGTCCAGGTGTGGTTGGCGATGTGGTGGCCGCGGTCCGCGATCTCCCGCACCAGGGCCGGGTGTTCGACGGCGTTCTCCCCGATCAGGAAGAACGTCGCCCGGATCCCGTACTTCTGGAGCAGGTCGAGGACGGCCGGCGTGTACCGCGGGTCCGGGCCGTCGTCGATGGTGAGCGCCACGACCTTCCGTGACGGGTCCAGCTCGTACACCGGCTTGCTCTCCGCCTGGGTGAGCACCTTGTGCACGGGCTGGACGGGCTGCGCGGCCTGCGCGGCCTGCGTGGCCTGCGCACTCGGCGAGCCCGTCGCAGTGGGCGAGGGAGCCCTCGACGGGGTCGCGGACGGCGGCGCGGTGGGCGAGGCGGTGGGCGAGGCCCACTGCGAGGGGGACCCGACCGGCGCCGCCCCGACCGCGCCCGCCTCGGCGGCGTCCGGCACAGGTGGCGCCGGGGGCGGATCCGCACCGTCGAAGGGGTTCTGACAGCCCGCCGCCCCGAGCAGCGACATTCCGGCCGCGACGAGCAGCAGCCGGCGGGACGGGCGGCCCGATCCGGACCCGGGGCCAGGGTTCGTAGTAATCCGAGAGGTAATCAGACGATCTGACAGCATGGTGGATGCTTCCCCCGCCCGGAACCCCGGCTCCCGGTCGGCACCCCCGACGGACCTGATCACCACTCCGACGGCCCAAGGGCACCGGCCTTCCCCCACCGGACGCACAGGTTCCACACAGGCCCGCTACGCTGGCCCCCTCCAGTGTGATGATCTGCCATCAGAGGACGTGGCCATGACGACAAGTCAGGACTTCCCGGACCGGGAGCAGCACGAGGACGAGCCCGCCGAGCTGAGCCAGTGGGAACGTTTCGGCGTCGACACCACCACTCCCCACTCGGCCCGCGTCTACGACCACTGGCTGGGCGGCAAGACCAACTTCCCGCCCGACCGCGCCATGGCCGAGGCCATCGAGCAGGCCGTGCCCAGCATCAAGGAGATGGCCAGGGCCAACCGCGCCTTCCAGGGCCGGGCCGTGCGCCACCTCGCCCGCGAGCACGGCATCCGCCAGTTCCTCGACCTCGGCACCGGCATCCCGACCTCGCCCAACACCCACGAGATCGCCGAGGAGGTCAGCCCCGGCACCCGCGTGGTGTACGTCGACAACGACCCGATCGTGCTCGCCCACGCCCGCGCCCTGATGGTCTCCACCCCGGCCAGCCGCACCACCTACATCCACGCCGACCTGCGCAAGCCCGGGGAACTGCTCTCCGACCCGGCGCTCACCGCGACCCTCGACCTGGACCGGCCGGTCGGCCTGCTGATGATCGCCGTGCTGATGCTGATCGCCGACGAGGACGACCCGTGGGGCCGGGTCGCCGCGCTGCGCGACGCCCTGCCCTCCGGCAGCTGCCTCGCGCTCACCACCCCCACCCAGGACTTCGACCCGGTGGCCGTCGGCCAGGTCACCGAGGCCGCCCGGGCCGGCGGGATGACCCTCGTGCCGCGCACCCGCGACGACGTCGTGCGCTTCTTCGACGGCTGGGACCTCGTCGAGCCGGGCGTCACCCCCGTCCTCGCCTGGCGCCCGGACGGCCCGCCGCCGGCCAACCCGTGGGCCGCGTACTACTGGGGCGGCGTCGCGATCAAGCGCTGAGCGAGCGCACCCGCCACCGCACCCGCGACCGCACCCGCATCCGCACCGACCCGCGTCCCGGCTGCCGCACCACTCACGTCAGCTCACTTCAGCAGCCGGGACAGCCGCCGGTCCGCCAGCGGCTTCCCGCCGGTCTGGCAGGTCGGGCAGTACTGCAGCGAGGAGTCCGCGAACGACACCTCGCGCACGGTGTCCCCGCACACCGGGCAGGGCTGCCCGGTGCGGCCGTGCACCCGCATCCCCAGCTTCTTCTCCGCCTTCAGCTCCCCCGCCGCGAGCCCGCGCGAGCGCTCCACCGCGTCGCGCAGCGTGTCGCCGAGCGCCGCGTACAGCCGCGCCGTCTCCTCGTCGGTCAGGCGCGACGCCAGCTTGAACGGCGACATCCGGGCCGCGTGCAGCACCTCGTCCGAATAGGCGTTGCCCACGCCCGCCAGCACGGTCTGGTCCCGCAGGACGCCCTTGAGCTGCCGCCGCTCGCCGCTCAGCAGCGCGGCGAAGGACTCCGGGGTGAAGCCCGGGTCCAGCGGGTCCGGGCCGAGCCGGGCCACCCCGGGCACCTCGGCCGGGTCGCGGACGACGTGGACGGCGAGCCCCTTCTTCGTCCCGGCCTCGGTGAGGTCGAAACCGTCCCCGGCCTCGCCGGCCAGGCGCACCCGCAGCGCGAGCGGGTTCTTCGGGCTCGGGTGCGGCGGTTCGGCGGGCAGGCCGTCCTTCCAGCGCAGCCACCCGGCGCGGGCCAGGTGGATGACGAGGTGCAGGCCGCCGGCCTCGATGTCCAGGAACTTCCCGTGCCGCGCGACCGACCCGACCGTCAGCCCCTCCAGGGCGGTGACCGGCGGGTCGTACGTCTTCAGCGCGCTGATCGCCACCGGCTGCACCCGGGCGACGACCCGCCCGGTCAGCCGTTCGCGCAGGAAGGCGCACAGCGCCTCGACCTCGGGCAGCTCCGGCATGCGCCCAGTCTCCCGCACGGCCCCGCACCCCGCGCCCCGGCGGGTGCGCCCCCGTGCGCCCTTTGCCCGCGGCCGCTCCGGAGCGCAGGCTGGAAACACTCCACGATCAACCGGCGGAGCGACCAACCGCAGGAGGTCCGGTCCAGTCATGACCATGCTGGAGGAGCAGATCGACATAGCCGCCCCCGTCCTCGCCGCCTGGGAGCAGCTGCACCGGGTGCACGACTACCCGCAGTTCGTCGACGGGGTGCGCAGCGCCTACCCGCACGGACGGAACCTCGCCCACCTCGGGGTGGCGATCGGGGGCTCCGAGCGGGACGTCGAGACCGAGATCACCGACCGCGGCCGGGGCCGGGTGATGGCCTGGCGGACGCTCGACGGGGTCCGGCTGCGCGGCGCGTTCGCCCTGCTGCCCATCGACGCGGGGCACACCCGCCTGCAGATCCGGGTGGAGTACGACCCGGACGCCGTCCACGAGGCCTTCGGCGGGCCGCGCGGCTTCGCCCAGGCCGGGGCGATCGAGCGGGCCGTGCGGGGCGACCTCGAACACTTCCGGGACCTGGTCGAGGCGCGGGTCGCCGCCGCCCGGTGATCGCCGCGAAGCGTCCCCCGCGATCGCGTAAGGACGGTATAAGCCCAGCTCAGCGGCCATGGTGAGGCTCCCCACAGGGGGCCGTCGGCCGGACCGTTCGGGTTTCAACCTGTGGCAGACTCGGGTGCGATGCACTACTCCGGCCCGGTCACCAGGACACTCCGCGCGGCGGTCTTCGCCGCGCTGGTCGTGCTGCTCGCCGGGCTCGGCCAGGTGCTCGTCACCGGCCGCCCGCTGCCCGCCGGCACGCTGGCCGTCGCCTCCGCCGCCGTCTTCGCGGTGGCCTTCGCGCTCGCCGGCCGCGAGCGCGGCTACCCGGCGGTCGCCGCGGTGTTCCTGCCGCTGGAGCTGGGCGTGAGCGCGCTGTTCGGCTACGCCCAGGCGAGCTGTCCGTCCCTGCCGCCCGGCGCCACCCGCGGCTTCGAGCCGCTGCTGTGCGGCGGCGGGTCCCTGGGCGGCCTCCTGCTCGGGCACGAAGTCTCCCCGCACACCGGGCTGGCGCTGCTCCTGCTGCTGCACACGGCGATCGGGCTGGCCGGCGCGTTCTGGCTGCGCCGCGCGGACGCCGCGCTGGCCGGCCTGGCCCACTCGGCGCGGATGACGGCCGAGTTCCTGCACCGCCACCTGCCGGCCGCCGCCCGTCTGCTGCCGCTGCTCTCGGCGCCCGTCCCGGCCCGTCCGGTGGTCCGGGTGCCCTTCCCGCGGGCCAGCCGGGTCCGCGTCCCGGCCGAGGACGTCGTGCTCGGCCCCGCCGTGCGGCGCGGTCCGCCGGTGTTCGCCCCGGCCGGCTGACCGACCCCTCCCACGGTCGCGGCCGGCCCTCTCACCGCGCGCCGGATCCCCGCGCGCCCGCCCTTCCGCACGCCCGCGCGCCCTCTTCCGCTGGCCCGCGAGCACCCGAGAGCACAGGACGACACCCCATGAGCAACTCCCGCAAGAGCAGCACCAGGACCTCCGCCACCGACCGCATGCGCGCCGCCCGCGAGCAGGCCGAGCGCGCGGACCGGGTCCGCCGCCGCGTCGTGGTCGGCGCCGCCTCCGTCGCCCTGCTCGCGATCGTGGGCGGCGTGGCCTTCGCCGTGAACGGCTCCTCCGGCTCCTCCGGCGGCTCCGCGAGCGGCCCGCTGGTCGTCCCGGCCAACGCCGGCGGCACCAACGGCACCGTGATCACCTACGGCAAGGCCGACGCCCCGCACACCCTGGAGATCTACGAGGACTTCCGCTGCCCGTTCTGCGAGCAGCTGGAGACCACCACCGGAACGGCGATCCAGCAGCTCGCCGACGCCGGCACGTACAAGATCGAGTACCACCTGGCGACGTTCCTGGACGACAACCTCGGTGGCAAGGGCTCGCGCACCGCGCTGGCCGCCGCCGGCGCCGCGCTCAACGAGGGCGTGGACAAGTTCAAGGCCTTCCACGACGTGCTCTACAAGAACCAGCCCGACGAGCGCACCGACGGCTTCGGCGACACCAACAAGATCCTCGACCTGGCCGGCCAGGTGCCGGGCCTGAAGACCGACGCCTTCGTCAAGGCCGTCCAGGACGGCACCTACGCGCCGTGGGCGGCCAAGGTGAACGAGGAGTTCAACAAGAGCGACGTCACCGGCACCCCGACCGTCAAGCTGGACGGCAAGAAGCTGGACGTCCTCACCGGCGGGAAGGCCGTCAGCCCCGAGCAGTTCACCGCCATGGTCAAGCAGGTGACCGGGTGACGGCCGCCCCCGCCGGGCGGACGTACGGCGCGGGCCGGCCGTTCGCCTGGCTGCTGCTGATCGGCGGCGCGGTCGGCCTGTTCGCCTCGGCGGTCCTCACGCTGGACAAGCTCCGGCTGCTGAAGGACCCGTCGTACGTCCCCAGTTGCAACATCAACCCGATCATCAGCTGCGGCTCGATCATGCGCAGCGAGCAGGCCGAGGCCTTCGGCTTCCCCAACTCGCTGCTCGGCCTGGCCGGTTTCGCCGTCGTGGCGGCGATCGGCGCGGGCCTGCTCGCGGGGGCGGCGTACCGGCGCTGGTTCTGGCTCGGCCTCCAGGCCGGGACGCTGTTCGGGATCGGCTTCGTGACCTGGCTGATGTACCAGGCGCTCTACCGGATCGGCGCGCTCTGCCCGTACTGCATGGTGGTGTGGGCCACGATGATCCCCCTGTTCTGGTACACGACGCTGCACAACCTGCGCTCGGGGATCATCCCGGTCGGGCGCGGGCTGCGGCCGGTGGTGCGGGAGGCGGCGCGCTACCACTGGGTGGTGCCGGTGCTCTGGTACGCGGTGATCGCGCTGCTGGTGCTCAACCGGTTCTGGTACTACTGGAGCACCCTGCTCTGACCTGCCGCGCCTCCGCCCCCTCGAACCCAAGCACTGCCCGGAGGGGGCGCAGGCGCGACCGGCCGTCAGAACTCGACCGGCGGGAAGGTGAACGCGGCCACCTCGGCCAGGAGTTCGGCCTTCCGGTCGTCGTCGATGAAGGACGCGCGGAAGGAGTTCGCGGCGAGCAGCCGCAGGGTCTCCGGCTCCAGCGCCAGGGCCTGCTGGACGGCCCGGAAGTTGTCGTCGACGTAGCCGCCGAAGTAGGCCGGGTCGTCGGAGTTGACGGTGACCAGCAGCCCGGCGTCCAGCATCTCCCGCAGCGGGTGGTCGGCGAGCGTGTCCACGCACCGCAGGCGGACGTTGGACAGCGGGCACAGGGTCAGCGGCACCTGCTCGCGGACCAGGCGGGCCACCAGCTCGCCGTCCTCCAGGCAGCGCAGCCCGTGGTCGATCCGCTCGACGCCCAGCACGTCCAGCGCCTCCGTGACGTACCCGGCCGGCCCCTCCTCCCCGGCGTGGGCGACGCGGCGCAGCCCGGCCTCGGCCGCGCGCCGGTACACCTCGCGGAACTTGGCCGGCGGGTTGCCGACCTCGGCCGAGTCGAGGCCGATCCCCGCGATCCGGTCGAAGCACGGGCGCGCGGCCTCGAAGGTCTCCAGCGCCGAGTCGGCGGACTCGTCCCGCAGGAAGCACATGATCAGCTGGGTGCTGATGCCGTACCGCTCCGCACTGCGTCCGAGCGCGCGGGTGAGCCCGTCCACGACGACGCCGATCGGCACGCCGCGCGCGGTGTGCGCCTGCGGGTCGAAGAAGATCTCCGCGTGCCGGACCCCCTGCTCCGCGGCGCGGGCGAGGTAGGCGTCGGCGAGGTCCGCGAAGTCCTCCTCCGTGCGCAGCACGGCCATCAGCGCGTAGTACAGGTCCAGGAAGGACTGCAGATCGCTGAACGAGTAGGCCTCGCGGAGCTCCTCGGTGTCGGCGTACGGCAGTGCGACGCCGTTGCGGTCCGCGAGGGCGAACGCGAGCTCGGGCTCCAGCGTGCCTTCGATGTGCAGGTGGAGTTCGGCCTTGGGAAGGGGCATGAGCGATCCGTCCGCGCGGTTTCTGTGGAAACGAAGGATTCATCCTACGTCTCATGTCGAGGCTCGATGATCACAGCCTGCCCGGACCCGCGGCGCGGCGCCCACCCCGAGATGCCGCCCGTCACCCGAACGCGTGTACTGGAGCGGGTAGCCGGGCACCGGGTACAAGGGGGGCATTCGCCGAGGAGGTACGGACATGCGGCACGCCACCGCCCCGCAGCTCAGGCCCGAGGGCGTCTCCCCGCACGCGCTGGGCAACGACATCCTGCTGCACGAGCTGGAACAGCTGCACCGCACACGCCACGAGACGTTCCTGTACGGCTCCGAGGAGGCGCTCAAGCGCCACACCCTGCGTACCGGCCAGTTGGAGGCCGAGTACCTGCACCGCTTCCCGAACCGCCTGGTGACGGCCGGCCGCACCCGGGCCGGGGCCCGTGCGCGCGAGGCCGCCGCCCGGGTCGAGTCGCTGCCCGAGTAGCCCGCGCCGGCCGTCCCCACGCACCGCCCGGCCGTCCCCGCCCACCGCCCGGCAGGACACGCCGGGCGGCGGTGGCGTGTCCGGGGACGGTCGGTCGGGCAGGTTTGGGCACAGGCCCTTCCCCGACACCCTGGGAGCCCCCCGCATGCCCATCGCAAGCGTCAACCCCGCGACCGGCGAGATCCTGCAGACCTTCGAACCCCTCGACGCGGCCGGCCTCGACCGGCGCCTGGCCCTCGCCGAGGCCGCCTTCCACAGCTACCGGACCACCGGTTTCGCCTCCCGCGCCGCGCTGCTGCGCCGGGCCGCCGACCTGCTCGACCAGGACCGGGAGGCGATCGCCCGCACGATGACCGAGGAGATGGGCAAGCCGCTCACCGCGGCCAGGGCCGAGGCCGCCAAGTGCGCGAAGGCGATGCGCTGGTACGCCGACAACGCCGAGGCGCTGCTCGCCGACGAGCACCCGGCCCCGGCCGACGTCGCCGACTCGGGCGCCGCCCGCGCCTACGTCCGCTACCGCCCGATCGGCGCCGTGCTGGCCGTCATGCCGTGGAACTTCCCGTTCTGGCAGGTGATCCGGTTCGCCGCGCCCGCGCTGATGGCCGGCAACGTCGGCCTGCTCAAGCACGCCTCCAACGTGCCCCGCACGGCCGTCGCGCTGGAGGAGCTGTTCCGCCGGGCCGGCTTCCCCGAGGGCTGCTTCCAGACCCTGCTGATCGGTTCCGGCGCGGTCGAGGGCGTGATCCGGGACCGCCGGGTGGCCGCGGTGACCCTCACCGGCAGCGAGCCGGCCGGGCGGGCGGTTGCCGCCACCGCGGCCGACGAGGTCAAGAAGGCCGTGCTGGAACTCGGCGGCAGCGACCCGTACGTGGTGATGCCGTCCGCCGACCTCGACGCGGCCGTCCGCACCGCCGTCCGGGCCCGGGCGCAGAACAACGGCCAGTCCTGCATCGCCGCGAAGCGCTTCATCGTCCACACCGACGTCTACGACGCCTTCACCGCCGGCTTCAGCGAGGCGATGCGCGCCCTGCGGGTCGGCGACCCGATGGACGAGGCCACCGACGTCGGCCCGCTCGCCAGCCGCCAGGGCCGGGACGACCTGGAGGAACTCGTCGAGGACGCGCGCTCCCACGGCGCCCGGGTCGAGTGCGGCGGCGGGCGCCCCGAGGGCTGGGACACCGGGTACTTCTACGAGCCGACGGTGCTCACCGGCATCACCCCGGCCATGCGGATCCACCTGGAGGAGACCTTCGGGCCGGTCGCCACCGTCTACCGCGTCGCCGACCTCGACGAGGCCGTCGCACTCGCCAACGACACGCCGTTCGGCCTGAGTTCCAACGTCTGGACGACGGACGCGGCGGAGCAGGAGCGCTTCGTGCGCGACATCCAGGCGGGCGGGGTGTTCTTCAACGGCATGACCGCCTCCCACCCGGCGCTGCCGTTCGGCGGCGTCAAGCGCTCCGGGTTCGGGCGGGAGCTGTCGGGGCACGGGATCCGGGAGTTCTGCAACGTCACCACGGTGTGGATCGGCTGAGCCCGCCCGGATCCCGCGCCTGCGCGGCCGGGGTCAGGCGGCCATCCGGTGCCTGCCCCGGCCGGGCGTCGTCATCCAGCGGGCGACCACGCCCACCAGCGCGATGAAGGTCAGGCCCCAGAAGATGGCCAGCACGGCGAGCACGACCTCCTGGGACACCTGCACCGCGACCATGCAGAAGCCGATCGAGAGCGCGACCATGATCGTCACGGCGGTCGGGCTGAGGCTCAGCAGCCAGTGCCAGGCCCGGTGGCCCCAGCTCGGGTCCGCCGGGGCGTCGGGGCCGGTGTCGAGTTCCTTGTAGGTCAGCAGGTCCATGGGGATCGCCTCCCGTCGTCGGTCGGGAAAGTCGGAAAGGGGGAAGTCGGGAAAGGGGGACTGCCTGGTCCGCGGACCTCCCCGCACGGCCTATGAGGCCTTGCGGGGGGCCGCGGTCTTGCGGGTGGCCGTCTTGCCGGTCGTCGTCTCGCCTGTCGTCGTCTTGCCGGTCGTCGTCTTGCGGGCGGTGGTCTTGCGGGCGGTGGTCTTCGTCGCGGCGGCCTCGGGTTGCGCGGACGCCGTCTTCTTCGCCGGGGCGGCCCGCTTGCGCGGCGGCGCGGGCCCCTCCCCCGCGGGCCCGTCGCCGCCGTGCGCGACCTTGGCCTGCTTGAGGCTGCTGCGCAGCGCCTCCATCAGGTCGATCACGTTGTCGGGCGCCTCGCCGGGCTCCTCCTCGTGCGGGATCTCGACGCCCTCCAGGCGGGCCTGGACGACCTGCTGCAGGGCCAGCTGGTAGTCGTCGTGGAGCTGGGAGAGGTCGAAGTCCTCGGAGAGCGTCTCCATCAGCGACCGGGCCATCTTCAGCTCCTGCGGCCGTACCTTGACGTCCTCCTCCGGCGCGATCCCGGCCGCCGGGCGCACCTCGTCGGGCCAGATGCAGGTCTGCAGCACGAGGGTGCCGTCGTGCACGCGCAGCACCGCGGGCGACTCCCGGGTGCGCAGCGCGATCTTGGTGACGGCGATCTGGCCGGACTCGACGAGCGCGTCGCGCAGCAGGGCGTACGGCTTGGCCGCGCCCTTGTCGGCGACGCCGACGTAGTAGGCCTTGGAGAACATCAGCGGGTCGATCTCGGTGGCGTCGACGAAGGCCAGCACGTCGATGATCTTCTTGCTGGGCAGCGGGAGGTCGGCCAGGTCCTCGTCGGTGAGGGTGACGGTCCGGCCGTCGGGCGACTCGTAGCCCTTGGCGATCTCCGCGTACGGGACCTCCTTCTCCTCCCGCTCGCAGTACCGCTTCATCCGCACCCGTCCGCCGTCCTTGGCGTGCACCTGGTGCAGTGCGACGTCGTGCTCCTGCGTCGCCGAGTACAGGTGAACGGGGATGCTGACCAGCCCGAAGCTGATCGTCCCCTTCCAGGTGGTCTGCATGGGCATGAGGGCCACCCCTTCCGGAGAATCCCACTCTGCCCGGATTTGCCCCGTTCGGCCACACCGGGTCGACAATGGCCCGGAGGAGGCGGGTGCCGATGACTGTCGACGGGCGGGAGCAGTGCACGCCACCGCCGGAGCGGACGACGTACCGGGTGGCGTACGCCGTCCACGGGGAGCCCGGGGTGCGACGGGCGGAGGTGGCCCTGCTCCCCGGCCACGCGCAGGAGAGCGACATCCCCCGGATCCTTGCGGCCCGCCTCACCGGACGGCCGGCGGACGCGCGCCGGATCGTCGTCCTGGACCTGCGAGAGGCATAGACCTCCCATCCCGGAACGCTCTCACGCGATCTGACGCTGCGTCAGATTTGAGGCTTCCACGTCACCTTTGCACCCCCTCTGACCTGCGCTTTCTCGTCCGCTTACCGAACAGTTATCGAGGCCTTGTTCCGATACTCGGGCGTAGAAGTTAGGTTGCACCGCAATGCGCGGGTCTGTCCCCACAAACCCTCCGGCGAGACGAGCCGAGGGTCACACCGCGCGGGAAAGGCAAAAGGGCACCCTTGATGAGTGCGGACACCACCAAGCCGGCGACGACGGCGAAGGTCCCCCACCAGGCGGGACCGGACGGGCACGGCGGGCACGGCGGCGACGGCCACCTGAAGGCCGGGCTCAAGAACCGCCACCTGTCGATGATCGCCATCGGCGGCGTGATCGGCGCCGGCCTGTTCGTCGGCTCCGGCGCGGGCATCGCGGCCACCGGCCCCGGCATCCTGCTCTCCTACGCGCTGGCCGGCCTGCTGGTCGTGCTGGTGATGCGGATGCTCGGCGAGATGGCCGCGGCCGACCCGCAGAGCGGCTCGTTCTCGGCGTACGCGGACCGCGCGCTCGGCCGCTGGGCCGGGTTCAGCATCGGCTGGCTGTACTGGTTCTTCTGGGTCGTGGTGCTCGCGGTCGAGGCGACCGCCGGCGCGAAGATCCTCAACCACTGGATGCCCGGCGTGCCGCAGTGGGCGTTCGCGCTGATCGTGATGGCGGTGCTCACCGCCACCAACCTCGCCTCGGTGTCGTCCTACGGCGAGTTCGAGTTCTGGTTCGCCGGGATCAAGGTCGTCGCGATCGCCGCGTTCCTGGTGATCGGCATCCTCGCCGTGTTCGGCCTGCTGCCCGGCACCCACTCGGTCGGCACCAGCAACCTCACCGGCCACGGCGGCTTCCTGCCGCACGGCGTCGGCGCGGTGTTCACCGGCATGCTCACCGTCGTGTTCGCGTTCATGGGCAGCGAGATCGTCACGCTCGCCGCCGGCGAGTCCGAGGACCCGGAGAAGGCCGTCACCAAGGCCACCAACAGCGTGATCTGGCGCATCGGCGTCTTCTACCTGGGCTCGATCCTGCTCGTCGTCACCCTGCTGCCGTGGGACTCCGCCGAGGTCAAGGCCAGCCCGTACGTCGCGGTGCTGAACCACGTGGGCATCCCGCACGCCGGCCAGGTGATGGACGTGATCGTGCTGACGGCCGTCCTGTCCTGCCTCAACTCCGGGATGTACACGGCCTCCCGGATGGCCTTCTCGCTCGGCCAGCGCGGCGACGCGCCCAAGGCGTTCGCGACCGTCACCAAGCGCGGCGTGCCGCGGGTCGCGATCCTGGCCTCGGTGGTGTTCGGCTTCATCGCCGTCTTCTTCAACTACACCTCCCCCGACACGGTGTTCGCGTTCCTGCTGAACTCCTCCGGCGCGGTCGCGCTCTTCGTGTGGCTGGTGATCTGCGGCACCCAGCTGCGGATGCGCAAGATCATCGAGCGCGAGATGCCCGAGCGGCTGACCGTGCGGATGTGGCTGTACCCGTACCTGACCTGGACCGCGATCGGCATGATCGGGTTCGTGATGGCATACATGTTCACCGACTCCGACGGGCGCAAGCAGATGTACCTGTCGCTGGTCGCCGCGGCGATCGTGCTCGCGGCCTCGGCCGTGGTGGGCCGTCGGCGGCGGGCCGCGGTGGCGGCGGATTCCTGAGCCGTCCGCCCCGCGCGTGAGGAACGCCGGGCCCGGGAGCCGTTGCGGAGGCTCCCGGGCCCGGTCCGCGTTCCAGGGGCTCCGCCCCGCGCTTGAGCGGCGGCTTGAGCGGCGGCCTTGAACGGCAGCTTGAACGGCGGCTTGAGCGACGGCTTGAACGGCGGCTTGAGCGACGGCTTGAACGGCGGCTTGAGCGACGGCTTGAACGGCGGCTTGAGCGGCGACTCGTTTGACGGGTCTACGTCAATGGGGATACCCCGGCATGGCGCTTCCCCCTCGGAGCGCACCCCCACCGTCACCGGGAGGCCCCGTGCCGCTCCCCCGCGTTCCCTCGCCCGCTCCCTCCCCCTCCCCTGTCCCCATCCCGGTCCCCATCCCCGCCCCCATCCCCGTCTCCGCCCGGCTGCACTTCGGCCACCGGCTGCGGCACTGGCGCGAGGTCCACCGCCTCAGCCAGGCCGAACTCGGCCGCCGGCTCGGCTACGACGACTCCCTCATCAGCCGGATCGAGAACGCCCGCCGCTGGCCGCCGCCCGGACTCGCCGTCCGCGCCGACGCACTGCTCGGCACCGGCGGCGAACTCACCGAGCTCTGGCAGCCCGTGCGGCAGGAACGCGAACACCTCGGCGCACTCGGCCCGCTCGGCGCGCCCGGGGCCGCCGGCGCCGTCCGGCCCGACGCGGCCGCCCTCGACGTCCAGAGCGGCCTGCTGGCCGTCTACCGCGCCGCCCTCGGCCACATCGGCGGCGAGGACCTCACCGCCGTCCTCGAACACCACGCCCGCATCCTGGCCGGCTGGCGACCGGACGCCCGCGTCCTCGCCCTCGCCGCCCGCTACGCCGAGCTCGCCGGCTGGGCCCACTTCGACGGCGACCGCCCCACCCGCGCCCTCGCCTGGTACGGCCGCGGGCTCGCCTGGGCCCGCGCCGCCGACGACCGGGCCGCCGTCGCCGACCTGCTCGCCCGGCAGAGCTCGGTGCACTGGTGGAACGGCGACCCCACGACCGCCCTGGCCCTCGCCGGCGCCGCCCGCTCCGCCGCACTCCTCCTGCCCGCCCGGCCCGGCGTCCAGGCCTGGGCCGCCCTCGCCGAGGCCCACGCGTACGGCCGCGCCGGTGCCGCCCCCGACGCCCTGCGCGCCCTCGCCGACGCCGAGCGGCTGACCGCGGCGGCCCTGCGCGCGGGCGAACCGAGCCCGTGGCTCGCGCGCGCCCACCTCGTCCTGACCGTCGCCCACGGCACGTGCCACCGCGACCTCGCCGCGAGCCTCGGCCGCCCGTCCCACGCCCGCAGCGCCGCGGCCCACCTGAGCACCGCGCTCACCCAGCTGCCGCCCTCCACCCACCCCCACGACCACGCCCTCGTCACGGCCCGCCTGGCCACCGCCCACGCCCACGCGGGCGAGCCGGAGGCCGCGACCGCCCTCCTCGCCCACCTGCCGCCCACCCCGACGGGCCGCACCGCCCACGAGGCCCGACAGGCCCGCAGCCTGCTGTCGCGCGTCCCGACCCCCTGAACCGGGGTGCCCGCCCTCGCCCCGCCCGGGGACCACCCACGCCAACGGGCCGCACCACACCAGACCCACGCCCTCACCGCCCCGGCAGACCGCCGGGCCCGCACCCCCTCTTGGCCCACTCCCTCCCCTTCTTCCGCGCGCGCCGGCGCCCGGGGGCCGAGGACCGGCTCCCGGGCGCCTCTCCGCATCCCCGGTCAGAGGGTGGCCGCGGCCGCCGCGATGTCGGCGGCGTAGGTGCTCACCTTGGTGTAGACGCCGGGGTAGCCCGGTCGGGCGCAGCCGTTGCCCCAGCTGACGATGCCGACCTGGACGGGCCGCCCGGCCGAGTCGGCCCGGAACATCGGGCCGCCGGAGTCGCCCTGGCAGGTGTCGACGCCGCCCTGGTCGACGTAGCCCGCGCACAGCGAGGCCGAGGTGACGAGGTTCGGGTAGGCGGTCGTGCAGGCCGCGTCGTCCACGTGCGGCACGGTGGCCTTCAGGAGGTACTGCTGCTGGTCGCCGCCCTCGGTGGCCGCGCCCCAGCCCACGATGGTGAAGGTGCCGTCGTCGTACGCGGTGGAGTCGGTGACCGGCAGCGTGGCGACCTGTGCGCCGCCGACCGGCGCGCTCAGCTTGATGAGTGCCCAGTCGTTGCCGTTCTCCGCGCCGCTGAAGGCGGGCGACTGGTACACGTACGCGGACTGCGCGGTGATGGCGTCGGGGCTGTTGAGGTCGACGACGCCGAGTGTGGCCGTGATGGTCGTGTCGGCGCCGGTGCCGTTCACGCAGTGCGCGGCGGTGAGGACGATCTGCGGGCTGTAGAGCGCGCCGCCGCAGCCCATCGAGAGCCGCACCATGAACGGGAACTCGCCCTGCACGGCCTGCGTGCCGCCGACGACCGTCTGGGACGGCGTCGGGGCGGCCGCGGCGGGCAGGGCCGTCATGCCCGCCGCGAACACGAATCCGGCCAACAGACCGACGATCCTTCCGAATTGACGCTTCATCGATACCTCCTGGACAGGTCGGGAGGATCGAGCGTGGCGCGCCGCGGCGGCGCGGCAGGAGGGGTCGGGCCCTGCCAGCCCGGCTTGGCAGGAACACAGCGAGGCGGGATTCCACCACATTCCGGTGACGATCCGACCACTCTCCGCCGAACTCCGCCCGCCAAACATGTGAGGCCGCCCACAGGGGTTTCCCCATCTACGACTCTCCGTAGCAGAAGCCCCGCACCGGGCGCCCGACCCGCTTGATCCCGGGCCCGCCCGGCGCCTCACCCCACCTGAAGAACGCAGGCCACCATGCCGTTCCCCCTCTGGATCACCGTCCGCAACCGGCCCGCAACCTCCAGCCGAACAACTCGGGCAATCCACTCAAAACGGGCGACCACCCCCCGCCGCACCCACTACCCGGCGTAGTAGCGAGCGCCTTTGCCACCCGTCCCCGGCCCTGCCAAGAATGGCTCGTCGCCAGGCAGCGCCGACGGTCCCACCGCCGCGCCGCCCGGCCCGCCCCGCCGGTTCCGCCGGGGCGCCGCGGCCGTCCGAGGACGGTCGTGTGATGCCACCCGACGGAAAAGGACCTTCCGCAGTCATGCCGCTCAGCCATGCCCGCCGCAATTCCCTGATCACCGGTGTCGCCACCCTCGTCGTGGCGAGTGCCGCCACCGCCGCGCTGGCGATCCCGCAGGCCGGCGACACGGCCGAGGCCGCCACCCCGGTCGCCGCCGTCTCGGTCGTCGACCAGGCCGCCCAGGCGCCGCAGACCCCGCAGGCCGACCCCGCCGCGCAGGCCCAGGCCGACGCCGCCGCGGCCGCCCAGGCGCAGGCCGAGGCCGACGCGAAGGCCCAGGCGGACGCCAAGGCGAAGGCCGACGCCGACGCCGCCGCGTCCCGCTCCCAGCAGCGCCAGACCCTCAGCGCCGCCCCCGCGGCCCCCACCGGCACCCCGCAGCAGATCGCCGCCCAGCTCGTGCCCGCCGGCCAGCTCCAGTGCTTCAGCAACATCGTCTCCCGCGAGAGCACCTGGAACCCCCTCGCCGTCAACGCCTCCTCCGGCGCCTACGGCCTCGTCCAGGCCCTCCCCGGCTCCAAGATGGCCTCCGCCGGCTCCGACTGGCGCACCAACCCCGCGACCCAGATCAAGTGGGGCCTGGACTACATGAACTCCCGCTACGGCAGCCCCTGCGGCGCGTGGTCCTTCTGGCAGACCCACCACTGGTACTGATCCGGCCGCCGACACCGAGCCGGCCCCTCCGGCACCCCCACGGGCCCGCGGCGCGCAGCGCGTCGCGGGCCCGTGCCGTTCGGATACGGCCAGGTTTCTGGCGTGGACGCGTCCGGAAGGCGGCGTGAAGATATCGCGCACGGTCGTGCGGTTTGCCAGGGATTGCCCGGAATTACGGGGCGTCAGGGCTTTGCCACGGTTCGCGCGCCCTCTTACGCTCCGGCGTCATGCCCTCACCCCTGATCAGTGTCGTGCTCCCCGCTTACGACCAGCACGAACAGCTGGCGGACTGTTTGGACTCGCTGCTCGGCCAGTCCTTCCGGGACGTCGAGGTGATCGTGGTCGCCGACCGCTCCGCCGAGACCCCGCGCGACCTCGTGGACGCGTTCGCGGCGAAGCACCCGCAGGTGTCGGTGCTGCACCTGGACGCCGCGGTCGGGGTGGGCGTGGCGCGCAACGCCGGAGCGGCGCGGGCGGCCGGCGAGTACCTGCTGTTCCTGGACGCCGACCACGTGCTGCCGCCGGACGGGCTCCAGGCGCTCGCGGACCGGCTGGCGGAGACCGGCCCGGTGGACGTCCTGCAGTTCGGGCACACCCGGCTGCACAACGGCCGCGAGTGGGCCGGCGGCGCGGCGCAGCGGCTGGCCGCGGCCGGGAGCGAGGTCGCCGGGCCGTTCGAGCGCCCGGAGCTGCTGGGCGCGCCGCCGCTGATCTGGGACCGCCTGGTGCGCCGCGGCCACTGGGCCGAGCTCAAGCTGGCCTTCCCCGACGGCCGGTACGAGGAGATCCCGGTCGTGTACGAGGCGATGCTCGGCGCGCAGCGGGTGGCCGTCCTGCCGCGCGAGTGCGTGCAGCTGCGGCGCCGGGAGACCGTCCACCCGACCGGTTCGCCCGGCGGCAGCGTCTTCGACCTCTTCGAGCAGTACGAGCGCGCCTTCGCGCTGCTGGAGGACCAGCCGCACCTGTACGCCGTCCGCGACGCGGTGTTCGTCCGGATGATCCGGCACTACCTGTTCGTGTTCGACCTCGCCGGGTGCGTGACGCGCGCCGAGCGGCCGCAGTTCTTCCACCGGGCCGCCGAGCACCACCGCCGTTTCCTGCCGCCCGGGCACAAGAAGCCGGGCGGGCGCGAGGGCGTCAAGTTCACGCTCCTGGCGGGCGGGGCGTACCCGGCGTTCGAGGTGGCGAAGCTGTCCCACATCGCGCGCGGCACGATCACGGGGGCCAACCGGCGCAAGCCCTGATCCCGGGATCGCGGGGCAGCGGCTACGGCGGCCACTCCGTCGGAGGAACGGGCGGGGTGGCCCACTGCCGCGCGGCACGTCGAGCTGTCATGATCGGCCGGAGCCGTCGCCGCACCGCCCCGGAGGTCCCCGGTGAGCCGTCCGTCCGCCGTCCCCGGAGCCGAGCTGGCCCGTGAGCTGGCCGCCGAGCTGCGCGGCGAGGTCCGCTTCGGCGCCGCCGAGCGCACGGTCTACGGCCACGACGCCTCCAACTACCGCCACCTGCCGCTCGGCGTGGTCAAGCCGGCCGACCGGGACGACGTGCGCACCGCGCTCGCGCTGTGCCGCCGGTACGCGGTGCCGGTGGTGGCCCGCGGGGCGGGCACGAGCATCAGCGGGCAGGCGATCGGGCCGGGCGCGGTGGTGCTGGACTTCCACCGCCACCTGGGCGCGGTGCTCGACGTCGACCCCGAGGCCCGCACGGCCCGGATCGAGCCCGGCGTCGTCCTGGACGACCTCCAGCGCGCCGCCCGCCCCCACGGGCTGCGGTTCGGCCCGGACCCGTCCACGCACAGCCGCTGCACGGTCGGCGGCATGATCGGCAACGACGCGTGCGGCTCGCACTCGCTCGCCTGGGGGCGCACCTCCGACAGCGTCGAGCGGCTGGAACTGCTCCTCGCGGACGGCACCGAGCTGACCGTCGGCGGCCCGCTGACCCCCGCCGAACGCGACACGCTGCGCGCCCTGCCCGGACGGGCCGGGCAACTCCACACGCTGCTCCAGGAGTTCACCGACCACAACCTCGCGACCATCCGCCAGGGCCTGCCCCGCCTGCCCCGCCGCGGCTCCGGCTACCCGCTGGACGCACTGCTCCCCGAGCACGGCCACGACCTGGCCCGCGCCCTCACCGGCACCGAGGGCACCTGCGCGCTGCTGCTCGGCGCCACCGTCCGGCTCGTCGAGGACCCGCCCGCCCGCGCACTCGTCGTGGCCGGCTACCCGGACGAGGGCGCCGCCGCCGACGCGGTCCCCGCCCTGCTGCCGCTGGGCCCGCTGACCGCCGAGGGCATGGCGGCCGACCTGATCGAGGCCCTCCTCGCCGCCGGCCCTCGCCCGCCCGCGCTCGACCGGCTGCCCGCCGGCGCCTGCTGGCTGTTCCTGGAGGTCGGCGGCGCCACCCGCACCGAGGCCTACCAGGCCGCCCGCCGGCTCGCCGACGCGGTGCGGCGCGAGCCGTCGGCCGCCGTCGCCCTCGTCACCGACCCGGTCGAGCAGCGGCAGCTGTGGGCCGTCCGGGAGGCGGGCGCCGGGACCGTCACCCGGCTGCCGGGAGGCGGTGAGGCCTGGCCGGGCTGGGAGGACTCCGCCGTCCCGCCCGAGCGGCTCGGCGACTACCTGCGCGACCTGCGCGCGCTGCTGCGCCGGCACAGCCTGCGCGGCGTGCCGTACGGGCACTTCGGCGAGGGCTGCGTGCACCTGCGAATCGACTTCCCGCTCGGCGAGCCCCAAGGGGTGCTGGTCTTCCGGGAGTTCCTGGAGCAGGCGGCCGATCTGGCCGTCTCGTACGGCGGTTCGCTTTCCGGCGAGCACGGCGACGGACAGGCCCGCGCCGAGCTGCTGCCGCGCATGTACCGGCCCGAAGTCCTGGCGCTCTTCCGCGAGTTCAAGCACATCTGGGATCCGGAGAACCTGCTCAACCCGGGCGCCCTCGTCGACCCGCGCCCGCTCGACGCCGACCTGCGCTTCGTCACCGCCCCGCGCCGCGCCCTGCCCCTCGCCCTCCCGTACGAGCAGGACGGCGGCAGCCTCACGAAGGCCGTGCACCGCTGCGTCGGCGTCGCCAAGTGCGTCGACACCAGCACCGGGGTGATGTGCCCGAGCTACATGGCCACGAGCGAGGAGCGGCACTCCACCCGGGGCCGGGCCAGGCTGCTCGCCGAGATGCTGCGCGGCGCGGGGACACCCTCCGGCCACCGCTCCGAGGCCGCGATCACCGACGGCTGGCGCTCGGAGGAGGTCCGGGAGGCGCTGGACCTCTGCCTGGGCTGCAAGGGCTGCGCGAGCGACTGCCCGGTGCACGTCGACATGGCGACGTACCGGACGGAGTTCCTGTACCAGCACTACCGGCGCCGCCTCCGCCCGCGCTCCCACTACTCGATGGGCCGGCTGCCGCTCTGGCTGCGCGCCGCCGCCCTCGCCCCCGGGGCCGCCAACACCCTCGCCCGCTCCCCGGCCGGCGCCCTGCTGAAGCGGCTCGGCGGGATCGACCGGCGGCGCGTCCTGCCCGTCCTCCCGCCGGAGACCTTCACCCGCTGGTACCGCCGGCACCGCGCCGCGCACCCGGCCCCGGAGGGCGCACCGCCCGTCCTGCTCTGGCCGGACACGTTCTCCGAGCACCTCCAGCCGAACGTGGCGCGCGCGGCCGTCGAGGTGCTGGAGCACCTGGGCTTCGACGTCCGCCTGCCCGCCGGCCCGGTCTGCTGCGGCCTCACGTGGTACTCCACCGGCCAACTCGACTCCGCCCGGCGGGTGTTGCGCCGCAGCCTGCGCGCGATCGACGCGGCCGGCCTGCCCACCGACACCCCCGTGGTGGGACTCGATCCGAGCTGCACCGCCAGCCTGCGCGAGGACCTCCCCCGCCTGCTCGGCCCGGACGGCCGCCCGCTCGCCCGACGCACGCTCACCTTCGCCGAGTTCCTCGACGAACACGCCCCCGACGCCCCGCTCCCCCGCATCCCGCGCGACGCCGTCACCCAGACCCACTGCCACCAGCACGCCGTCCTCGGCACCGCCGCCGACCGCCGCGTCGAAGCCCGACTGGGCCTGCACAACCGGGTCCTGGACTCCGGCTGCTGCGGCCTGGCCGGCAACTTCGGCTTCGAGCGGGGCCACTTCGAGATCTCCGAGGCGATCGCCGAACGCGTCCTCCTCCCCGAACTGCGCGCCACCACCCCCGGCACGGTGATCCTGGCCGACGGCTTCAGCTGCCGCACCCAGATCACCCAACTCACCGAAGGCCGCCGGGCGTTGCACCTCGCCGAGCTGATCGCCGGGGGATTGCGGGAGGAGGACTAGACCCGCCGCTCCGGGGCGAACGGCGTGCCGCTGGACAGGGCGCGGTGGCCGACGGCCAGGGCCTCGCCCAGGAAGCCGGTGCCGATGGAGAGCTGGACCGGTCGGGCGTCCGCGGCGAGGCCGAAGTGGGCGGCCAGCGCGGCGAATCCGGCCATGACGGCGAGGGAGATCCCGGCCACCAGGAACGTCCGCCAGGTGTAGCGCTGCCACAGCACGCCGTCGCGCTCGTAGACGCGGACGGTCACGCCGCGGGCCGCTCCGAGTGCGGTGCCGAGGACGGCGCCCGCGGTGATCCAGGCGTAGTCCGCCGCGTGCAGGCCCGCGTGCCGGGAGACCGTCCAGAGGCCGATCCCGGTCAGCACCACGGGCGGCGCGAACAGGTCCCGGGCGTTGAGCGGTTCGCCGTTCAGGCGCCGGACGACCACCACCGCCACCACGGCGGCGATCAGCCCCGCGTGCAGCCAGACGTTCATGTCGGTTCCCCCCACGTTTTTAGCTCGACTGTGCTAAATCAGCAATTTAGCCCACCCGTGCTATAACGACAACATGCCGAAGATCGTGGACCCCGCGGAACGCCGCCAGGCCGTCGCCGACGCCGTACTGCGGGTCGCCGCCCGGGACGGACTGGAACACGCCTCACTGCGCAACGTCGCCGAGGAGGCCGGGCTCGCCGTCGGGTCGGTCCGGCACTACTTCGCGGGCGGCCCGGAGCTGATGATCTTCGCGATGCAGGAGCTGGCCCGCCGCATCGACGCCCGGATCCGCGCCCACGCCGGCGCCCTGCTCGACCCGGCGACGGCCGCCGGCGACCGGCCCGCCCGCACCGAGGCGCTGCTCGCCGAGGTCCTCCCGCTGGACGCCCGGCGGCGCGAGGAGTCCGCGCTCTGGCTCGCCTTCGTCACCGCCGCCCGCACCCGCCCCGAACTCCGGCCCCGCGCCGCCGAGATGCAGGCGGGCCTGGACGACCTCGTCCGCCGCGTCCTCGAAGAGACCGCCCGCTCCGGCGCCCTCGCCCCCGGCCTCGACCTCGCCGTCGAGACCCGCCGCCTCTCCGCCCTCCTCGACGGCCTCACCCTCCAGGCCGTCCAGCACCCCGACCTGGTCGGCCCGGACGAGCTGCGCACGGTGCTGCGCCGTCACCTCGACAGCCTCACCGCACCCCGCTGACACGGGGCCACCAGCGGCGCCACAATGGCCGGATGACCCTCACCACCGCCGAGGCGGACAAGATCCTGGCCGACAACTTCGCCCCCTGGGTGCAGGCGCTCGGCCTGTCGGTGACCGAGACCGGCGAGCGGCACGCCGTGCTGCGCCTGCCGTGGTCCGGGCAACTGGCCCGGGAGGGCGGCGGGCTGTCGGGGCAGGCCCTGATGGCCGCCGCCGACACCGCGAGCGTGATCGCCGTGTCGGCGGCCCGCGGCGGCTTCGGTCCGATGACCACCGTCCAGCAGTCGACGACCTTCCAGCGCGCCGTCGCCGAGCGGGACGTCCTGGTGCACGCCCGGGTGACCAAGCTCGGCCGGCGGATCGCCTTCCTCGACATCACGCTCACCGCCGAGGGCGACGAGGAGCCGGCCGCGCACGCCACCACGGTCTACGCGCTCGCCTGACCGGACGCTCCCCCCGAAGGGCGGACGCGCGTCACGCGTCCGCCTTCGGCGCCTCCTCCGCGCACACCGCCGACACGAACTCCGCCACCCGCGCCTGCGGCATCCCGCGCGCGATGTCCGCTTCGCTGATCATCCCGACCAGCTTGTGCTCGGGGTGGTTGATCACCGGCAGCCGGCGCACCCGGTACTGCTCCATCACGCGCAGCACCTGCTCGGTGTCCTCGTCCGCCTCCACCGTCATCGGCCGGCCCTCGGCCAGCTCGCCCGCCGTCACCGCGGACGGGTCCCGGCCCTCCGCGATGCACTTGAGCACGATGTCACGGTCGGTGACGATGCCCAGCAGCTTCTCGTTCTCGCCGCAGATGGGCAGCGCCCCGACGTCCCGGTCCCGCATGATCCGGGCGGCGGTGGCGAGCGTCTCGTGCTCGCGGATGCACTCCGCGCCCGGGTGCATGATGTCGCTGGCTCTGGTCATGGTCCGCCTCCCTGACGTGCCTGCCGTCCCCGTTGTCCATCGTGGTCCGGGCGGCCGACGGTCGCCACCGGGGCAGCCCCGGGGAGCCTCACGGCCGCCTCCGGACCGCCCTCAGGCCGCCTTGCCGTGCTCGGCGCGCCGGTCCTCCGCCTCCGCGCCCTCCAGCGGCGGCGATGGCTTCAACAGCTCCTCCAGCGGCGGGAGTTCCAGCTGCTGCGCGCCGTCCTCGACGGCCGGCTGCGCGGTGTCGACGGCCGGCTGCGCGGTCTCGGCGACCGCGTTCCGCGCCGACCGCAGCTGGGCGTCCGTCGCCGAGTCCAGGAAGCGCAGCAGCTCCACCGGGAACGGCAGCACGAGCGTCGAGTTCTTCTCCGCCGCCACCTCCACCACGGTCTGCAGCAGCCGCAGTTGGAGCGCCGCCGGGGTCGCGCTCATCACCGCGGCGGCCTCCGACAGGCGGGCCGAGGCCTGGTACTCGCCGTCCGCCGTGATGATCCGCGCCCGGCGCTCGCGCTCGGCCTCCGCCTGCCGGGCGATCGAGCGCTTCATCGACTCCGGCAGGGCGACGTCCTTGATCTCCACCCGGTCGATCTGGATGCCCCAGCCCAGCGCCGGACTGTCGATCATCAACTCCAGGCCCTGGTTGATCGGTTCGCGGTTGGCCAGCAGGTCGTCCAGCTCGCTCTTGCCGATGATCGACCGCAGCGAGGTCTGCGCGACCTGGGAGATCGCGAAGTTGTAGTCCTGCACGTTGACGGTCGCCTTGACCGGGTCCTCCACCCGGAAGTAGACCACCGCGTCCACCCGCACGGTCACGTTGTCCCGGGTGATGCCCTCCTGCGCCGGGATCGGCATCGTCACGATCTGCACGTTGACCTTGCGCAGCTTGTCCGCGATCGGCATCAGCGCGACCAGCCCGGGCTCGCGCACCTCGTCCCGCACCCGCCCGAAGCGGAACACCACGCCCTTCTGGAACTGCTGGACCACCCTGATGCTCAGGCCCGCCCAGACCGCCCCCAGCCCCACCAGACCCCCGATCGCCCCCAGCACCGCATCGACGATCATCGCGGCCTCCTCGCGCGCGCCCACCCGTCCCGGCCGTGGCCGACCCGGGCCGACCGGGGGCCGCCGGAGCAGCTGGTTCCACGCTACGCCTGCCCGGGTGCGAGCCGGGAGAACGGAGCCCGGCCCTAGGATCGTCGCCATGCCGCTGTCCCCCGCCGACGACCCCGGCCACCCGCGCCACCCCGCCGAGGCCGCCGCCCGCGCCGCCGCAATGGCCGCCCTGGACCGCGTCGTCACCGGCTGCCGCGCCTGCCCGCGCCTGGTCGAGTGGCGCGAGGAGACCGCCCGCACCAAGCGCCGCGCCTACCAGGACTGGGACTACTGGGCCCGCCCGATCCCCGGCTTCGGCCCGCCCGACGCCCCGCTCGTCCTCGTCGGCCTCGCCCCCGCCGCCCACGGCGCCAACCGCACCGGCCGCATCTTCACCGGCGACCCCTCCGGCGACATCCTGTACGCGGCCCTGTACGAGCTCGGGCTCGCCAACCGCCCGGAGTCCGTCCGCCACGGCGACGGCCTGGAGCTGCGCGGCGTCCGCGTCACCGACCCGGTGCGCTGCGCCCCGCCCGACAACAAGCCGACCACCGCCGAGCGCGACACCTGCCGCCCCTGGATCACCCGGGAACTGGAGCTCCTGCGCCCCACCGTGCGGACGGTCGTCGCCCTCGGCGGGTTCGCCTGGCAGGCCCTGCTCCCGGCCGTGGCCGCCGCCGGCTGGGAGGTCCCGCGGCCACGCCCCGCGTTCGGCCACGCCGCCCACGCCACCCTGCCCGCCACCGACGGCGGCCCGCCGCTCCACCTCTACGGCTGCTACCACGTGAGCCCGCGCAACACGAACACCGGCCGCCTCACGACCGAGATGCTCCACGACCTCCTCCGCACCGCCGCCCGCACCGCCGGCCTCGACCCGAAGTAGCGGGGCGGGGTGCTCGGCCGAAGCGCCGCGCCGCCATGATCCCGCGGTCGACCGGGCACCCCCCTGAGGCCCCCGGCGCCGGTGCCGTGGCCCTGGTGCCGTGGCCGGATAGGTCCACCGCGTTGCGACGCCCGGCACGGCCCTACCCGAAGCGCACCAGCTTGTGCCGCGACGCCCGGGCCCACACCGCCGGGAGGCGGTCCCGGGCCGCCTCCGCCGCCGCCAGCTGTCCGCCGTACAGCACCCCGTACGCGAACGCCTCGCCGCTCGTCGCGGCCTGGCCGGCCAGGGCGGCGGCGGCCACGGCGGCGTCCTGGTGCTCGCCCAGCACCTCCTGCACGGCCTTCATCCGCTCGACGTACCGGTCCGCAGCCCCGCCCACCGCCGGCGCGGCGGTCTCACCGGCGTAGCGGGCGCGCTTGGCGGCCTTGCGGGCCTCGTGCAGGGCGCGGTCCCGGTCCTCGGGCCCGGCGGCCAGGGCGGCCCGCACCCGGCGGCCGGTGCGCCGCTGCTCCCTGGCGGCGATGCGCGACAGCTCGGGCACCGCCGGGCGCCGGGCCCGGCGGCGCAGCGGCGGGGCGGCCAGCAGCCCGGCCAGCCCGGCGGCGAGGGCACGGCGGCGGGAGCTGTCGAGGGCGGCCACCACTTCGGGCCGGATCCGGCGGTACTCGGCCCCGCCCCACCGTTCCAGTTCCGCGGCCACCCGTTCCGGGCCGCACTCGGCGGGCAGCGCCCGGGCGCGGGCCGCGAGCCGCTCGGCCAGGACCTCGCGGTCGCGCGCGCGGCCGAGGGCGGCGGCCAGCCACCTCAGCTCGGCCACGAGCTCGTCCGTGGCGCCGGCCGCGAAGAGGCGCCGGTACGTCCGCAGCGCGCTGCGCAGGCGCCGGCAGGCGACCCGCATCCGGTGGACCGCGTCCGGCTCGTCCGCGCGGACGGCGTCGTCGAGTCCGGCGAGCACGGCGGCCTGGGCCTCGATGCGGGCGAGCAGCACCTGTCCGACCGTGGCGTCGGGCCGGGCCATGGGCATTCACCCCCTCGTCGGGGTCGCCGCCCCATCCCGGGAGCGGCGAAACGCCTTCCAGGCTAGTCCTCCGACCCTCCTTGTCTACTGGGCGTCCATCTTCCGTCCACCACGGGCGACCGCGCGGCACGACCCGCCACCCCCTCCCGAGGGGCACCGTTCAGGCCCGCACCCTCGTGCCGGGTGTAAGGGTCGTGACATACTCCCGGACGTGATGACGTCCACCCGTGCGACCAGGGCCCTGCGGGCCGCGGTGTTCACCGCGCTCGCCGTGCCGCTGTCCGCGCTGGGCCAGGTGGTCATCACGGGTCGCCCGCTGCCGCTCACACTGGTGGCCGCCGCGACCGCCGTCGTCTTCCTGGTGTCGGCCGCGCTGGCCGGCGGGGAGCGGCGGCTGCTGCACATCTCCGCCGTGATGGTGCCGGTGGAGCTGCTGCTCAACACGACGTTCAACCTCGGCCAGACCGGCTGTGGCCCGATCCTGAGCGAGCACGTGCCTGCGCGCGGCATGAACCTGCTGGTGTGCGGCGGCGGTTCGGTGGACGGCTCGCTGCTGTCCGGGCCGCTCGGGCACGACGGACCGTTCGCGCCCGCCGCGACCCAGCTCCTCGTCCTGCTGGTGCACCTGATGATCGCGGTGGCCGCGTCCGCCTGGCTGCGGCTGGGCGATGCCGCCCTGACCGGGCTGGCCCGGGCGCTGCGCGCCCTGAGCCAGTCGGTGGCCGCGCCGCTGCGGGCACTGCTCCTGCTGCTGGTCCCGGCCCCGGTGCGCCCGGTGCTGCGGGTGCCGCTGCCGGTGTCCGACCACGAGCGTCCCCGCCGCGAGGACGTCGTCCTCAGCCCCGCGCCCCGGCGCGGCCCGCCGGCCTTCGCGCCGGCCTGCTGACACCGTTCCCACGGCCACGGGCCCGGCGCACGACTCCCGCGTTCACCCACCCCGCCCCTCGGCACGCCCCAGTGAGGCACGGCCCGACGAGGCACAGCCCAACGAGGCACGCCCCTCCGAGGCACGCCCGAGCGAGGCATCCCGCGCGCACCCGCGCGCCGCGTACAGGAGTTGACCCCCATGGCTCAGGCCAACAGCAAGCAGTCCCAGCGCATCAGCGCCCGCGAGCGGATCCAGGAGGCGCAGCGCCGTGAGCAGGCGGCCGCCAAGCGCCGCCAGCGCATCGTCATCGCCGTCGCGTCCGTCGTGGTCCTCGCCATCGCGGGCGCCGGGGCGATCGCCGTGAACTCGGCCAAGAAGGACAAGGAGACGGCCGCCGGGTCGGGCTCCTCGGCACCGCTGGTCGTGCCCGCGAACGCCTCCGGCCAGGACGGCACCGTGATCACCTACGGCAAGGCCGACGCCCCGCACACGATGGAGGTCTACGAGGACTTCCGCTGCCCGGTGTGCAAGCACTTCGAGGCGGCCAACGGCGAGACGGTCAAGCAGCTCACCGCGGACGGCCAGATCAAGGTCGAGTTCCACCTGGCCGCGTTCCTGGACAAGGCCCTCGGCGGCAAGGGCTCGCGCACCGCGCTGGCCGCCGCCGGCGCCGCGCTCAACGAGGGCGTGGACAAGTTCAAGGCCTTCCACGACGTGCTCTACAAGAACCAGCCCGACGAGCGCACCGACAGCTTCGGCGACACCAACAAGATCCTGGAACTGGCCGACCAGGTGCCGGGCCTGAAGACCGACGCCTTCGTCAAGGCCGTCCAGGACGGCACCTACGCGCCGTGGGCGGCGAAGGTCGCGAACGCGTTCAACGACAGCGGGGTGCAGGGCACGCCGACGGTGAAGGTCGACGGCAAGCCGGTCACACTGTTCTCGGGCCAGAACCCGGCCACTCCGGACCAGTTCACGGCGCAGGTCAAGCAGGCCGCCGGCCTGTAGCGAGCTCCACCGGCCCGGCCGAACCCCGGCCGGGCCGGCACCCTTCCCAGCCACCGGAGTGTGCTGCCATGACCGCCTCTACCTCCGTGCACGTGCCCCGCCCCGCCGCCGGCCCCGCCCCGGGGGGCGCCCCGATCGGCGCCGGCCGGGCGCTCTCGCTGCTCCTGCTCCTCGCCGGGCTGATCGGGCTGGCGGCCTCCGCCGTCCTGACCTTCGACAAGCTCCGCATCCTGGAGAACCCGTCGTACGTCCCGACCTGCAACATCAACCCGGTGATCAGCTGCGGTTCGGTGATGCGCACCGAGCAGGCGGGGGTGTTCGGCTTCCCCAACCCGCTGATCGGGCTGGCCGCCTTCGGCGCACTGGCGGCGATCGGCGCGGGACTGCTGGCCGGCGCCGCGTACCGCCGCTGGTTCTGGCTGGGCCTCCAGGCGGGGACGTTCCTGGGCGTGGTCTTCGTGCACTGGCTGATCGACCAGGCGCTGTACGAGATCGGCGCGTTGTGCCCGTACTGCATGGTGGTGTGGGCGACGGTCGTGGCGCTGTTCTGGTACACGACGCTGCACAACCTGCGCTCGGGCGTGATCCCGGCGGGCCCGCGGCTGCGGACGGTCGTGCGGGAGGCGGCGCGCTACCACTGGGCGCTGCCGGTGCTGTGGGCGGCGGTGATCGCGCTGCTGATCCTCAACCGGTTCTGGTACTACTGGAGCACTCTCGTCTGACGGTCGGCCGGGCGGAGTTCAGCCGAGGTAGCCCGTCGAGTGGAGCAGCGCGGTGAGCCCGGCGCGCCTGGCGTCCAGGGCCCGGGTGAGCCGCCGTGCCGCGTTCGGGTGGAGCAGCGCGGCCGCCCGGGCCGGGGTGAAGAAGCCGTACTCGGCGATCTCCTCGGCCTGGCAGCGGATTTCGGCGGCGGCGTCGAGCACCCCGCCGTCGAACATGAACTGGACGGCGGGGTGGGCGTGTTCGCGCTGTTTGGGGATCGGGTCGCGCCACTCGACGACGACCAGCCGTGGTTCGTCGTCGAGCACGAGCCCCGTCTCCTCGCGCAGTTCGCGAGCGGCGCACTCGGCCGGGCCCTCGCCGGGGTCCATGCCGCCGCCGGGGAAGAGCCAGTGGGCGCGGTAGATCGGCTTCAGGAGGAGAACGTTGCCCATGGCGTCGGTGAGCAGGACGCTGCAGCCGACGTACGCGCGCACCATGCGCGCCAGCCACTCCCCCTCCGAGAGCTGCCAGGTCTCCGTCATCGCGACTCCTCCGCCACCACCCGTCCGTCGTGGCCCACTCTGCCCCAGGTTCCGCACCGGGAGCGGTGGTTCGTGCGAGATCCACCCGATCGGGTGGCGCGGGGGCCCAACAGCACGGCGCTAGCCGAAGACGGCCCGCCGGAAGGCGTTGCGCAGGTCGGTGAGCGGCTGGACCTCGCGGTCGTAGTGGACCTTGTTGGTGAGCAGCAGCGCCCAGCGGCCGAGCCGGCGGGAGATCCAGATCCCGGTGCCGGTGAACCCGTAGTGGACGAAGGTGCCGTCGGCCGGGTCGGTGCCGGGGGCGACGAGCCAGGAGAGGCCGCGGGCGGGGGCGAGCCCGCCGGTCTGTTCGCGCAGGGACTCGGCGATCCACGGCTCGCCCCAGGAGAGTCCGGGCGGCGGGTCGAGCAGGGCGGCGAGGAAGCGGCCGAGGTCGCGGGCGGTCGAGAAGGCGCCCGCGTTGCCGGAGACACCGCCGAGGAGGCGGGCGGACGGGTCGTGGACGACGCCGCGCAGGTGGGCGCCGAGGGTCTCGTCGTACTCGGTGGGCGCGGCGTGGGCGGTGTCGCCGGGGCCGAGCGGCCCGTAGCGGGTGTCGGACATGCCCAGCGGCCGCCAGGCCCGGCGGGCGGCGAGCTCGTCGAGCGGGGCGCCGCCGAGGTGTTCGACGAGGTGGCCGAGGAGCACGGCGGCGCGGTCGGTGTACTCGACGGCGGTGCCGGGCGCGCGGTGCAGCGGGGCGGCGATGACGCCGGAGCGGATCGCCGCGAGGTCGCGCCCGTAGAGCCGCTCGAAGTTCGTCCGTGGCAGCAATCCGGCGGTGTGGGCGAGAAGTTGACGGGTCGTCACCTCGCCGGCCGGCTGCCCCGCGGCGTCCGGCCAGTAGTGCCCGAGGGGTTCGTCGAGCGGGAGGCGGCCGGCCTGCCACAGCGCCCCGGCGCACGGCCAGAGCGCGACGATCTTGGTGAGGCTCGCGAGGTCGTACCGGGTGTCCGGTCCGGGCGAGAGCCGCGCGTACGAGCCCTGCCCGAGCGGCCCGTGGGCGCCCCGCCCGACCGTCCCGCCGGCGTCGCCGACGGCCCAGACCGCCCCCGCCCCGACTCCTCGCGCGCCGGCGCGGACCAGCCGGTCCAGCGCCCCGCCGGGCGCGGCCAGGGCGGGGAGCCGGTCGGGCGCCGGCGGTTGGTGACTCATCCGTCCCCCTGAACGTGCCCCGGACCGGTCTCGCCCGGAGCCTACCCGGCGGACGGTCCGTCAGTCGGACGCGGAGGTGAACTCCTTGCCGAGGCAGATGCTCTGCGGGTGCTCGCGGTAGATCCCGAACTTCCGTATCGCCTCGTACCCCTCGGAGTGGTACAGCGCGACGGCCTCGGGCTGCTCGGTGCCGGTCTCCAGGACGAAGCGCGTGCGGCCGGCCTCGGCGGCGGTCTGCTCCAGCCGGCGCAGCACGCCCCTGGCGAGGCCGCGCCCGCGGGCGCCCGGGACGACGAACATCCGCTTCAGCTCGGCGTCACCGTCGCGCAGCCCGTGCGGGCCGGCCTGCTTGGCCCGCCACCCGCCGCAGGCGACCGGCCGGCCGTCCAGGTAGGCGATCAGGAACAGTCCGGCCGGCGCCTCGAAGTCGTCGGGGTGCAGCACGGTCTCGTCCGGGTCGCCGTAGCGGCGGACGTACTCCTGCTGCACCTCGGCCGACAGGGCCTGGGCGTCGGGGTGGCCGTAGCCGGTGACCCGGTACTCGACGGTGCCGGCGGCCCCGGCCGACGTGCTCTCTGTCGCGCTGCTCTCCATGGACGAAAAGCCTACGACCTGGGGCGCGGCCTGGACTCAGCGGCCCTCGAACCGGGCGAGGAGGTCCGCCTTGCCGAACATCGCGGCGGCGTCGACGGCGGACGGGAAGCCGGCCTTCGGGTCGGCGCCGGCGGCCAGCAGGGCGTCGACGACGTCCACCGCGCCCTTGAAGACGGCGCCCGCGAGCGGGGTCTGCCCCTTGTCGTTGGCGCGGTTCGGGTCGGCGCCGCGCTCGACCAGGGCGGCGACCGTACCGGCGTGGGCGTGGTAGGCGGCGAGCATGAGCAGCGTGTCGCCGCTGCCGTTGGTCAGGTTCGCGGAGACGCCCGCGTCGACGGCGGCGGTCAGGGCGGCGGTGTCCCCGGCCCGGGCGGCGTCGAAGAGCTTCCCGGCGAGCGCGATCACCTCGGCGTCGGGGGCGTCGGCGGGCTGCGGGCTGGCGGCGTCGGTCATGGCGGGCGGCCTCTCGTGGTCGATTCGCGGGCGGTTCGCGGTCGGTTCGCGGTCGGTTCGTGCTCGGTGGCGGTGCCGGCCGCGCGTACCGCACCGTAGCCGCCGGGCGGACGCCCGGGCCAGCACGCGTCCGGATGGCGGATGCGGGCTCCACCGGAAACGACACGCCGACGGATCGGTTGCGCAGCCGTTCGAGCGAACTTCCGGGACCCCCCGGAAACTTCCCGCCCACCCGCCGGGAATGCCTCGCCGCACCGCAACAGAGCGCCGCACGGCCCCGACCCGGGCCGGTTCGCATACCTCCGCCCGAGCCCCACGGCGGTATTGAACGGTGAAACCACCCATTTGCACCGTTCCATCATCTATTACTTTTTGTCACGATTAGGGCACTTTCAGTGACACTGTCCCTGTCCCCCTCCCCGAGGAGCAGAACGTGATCCTCTCGATTTCCGGCATCGTCCTGTTCGGCACCATCGCCTTTCTGTTCTTCCGCCGGGACGGACTAAAGGTCTCCCACGCGATCGTCTGCGCGCTCTTCGGCTTCTACGTCGCCGGCTCCTCGATCGCACCGAGCATCACCGCGGGCGGCGCGAGCCTCGCCAGCCTGCTCGGCGGCCTCAGGTTCTAGCGCCGCCACTCCCCCGTACGGGCCCGGGCGCGGATCCCACCGCCCCGGGCCCCGTCGTACGACGACAGTCCCAGCTCCATCCGCTTCACCCCCCACCCGTCCCGACCGCCCGGGGAGTCAAGGAATGTCGCTCCACCGCCACCTCGGCAAGGGCCGTGAGATCGCCCGGACCGCCGGGGACCACGCCTCCGACATGTTCGCCCCGCTCACCGTCATCGGCCGCGGCCTGCGTCACCACACCGGCTGGGCCAAGGACCGCTGGCAGGCCACCCCCAAGGAGCGCCGCGGCCCGACGCTGTTCCTGTCCGCCGCGATGCTCGTCGGCATCTACCTGCTGCCGCACGGCCTGCTGTTCGCCCTGATCGCGCTCATGGCCAGCGCCGCGTGGGCCGGACGGGCCCCCAAGGCGCCGCCCGCCCCGCCCGCGCCCGACGTCGCCGACGTCAAGCTCGCGGCGCTCTACTCCGCGCTGACGCCCTACCTCTGCGGCCCCGAGGACGCCAACCCGCTGTACCACTTCGAGGGGAGCTACAAGAGCGCCTTCGGCTCCTGGGAGTTCGACGGCGAGGGCCGGCTCTCCCGCCTGGAGCTCACCTATCCGGCGTACTTCACCGACACCGAGCCGGCCGCCCGGGCCCGGATCGAGCAGGTCGTCCAGGGCAAGGCCGGGCGGGCCCGCGAGTACCGCTTCGACTGGGACGAGGAGTCCAACAAGCTGCGGATCTCCGCGATGAGCCCGCTGCCCACCGACATCGTCGCCCAGCGCTTCGTCGCCGCCCCCGGCGAGATCGTGCTCGGCTTCACCGACGAGGACGGCACCGCCCGCACCATCCCGGTCGGCCAGGGCGGCGCCGTGACGCAGCAGCCGCCGGTGATCTGGCGCACCGGGCCGCGCTCGGGCGAACCCCACCTGCTCGCGCTCGGCGTCGCCGGGTACGGCACCTCCAGCCTGGTCCGCTCGATCGCGCTCCAGGCCCTCCCGTACGCCGACCTCGTGGTGATCGACGGCGCCGGCACCGGCGAGCACGCGTGCCTGGTCAACCGGCCCGGCGTGCACACCGTCGAGACCAGCCTGCACGGCGCGCTCGCCGCCCTGGAGTGGGCCGCCCAGGAGACCGACCGGCGGCTCGCCGCGCTCAACACCGCCCGGCACACCGGCAGCGCCCCGCCGGAGGACGTCACCCGGCCGCTGTGGCTGCTGCTCGACCACCCGACCGAGCTCAGCGAGCTCGCTCACGCCGAGGGCCGCCCCGACCCCCAAAACCTGCTGGAGCTCCCGCTGCGGCACGGCCGCGCCGCCCGCGTCACCGTCGTGATCGCCGACGACGTCGAGGCCAGGGACCGGCTCACCCCCACCGTCCGGACCACCACCAGGGCCCGCGTCCTGCTCGGCCCGGCCGGCCCCGAGGAGGGCCACCTCGCGCTCGGCGCCCCGCTCGACATCGTGCCCGCCGCGCACGCCCCGATCGGCCGCGGCTACGCCCGCATCGGCAACGGCGTCCCGGTCCGGCTCCAGGTGCCCGCCACCGTCGACCCGCTGGACGACGAGGCCCCGGCCGCCCTGCGGGACGCCGTGATCGCCCTGCTGCCGCACCGCGACACCCGCACCGAGGCCGCGGCCGACGCACCGCCGCGCCCCGAGCAGCCGCCGCTGGTCCGCCCCGCCGAGCCGGCGCCCGCCGTCCGGCCCGTGGACCTCGGCAAGGGCGAGCCGATGATCCGTTCCCGTCCGATCTCCTGACCGCACGGAACCGGGGGCGCCGACGGCTTCCGAATCCCGTCCCGGTACGCTCGTGACAGAAAGGCCGCACGATCACCAGATGTGAAATAGGTGACACCTGGGGTGATATCACCGGCCAGATGTGACAAATCGGGCGCCGGTGGGTACAAACAGGGGCGGCACGACAGACGACGCATGTCCCGGGACGGGAATCTTCGTCGGAAGCCGAGCGTTGACCGAACGACGAAGAACAGCGACCACTAGTCCTGTGGGCCATAAGCCCGGGAGGCACGATTCATGAGCGAGCGAGCTCTCCGCGGCACGCGACTCGGGGCCACTAGCTACGAGACCGACCGTGGTATCGATCTGGCTCCCCGCCAGACCGTCGAGTACGCATGTCAGAACGGACACCGTTTCGAGGTTCCTTTCTCGGTCGAGGCGGAGATCCCCCAGACCTGGGAATGCCGCTTCTGTGGCCAGGAGGCGACACTTCTCGACGGCGACGAGCCGGAGGAGAAGAAGACCAAGCCGACGCGCACCCATTGGGACATGCTGATGGAGCGCCGTACGCGCGAGGAGCTGGAGGAGGTGCTGGCCGAGCGGCTGGCGGTGCTCCGCTCCGGCGGGATGAACCTCGCGGTTCACCCGCGTGACACCCGCAAGAGCGCCTGACCCTCTCTCCCGCCCCGGCGGGAGGACGCGAAAAGGGACCCTGGGATCCAGGGTCCCTTTCGCGTGTCCGGACCCGGCCGGTCTGTCCGGACGGTCCGGGCAGGCAGAAGCCCCGGCCGGGCCCGTGAACGGGCCCGGCCGGGGCTTCGGGGGCGGTCAGCCGGTGATCGGCGGGCGGTAGGTGGTGTCCGGGCCCTGCGGGCCGCGCGGGCCCGCCTCGGGATCCACCACCTCGCCCTGGACGACCTTGCCGTCCGGGCGGTGGATCCGCATCTGCTCCTGCAGCCGCATCGCGTCCGCGAACGCGTCCGCGCCCACGGCGGAGGTGCTGCGCAGCGCCTTGTCCGCCAGCCGGCGGCCGGCCGCCCGCCAGAGCGCGCGCGTCGGCGGGAACAGCAGGGTGAGCGCGACGAGGTCCGACAGGAAGCCGGGGACGATCAGCAGCAGACCGGCCAGGACCGTCATGCTGGTGCCGGTCTGGGGCTGCTGCGACTTCGGGTCCTTGCTCTGCTCGATCGCCGCGGACAGCGCCTTCAGCCCGGCCCGCTTGATGAGCGAGCCGCCGATCACGGCGCCGGCGATGAGCAGCAGCAGGACGGTGAAGCCGCCCAGCCACGAACCCACCTGGACCAGCAGCCAGATCTCCAGCACCAGCCAGGCGGTGATCAGCAGCGGCAGCACACGGCGGAGCTTTCCGCGCGGGGCCGGACGGGCGGGGGTAGCTTGCTGGGTCACGGTACGGATCCACTCCAAGGCGGTGCTCTGCACGCCGCACGGGAGGTCCGGGCCGGCTACGGCACCACCTGGTCCAACGATTCCCCGGCGGCCGGTGTTCCGCCGGACCGACGCCGGCGCAGCGAGACCAGGAGGCCCGCGCCGCAGGCCAACAGGCCGCCGAGGGCGAGCGCCCACTCCGGAGCGGGGCCGATCCGGTCGGCGACCGTGGTGCCGTCGCGCAGCGGGACGGTGGCGGACAGCTCGGCCGGCGTCAGCTCCCGGGTGCGCTGCTCCACCGTGCCGTCCGGGGCGATCACCGCGCTGATGCCGCTGGTGGCGGCGATCAGTACGGCCCGGCCGTGCTCGACCGCGCGCAGCCGGGACATCGCGAGCTGCTGCTCGGGCTGGCCGGTCTTGGCGTAGGTGGCGTTGTTGGTCTGCACGACCAGGACGCGGGCGCCGCTGTCGACGGTGTCGCGGACGATCTCGTCGTAGGCGACCTCGAAGCAGATCACGTCGCCGATGCGGGCCGGGCCCAGCTGCATGACGCCGTTGTGGTCGCCGGGCCAGAAGTCGCGGGCGACCCGCTGCAGGCGGGTGATCACCTTCATCAGCTGGGCGCGGAACGGCACGTACTCGCCGAACGGGACGGGGTGCTGCTTGGTGTAGGAGGCGCCGGGGCCGGTCTTCGGGTCCCAGACGATGCCCTCGTTCTGGACGTGCTGGGCGTCCGGGCCGTCCACCAGGGTGCCGACCAGGGTGGGCACGCCGACGGTCTTCACGGCCCCGTCGATGCGCTCGTAGGCGAGCGGGTCGCTGAAGGGGTCGAGGTCGGAGGAGTTCTCCGGCCAGATCACCACGTCGGGGCGCTCGACCTTGCCGGCCTTGATGTCGGCGGCCAGTCGCTCGGTCGCCGAGGCGTGGTTGTTGAGGACCATCATCGGGCGGCCGAGGAAGTCCATGCCGGGGTTGGGCACGTTGCCCTGGACGATCGCGACCTTCACGGTGTCGTCGGCCTTGGTCGGCACCGGCACGAGGTAGCCGGCCAGCAGCGCCGCCACGGCGCCGAGTCCGGCCAGGGCGGCCGCGCGCGGGGCGCGGCGCGGGCCGCGCAGGCGCAGCGCCGCCCAGGCCAGCAGGGCGCCGGAGAGGGCGACCGCGAAGGTCACCAGCGGGGCGCCGCCGATCGCGGCCAGCGGGGTGTACGGGGTCGCCGTGTTGGCGAAGGCCAGCCGGCCCCAGGGGAAGCCGCCGAGCGGCAGCCGGTCGCGCGCCCACTCCTGGGTGACCCACAGGCACGCGGCCCACAGCGGCCAGGCGGGCAGGCGGGAGGTGAGGGCGAGGCCGGCGCCGAGCAGCAGCATGAACAGCGCCTCGACGACCGACAGGCCGACCGTCGCGTCCCAGCCGACCACGCGCAGCCAGCTGAGCAGCATCAGGAAGAACGGGAAGCCGAACGCGAAGCCGGTCCAGGCCGCCTGGCGGACCGTGCGGCCCCGGGTGAGCAGCGAGAGCGCCGCAACGCCGAGCAGCGACAGCGGCCACAGGTCGTACGGCGGGAAGGCGAGGGCCAGCAGCAGGCCGGCCAGGGCGGCGAGGCCGGTCCGGGGCAGGCCGGCGCGGACCTTGGCGACGGCTCGGGCGAGCCGGCCGGGCCGTGCTTCGGGGGCCGGCGGCTCGGGTGCGGCAGCGGACCGCTCCTGGGTGACGGACATGGTCACCGGCGCACCATCTCTCTGTGGCTTGTTGTTCGGACGCAGTGCGAAGAAGGTACCCCGGAACGGACGGTGACCGGGAGGCGAGGGGCGGGTGGGGACGGGCCCGCGGCCTGGTCAGCGGGGCGCGTAGCGGATCCCGCCGAACGGCCGGTCGGCGGCGAGCCGGATGGAGCCGCGCGGCGGAGGCGGGCTGCCCGACCAGGCGGCGAGATCGGATGCGTTGTGCTGCTCGCCCAGGGCTCCAGGCGGAAGTCCTGGGCGAGCAGCGCGCGCGGGACGGTGGAGCCGGCGGGGACCACCGGGCCGACCGTCGTCCGGCCGACCTGCGTGGCCCGGCGGCTCCGCCCGTCTACTCGGCGGCCGCGTGGACCGTGCGGCCCCGCACGACGGTGCGCAGGCAGGTCGGCAGCGGGTGGCCGGGGGTGAGGTCCGGCAGGCCGGGGGTGCCGGAGCGCGGGTCGGTGGACCAGCCGGCGACGCGGGAGTCGGGGGCCTGGACGACCAGGTCGCCGGCGGCCCAGATCGCGTAGCTGGCGACGGCGCCCGGGACGAGGACGCCGTCCTGGTCGCGGCCGATCGCGCGCCAGCCGCCGCGGGTGTGGGCGGTGAACGCGGCGCGGACGGAGATCCGGTGCTCCAGCGTCCGGTGGAAGGCCGCGGCGCGGACCGTCCCCCACGGGTCGAGCGGGGTCACCGGGGCGTCGGAGCCGAACGCGAGCGGGACGCCGGCGCGCAGCAGGGCGGCGAACGGGTTGAGCGCGGCGGCCCGTCCGGCACCGAGGCGCTGGACGTACATGCCCTCCGGGCCGCCCCACGCGGCGTCGAAGGCGGGCTGGACGGAGGCCGTGAGGCCGAGTTCGGCGAAGGCCGCGACGGACTCGTCGTCCAGCGCCTCGGCGTGCTCGACGCGGTGGCGCAGGGCCTTGACGCGCGCGGCGCCGACCCGCTCGCCGGCCGCCCGGACGCCGTCGACGACCGCGCCGACGGCGGCGTCGCCGATGGCGTGGAAGCCGGCCTGGAGCCCGGCCTCGGTGCACGCGGCGACGTGGTCGGCGACCTGGTCGGCGGTCAGGTAGGCGGTGCCGGTGTGGTCGGCGTCGGCGTAGGCGGCGTGCAGGCAGGCGGTGTGCGAGCCGAGTGCGCCGTCGACGAAGAGGTCTCCGCCGGCGCCGACCGCGCCGAGTCGGCGGGCCGTCTCGACGCCGCCCAACTCGCCCCAGTAGCCGAAGACTTCGGGGCCCTCGCCGTCGGCGGCCAGGGCCAGCAGGGCGGCCAGGTCCGCCTCGGAGGAGATCTCCGGGCCGGCGCACTCGTGCAGGGCGCCGATGCCCAGTTCGGCGGCGCGGGCGAGGGTCGCGCGCTGGGCGCGGCGGCGCTGCTCGGGGGTCAGGCGGGCGAGCGCGGTCTGCCGGACGGCGTGGTGGGCGTCCTTGGTGAGGGGGCCCTCGGCGCAGTGGCCGGGCCGGTCGGCGAGGCCCTCGGTGAGGGTGCGCAGCGCGGTGGTGGCGAGGGCGGAGTGGACGTCCGTGCGGGACAGGTAGACGGCGGCACCCCGTGCGGCGGCGTCGAGTTCGGCGAGCGTGGGCGGGCGGCCCTCGGGCCAGCCGGTCTCGTCCCAGCCGTGGCCGATGAGCACGCCGCCGGCCGTCTCCTGGGCGTCGACGAAGGCGGTGAGGGCCGCCAGGGCGTCGACGAGGGACGGACTGCCGGTGAGGTCGAGGCCGGTGAGCGCCAGTCCCGTGGAGGTCGCGTGCACGTGGGCGTCGACGAACGCCGGGGTGACCAGGGCGCCGTCGAGCTCGACGATCTCGTCGGCCACCCCCTCGTACGCCTCGGCGGCGCCGTCACTGCCGACCCAGGCGACGTGTTCGCCCTCCACGAGCATCGCGGTGGCGAAGGGGTCGGCGGGGCTGTAGACGGCGCCGCCGCGCAGCAGGACGGTCCGGTTGGTGCGTTCGGTCATGCGCCCAAGTCTGCACCCTCCCTCCTTGCCCGCCGACGGGCTGGGGGGCACCCCCAAGCCGCCGGGCTGGGGGAGAGGCGCCCACCGACCGGTGCTCAGATCTTCGGGGGTCGCGCCTCGTAGGGGGTGGACAGCACGACCGTCGTGCGGGTCGAGACGCCGGCCGCGCTGCGGATGCGGGCGAGCAGGTCCTCCAGGTCGCCGGGCGCGCCGACGCGGACCTTGAGGATGTAGTTCTCGTCGCCGGCGACGCTGTGGCAGGCCTCGATCTCGGGCAGGCCCGCCAGGCGGTCGGGGGTGTCGTCGGGCGCGCTGGGGTCGAAGGGCTTGACCGAGATGAACGCGGTCAGCGCCAGGTCGACGGCGTCGGGGTCGATGATCGCGGTGTAGCCGCGGATCACCCCGCGCTGTTCGAGGCGGCGCACGCGCTGGTGCACCGCCGAGGTGGACAGGCCGGTGGCCTTGCCCAGGTCCGTGTAGCTCATCCGGCCGTCCTCTAGGAGCAGCTGGACGATGCGTTGGTCGAGATCCTCCACAGTGCGCAAACCTACCCGCTCGGGGGCGCGCGGGGCGCCCCGATGGGCGCACACGGTGTCACCAGGGGCGGGCAGGGGTGTCAGGCGGGCACATGCCGGGCGAATGTGGCGAAGGACACACCCGGTGCATCATGGTGCGCCGGACCGCAGGATTATGTATCCGCGCGGGAGGGAAGTGCTGGTTGTGGCCCCGGGCGACCACGCCGGGCCCGATCCGAGGGGGATCCTCATGCCTGCTACCGACCAGCGTGCCCTGGGCTCCGACGAGACCGACGATACGGCCGGCCGCGACGACATCGCGGTCGGGCACCTCCCCACGCCGAGCGCCGACCCGGGCGACGGCGAGCCCTGGGACATCTTCCGGGTCCACTGCCCCGAGTGCCGGCGCCCGATCGCCCTCGTCGCGGACGAGGAGCGGCTGCCGCTGCACGCCCTGCTGCCGACCGCGTGGAACCCCTTCGCCCCCGCGATCTGCCCGGGCTCGGGCGCCCCGACCGACGACCTCGCCGAGGCGGAGGCCTCGGACGACGACGGCCCGGCCGGCTTCGAGGCGCTGTTCAAGCTGCCGAGCGGCCTGGACTGGCGCACCCAGCCGTTCTCGCACGCGGTGGCGCACCGCCCGGTGCGCGTCGCCGCCGTCACGCCGACCATCCCCGAGCAGCGGCGTCGGCTGATCAGCCGCTGACGCCGGCGAGTTGACGGGACGTCAAACCGCATTCGACGGGAAAGCGAAACCTCCGGCCGCCGCTCCGCACCCTGGAGCGACGGCCGGAGGCCGTGTCGGGGCCGTGTGCCGGCCGCGGGTGAGGGGCCCGTCAGCCCCGGGTGAGGTGGCGGCCGATCACGAGCCGCTGGATCTGGTTGGTGCCCTCGACGATCTGCAGCACCTTCGCCTCGCGCATGTACCGCTCGGCCGGGAAGTCCTGCGTATAGCCGTAGCCGCCGAGCACCTGGACGGCGTCCGTGGTCACCCGCATCACGGTGTCGGTGCAGAACAGCTTGGCCATCGCCGCCTCCTTGGAGAACGGACGGCCCGCGTCGCGCAGCCGCGCGGCGGACAGGTACAGCGCCCGGCCGGCCTCGATCTGGGTGGCCATGTCGGCGAGCATGAACGACAGGCCCTGGAACTCGGCGATCGGGCGGCCGAACTGGCGGCGGGTGCCGGCGTACTCGACCGCGAGGTCGAGCGCGGCCTGGGCGACGCCGATCGCGCACGCGGCGATGCCGAGGCGGCCGGAGTCGAGGGCGGCGAGGGCGATCTGGAAGCCCTGCCCCTCCTCGCCGACCAGCCGCTCGCGCGGGACGCGGGCACCGTCGAAGTGCACCTGCGCCGTCGGCGAGGAGCGCATGCCCATCTTGTGCTCCGGCGCGGCGAACGACAGGCCGGGCTGGTCGCCGGGGACGAGCAGGCAGCTGATGCCCTTCGGGCCGTCCACGCCGGTGCGCACGAGGGCGCTGTAGAAGTCCGCCCGCCCGCCGTGGGTGATCCACGCCTTGGTGCCGTTGACGACGTACTCGTCGCCGTCCAGCCCGGCGCGGGTGCGCAGCGCGGCGGCGTCCGAGCCGGACTGCGGCTCGGAGAGGCAGTAGGCGCCGAGCTGTTCGCCGGAGAGCATGCCGGGCAGCCAGGCGGCGCGCTGCTCCTCGGTGCCGAAGGTGGCGAGCGCGTGGCAGGAGAGCGTGTGCACGCTCACGCCGAGGCCGACGGCCAGCCAGCCGGCCGACAGCTCCTCCAGGACCTGGAGGTAGACCTCGTAGGGCTGCTCGCCGCCGCCGTACTTCTCGTCGTAGGGCAGGGACAGCAGGCCCGCCTCGCCGAGCGTGCGGAAGACGTCGCGCGGGAAGCGGTCGGCGGCCTCGTCCTCCGCCGCGCGCGGCTTGAGCTCGCGCTGGACCAGCTCCCGGGTGAGGCTCAGCAGCTCACGGGCCTCCTCGGTGGGCAGCTGGCGGTCCACGGGCTTCGCAGGGGAGGTGGTCATGGCGGCGGTCGCCTCCTCGATCGGGCGCCGGGTCCTGGTTCGGCAGGTCCGGCGCGGGTGTGGCAGGTCGGCCCGACCGGCACCGGGTTGCGGTGAACGGCCGTTCACAGGCGTGGCGAAGTGAGTATGCCCGAAAGCCGCGCCGACGTCACGACCTGCGCATATGAACTGTCCGGAGTGGCCGGGTACGGCACCGTAGGGTTGACGATGTGGCTGCTTCCGATACCCCGAACCCCCGTGCCGGTCTGATCACGCCGCCCGATCACGGCGCACCGGGCCGTCCGGACGGTCCTGGCACCCTCGGCGCACCGGGCCTTCCGGGCAGCCCCGACACCGTCGCCGCCCCCGGCAGCCCCGACACCGTCGCCGCCCTCGACACCCTCGCCGCCGAGCTGCGGGCGCTGCCGCCGTCCTGCGGGCCGGTGCGGCTGGTCGCGGTGGACGGGCACGCGGGCTCGGGCAAGACGACGTTCGCCGGGCGCCTGGCCGGGGCGCTGGGCGGGGCCCCGGTGATCCACCTCGACGATCTCGCCACCCACGCCGAGCCCTTCGGCTGGGCCGGGCGGCTGCGCGAGCAGGTGCTGGAGCCGCTGGCGGCGGGTCGGGACACCGCGTACGACGTGTACGACTGGACGCTGCGGCGGTTCGCCGGCACGGCCGCGGTGCCGGTGGCGCCGGTGGTGCTGGTGGAGGGCGTCGGGGCCGGGCGGCGGGAGGTGCGGCCGTGGCTGGCGCGGATCGTCTGGATGGACCTGGACGCCACCACCGCCCGGCGCCGCGGCGAGGAACGGGACGGGCCGGAACTGGCCGAATTCTGGGTGGGCTGGGCACGCGCCGAATCGGCGCATTTCGCCGCCGACCCGAGCCGGCCGCACGCCGGCACCCGCGTCGACGGAGTGACCGGACGGATCTCGCCGGGCACCGTGGGTGAACCTTCAACAAGCTCTTGACCTGCGCAGTCACCGCGTCCTAAGTTCTCCCCAGACGCCGGAACGAAAGCTTCCGGCCACCGTGGACCCGGCATCCCCGGCTTGTTCCCCCGTGAGCCGGGGGTGCCGTCCGCGCCCGTCGCGAAATGCGCTCCCCCACCGCCCGACGTGCCCAACAACCGCGCGCACGATCGCATTTGAACCGGTGCGGCACCCTTCCGGATCAGCGTGGCCCCGGTACGATTTGCACCAGGCGCATCTGCGCCCCGGGGGCTTGCGAGCACCGGCCGGCTCCGCGCACGCGGCCCGCGGGCCGAGCCCCGGGCCACACCGCGGGGGGCGTGAGTGACGACGGTCGACAGTTCCGACAGCAACGCGGGCGGCCCGGACCGGCTCGCCGACCGGGCCTGGCTGCGCGCCATGGACGCCTACACGGCGGGCGCGTACGCGCGCGCCGAGGAGGAGTTCCGCGCGGCGGTACGGCTCGACCCCGGCATGGCCGACGCGTGGCTCGGCCTGCACGCCCTGCGCAGCGACACCCCGGCCGCCCTGCTCGCGATGTACCGCCACCAGAAGCGCTTCGGCGAGCAGCGCCGGATCCACCGCCGGCCGCTCAGTTCCTGGTACTGGCTGGGCTGGTGGGTGCAGCCGGTCCTGGAGGACGCCCGCGACCTCGCGCTCGCGCACGCCTCGCACTGGCTGGACGGCCGACACCTGGCCGAGCTCGACCGCGCGCTGGAGCAGTGCCCGGCGCCCAGCGAGGACCCGTCCGCCCAGTTCCTGTACGCCTGCCGCTCCTACCTGCTCAAGGACTGGGAACAGCTGATCCGCGACACCGACCGGCTGCTCGACGACCCGATGCTCGGCATCGAGGCCGGGCTGTTCGCCGGCATGGCGCGGGTCCGGCTGGACATGTGCGCCCAGGCCCAGGCCCCGCTGGCCGCCTCGCTGGCCCGCTGCCGCTCCGAGCAGCCGCAGCGCAAGGAGCTGCGGTACTGGCTGGGGCGGGCGTACGAGGGGGCCGGGCGCAGCGCGGCGGCGCTGCCGCTGTACCGGGCGGTGCACCGGGCCGATCCGGCGTTCATGGACACCGCGGCCCGGCTGGCCGCGATCTCGGCGGAGGACGCGCTCGCGGACGGGCTGCTGGAGGGCGGGCGCCCGGGCGGGGTGGAGGAGCCGTACCTGGACGACGTCCCGCCGGAGGAGATGACGCCGGAGGGCTTCCTGCCCGGTGTGCAGTCGACGGGGGTGTTCGCGCCGGACGAGCTCTCTCCCAACGGGCTCCCCTCGAACGGGCTTCCGTCGAACGGGCTCGCTCCGAGCGGCCTCTCCCCCGACGGCTTCTCCCCCAACGGCCTTTCTCCGGACGCCCTTTCTCCGGACGCCCTTTCTCCCGAGGACGTCGAGTACCAGGACGCGTACGGCCAGGGGCCCGGCTACCCGAGCGGCGGCGGGTACGCCGAGGAGGCCGCACCTACGGACGCCCCGCCGCAGGCCGCCGGCGAGCGCTCCGGATCGGCCGGGCCGACCGGACCGGCCGGGCCCGCCACGCCCGTCGCGCCCATCGTGCCCGTCGTGCCGCTCCCGCTCCGTGGCGAGGCGCTGCCCCGGATCGCCCCGTCCGCCGGATCCCAGCAGGCGGGCGGCGAGCGCGAGTTGGACGCCGCCCTGTCCGAACTCGCCATGATGGTGGGCCTGGAGCCGGTCAAGCGCCAAGTGCGGGCGCTGTCGGCGCAGTTGCGGATGGCAGGGCTCCGCGCCGAGCAGGGTCTGCCGGTCCAGCCACCCAAGAGGCACTTCGTCTTCTCCGGCCCCTCGGGCACCGGCAAGACCACCGTCGCCCGGATCCTCGGGCGAGTCTTCCACGCCCTCGGCCTGCTCTCCGGCGACCACCTGGTCGAGGCGCAACGGGCCGACCTGGTCGGCGAGTTCCTCGGCCAGACCGCCGTCAAGGCGAACGAGCTGATCGACTCCGCGCTGGACGGCGTGCTCTTCATCGACGAGGCGTACAGCCTCTCCAACTCCGGCTACACCAAGGGCGACGCGTACGGCGACGAGGCGCTCCAGGTGCTCCTCAAGCGCGCCGAGGACAACCGCGACCGGCTGGTGGTGATCCTGGCCGGCTACCCCGAGGGCATGAACCGGCTGCTCGCCACCAACCCCGGCCTCAACTCCCGCTTCACCACCCGGGTCGACTTCCCCAGCTACCGCCCCGGCGAGCTGACCGCGATCGGCGCGGCGCTGGCCGGCCGGGACGGCGACGGCTGGGACGAGGACGCGGCCGAGGAGCTGGCCAGCATCTGCACCCACGTGGTGCGCGAGGGCTGGATCGACGAACTGGGCAACGGCCGCTTCATCCGCACCCTGTACGAGAAGTCCTGCGCCTACCGGGACCTGCGGCTCTCGCTGCTGCGCGAGCCGCCGGGCCGGGAGGACCTGGCGACGCTGCGGCTGCCGGACCTCGTCCAGGCGTACGGGGAGCTGATCGACGGCCGGAACTGACCGCCCGCGGGTCAGCTCCCGAGGCTCCCGGAGCCCCCCGAGCCCTCGAAGCCCCCGAAGCCCCCGAAGCCCCCGAAGCTCCTGAGCAGCTCGGCCTCGCGCTCGGCGTCGAGCCACACGAAGGGCCGGTCGCTGCGCTGCGGCGCGCTGCCGCCGATCGATTCCAGCCACGCCCAGGTGTCCCGGACGGTCTCGGCCACCGGCCGGCAGCGCAGGCCGGTGGCCACCGCGCGGTCGACGTTCGCGTCGTGCAGGTAGTCGTGCAGGTCGCCCGGCGGCACCCAGATCGGCAGTTCCGTCCACGGCTCGACCCCGGCCGCCACGATCCGCTCCGGGTCCGTCCAGCGCAGGCCGGCGTCCGAGCCGGTGGCGCGGACGCACTCCTCCAGGACCGCCCCGATGGTCGCGTGCCCGGGCGGGCTCACCAGGTTGTACGCGCCGCCGAGCCGCGCCGCGGTGGCGTCCAGCATCCAGGCGGCGAGGTCGCGGGCGTCGATGTACTGCAGCGGCAGCCCGCGCGGGCCGGGGGCGAGCACCGGGCCGCCCCTGGCGATCCGGTTGAGCCAGTACGGCAGCCGGCCGATGTTCTCGTACGGGCCGAGGATCAGCCCGGCGCGGGCGTACACCGCGCTCCCGCCGAACTCCTCCTCCAGGGCGAGCTCCGCGCCGCGCTTGGCCTCGGCGTACGGCACCTCGCCCGCAGCGTCCGGCGTGGCCTCGACGACCGCGGCGGACTCGTCGGCGGCGGCGGGCTTCGGGTAGTCGTACACCGAGCAGCTGGACACGTACGCGTAGTGCCCGACCCTGTCCTTGAGCAGCCGGGCGCTCGCCCGGACCGCCGCCGGGGCCCAGGACCAGGTGTCCACCACCGAGTCCCACTCCCCCGCCGCCAGGGCGTCGAGCCCGCCCTCGGCGGTGCGGTCGCCCCGCAGCACCGTCACGCCCTCGGGCGCGGGCTGCGTGCCGCGGTTGAGGGCCGTCACCTCCCAGCCCCGTGCCACCGCCTCCTCGGCGATGGCGCGTCCGACGAACTTCGTTCCACCCAGCAAGAGAAGCCTCATGCCGACCACCCTGTCCTGCGGGTGGCCGGCATGGGAACGGCTGCCTGCTGTCGGCAGAATCGCCGAGAGCGGAAACGCCGGTGGAGCGGGTGACGAAGCGGCCGCCGTCGGCGGCGGAACGCGGCTGAGGGTGGCGGAACGTACCCGAGTGTGGCCGAGTGTGGCCGAGCGTGGCCGAACGCGGCGAAAAAACGTTACGCCACGGAGCGGTGGTCGGGGTCGTGCATCTCGCCGACCAGCTCCTCCAGGACGTCCTCCAGCATGACCACGCCGAGCGTGCGCCCGTCCTGGTCGAGGACGGCCGCCAGGTGGCAGGCCGCCCGGCGCATCGCGCCGAGCGCGTCGTCCAGCGGGAGGCCGCCGCGCAGCACCGTGATGGGCCGCCACAGGCGGGCCGGGACGGGCAGCGACGGGTCCTCGACGTCGAGGATGTCCTTGAGGTGCAGGTAGCCCAGGTAGCCGTGGCCGGCCGGGTCCCCGTCGGTCACCGGGAAGCGCGAGAAACCGGTGCGCAGCGCCAGCTCCTCGACCTCCGCGGCCGTCACCTTGGTGTCCACGGTGACCAGCTGCTCGGGCCTGAGCAGGACGTCGGTGACCGGCCGGTGGCCCATCTCCAGCGCGTCCTCCAGGCGCTCCTGGCGCTCCTCGTCTAGGAGCCCCGCGTCCCGGGAGTCGACCAGCAGGTACATCAGCTGCTCGGTGGTGAACACCGACTCGACCTCGTCCTTGGGCTCGACCCGGAACAGCTTCAGCACGCCGTTGGCGAAGGCGTTCAGGAAGCCGATCACCGGGGCCAGCCAGCGGGCCAGGCGGTCCAGCGGCGGGCCGAGCCACAGCGCGGCCTTCTCCGGCCCGGCCAGGGCGATGTTCTTCGGCACCATCTCGCCCATCACCATGTGCAGGAAGACCACGACGGCCAGCGAGATCCCGTACGACAGCGGGTGCATCAGGCCGGACGGGATCCCGATCGCGTGGAACGGGCCCTCCAGCAGGCTCGCGATGGTCGGCTCGGCGAGCGCGCCGAGGCCCAGCGAGCAGACGGTGATGCCCAGTTGGGCGGCGGCGAGCATCGCGGAGACGTTCGACAGCGCGTGCAGCACGGTGCGGGCGCGCTTGTGGCCCGCCTCGGCGAGCGGTTCGATCTGGCTGCGGCGCACCGAGATCACCGCGAACTCGGCTCCGACGAAGAACGCGTTGCCGAGCAGGAGCAGGAGGGCGACGGCCAGTTGGAGCGCGGTCATCGGGTCCCGTCCTCGTCGTCGAACTCCGGGTGCGCGGTGCTGCGCTCCACCCGGACCTTGCTGGTGCGGTGCCGGTCGACCGCCTCCACGGTCAGCAGCCAGCCCGGCAGGTGGGCCTGCTCGCCCGGCTGGGGCAGCCTGCCGAGCAGGTCCGCGACCAGGCCGGCCAGCGTCTCGTACGGGCCCTCCGGGGCGTGCAGGCCGATGGCCTCCAGCTGGTCGGTCCGGGCGCGGCCGTCGGCCTCCCAGACCGGCCGGCCGTCGACGGGCGGCAGCGGGACCAGCTCGGGGCTGTCGGCCGGGTCGTGCTCGTCCTGCACCTCGCCGACGATCTCCTCGACGATGTCCTCGACCGTGACGACGCCGGCAGTGCCGCCGTACTCGTCGACCACGATCGCCATCGGCTGGAGCCGGCGCAGCTGGTCGAGCAGGCGCTCGGCGGGCAGCGTCTCGGGCACCAGGAGCGGCGGCGAGGCCAGCTCGGCGACCCTGGTCCGACCGCGGTGGACGGCCGGGACGGCCAGCGCGTCCTTGAGCGTCACGGTGCCGGTGACCTCGTCCAGGCTGTCGGTGTAGACCGGGAAGCGGGACAGGCCGGTCGCCCGGGTGAGGTTGACCACGTCGGAGGCGGTCGCGTCGCGCTGCAGCGCGGCGACGTCCACGCGCGGCGTCATCACTGACTCCGCGGTGAGCTCGCCGAGGCCGAGGGTGCGGACGAACAGCGTCGCCGACTCCTCGTCTATCGCGCCGGCCTTGGCGGAGTGCCGGGCCAGCGAGACCAGTTCGGCCGGGGTGCGGGCGTGCGCCAGCTCCTCCTGCGGCTCGATGCCGAAGGCGCGGACCGTACGGTCGGCGGCCCCGTTGAGGAAGCTGATCAGCGGACGGCAGGCGCGCGAGAACGCCATGTGCGGCGCGGCCACCGCGCGGGCCACCTGGAGCGGTCGGGAGATGGCCCAGTTCTTCGGGACCAGCTCGCCGATCACCATCTGCAGGACGGTCGCCAGCAGCATGCCGAGGATCACGGCGGTGGCGTGGGCGGCCGCGTCGGGCAGGCCGATGGCATCGAACACCGGGCTCAGCAGGGTCGACAGCGCCGGCTCGGCGAGCATGCCGACCACCAGCGAGGTGACGGTGATGCCCAGCTGGGCGCCGGAGAGCTCGAAGGAGAGGTGGCGCAGGGCCCGCGCGACCCGGCGGGACTTGGCGTCGCCGGCCTCGGCGGCGCGCTCCACCGCCCCGCGCTCGACGGTCACGAAGGCGAACTCGGCGGCCACGAAGAGGCCGTTGGCGAGGATGAGCAGGACGGCCGCGAACAACAGCAGCCAGGCGGTGATCACAGTGCCGCCTGCCTTCCGGGGGCCGGAAGTGAGGCGGCGCAGGTACTACTACCGGACGGATCGTCCATCGAGGGGGAGTGTCACTCCTCAGGTCGTGTCGGGCGGGGCGGCAACTTTGCCCCGCTTTTACCAGCGTAGACCATAGCCGTTTCGACCGTTATCCGACCGCGATCCGGCTGCGGTTCGGCCGCAGCTCGGCTGCGGTTCGGCCGCGGTTCGGCCGCGGTTCGATTCCGGGAGGAGCGTTCGGGCCCTGCTCAGGCGGCGTGCGCGTGGTACTCGACGAGGTCGCGCAGCGCGCGGGCGTTGGCGATCGCCTGGGCCTTGCCGACGCCGGACTGGATGCCGACGGCGGCCAGCGAGGTGCCGTCGGACAGGTCGAGCGTGGCCCACGGGTCGCCCTGGCGGAAGTTGACCCGGACGATCTCGGCCCAGGCCAGTCGGCGGCGGCGCACGAAGTTGACCACCGTCACGCCCTCCGCGTCCGCCGTCACCCGGGGGCGGGCCAGCATCAGGCCGACGCACGCGAACGCGACGCCGCTGCACAGCATCATGATCCGGTCGTTGAGCTGCCAGGTCTCCGGGAGCACGAGCGCCATCCCGGCGAACAGCACCACCAGCAGCGCGCAGACCGGCAGCAGCACGGCACGGGTGCGGCGCGGGGCCCAGGTGACGGGGTACTCGACGGGCGTGGACACGTGGATCTCCGGTGGGGGTGGTTCGGTCGGGGGCGGTTCGGTCAGGGGTTGTCCGGCGGCGGACAGCGCGAGGGCGGGGACGCCGGTCGGCGTCCCCGCCCCATTCAACCCTTGCTTACCTGCGCGCGGACCGGAGGCCCGCGGGACGCGAGGTCAGAGGCGGCAGGCGTGGATGTTGGTGACCAGGATCGCCCGGGCGCCGATGCCCCACAGGTCGTCCATGATCTGCTGCGCCTCCTTGCGGAGCACCATCGCGCGCACGGCCACCCAGCCCTCGGTGTGCAGCGGGGAGACGGTCGGCGACTCCAGGCCCGGGGTGAGGGCCACGGCGGCGCTCACGTTCTCCGCGCGGATGTCGTAGTCCATCAGCACGTAGCGGCGGGCCACCAGCACGCCCTGGAGGCGGCGCAGGAACTGCTCCACCGCCGGGTCCTCGCCGGCGCCCTTCGGCCGGATCACGACGGCGTCGGAGATCAGGATCGGCTCGCCGAACACCTCCAGGCCCGCGTTGCGCAGGCTGGTGCCGGTCTCCACGACGTCGGCGATCACGTCGGCGACGCCCAGCTGCACCGCGGTCTCCACGGCACCGTCCAGCTTGGTGACCGTCGCCTTCACGCCGTGGTCGGCGAGGTGCTGCTCGACCAGGCCGGTGTAGGAGGTCGCGATGCGCAGGCCCTCCAGGCCCTTCACGTCCTCGACCGGGACGCCCAGGGGACGCGCGAAGCGGAAGGTCGACCCGGCGAAGCCGAGCGCGAGCACCTCCTCGGCGTTGGAGTGCGAGTCCAGCAGCAGGTCGCGGCCGGTGATGCCGACGTCCAGGCGGCCGGAGCCGACGTAGACAGCGATGTCGCGCGGGCGCAGGAAGAAGAACTCGACCTCGTTGTTCGGGTCGACGAGAACGAGCTCCTTGGGGTCCTTCCGCTGGCGGTAGCCGGCCTCATGGAGCATCTCCGCCGCGGGACCCGAGAGAGAACCCTTGTTGGGGACGGCGATGCGCAGCATGGGAGGTCGGTTCCTTACCTGTTGGGAGGGGTGCTGGTGGGAGCGGTCTGTTAGAGGTACTTGTAGACGTCGTCGAGCGTCAGGCCACGGGCGATCATCATCACCTGAAGGTGGTAGAGGAGTTGCGAGACCTCCTCGGCCGTCTGCTCGTCCGACTGGAACTCGGCGGCCATCCAGACCTCGGCGGCCTCCTCGACGACCTTCTTGCCGATCGCATGGACGCCCTGCTGGACGAGCTGCGCGGTGCGGGAGGACGAGGGGTCGCCGGTGGCGGCCTTCTGCTGGAGCTCGGCGAAGAGCTCCTCGAATGTCTTCGAAGCCATGATGGGACTCACCTTACGGCGTGCGGGCGGACCGACGGTAAACGGTCCCGGACCGTGGACAGTCCATTGGACGTCCACGGTCCGGGACCGTGCGCGCGTGGTGATGCGATCGGTGACGCGCGTGGCGGCGCGATCGGTGACTCGCGTGCCGGCGCGATCGGTGATGCGCTCGGTGACGCGTGCGTCAGCCGAGGTCGCGCAGCGTCACCGCGGTGGCGACGGCGGCCGTGACGGCCTCGTGGCCCTTGTCCTCGGCGGAGCCGGGCAGGCCCGCGCGGTCGAGCGCCTGCTCGTCGTTGTCGCAGGTCAGCACGCCGAAGCCGACCGGAACACCGGTGTCCACGCTGACCTGGGTGAGGCCGGCGGTGGCCGCCTGGCAGACGTAGTCGAAGTGCGGGGTGCCGCCGCGGATGACGACGCCGAGGGCGATCACGGCGTCGTAGCCGCGGTCGGCGAGGCGCTTGGCGGCCACCGGCAGCTCGAAGGTGCCGGGCACGCGCAGCACGGTCGGCTCGGTGACGCCCAGTTCCTTGAGCGCCCGGTGGGCGCCGTCCAGGAGGCCGTTCATCACCTGGTCGTGCCACTGGGCGGCGACGACCGCGACCTTGAGGTCGGCGGCGCCGTCGATGGTCAGCTCGGGGGCTCCGTGGCCGCTCATGTTCGCTACTTCCTGTCCTGTGCGTCGTGCGGGTGGGTTGGTGCGGGTGGGCTCGGGGCGGTCAGGAGCCGAGGCCGGGCAGGTCGTGGCCCATCCGGTCGCGCTTGGTGCGCAGGTAGCGCAGGTTGTGCTCGCCCGGCGCGACCTCGACCGATTCACGCCCCTTGACCTTGAGGCCGTGCTCGGTGAGCGCGGTGAGCTTCTCGGGGTTGTTGGTGAGCAGCGTCAGCGAGCGCACGCCGAGGTCGACGAGCATCTGGGCGCCGATGCTGTAGTCGCGGGCGTCGGCCGGCAGACCGAGGTCGAGGTTGGCGTCGACGGTGTCCCGCCCCTGCTCCTGGAGCTCGTAGGCGCGCAGCTTGTGGGCCAGGCCGATCCCCCGGCCCTCGTGCCCGCGCAGGTAGAGGACGACGCCGCGGCCGGACTCGGCGACCCGGCGCAGCGAGGCCTCCAGCTGCGGGCCGCAGTCGCAGCGCAGCGAGCCGAAGACGTCGCCGGTGAGGCACTCGGAGTGGACGCGCACCAACACGTCCTCGCCCTCCGGCAGCCGCCCGTCCGGGCCGAGTCCGCCGGCGACCAGGGCGATGTGCTCGACGCCGTCGATGGTGCCCTTGTAGGCGACGGCGGTGAACTCGCCGTGGACGGTGGGCAGGGCGGTGGTCGCGGCACGGTCGACGTGCAGCTCGGTGCGGCGGCGGTAGGCGATCAGGTCCTCGATGGAGATGATCGCGAGGCCGTGCTCGCGGGCGAAGGCGACCAGTTCGGGCAGGCGGGCCATGGTGCCGTCGTCGTTGACCACCTCGGCGATCGCGCCGGCCGGCGCCAGCCCGGCGAGCCGGGCCAGGTCGACCGCGGCCTCGGTGTGGCCGGGGCGGACCAGCACGCCGCCCTCGACCGCGCGCAGCGGGAAGACGTGGCCGGGGCGGGTGAGGTCGCCGGGCTCGGTGCCGGCCGAGGACAGCAGGCGGACGGTGCGGGCGCGGTCGGCGGCGGAGATGCCGGTGTCGACCCCTTCGCGGGCGTCCACCGAGACGGCGTACGCGGTGCCCTTGCGGTCCTCGTTGACCTGCGTCATCGGCGGCAGCTTGAGCCGGTCGAGCTCGTCGCCGGTCATCGGGGCGCAGATCACGCCGGAGCTGTAGCGGATGGTGAAGGCCATCAGCTCGGGCGTCGCGGCGGAGGCGGCGAAGACGATGTCGCCCTCGTTCTCGCGGTCCTCGTCGTCGACCACGATCACGGCGCGGCCGAGGGCGATGTCGGCGATCGCCCGCTCGACCGGGTCGAGGACGAACTCGTCGGCGTCGCCGTCGTTCTGACGGGTCGTCAAGCTGCTCTGGCGGCTCATGCGGTGACTCCCTGCGGGACGGTGGCGGACTGGGGACGCTGCTCACGGGTGCTCAGCCACCACGCGCGCAGGCCGAGCAGCACCAGGACGAAGTAGATCGAGTAGGTGAGGCCGGAGAAGGTGTAGCCGCTGTTGAACGCGAGCGGGACGCCGACCACGTCGACGGCGATCCAGGCGAACCAGAACTCCAGCCAGCCGCGCGCCTGGGCGACCATCGCGGCCAGCGTGCCGACGAAGATGTAGGCGTCCGACCAGGGGCTCCAGGAGAGCGTCGGGTAGGCCTTGAACAGCAGCCCGAGCGCGACCGTCCCGGCGGCGGTGCCGGCCACCAGGGCCGCCCGCTCGGGCCAGGTGGCGAAGCGCACGGCGATCGTGCCGGTGTCCCGGCGGCCACGCTGCCACTGGGCCCAGCCCCAGGCGGCGGTGACGATGACGATCAGCTGCTTGCCGATCAGGCCCGGGACATGGCCGCCCAGGTAGGCGGCGATCAGCACGGCGCCGGAGAGCAGCTGGACCGGCCAGCTCCACACCGAGCGGCGCCAGCCGAGCGCGAGTCCGGTCAGGCCGAACACGTTGCCGATCATGTCGGCCCACTTCACGTGCTCGCCGAGGACGGTGAAGGCTTCGGAGCTCAGCCAGCTCACTTGGATTCCCCCGTGGTTTCGTTCGCGGTGTCGAGGTCGTTCAGGCCGTTCAGGCCGTTCAGGTTGGGGAGGTTGGGGAGGTTCGGCAGGGTGCGGGACTCCAGCAGCCGCTCCACGTACTTGGCGAGCACGTCCACCTCCAGGTTGACGCTCGCGCCGACGGTCTTCGCGCCGAGCGTGGTCAGCGCGAGGGTGGCGGGGATCAGGCTGACGGTGAAGCTGTCGCGGGCGGCCTCGACCACGGTGAGGCTCACGCCGTCGACGGTGATCGAGCCCTTCTCCACCAGGTAGCGGGAGATGGTCTCCGGGAGGCTGAACCGCAGGACCTCCCAGCGGAGTTCGCCGGCCGCGTCGCGCTCGCCGGGCTCGCGGGCCAGCAGCCTGCCGGTCGCGTCGACGTGCCCCTGGACGAGGTGGCCGCCGAGCCGGTCGCCGAGCGCCATGGCGCGCTCCAGGTTGACCGGCGAGCCCGGTGCGAGCTCGCCCAGGCTGGAGCGGTGCAGCGTCTCCGCCATCACGTCGGCGCTGAACTCGCCGGTGCCGGCCGCCAGTTGCTCGGGGGTGTCGACCACCGTCAGGCACACGCCGTTGACCGCGATCGAGTCGCCGTGACGCGCACCGGAACAAACCACCGGGCCGCGCAGGCGGATTCGCGAGGAGTCGCCGATCTCCTCGATCGACACGACCTCGCCGAGCTCTTCGATGATGCCGGTGAACACCCGGGTTCTCCTCGCGCTTGGGGCGCGGACTCCGGGGCGGCAAGGGGAGATGACACGGACGGGCACCGGTGCACGGAGCCGGTGGCACACCCGTCTCCGGGGTACCGCAGCAGCCGGGAGATCGCTCGCCCGGCACGGAAGCGCGTGCGCTCCCGCCGTCCACCTTCCCGCGGACCACCGGGGGGCCACGGGTACTGCTCTTCGTCCGCCCGCGCACGCCTCCCATCCGGACTTTAACCGTCGGTCCAGGAATTTCACCTGGTCAACCGCCCGCTGGCTGCGGACGGGTCGCGGACTGTAACCGCCGGTTCGGATTTTCACCGACCCCGGAGTGCGCTGAACGTCACTGCTGTTGCGGTCATTGTGCCACGGCGCGCGCAAGGCCAGCGAGAGGCTTTCGCTGTGGGCTGTTTCACGTGAGGGCGGGGAATGCGCGGCGCGCTCGTGGTCGCGGCGCGCTCGTGGTCGCGGGGCGCTCGTGATCGCGGGGCGACCGTGGGCGCGCGGCCGTGCGGTGGTGGTCGGCGGGGTGGGGGCGCAGGCTGGTGATGGTGGGGGTGTTCACGGAAGGTGAGGAAGCTCCGGGGTCCGGAGCTGTGGAGGCGAGAACGATGAAGTTCATGGACGTCCACCACGGGATGGCCGGGATCACCGGCGACCAGCTCAAGGCGGCCCACGACGCCGACCTGGCGGTTCAGGGCGACGAGGGCGTGCGGTTCGAGCAGGCGTGGGCCGACCCCGAATCGGGCACGGTGTACTGCCTCTCCGACGCGCCGTCCAAGGAGGCCGTGCAGCGCGTCCACACGCGTACGGGCCACCCGGCGGACGAGATCCACCCGGTGCCGCTGCAGATCTGAGGCCGCCGAGTGCCAAAGCCCGGCGGGCCCCAGAACCTGGCGGGCCGCCGAGCCCGGCGGGCCTCAGAGCCTGGCGGGTGCGGCGATCGGCATGAAGTGGCTGACCACGGGCGGGTGCGCGAGGTAGCTCAGCTCCCCCTCGGACCAGACCGGCCGGATCCGCCACATCGGCCCGGCGTACCCGCGCAGGGCCTCCTCGTCGCGCCACCGGCTGACCACGAGCACCCGGTGCCCGTCCTCGGTCACCGAGCGCAGCAGCTCGCCGCCCAGGCAGCCGTCGGTGCTGCCGAGCTGCGGGATCACCTTCGTCGTGAGCAGCGTGCAGAATTCCTCGACGCGCCCGGCCATGACCTGCCCGGCCCAGATCCTGACGATCACGACCACCACCTCCCGCGGAAGTCCTTGGCCCCATTATCAGCGGAATCGGCGGAAAAGCGCTGGTGGGGAGGGGTGGACTCGGATTCGCCCCGGCCGGTGCCTTGACCCGCCCGGCTAGATTCGCCGGTATGACCAGCACATCGGAAACTTCCCTTCCGTCAACCGCCGGGCAGGACGGGCCGCACGGCCTCTTCGCCGCGCTCGACGCCGGCGCCCTGCGCACCGCCGAGCAGCTGCGCGAGGTCTACGAACAGCCCGGCCAACGGGCGCGCCAGAAGCAGGTGGACCGGCTGCACGAGGTCGCGCGGCAGCTGATCGCCTGCTCGTCGATGGTCTTCGTGGCCAGCTCCGACGCCGGGGGCCGCTGCGACGTCTCGCCCCGCGGCGGGCCGGCCGGGCTCGTCTCGGTGCTCGACGAGTACACGCTGGCCATACCGGACGCCACCGGCAACAAGCGCCTGGACACCCTGAACAACATCCTGGAGAACGGCCGGGTCGGGCTGCTCTTCGTCGTCCCCGGGCGGGACACCACCCTGCGCGTCAACGGGCGGGCCTGCGTGTCCACCGACCCGGAGCTGCTGCGCCGGCTGACGGCCGTCGGCAAGCCGCCGCGCAGCGCGATCGTCGTGGGCGTCGAGGAGGTGTACGCGCACTGCCCGAAGTCGTTCCTGCGCGGTTCGGCGTGGAAGCCGGAGAACTGGCTCGCCAAGGACGCACAGCCGAGCTCGGCGGCGGTCACGCTCTCGCACCTGCGGGACGGCGGGCTGACCATCGAGATGATCGAGCAGGACGAGCGGGACGCGCTGCAGTACCGGTACGAGTAGGGGCTGCCGGAGCCCGGCCTGTCCGTCCGCGTCGGCCCGCATCCGTCCGCGCCGGTTCGCGTCGGTTCACGTTGTTCGCTCCGGTTCGCTCCGCCTGCGTCCGTTCGCGCGGCGGAGGTGCCCGGGCCGCGGGCGGCGGCTTGAATGGGCGGATGGACTGCGTCTTCTGTGCGGTCGTCGCCGGCACCGAGCCCGCGCACCGGGTGCTGGACGACGAGGCGGCGGTGGCCTTCCTGGACCGCCGACCGCTCTTCCCCGGGCACGTCCTCGTCGTCCCGCGCACCCACCACCGCACCCTCGCCGACCTGCCGGCCGCCGACGTGGGGCCGTTCTTCCTGCGGGTCCAGCGGGTGGCCGCCGCCGTGGAGCGCGGGCTGGGCGCGGCCGGGAGCTTCGTCGCGGCGAACAACCGGATCAGCCAGTCGGTGCCGCACCTCCACGTCCACGTCGTGCCGCGCAATCCGAGGGACGGGCTGCGCGGCTTCTTCTGGCCGCGCGGGACGTACCCGGACGAGGCTGCGGCGGCCGAGGTCGCGGCGCGGCTGCGGGCGGCACTGGCGCCGTAGGGCGGGGCGGGGTCCCTTTCGGATTTCGTAAGCGCCTTTGACCAAACCCCTTGACAGGTATAGACCATAGCGGTTCAGTCGTCATCACCCCCACAACTCCCCCACTGCACGAGGGTGATGACGTGTCAGTCAAACGCGCATTCGCGCTGCTCTCCGCCATGACGACGGCGCTGGCCGTCCTCCTGCTCTTCCCGGCCGGCGCCGGCGCCGCCACCTGCGGCACGCCGTGGAGCTCCTCGGCCGTGTACACCGGCGGAGCCGCCGTCTCGTACGGCGGGCACAACTGGACCGCCAAGTGGTGGACTCAGAACGAGCCGCCCAGTACCGGCGGTTCCGGCGTCTGGTCCGACCAGGGCGCCTGCGGCGGCTCCGGCGACCCGTCGCCCACACCGACCCCCACCCAGCCCGGTCCGGACGGATTCCCGGTCAGCCAGGCCCAGTTCGAGCAGATGTTCCCGAACCGGAACCCCTTCTACACCTACCAGGGCCTCCTCGACGCGCTCCCCGCCTACCCCGGCTTCACCACCACCGGCAGCGACACCGTCCGCCGGCAGGAGGCCGCCGCGTTCCTCGCCAACGTCAGCCACGAGACCGGCGGGCTGGTCTACGTCGTCGAGCAGAACACCGCCAACTACCCGCACTACTGCGACGCTTCGCAGCCCTACGGGTGCCCGGCCGGGCAGGCCGCGTACTACGGGCGCGGGCCGATCCAGCTCAGCTGGAACTTCAACTACAAGGCCGCCGGGGACTCGCTCGGGATCGACCTGCTGGACAGTCCGGGCCTGGTGGAGACCGATCCGGCCGTCGCCTGGAAGACCGGCCTCTGGTACTGGAACACCCAGAACGGGCCGGGCACCATGACCGCGCACGACGCGATGGTCAACGGCGCCGGCTTCGGCGAGACGATCCGCAGCATCAACGGCACGCTGGAGTGCAACGGCAACAACCCGGCGCAGATGCAGCACCGGGTCAGCCTGTACCAGGGGTTCGCGCAGCTCCTCGGCGTGGATCCGGGGGCGAACCTGACCTGCTGACGCGCCCCGCCCGTACTTCGCCCGTACTTCGCCCGGCCCGTACGTCGCCCCGCATTCCGCCCGTACTTCGCCTGTACTTCGGCGAGCGCAGCGGGGCGTACTCCCGGGGACGCACGGGGAGGCGGCGCAGATCACCATGAGGGCTGACGAATCGGCAGGTGGGCGGGCCTAGGCTCACAGTCATGAACGAACTCGCCTGCCTCGTCCAGCGGACGGCCGACCGGCTCGCGGGCCAGCACGTCGGCGCGGTGGTCGCCGGGCTGGCCGGCGGCGCCGTGGAGATCCACGGTGCCGGGCGCACCGGTCCGGGCGGCGGCGCGCCCGGACCGCGCACGCTGTTCGAAATCGGTTCCGTCACCAAGGTGTTCACCTCGCTCGCGCTCGCCCGGATGGTGCTCGACGGCTCCACCGCGCTGGAGGAGCCGGTCGCCGCACTGCTCCCCGGCGGCACCGCGCTCCCCGTCCGGGGCGGTCGGGAGATCACCCTGAAGGACCTCGCCACGCATACCTCGGGACTCCCCCGCCTGCCCCGGGGCGTCCTGGTGGCCAGTCTGTTCACCTCGCGCCGGTCCGATCCGTACGCGCACTGCACAGCGGAGCACGTCCTCGCCGGACTCGGCCGCACCAAGCTGCGCTCGGCGCCCGGGCGCAGCTTCCGCTACTCCAACCTCGGCGCCGGGCTGCTCGGTCTCGCGCTGGCCGAGCGGGCCGGGGTCGGGTACGAGGAGCTGGTGCGCCGCGAGGTCTGCGCGCCGCTCGGGCTCGGGGACACCGTCGTGACGCCCGGTGAGGAGCACTCCGACCGGCTCGCCCGGGGGCACTCGGCGGCCGCACGGCCGGTGCCGTACTGGGACCTCGCCGACCTGGGAGGCATGGGGGCGCTCCGCTCGACCGCCGCCGACCTCTCGATACTCCTGCGGGCCCAGCTGGCCGCCGGCCGCGAGCCGGACGGGCCGCTGGCGCCCGCGATCTCGCTCACCAGGGAGGTGCGGCACCGCGTCAACCCGTTCGCCTGGATGCACCTGGGGTGGCTCGGCCACCGCCTGCACACCCAGCAGGGCGGTCACCTCCAGATCTGGCACAACGGCGGCACGGGCGGGTTCCGGTCCTTCGTCGCCTTCGATCCGGAGAAGCAGGTGGGGGTGGTAGTCCTGGTCAACAGCGGGCGGTCGGCCGATTCGGCGGGGACGGCGCTGCTGCGCAGGTTGCAGAACGAGTTCGCGACGGCGGTGTAGCCGGCGCGGAGAGGCGGAAGCGGCAGAAGCGGAGGGACGGAACCGGAGGGGAACGGAAGCGGAGAGGCGGAAGCGGCGAGGCGGCGACGAGCCCGATAGGGTTGGATTCTCGAACTCACTAGATCTATAGTGAGTTTGCTTTTCCAACTACCCTCTCAGGTCCCCAACACCCAAGAAGGGCGGCCGTCATGCGTGACGCCGTGATCGTCGAAGCCGTCCGCACCCCCGTCGGCAAGGGCAAGCCGGGAGGCTCGCTGGCCGGCGTCCACCCGGTCGAGTTGCTCGCGCACACGCTCCAGGCCCTGATCGGGCGCAGCGGCATCGATCCGGCCCTGGTCGACGACGTGATCGGCGGCTGCGTCGACCAGGTCGCCGAGCAGGCGATGAACACCACCCGCTACGCGTGGCTCGCGGCCGGGTTCCCGGACTCCGTCCCGGCGACCACGGTCGACCGGCAGTGCGGCTCCTCCCAGCAGGCGGTGCACTTCGCCGCGCAGGGCGTGATCGCGGGCGCCTACGACATCGTGGTCGCCTGCGGGATCGAGTCGATGAGCCGCGTGCCGATGTGGTCCAACGTGCCGCCCGGCGCCGATCCGTTCGGCGCGTCCGTCGCCGCCCGCTACCCCGGCGGGCTGGTCCCGCAGGGCGTCAGCGCCGAGCTGATCGCCGCGAAGTGGTCGATCTCGCGCGAGGAGATGGACGCCTTCGCCGCCGACTCGCACGCCAAGGCGGCACGGGCCCACGCGGACGGCCTGTTCACGGCCGAACTCGCACTGGTCCCCACCCCGAACGGGCTCGTGACCATGGACGAGTCGGTGCGGCCGGGCACCACCCCCGAGGTGCTCGCCGGGCTGCGCCCCGCCTTCGAGGACCCGGGCTACGCGGAGCGCTTCCCGCAGATCTCGTGGTCGGTGACGGCGGGCAACAGCAGCCCGATCAACGACGGCGCCTCCGCCGTCCTGATCACCAGCAGCGAGACCGCCGCCCGGCTCGGCCTGCGCCCGCTGGCCCGGTTGCACTCCTTCGCGGTCACCGGCTCGGACCCGCTGCTGATGCTCACCGGCGTGCTGCCCGCCACCGACAAGGTGCTGCGCCGCTCGGGGCTCTCGCTCGCCGACATCGACCTGTTCGAGGTGAACGAGGCCTTCGCGAGCGTCGTCCTGACCTGGCTCCGGGAGACCGGCGCCGACCCGGCCCGGCTCAACGTCAACGGCGGCGCGATCGCCCTCGGCCACCCGCTGGGCGCGAGCGGCACCCGCCTGATGACCACCCTGGTCCACGAGATGCGCCGGCGCGGCGCGCGGTACGCGCTGCAGACGATGTGCGAGGCGGGCGGCCTGGCGAACGCGACGATCCTGGAGTCGATCGCCTGACGCCCGGAGTCGGTCGCCCGACGGCGGGGCCGGTGCACCCCTAGGGGTGCCCGTAGGGGCCGTATGTCGACGGCCGTCGTACTCTCCGGTGGAACCCCTACGCCGCTGAGGCGACGTCAATTCCCTTGCGCGGCACATACGGTCCTCGCATGACCGGAATTCGTCGCACTGCCGCGGCGGCGGCCCTGCTGCTCGCCCTGCCGCTGTCCGTCGTCGCCGCCGCACCCGCGCTCGCCGCCTCCCCACCCGCGGCCGCCGCGGCCACCTCTCCCGGCACCGCCGGCACCCCGGCCACCACGCCGGCCGCCGTCCACGTCGAACTCCCGCGCCCGACCGGGCCGCACGCGGTCGGGCGGGAGATCCTGCACCTCGTCGACCAGGACCGGCCCGACCCGTGGGTGCCGTCGGCGGGTCCGCGCCAGCTGATGGTGTCGATGTACTACCCCGCCAAGGCGGGCACCGGCGGCCCGGCCCCGTACATGACGCCCGAGGCCGCGCGGATGCTGCTGGACGCGAAGCTGCCGGGCAACACCATCCCGACCGAGGCGATCACCGCCACCCGGACCTGGGCCGAGTCCGACGCGCGCCCCGCGCCCGGCCGGTACCCGCTGATCCTCCTCTCGCCCGGCTTCACGATGCCGCGCACCTCGCTGACCAGCCTCGCCGAGGACCTGTCCAGCCGCGGCTACGTCGTCGCGCTGATCGACCACACCTACGAGAACACCGGAACGACCTTCCCCGACGGGCAGACGCTCCCCTGCGTCATGTGCGGCCAGCTGAAGACGCCGGAGGCCTGGGCGGGCCTGGACCGCAGCCGCGCGAAGGACGCCTCCTTCGTCCTCGACCAGCTGACCGCCCACCCCCACCCCGCCTGGCGTTACTCGCGCATGATCGACCCCGACCGCATCGGCATGGCCGGCCACTCCGCCGGTGGTGCGGCGACCGTCCCGGCCCTGCTCACCGACGACCGGATCCAGGCCGGCGTGGACCTGGACGGCAGCATGGACGTCACCGTGCCCGCCTCCGGCATCGGCGGCAAGCCGTTCATGATGATCGGCCACCCCCTGCCGGACGGCGAGGAGGACACCAGCTGGACCGAGAGCTGGCCCAACCTCGACGGCTGGAAGCGCTGGCTGACCGTCGCGGGCACCAACCACCCCTCGTTCACCGACTTCCCGCTGTTCCTCGACGCACTCGGCCTCCCCGACACCGGCCGGACGATCCCCGCCCGGCGCGCGCTCTCGCTCACGCGCGAGTACGTCGCGGCCTTCTTCGACCTGCAGTTGAAGGGCGTCGACCAGCCGATCCTCGACGGGCCGACGGCGGAGAACCCGGAGGTCGGCTTCCACTCGTAGGCGCCGGCCGCGAGCGTCGCGAGGCCGTCGGCACGGTGCCGGCGGCCTCGTCGGCGTCCCCGCGCCCCGGCGGGGCCGGGCGGCGACCGGCAGGCCGGACGGCAGCCGGGCGGGGCAGGCGGCGACCGGGCGGGTGGGCGGCGACCGGCAGGCCAGACGGCAGCCGGGCGGGTGGGCCAGGGAACGCCCGGGCGGGCTAGGAAGCGGCCGAGGCGAGTGGTTCGAGCAGCCGGTGCGGGCCGGCCAGCGCGAGCGAGACCGGGTCGGTGCGCGGGGCGCCGCCGCGGCCGGGGTTGGGCCGGATCACGACTTCGGCGGGCGGGACGAACCGGCCGCAGTGCGGACACGCGCCCGTGCGGTCGAGGTCCGTGCCGCAGGCGGCGTGCGCGAAGAGGTGGCGCGGACCGTCCGGGGTGGCGTGCCGACCGCCCCAGCGGCTCAACAGGTAGAGCGGCGCCCACAGTTCGAGTCCGGCCTCGGTGAGCAGGTAGCCGTGGCGCAGCGGCGCGTACTGGTACGGCTCCTTGCGCAGGACGCCGGCGGCGACGAGCGTGTTGAGGCGGGCGGTGAGGACGGCCCGCGGGATGCCGAGGTGGACGAGGAAGTCGTTGAAGCGCTGCACGCCGTAGAAGGCGTCACGCACGATCAGGAGGCTCCAGCGCTCGCCGACCACCTCCAGGGCGCGGGCGAGTGCGCAGTCCTGCAGTTCGTAGTCGGTTCCGAGCGCCATGGCGGTCAGCGTAGTCCAGTCGCCCAGTGGGTTCAATCAACAGACTCTTGGTGGTAGCGTGCTGCCCGGAAAGCAGGTTCATTCACCAGACCCACTGGACCCACCGCCGCTCCCGGAGGGAACGCCGATGTCCCCCGCACCAACCGGCCCCGTAACCGGCCCCGTGCCCGTCCGGCCCGGTGCCACCCTGTTCACCGCCGCGGTCGCCACCGCGCTGGTCACCGTCGCCTACACCGCCCCCACCGCCTCGCTCGCCGCCACCGCCGAGGCGGCCCACCTCGGGGCCGGCGGCCGCACCTGGATCCTCACCGGCACCCTCGTCGGCATCTCGGCCCTGCTGCTCACCGCCGGCAGCGCGGCCGACGACCACGGGCGCAAGCGCGTCTTCACCTTCGGCGTACTGCTGTTCGCCGCCTCCGAGGCGCTCGCCGCCCTCGCCCCCGGCGGCGCCGCCTACCTCACCGCCCGGGTGCTGCTCGGCGCCGGTTCGGCGGCGATCCTGGCGCCCGCGCTCGGGCTGATCAGCCACGCGTTCCCACCCGGACCGGCCCGGATCAGGGCGCTCGGCGTGTGGGGTGCGGCGGTCGGCCTGGGCATCGCGATCGGCCCGGTCTACGGCGCGCTGGTCGCGCAGTGGGCCGGGTGGCGGGCGGTCGGCGGCGGGCTCGCCGTCGTGTCCGCGGCGCTCGCGGCCCTCGCCTCGGCCGTCCTTTCCGAGTCACGGGCCGACCGGCCGCGCCCGCTCGACCCCTGGGGCGTCCTCACCCTCGCCGCCGGAACGACCTTGCTGATCGCCGGACTGGCCGAGGGCCGCACCGGCTGGGGCCGGCCCGCAGTACTGGTGCTGCTGGCGGCCGGGGTGCTGCTGCTCGCACTGTTCGCCCTGGTCGAAGCCAAGGTCCGGGAGCCGATGCTGGACCTCTCGCTGTTCCGCAGCCCCGGCTTCATCGCGGCCACCGGCGGGGCGATGTTCACCGGGCTGTCGATGGTCGGCTTCATGAGCTACCTGCCCACCCTGCTCCAGGGCGTCCTCGGCCTCTCCGGGCTGGCGGTCGGCGGGGTGCTGGCCATCTGGTCGGGCCTCTCGGTCCTCGCCGCCCTCCAGGCCCGACGGCTCGCGGCCCACCTGGCGGCGACCACCCAGGTCGCGGTCGGGCTGCTGATCTGCGGCATCGGCGAGGCCGGCCTGTACGGGCTGGGCCCGGACTCCACCTGGGCACGGCTGGCGCCCGGGCTCGCGGTCGCGGGCATCGGCAGCGGCGTGCTGAACGCCGCCCTCGCCCGGCTCGCGGTGAGCAGCGTCCCGGCCCACCGGGCGGCCATGGGATCCGGCGCCAACAACACGTCCCGGTACGTGGGTTCGGCCCTGGGCGTGGCGGTCACGGTGGCCGTGGCCGCCTCCGCCCACCCGACCACCCCCGGCCACGAGGCAGCGGCCCGCGCCCTGGCGGCGGGCACCGACCGCGCCGTCGTCGTAGCGGCCGTCCTGTGCTTCGCCGGAGCCCTGCTGGCCCTGGCCTCCCGCGCTGCCGAATCCCGCAGGACGGGAGCCGCGGAGGGGGCGAAGGCCCCGACACGGGAGCGAGTTCCCACCAGTTGAGGGCCCACAGAAAGTCGCCCCACCCGACTTCTGGCGCCGCCCCACCACAGCAGAACGCCACCAACCCAATCGTCCAGGCCCGGCGGCTCCCCCCACTCGCGCCAAAAGTCGGCCCGCCCGACTTCTCACGCCTCCGCCTGCCCAACACAGAGCACAAAACCGAACCGGCCGACGCCCCATCCCGGAGCCAAACGCCACCCAAACGACGAAGCCCCACCCCGCGCCAAAAGTCGGCCCACCCGACCCCTGGCGCCCCCCACGAGCCCAACCCGGACCACAAAACCAAACCGACCCACGCCCCCCACCCCGGAGCCAAAAGTCGGCCCAACCGACTTCCAGCGCGCCCCCTGCCCCAGCAGAGCCAGAATCCACCCAAGCGACGAGGCCCGCACTCCGCACCAAAAGTCGGCCCACCCGACTCCTGGTGCCCCACCCCAACCCAGAGCGCTCAACCGAGCCGGGAGGAACGGACCGAAAAGTCGACCCGCCCGACTTCCAGCGTCTCAGCGTCAGGCAAGCCTGCGCCCCACGGCCAGCCGGCGTCGAAAGACGCGGGCGGCCGCCAGTGCAGAAAGTCGATTCGGCCGACTTTCCGTCGCTGTGTGTGAGGGCAGTCGGGGGCCGGAAGAACAAGTCGGCCACGTCGGCCTCCTCTCGCGTGCGCGGAGTCATGGAAACGCAGGGCGCAAGTCCGCGAGATCAAATCCCGTGCACGAGCAGGCCGCGCAGGAAGTCGGCCACGACGACTTCTCGCGACCCCGGCGATGCCGACCGGGGCAGCGGGCCAGCGGAGCAAGCCGGTGAAATCGACACGCCACAACCGGGCCCACCACACAGGAAGTCGGCCAGGACGACCTCCCGCAACCCTGGCGATACCAGCCGAGGCAGCGGGCCAGCGGAGCAAGCCGGTGAAATCGACACGCCACAACCGAGCCCGCCACACAGGAAGTCGGCCAGGACGACCTCCCACGACCCCGGCGATACCGACCAGGGCAACGGGCCGGCGGAGGAAGTCGGCCAGGACGACTTCCCGTGGCCTGTCCGGCCGCGTGAGAAGCCGGTCGCATCGACTGCCTGTGGCTCTCGGAGAGTCGACCTGTGAGAGCAGGGAGCCCTACCGACTTCGCTTGCCGGATCGGGGGGGTCTGTACGGTCTTCGGTGTAACTCCCGATCAAGGAAGAACACCTGATGAGCGACGTGATCGTCTCTGCTGAGGCGGTTGAGGAAGTC
>NZ_JBHVOL010000037.1:0-72657 GCF_042887925.1 Kitasatospora sp. NPDC057904
CAGCGGGCCCTCCGGGCGCTTCGTTCTTTCGTGTTTCCAGCTTATCAGATGTTTTCCGCTCCGTTTTCCGGGGCTTCGTCATCCAACTCGCCGGTTTCTTCCGGGACTTGACGCCCCGTCCGACGTTTCAAACTCTAGCCGATCCCCGCTCCGAAAAGCGAATCCAGCCGAAGTCCGACCGCAACCCAATTAAACGCGCACGCCGAATACGCAGCGAGCCGCGACAAGACGCGACCCAGCCCGGACCGGGAAGTGGTGTTTCAGAGGATTGGCCGCCCCGGGACCGTCCGCGCCGATGCGTGTCCGGTGCTCCCTGCCGAGCGACTAGAGAACACTACCCCTGTTCGGCGCTCCGGGCAAACCCGTGCCGGGGACCGTCCGGGTACAGAGCGGGCGGCCCGCCTTCACGTGTTCGCCGTTCGGGTGGTCGTTGCCGGTGACCCAACGGCGTGCGGTGGGCTCGTCCCGGCCTCCGTCGCGGTGGCGGCGCAGGAGGCGTTCCTCGCGGAGGGCGTCGTCGGTCTCGACGTACCAGAGTTCGCGGAGCAGTCGGCGGGCGTCCGGCCACGGGGCGTCGGTGGAGGCGAGGTAGTTGCCCTCGGTGATGACGAGGCGGGCCTGCGGACGGACGACGTGGCGGGCGGCGACCGGTTCGTCGAGGGTGCGGTCGAAGTCGGGGACGTAGATGTCCTGGAAGCGGTCGGCGGCGATGCGGCGCAGCAGCGCGACGTAGCCGTGGGTGTCGAAGGTGGCGGGTGCGCCCTTGCGGTGGGTGAGGCCCAGGCGGTCGAGCTGGACAGCGGAGAGGTGGAAGCCGTCCATTGGGACGTAGGCGGCGCTGCCCGGGCCTTCGGTGCGCTCGACCTCGGCGACCAGGTGCCGGGCCAGGGTGGACTTGCCGGCCCCCGGAGGGCCGGTGAGTCCGAGGATCGTACGGGCGTTGCTGCCCGGGCCCCGGAGGAGTCCGAGGGCGAGGGCGGTGAGGCGGTCCTCGTTCATGGCCGCACCCTACTCATCCGTCCCGCCCCGGCCCGGGCCGCTCGCTTCCCCGCTGCCGACGCCTCACCGGGCGGCGAGGGCCGGCACCTCCAGGGTCAGCGTTCCCGCGTCGGCGTCGAGCACGGCCGGGACCCCGAGCGGGACGGTGAGGGTGGAGGGGCAGTGGCCGAAGCCCAGTTCCCACAGCACGGGCACCCCGAGCGGGCCGAGGCGGTCGAGCATCACCTCGCGGACCCGGTCCGGTCGCCCGCAGCCCTCCCAGGAGCCGAGGGCTATGCCGGCCACGCCGTCGAGGGCGCCGGAGCGGAGGAACTGGGTGAGGAGGCGGTCGAGCTGGTACGGGTGCTCGTTCACGTCTTCGAGGATCAGGATGGCGCCCGCGAAGGAGGGCCGGGCGGCGGGCGTGCCCCGCTCGGCCGCGAGGACGTGGACGCAGCCGCCGGCCGTGACGCCGCGGGCCCGGCCGGGGACGAGCGGTGCGGCGGCCGATCCGGTGAGGACGGTGGTCGTGGCGGGGTCGAAGAGGGTGCGGCGCAGGTGTTCGGCCGTGGGGGCGTCCTCGATGAAGGAGGCCGCCGCGCACATCGGCCCGTAGAGGGTGGCGAGGCCGAGCCGCTGGGCGAAGGCCTCGTGCAGAGAGGAGACGTCGCTGAAGCCGATGAGGACCTTGGGCGGGACGCGGCGCATCGCGGCCCAGTCGAGGAGGTCGACGACGCGGTGCACGCCGTAGCCGCCGCGGGCGCAGACGACGGCGTCGACGGTGGGGTCGAGCCAGGCGTCCTGCAGGTCGGCGGCCCGGCTGGCGTCGGTGCCGGCCAGGTAGCCGAGGGTGGGGTGGGTGTCGAGGACGTGCGGGGCGACGGTGACCCGCAGCCCCCAGGAGCGCAGGATCGCGGTCCCGGCGGTGAGCCGCTCGGGGTCGATCGGGCCACTGGGGGCGACCACGACGACGTGGTCCCCCGGACGGAGCTGCGGCGGACGGGTCAGCCCTCGGGCGGGCGTGGTCGGGTGCTGGTCCATGGCCGGGATCCTTCCAGGGTGCGGGCGTCGGAGCGTGAGGGGGTGAGGTGCGGTCGGATCCGGCGGGGCCCGCCGCAAGTGGTATGCCCCGTCGTCCTCAGACCGACCCCATGACCTCCCTGACCTCGGCGAGGGTGGCGTCCGCGATGGCGTTGGCGCGCTCGGCGCCGTCGCGCAGCACTTGGCGGAGGTGGCCGCGGTCGGCGGCGAGCGCGGCCCGGCGGGCGCGGATCGGGCGGAAGAACTCGTTCACGGACTCCGTGACGGTGCGCTTGAGCGCGGCCGCGCCGCCGTCTCCGAGTTCGGCGGCGACGTCCTCGGGTGCCCGGCCCTGGCAGAGGGCGGCCAGCAGGACGAGGTTGGCGACCTCGGGCCGGTTCGCCGGGTCGTAGGCGATGTGCCGGTCGGTGTCGGTCTTCGCGCCGCGGATCAGCCGGGCGGTCTCGTCCTCGGAGGCGCCGAGGAAGACGGCGTTGCCCCGGCTCTTGCTCATCTTGCCGCCGTCGGTGCCGAGGAGCAGCGGCGCGTCGGAGAGCACGGCCTCGGGGCGGGGGAAGACGGCGGTGCCGTCGGCGTGCGGGTAGCGCTCGTGGAAGCGGCGGGCGATGGTGCGGGCCACTTCGAGGTGGGGCAGCTGGTCCTGGCCGACGGGGACGAGGCCGGCCTTGCAGAAGAGGATGTCGGCGGCCTGGTGGACGGGATAGGTGAACATCAGTCCGCTGACGACGGCCTGGCTGGAGTGGGCGATCTCGTCCTTGACGGTGGGGTTGCGGCTCAGTTCGGCGACGCTGACCAGGCTGAGGAAGGGCAGCAGCAGCTGGTTGAGGGCGGGGACGCGGCTGTGCGCGAAGATCGTGGCGCGGTCGGGGTCGAGGCCGGCCGCGAGGTTGTCGAGGACGAGGTTCTCGGTGTGTTCGGCGAGCCGGTCGGCGATGTCCCGGTCGGTGATGACCTGGTAGTCGCCGACGACGATGAACATCTCGACGCCCTGGTCCTGGAGGCGGACCCGGTTCTGCAGGGTGCCGAAGTAGTGGCCGATGTGGAGCGGGCCGGTGGGGCGGTCGCCGGTCAGGACGCGGCGGGCCGCCGGAGCCGCGACGGGAGCGGGAACGGGAACGGGAGCGGGAACGGCGGCAGCGACGGGGTGGGCGGTCGTGGCGGTCATGCGGGTTGTCTCCTCGGTACGGCGGTGGTGGTGGCCGTCCGGGGCGCGGGCCCGTCCCGCTGGGAAACGCGACAGGGCCGTCCATCCCGGACGGCCCTGGTCAGGCATGCAGTGGTGGCCGTCCTAGGACGGCCACCAGCACAGGCCCGTGGAGCGCTTCATGCCTTCGACCATAGCGCCGGTCCCCCGCCGCGGTCACCGGTTTTCGCCGTCGGCCTCAGTCCTCGACGACGAGGGCGGGGGTGTCGCGGCGCAGCGTCTCGCCGCGGAAGAACTCCGCCTGCAGGAAGACGGCGCTGAGCCGCAGGCCGCCGACCCCGGGGTCCGGAAGCCCGGGTGGACGGCGCCGAAGCGCGGCGGGACGGCCCGGTAGGCGCTTATCGCCGGCAGCGTGCGGGCCACCGGGATGAACGTGGTCTTGTGGAGTAGGTTAGCCTCACCTTAGTTGCGAGTCCGTGGCCGCCCCTGCGGCCGCGCCCCGTCCCCGACTCGCCCCCGACCCGTCCTTGACCCGCCCGCCGATCCCGAAGGAGCGTCGCGTGGCCCCCAACGCCGACGACCTGACCCCCGCCCGCCGCACCGCCTCCCGCCGCCGCTTCCTCGCCGCCGGGCTCACCGGCGGTGCCGTGCTCGGCCTCGGCGGGCTCCTTACCGCCTGCGGCAGCTCGGACGGGTCGGCCGGACCCGGCACTGCGAAGCCGTCCGGCGGCGGCTCCCCCGACCAGAAGTCGGTCAAGCAGGGCGGCGACGACTACGCCACCGTGATCGAGAAGATGAAGGGCTTCGGCACCGACGCCGCCCCCGGCGTCTACCCCCGCACGGTCAGGCACGCGATGGGCGAGACCGTCCTCCCCGCCAAGCCCGTCCGCGTCGTCGTCCTCGACACCGGCGAGCTCGACAACGTCGTGTCGCTCGGCGTCCAGCCGGTCGGCGTCGTCCACACCGACGGCTCGAAGACCATGCCGTCCTACCTCAAGGACAAGGCCGGCAGCCCGGCGAACGTCGGCACCATCAACAGCCTCAACCTGGAGGCGATCGCCGCCCTCAAGCCCGACCTGATCCTCGGCAGCCAGCTGCGCGCCCAGGACCAGTACGCGCAGCTGTCGAAGATCGCACCGACCGTCTTCTCGCTGCGCCCCGGCTACCCGTGGAAGCAGAACTTCCTGCTCAACGCGAGCACCTTCGACCTGGAGACCGAGGCCAAGACCCAGCTCGACGCCTACCAGGCCGCCGCCACGGCGATCGGCGCCCGGCTCGGCGACAAGCGACCGGCCATCACGCCGCTGCGCTTCATGCCCGGCAAGACCCGCCTCTACGCGGAGCTGTCGTTCATCGGCACGATCCTCACCGACGTGCCGCTGCCGCAACCCGCGATCGAGCGGGTCAAGGAACTCGCGGTCGAGATCAGCCCCGAGCAGATCGACAAGGCGGACGCCGACTGGATCTTCTACGGCGTGTACGGATCGCCCACCTCCACCAACCAGGACACGGTGCTCGGCGGCGCGCTCTGGAAGACCCTCGGAGCGGTCAAGTCCGGTCAGGCGCGGCCGGTTTCGGACGAGACCTGGTTCCTCGGGCTCGGCGTGATGGCGGCCACCGCGGTGCTCACCGACCTCAAGGGCTTCGTCGCGCCCGGCAGTTGAGCCGACACGCCGGGTAGGGGCGGGGTGCCCGCGGCCCGCTCCCGGAGGGGCGTGCGGGCGTCCGAACGGGGAACCGGCGCTTGGAGCTGGTCACTCGGTGCGGGAGGATCGTCTGGACCGTCCCCCGAAGGGCCCGTGCCGATGACCTCGCTCCACCCCACCCCCACCGACCCAGCCCGCCCCGACCCGGCCGCGGACCGCGCCGGAGCCCCGCGTCAGGCCGCCGCGCGCTGCTCCATCGCGCAGGCCGCCGACACGGGACAGCTCCCCGGTGCGCCGGGCGGCGGCGCCCGGGACGACTCGGTGCCGCGACCGCGCAGCGGCCCCGGCGACGCCGACGGCGGGGCGCCGACCCGCGCACCCCTCACCGGCGCGCCGGACCAGCGGACGGCCGCCCGTGTGCAGGCCGCGCTCGCCGAACGGCTGCGGGCCGCACGCCTGCAGGGGCGCACGCTCGCCGAGTTGGCCGCCGCCTGTCGACGGCCGGTGGCGGAGGTCGCGGCGCTCCTGGGCGAGGCCGTGCCGGTGGAGGCTCCGTCGGCCTGGCAGGTTCAGGACGACCAGGGCGAGCCCGGCGACGTCCACACGCACGACGTTCACACGCACGAACTCCCGCAGCCCGCCGCACCGACGGCCGAACGGCCGGTGCCGGTGCTGCGGGCGGCCCGCGAGGAACCGCGGACCCTCGCGACACGACGGCCCTCGCCCTCACGCCGGCTGCGCCGCATGCACCCCGACGCCGCCCCGACCGGGCAGGAGGCGGCCGAACGGGAGACGGCCGCACCTGAGGGACCACTCCCGCGCAGGTCCGCACGGGGAGCGGGCAGGACGGCGGCGGGAGCGAACGGGGCCGCAGGGACCGCGGCGGCCTGGCGGCCGACCGGCGGCACCGGGGCCGGGGCCCGGGCCGGTGCCGGGGCCGGGGCCGGGGCCGACCAGGCCGAGACCCCGCTCGGGATCCTGATCGGCGCCGGCCCCCACCAACCCGAGGCGGTCGGCCGCCCGGAGGAGCGCACGCCGGTCCGGGTGACCGCCGAGCCGGTCCGGATCGGGCGCGGCACCAGCCTCGTCGTGCTGCCCTCCTGGCGACCCGCCATCGCCGTCTCGGTGCCGACCGAGCAATTGCTGTCCGCCACCGGGCTCGCCTTCGAACAACTGGCCGGTGTGCAGCTGACGGTGATGATGAACCCCGGTGCCCTGCACGACCGGGAGCTCGACCTGCACGACTGGCGGGCCGCGCGCGGACGGCGCGGCGGACGGGCGTAGCCGGTCCGTGCCGTTCGACCCGGCGTAGCGCCCGGCGTAGCGCCCGGCGGACGAACGTCAGTGCTCCGGCGAGGAGTTCGGGATGTAGCCAAGGTGGACGGCGCCCGCGTCGCTCCCGTCGACGTTCCAGTCGCCCGACCGGACCATCGCCAGCAGCTCGGGGAGCCTGGGCGGCCAGAGCGCGTCGGCGTCCGGGGCGGCGAGGTCGGACGGCGTCCACCAGCGCCAGTCGAGGATGCGGTCGACGGCGTGCACCGCGCTGACGTCGCCGACCGGGCCGCGGCGCGGGCCCCGGGTGACGTAGATGTGCTCGTGCTGGCGGACCGGGGTGCCGTGCCAGGTGAAGTCGTGCTCCCAGGTGCAGAGCAGCGGGCCGGGTTCGAGGTCCGTCCAGCCGGTCTCCTCGCGGAGTTCACGGACGGCGCCTTCGCGCGGGGTCTCGCCGGGGTCCAGTCCGCCGCCCGGCATCGTCCAGTGCACGCCGACCTCGGAGTTGTCGGAGCGGAGCAGGAAGACCGAGCCGTCCTCGGCCAGAACCGCCGTCCGGGCCGCCTGCCGGGGCACGCGCTCGCGGGGGCGCCGCAGTCCGACGAGTCCCAGCGGGTTGCGGAAGCGCTGCTGTCGTTTCATCGGCCCACTCTCGCAGGGCCCGACGACGGGCGTCTCCGAATTCCGGGACGGGCGGTGGCGGTACGGGCGGTGGCGGTACGGGGCCGTGACCGGACGGGCGGTGGCGGGACAGGCGGTGGCGGGACAGGCGCTGACGGAACGGTGTGACGGCGCGCGGAGGGCCCGTACCGCCGTACGCTGACGCCCATGCCCGTACCCGCGATCGTCTTTCCCGCCGACCCGCTCAACCCGCGCCGGCCCGACCCGCACTTCGCCTGGGAGGCCCGGCTGGTCCGGGAGTTGGGCGGCGAGCACCATCTCGTCGACCACGACGCGCTGCTGGCCGGACGGGCCGAGGAGGCCGTCCGGCGGGTGCCGGAGGGCGGCGGCCCGCTCTGGTACCGGGGCTGGATGATCCCCTCCCGGGACTACGCCGCCTTCGCCGCCGCCCTCTCCGCGCGCGGCGGGAACCTGCTCACGAGTGCCGCAGGCTACGCGGCCGCACACGAACTTCCCGGCTGGTACGGCGTGTTCGAGGGATCGACGCCGTCGAGCGTGTGGATCCCCTCGGCGGGCGAGGCAGCGGGCGGGTCTGCATCGGCGCCGGGACCGGGGCGGGAGGAACTGGCCGATGCCGTGGCCCGGTTGGGCGGGCGCGGCCCGGCGATCGTCAAGGACTACGTGAAGTCCCGAAAGCACGAGTGGCACGAGGCCTGCTACGTGCCGGAGCTCGCCGACCTGGACGCCGTCGGTCGGGTGGTGGCCCGGTTCGTCGAGTTGCAGGGCGAGTTCCTGGCGGGCGGGGTGGTGCTGCGGCGGTACGAGGAGTTCGCGCGGGCGTCCGCTCCCGTCGGCACCGAGGCCGGTGCCGGCGTCGGTCTCGGCGTCGGCGTCGGGGGCACCCGGGCGGTGGAGGCCCGGGTGTGGTGGCTGGACGGCGAACCGGTGCTCGTCGGACCGCACCCGGACGCGCCGCGCGACGAGGTCGACCCCGACCTGACCGGTGTGCGCTCGCTGGTGCGGACGCTCGGCTGCCGGTTCGTCACCACCGACCTCGCCAGCCGGGCGGACGGCTCCGGCTGGCGGGTGGTCGAGGTCGGGGACGGGCAGGTGAGCGACCTGCCGCACGGGATCGACGCGACCGGGCTGCTGACGTCGCTGATCGCGGCCTGACCCACGCTGGGTTCGGGCCCGGCCCGAACCCAGCGTGGGCCGGCCCGGGCTGGGCCCCGGGCCGGGCTCTTGGTCACCCGGCGGCGACGGTCTCCCCGACGGCGGAGGCCGCGTCGTGGTGCCCGTCCGCGATGAACGCGCGCCAGAGCCGCGCGTACGCCCCGTCGAGGGCGAGGAGTCCGGCGTGCGTGCCGTCCTCGACCACCCGGCCGTGGTCGAGGACGACGACCCGGTCGGCGCGTTCGGCGGTGGTCAGCCGGTGGGCGATCACCAGGGTGGTCCGTCCGCCGCTGAGCCGGTCGGCGGCGCTGTTCACGGCGGCCTCGGTGGCCAGGTCGAGCGCTGCGGTGGCCTCGTCGAGCAGCAGGATGTCCGGGTCGACCAGTTCGGCCCGGGCCAGCGCGATCAGCTGGCGCTGACCTGCCGAAAGGTTTCGCCCCCGGCCCGTGACCTCGTGGTCGTACCCGCCCGACAGGCGGACGATCATCTCGTGCGCGCCGACCGCCCGCGCCGCCGCCTCCACCTCGGCCGCCGTGGCCTCCGGCCGGCCGTAGGCGATCGCCTCCCGCACCGTGCCCGCGAACAGGTACGCCTCCTGCGGCACGACGCCGAGCCGGTGGCGGTACTGCGCGAGGTCGTACCGGGTGAGGTCGACCCCGTCGACCCGGACGGTGCCCTCGGTCGCGTCGTAGAAACGGGCGACCAGCTTCACCAGCGTCGACTTGCCGGCCCCCGTCTCGCCGACCAGCGCCACCGTCTGACCGGCGGGTATGTGCAGGTCCACCCCGGTGAGGACGTCCGGGGAACCGTCCGCGCCGCCGTTGTAGGCGAAGCCGACGCCCTCGAAGGAGATCTCGCCGCGCAACCCCTTCTCGACCGGCACCGGCTCGGCCGCGACGGCGGTGGTCGTCGGCGTGCGCAGCAGCTCCCGGATCCGGCCGAGGCCGACCGCCGCCTGCTGGTAGCCGTCGAACACCTGGGAGAGCTGGTTCACCGGCGCGAAGAACAGGTCGATGTAGAGGAGGTAGGCGACGAGCGCGCCGACCGTCAGGGTGCCCGCGTCGACCCGGGCCGCGCCCACGATCAGCACCAGCGCGGCGGCCACGCTGGACAGGAACTGGACGAACGGGAAGTAGAGCGAGATGTAGAGCTGCGCCCGGACCCGCGCCTCCCGGTAGGCGACGCCCCGGGCGACGAAGCGGTCGGTGTTGGCGTCCAGGCGGCGGAACGCCTGGACGATCCGCATGCCGGCCACGTTCTCCTGGAGGTCGGCGTTGACGGTGCTGATCAGGTCCCGGGAGATCTCGTACTGGTCCCGGGACTTCCGGCGGAACACCAGTGTGGCGATCACCAGCAGCGGCAGCACCGCGAAGACCACCAGGGCCAGGCCCGCGTCGATGATCAGCAGGGCGGCGAAGATGCCGGCGAAGGTCAGCAGGCTGACCACGGCGGTGACGACGCCGGTCTGCAGGAAGGAGGTCAGCGAGTCGAGGTCGGTGGTCATCCGGGTCATGATCCGGCCGGACAGCTCGCGCTCGTAGTAGTCCAGGCCGAGCCGGTTGAGGTGGGCGAAGATCTTGAGGCGGAGGGTGTAGAGCACGCGCTCGCCGGTGCGTCCGCTGACCCGGTTCTCGGCGCTCTGCACCAGCCAGTCCAGCAGGACGACCACCAGGGCGGCCACCGAGGCCACGGCGACCCCGGACATCAGGGTCTTGCTCACGCCCTGGTCGATGCCGTGCCGGATCAGGACCGGCAGCACCAGCGCGGCGCCCGCGTCCAGGGCGACCAGCAGCAGGGCCAGGGCGAGCGGGGCCCGGAAGGGGCGCAGCATCCGGCGGAGGGAGAAGTCCGGGTCGCCGGCCTCGGCCTCGGCGCGCGGTATCGCCGGAGTGTCGCCGGCGGGCGGGAGGGCGGCGACCTTGGCCAGCAGGTCGGGCTCGGCGGTGCGGGCCGCCTTGGTCAGGGCGGGAGTGGGGAGCTCGGGGGTGGGGCCGGGCGTTGGGGCCGCTTGGTTGTCGGGCGCGGTGTCGGGCACGGTACCGGGTACGGCGGCCGCTGTGGGGACAGTGTCCGTTGCGGGGTCGCGCTCGGGCTCAGGTGTGGCCCCGGGCGCGGTCCGGCCGGGTGTGCGGCCGGCCTCCGGGTCGGTGATCAGGGCCCGGTACTGGGGACATCGGGCCTCCAGTTCCTCGTGGGTGCCGATGTCCAGCAGCCGGCCGCGGTCCAGCACGGCGATCCGGTCGGCGAGTTGGAGGGTCGAGCGGCGGTGGGCGATCAGCAGCGTGGTGCGGCCGGTCATCACCGAGCGCAGTGCGTCGTGGATCTCCGCCTCGACCTGCGGGTCGACCGCGGACGTCGCGTCGTCCAGCAGGAGGATCCGCGGGTCGGTGAGGATCGCGCGGGCGAGGGCTATTCGCTGGCGCTGGCCGCCGGAGAGGGTGAGGCCCTGCTCGCCGACCTTGGTGTCGTAGCCGTCCGGCAGCGCGCGGACGAACTCGTCGGCCTGCGCGGCGCGCGCGGCGGCGACGACCTGTTCGTCGGTGGCATCGGGCCGGCCGTACGCGATGTTGGTGCGGACCGTCTCGGAGAAGAGGAAGCTCTCCTCGGGGACGATGCCGACGGCCGAGCGGACCGAGTCGAGAGTGAGGTCGCGCAGGTCGTGGCCGTACAGGCGGATGGCGCCGGCCGCCGGGTCGTAGAACCGGGGCACCAGTTGGGCCACCGTCGACTTGCCGGAGCCGGAGGCGCCGACGAGGGCCAGGGTCTCGCCGGGGGCGAGGGTCAGGTCCAGGCCGTGCAGGACGGGCACGGGGTGCTCGGGGTCGTAGCGGAACTCGACCCGGTCGAACTGCAGCGCCACGCCGGGCGTGCGCGGGCCGACCGTCGCAGTACCGGTCGCAGTACCGGCGGCGTCCCGGTGCGCGGCGGCGCCGGGGGCACCTTCGGGGGCGGCGACGGTGAGGTCGAGGGCCACCGCGTCCGGGCGCTCCTGGACCAGCGGGCGCTCGTCGATCAGCTGGAGGACGCGCTCGACGCCGGCCCGGGCCTGCTGGCCGACCGTGATGACCATGGTGAGCATCCGCACCGGGCCGGTCATCTGGGCGACGTACGTGGAGAAGGCGACGAAGGTGCCGAGCGAGACCCGCCCGTCCACGGCCAGCCAGCCACCGAAGGCCAGCACCGCGACCTGGGCGAGCGCCGGGATCGCCTGCATCGCCGGGTTGTAGCGGGCGTTGAGCCGGATCGAGCGCAGGCGGGCGGCGAAGAGGTTGCGGGAGGCGACCTCCAGCTTGTCCAGCTCCTGCGCCTCCTGGCCGAAGCCCTTGACCACGCGGACCCCGCCGATCGCCTCGTCCACGACGCCGGCGACGGCCGCGGCCTCCTGCTGGGCCGCCCAGGTCGAGGGGAACAGGCGCTTGCGGCTGAGCACGGTGACCCACCAGAGGGCGGGGGCCATCACGAGGGCGATCAGGGTGAGCGGCGGGGAGAGCCAGACCATCACGGCCGCCGACATGACGAACATCAGCAGGTAGCCGGTCATCATCGGCAGCATCGAGAGCAGCCCGTTGACCAGCTGGAGGTCCGACGTGGCGCGGCCGACCACCTGGCCGGTGTCCAGCCGGTCCTGGCGGTGGCCGTCGAGCCGGCCGAGCGAACGGAACAGGTCGCTGCGCAGGTCGTGCTGGACGTCGAGCGCGAGCTGACCGCCGTAGTAGCGGCGGACCTGCGTGCAGCCGAAGACCACGACGGCGGCGAGCAGCAGGACGACCGCCCAGGGGCCGAGCGAGCGGGAGTGCGTGGTGATGACGTCGTCGATGATCAGCTTGGTGACCAGCGGCACGAGCGAGGTGACGGCCATGCCGACGAGCGAGGCACCGAAGGCGAGCAGCAGGCTGCGCCGGGACCGCAGGCAGTAGCCGATCAGGCGGCGCAGCCAGCCGCCGGCCTCGGGGGACGCGGCGGTCGGCGGCGCCGTTGCGGTAGGCCCGGCCGGTGCCGCCGTTGCGGGCGGCGCGGTCGGCCCGGTCGGCCCGGTCGGCGCTGGGGTTACGGGGGTCGTGGGGGCAGGCTGAGTCGCCGCGACCGCCGGGCCGGCCGGGGTCGCCGGGGGCACCAGGCTCTCGGGACCGGCCGCGGCGGTCGGTCCCGGTTTCGCGTCGGGGGCAGGTGGGCCGCTCGGGGATTGCTCCACCGTAGATCCGTGAGTCTCAGGCATATTTAGGGATGCTAACCATTCCGTCGGGACGCCGCCATGCCGTTTCCGGCCGGGCCGGGGTGCGGGGCGGGTCGGGCGCACGCCCGGACGCGCGCTCGCAACAGGCTCCGGCGCAGTGGCCAACAGCCCGCGGCCTGCGGTGATTCCCGCCCGGACACCCGGACGGACCAACCGGCCCCGCTGTCACCAGGGTCGGCCACGCCCGCCCCGATCGCCCACCGGCCAGGGGGCGGCCGGGCGCCGTCCTTTGGGCCTAGGTCCGGAGGCGGGACGGGAGCCGGGCGCGACCGCAGCCGGCCCGGTCGCGGCCCGCTAGCACGGGCGGCCTCGGGCGACGGCGCAGTCGACCCCTGGGCCAGCCACAGCCGCCTCAGGCGTGGGCGGACGCCGATTCGGCCGCCGCCGAGAACGCGCCGTGGGCGAGGCTGTGCAGCAGCGCGGCCATGCCGTCGCGCTGGAGGCCGGGGCCGGGGCGATCGGCCTGGGCCGCCGGGTTGGGCCCGAGGCTGTGCGGGGTCGAGTTGATCAGGCCGAAGACGGCGTGCACCGCGGCGCGGGCGACCGGCTCGGCGGCGGGGTCGGCCAGCGCCGGGTAGGCCTGCCGGACCACGTCGACCCACAGCTCGACGTAGCCGCGCTGGAGCCGGCGGACGGTGCGGCGGTCCTCCTCCTTGAGGTTCAGCAGCTCGCGGTCGTGCAGGGTGATCAGGTCGCGGTCGTCGAGGGCGAACTCGACGTGGCCGCCGATCAGCGCGTCCAGCGCGGCGGCCGGGCCGTCGCCGCCGCCCGCGCGCCGGCGCCCCTCCTCCAGCAGGCGCTCGCTGATGCCGATCAACAGGTCGGCGAGCATCGCGTCCTTCCCGGCGAAGTGCCGGTAGAGACCGGGGCCGCTGATGCCGACGGCCTTGCCGATCTCGTCCACGCCCACGCCGAGGAAGCCCCGGGCGGCGAAGAGCCGGGCGGCTTCCCGGCGGATCTGGTCGCGGCGCGGGAGCGCGGTGGTTCCGGGGACGTTCGGCATGCCGCCCATCGTAGACAGTCGGGTTATCGCCCGTTAACCTGGGCGCGTAAGTTAACGTTAATTAACTTCAGGGAGAGCGGGCGCACCGGAACCCGGGCCACCCCGCCACCCGGTGCCGAGGGCAAGGGAGCTCTTGGGAATGGTCATCTCAACCGCCGGCGTATCCACCGGCGTCCATGGCAGCGCAGCGCGTGGTGGCGCGGCGGGCGGCGTAGCAGCGCCCGGGCCCGTACCGCCCGGGGCCGCCGCCCCCGCGCCCCGGCTCGGCACGGCCGCCGACCCGGCCTCCGAGGCCTACCGGTCCAACACCGAGGCGCACCGGGCGCTGGTCGCCGAGCTGCGCGAGAAGCTCGGCGCGGCCGCCCTCGGCGGCGGTGCCAAGGCCCGCGCCCGGCACACCGCGCGCGGCAAGCTGCTCCCCCGCGACCGCGTGGACACCCTGCTCGACCCCGCCTCGCCCTTCCTGGAGCTGGCCCCGCTGGCGGCCGACGGGATGTACGAGGGCGCCGCGCCCGCGGCCGGCGTCATCGCGGGCATCGGCCGGGTCGCCGGGCGCGAGGTGGTGGTCGTCGCCAACGACGCCACCGTCAAGGGCGGCACGTACTACCCGATGACGGTGAAGAAGCACCTGCGCGCCCAGGAGGTCGCGCTGGAGAACCGCCTCCCCTGCATCTACCTGGTGGACTCCGGCGGCGCGTTCCTCCCCATGCAGGACGAGGTGTTCCCCGACCGGGACCACTTCGGCCGGATCTTCTACAACCAGGCCCGGCTCTCGGCCGCGGGCATCCCGCAGATTGCCGCCGTGCTCGGCTCGTGCACGGCGGGCGGCGCGTACGTCCCGGCGATGAGCGACCAGGCCGTCATCGTCCGCAACCAGGGCACGATCTTCCTGGGCGGGCCGCCGCTGGTGAAGGCCGCCACCGGCGAGGTGGTCACCGCCGAGGAGCTGGGCGGCGGCGAGCTGCACTCCCGGACCTCCGGCGTGACCGACCACCTGGCCGAGGACGACGCCCACGCCCTCTCCATCGTCCGCACGATCGTGGCCGGCCTGGGCCCGCGCCCGGAGCGGCCGTGGCCGCTGGCCGCGGTCGAGCCGCCGGCCGTCGACCCGGCCGGCCTGTACGGGGCCGTCCCGGTGGACCCGCGCACGCCCTACGACGTGCGCGAGGTGATCGCCCGGCTGGTCGACGGCAGCCGGTTCGCCGAGTTCAAGGCCGAGTACGGCGCGACCCTGGTCACCGGGTTCGCCCGGATCCACGGCCACCCCGTCGGCATCGTCGCCAACAACGGCGTGCTGTTCTCCGAATCGGCCGTCAAGGGCGCCCACTTCATCGAGTTGTGCGACCAGCGCGGCATCCCCCTCCTCTTCCTGCAGAACATCACCGGCTTCATGGTCGGCCGGCAGTACGAGGCGGGCGGCATCGCCAAGCACGGCGCCAAGATGGTCAACGCCGTCGCCTGCACCCGCGTCCCGAAGCTGACGGTGGTGATCGGCGGCTCGTACGGAGCCGGCAACTACTCGATGTGCGGCCGGGCCTACTCACCTCGCTTCCTGTGGATGTGGCCGGGCGCGAAGATCTCCGTGATGGGCGGCGAGCAGGCGGCCTCCGTCCTCGCCACCGTCCGCCGTGACCAGTTGGAGGGGCACGGCGAGGAGTGGCCGGCCGAGGCGGAGGAGGAGTTCAAGCGACCCGTCCGCGAGCAGTACGAGCGCCAGGGCAACGCCTACTACGCCACGGCCCGGCTCTGGGACGACGGCGTGATCGACCCGATGGACACCCGCACCGTGGTCGGCCTCGCCCTCACCGCCTGCGCCAACTCCCCGCTGCCGCCGCCCGGTCCGTACGGCGTCTTCCGGATGTGACCCCGCGCTCCCCGGGCGGGGCCCCGCACCTCCCTTCCCCGCCCGGGGCGCACCCGCTCCCGGTGTGACCCCTCCGACGCCGGCCGCCGGGCCCATCGCCCGGGCCCGGACCCGGGCCCGCGCCCGGACCGTCCACCCCACCTCCTTCGTACGGCCCCCTCGACCCGGAGGAACGCCTCCCATGTTCGACACAGTTCTGGTCGCCAACCGCGGCGAGATCGCCCTCCGGGTGATCCGCACCCTGCGGCGGCTCGGCGTGCGCTCGGTCGCCGTGTTCAGCGACGCCGACGCCGACGCCCCGCACGTCCGCGAGGCCGACGTCGCCGTCCGGCTCGGCCCGGCCGACCGCAGCGACAGCTCGGCCGCCGAGACCTACCTGCGGACCGACCAGATCCTCGCCGCCGCCCGGCGCACCGGCGCCCAGGCCGTCCACCCCGGCTACGGCTTCCTCGCCGAGAACGCCGCCTTCGCCCGCGCCTGCGCGGACGCGGGCCTCGTCTTCATCGGTCCTCCTCCCGGTGCGGTCGAGCTGATGGGTGACAAGATCAACGCCAAGGAGGCCGTCCGGACCGCCGGCGTCCCGGTGGTCCCGGGCAGCCGGGCCACCGCGCCCACCGACGACGAACTCGTCGCCGCCGCGGACGAGATCGGCTACCCCGTCCTCCTCAAGCCGTCCGCCGGCGGCGGTGGCAAGGGCATGCGGCTCGTGCGGGACCCGGCCGAACTGCGGACCGAGATCGCCGCCGCGCGCCGTGTCGCCCGGACGGCCTTCGGCGACGACACCCTGCTCCTGGAGCGCTGGGTGGACCGCCCCCGCCACATCGAGGTGCAGGTGCTCGCCGACGCCCACGGCACCACCGTCCACCTCGGCGAGCGCGAGTGCAGCCTCCAGCGCCGCCACCAGAAACTGATCGAAGAGGCACCCTCCGTCCTGCTCAACGCCGAGACCCGGGCCGCGATGGGAGCCGCGGCCGTCCGCGCCGCGGAGTCCTGCGGCTACACCGGGGCCGGCACCGTGGAGTTCATCGTCCCCGGCATCGACCCGGACTCCCCCGCCCCCGACTCCCCCGAGGGCGTGCGGGAGTTCTTCTTCATGGAGATGAACACCCGTCTCCAGGTGGAACACCCCGTCACCGAGCTCGCCATCGCCGTCGCCGACCCGGACGGCGGCCACCCCCGCCGTCTGGACCTGGTCGAGTGGCAGCTGCGCGTCGCCGCCGGCGAGCGGCTCACCTTCGGTCAGTCCGACATCTCCTTCCTGGGCCACGCCATCGAGGCCCGCATCTGCGCCGAGGACCCGGAACGGGACTTCCTGCCCACCGGCGGACGGATCCTGGTGCTCGACGAGCCGCAGGGCGAGGGCATCCGGGTCGACTCCGGGGTCGCCCCCGGAAGCGTCATCACCAGCGCCTACGACCCGATGCTCGCCAAGGTCATCGCGTACGGGCCCGACCGCCCGACCGCGCTCCGCCGCCTGCGCGCCGCGCTGGCCGACACCCGCATCCTGGGCGTCACCACCAACACCGGCTTCCTGCGGCGACTGCTCGCCCACCCCGACGTCGTCGCCGGCCGACTGGACACCGGCCTGGTGGAACAGACCGTCCGGCAACAGCCCGCCCTGCTGGCCTCGCCGCACTCGCCCGCGACGGCCACCGACTCGGCAGCCGACCAGGCCGACCGAACCTCCCCGACCGACCACGCGGCCCCGGCCGACCCGGCCGCGACCGACGGATATCCCGCACCCGTCCACCTCCTCTACTACGCGGCCGCCCTCGCGCGGCACGCGGACCTCACCCCGGCCGCCGACTCCGGCGGCTGGACCGACCCCTTCTCCCTCCCCTCCGGCTGGCGCCTGAGCGGCGCACCCGCCTGGACCACCCACCGGCTCCGGGCCCCCGGCCAGGACCCCGTCTCGGTGCGCATCCGTTCGATCACTGCCGGCAACGTAGCCGACGCCACTGACATTCCCGGCAATGTCACCCTTGAGGTGGAAATCGGACTCGGCTCCGGCCCGGCCCACCGGGCCCGGGCGGTCCGCACCGCCGACCGGCTGCACCTGACGGTCGACGGCGTGCAGACCTCCTTCGCGCTGACCGTCGACGACACCCCCGGGGGCGCCGGCGCCCCGGTGACCTGGCTCGGCGTCGAGGGCGACGCCTGGCCGCTGCACAGCCACGACGCGGTCGGCGAGGGCGCCGCCGCGGCCGGCGCCCACCACGGCGCCCTCACCGCCCCGATGCCCGGCACCGTCACCGTCGTCAAGACCGCGACGGGCGAGGCGGTCCGCAAGGGCCAGGCCCTGCTCGTCCTGGAGGCCATGAAGATGGAACACGTGATCTCCGCCCCGCACGACGGAGTCGTGAGCGAGCTCCGCGCCACCGCCGGGGCCACCGTCGCGATGGAGGAGCTGCTGGTCGTGGTCACCCCCACGGAGGAGGGCGCGGACGTTCCCGCGGGCGCCCCCACCGGCGCGGACGCGACCGCCACGAGCCCGGCGGAGGTGCGGCCGTGACCACCGCCTCCCCCGCCCACGAGCCCGACGCGCTCGAACTCGGCCTGCCCGACCCCGTCCGCGCCCCCGGCCTGCCCGAGGAGGTCCGGATCCACGAGGTCGGACCGCGCGACGGGCTGCAGAACGAGAGCGCCCTGGTGCCCGTCGAGGTCAAGGCCGAGTTCATCGCCAGGCTCGCCGCCGCCGGGCTGCGGACGGTCGAGGCCACCAGCTTCGTCCACCCCAAGTGGGTGCCGCAGCTCGCCGACGCCGAGGACCTGGTGCCCCGGCTGGCCGACCTGCCCGGGCGCCACCCCGGGCTGCGGCTGCCCGTCCTGGTGCCCAACGAGCGCGGCCTCGACCGCGCGCTCGCCCACCACGCCGCCGACATCGCGGTGTTCGCCAGTGCCACCGAGACCTTCGCGCGCCGCAACCTCAACCGCTCGGCGGACGAGGCGATGGCGATGTTCCGCCCGGTCGTCGAGCGCGCCACGGCGGCCGGGGTCGCGGTCCGCGGCTACCTCTCGATGTGCTTCGGCGACCCGTGGGAGGGCCCCGTCCCGGTCTCCCAGGTGGTCCGCCACGGCGTCGCGCTGCTGGAGATGGGCTGCACCGAGCTGAGCCTCGGCGACACGATCGGCGTGGCCACCCCGGGGCAGGTCGCCGCCCTGCTCGCCGCGTTCGCCGCGGCGGGGGTGCCGGCCGAGCGGCTCGCGGTGCACTTCCACGACACCTACGGCCAGGCGCTCAGCAACACGCTCGCGGCGCTCCGCGAGGGCGTCACCACCGTCGACGCCTCGGCCGGCGGCCTGGGCGGCTGCCCGTACGCCAAGAGCGCGACCGGCAACCTCGCCACCGAGGACCTCGTGTGGATGCTGCACGGCCTCGGCGTCCGGACCGGCGTGGACCTGCGCGCGCTGGTCGCCACCAGTGGCTGGATGGCCGAGCGCCTCGGCCGCCCGAGCCCCTCCCGCACCGTCCAGGCGCTGCTCGGCGCCGCCCGGGGCTGACCGTCCCGGATCGCCGTCCGGCGTCCCCCGTCCACTCGGACGACCTTCTTTCCAGACGACCACACCACGCGACCGTCACACCATCGGACGGGCGCCGGTCACCCCGCTCACGCCCGCGGCCACCCCGGCCGGGCGGCCCCAGGAGGAACACCGTGTTCGATCACCGGCTGAACAGCGAGTACGAGGACCTGCGGCGCACCGTCGCCGAGTTCGCCCAGGACGTGGTGGCGCCGAAGATCGGCGAGTTCTACGAGCGGGAGGAGTTCCCGTACGAGATCGTCCGCGAGATGGGGCGGATGGGCCTGTTCGGCCTGCCCTTCCCCGAGGAGTACGGCGGCATGGGCGGCGACTACTTCGCGCTCGGCCTCGCGCTGGAGGAACTCGCCCGGGTCGACTCCTCGGTGGCCATCACCCTGGAGGCGGCGGTCTCCCTCGGCGCCATGCCGATCTACCGCTTCGGCACCGAGGAGCAGAAGCGCGAGTGGCTGCCGCGGCTCACCTCGGGCGAGCTCCTCGGCGCCTTCGGCCTGACCGAGCCCGAGGGCGGCTCGGACGCCGGCGCGACCCGCACGACGGCCCGCTACGACGAGGCCGCCGACGAGTGGGTCATCAACGGCACGAAGTGCTTCATCACCAACTCCGGGACGGACATCACCGGGCTGGTCACCGTCACCGCCCTCACGGAACCGCTCGCTCGTTCGAGTGAAGAGGGCGAATTCCGCTCGCCAACGCGCGAGATCTCTTCCATCATCGTGCCCACCGGGACCCCGGGGTTCCAGGTCTCGAAGAAGTACTCGAAGGTCGGGTGGAACGCATCCGACACCCGCGAACTGTCCTTTACCGACTGCCGCGTTCCCGCGGCCAACCTGCTGGGCGAGCGTGGCCGAGGCTACGCCCAGTTCCTGCGGATCCTCGACGAGGGCCGCATCGCGATCGCGGCCCTGGCCACCGGCCTGGCCCAGGGCTGCGTCGACGAGTCCGTCGCGTACGCCGGCACGCGCCGGGCCTTCGGCCGGCCGATCGGTGCCAACCAGGCCATCCAGTTCAAGCTCGCCGACATGGAGCTGCGCGCCCACACCTCCCGCCTGGCCTGGCGGGACGCCGCTTCCCGGCTGCTGCACGGAGAACCGTTCAAGAAGGAGGCCGCCATCGCGAAGCTGTACTCGTCCGAGGCCGCCGTCGACAACGCCCGCGAGGCGACGCAGATCCACGGCGGGTACGGCTTCATGAACGAATTCCCGGTCGCCCGTTTCTGGCGCGACTGCAAGATCCTGGAGATCGGCGAGGGCACGTCGGAGGTCCAGCGCATGCTCATCGCCCGGGAGCTCGGCGTCACGTCCTGAACCGCACCCTGCGGGGGTAACGCCCGCCCCCGCAGGGACGGTTGGGGCAGGCGACCGGGGCCGGCCGTCCGCCGTGGTCGGCGGCTGCGGCCACCTCCGGCGGTCGGCAGCTGCGGCCGCCTCCGGCCGGCGGCGACAGCCGTGGGCCCGCGCCGGAGCGGGACGGTGAGGGGATGGACGCGAGGGGATGGACGCCGGGCTGGTGCGGCGTCAGGGGATGACGATCACCGGTCGGTTGGCGCGGCGCGCCAGCCGGCCGGAGACCGAACCGAAGATCTTGCCGAGCAGGCCGTGCGTCGTCCCGACGACGATGGCGTCGGCGGCGTACTCACGGCCGACCTCCTCGATCTCGTGGCAGATGTCGCCGCCGCGCTCGACCAGGATCCACGGCACGCCGGCGAGGAAGTCGGCGCAGGCGAGCTCCAGGCCCAGCACCTCGGTGCGGTGGTCCGGGAGGTCCACGAAGACGGGAGGCTCACAACCCGCCCAGACCGTGGCGGGCAGGCGGTTGGCGACGTGCACGATCACCAGGCCACACTGCGAACGGCGGGCCATGCCCACCGCGTAGGCGAGGGCTCGCTCGCTGGACAGCGAGCCGTCGAAGCCGACGACCACGCCGTGCTGGAAGGCCGGGTCGCAGGCGCGGCCGGGCTCGTCCTGGACGATCGGCTCGGTGTGCGCGGACCGGCCGGACGTCTCCGGGCGGTCGGCGCCCGGGCCCAGGCGCCCGCTCACCGCGGGCTCCGTGCGGTCGGCCGCGGGCTCACCGCGCCGTCGGCGGTCACCGGGACGACCACCGGCGCGGTCGCGGCGGACGATGTCGCGCAGCGAGCGCGCGAAGCCCTGCACGCCGCCGTGCGCGGGCTCGTGGTGCTCTGCGCGGTGGGCGCCGCCGGGAGCGCCCGCGTCGGGCCGGCCGGAGCCTGCGCGGCCGGAGTCCGCTTGGCCGGCGTCCGCACGGCCGGTGGCTCCGTCGCCGGTAGCTGCGCGGCCGGTGTCTGCGTGGTCGGTGTCTGCACGGCCAGCGCCTGCGCGTCCGGTGTCCGCACGGGCAGCATCTCCACGGCCGGTGTCCGCACAGCCGGAATGCGCACGGCTCGAATCCACCTGGCCGGAATCCGCACGGTCGGCGTCGTCGCGCGGAACGGAGTCGCCTCCGGTCGCTGGGCCCGTGCCACGGGGAGCGTCCGGTTCAACCGGTCGGGAGAACTCAAAACCAGCCATGGCTCACGGCTCTTCGCGGGAGAGGGGCCGACAGGAGAGGACAACGCTGCCCGGGGAGCAGGCCCGCCCACGGGATGACATCGGTCTGCGCCGCCCAGCACCGTTTGTGACCTGTTCCTTTCAGAGTACGACGGGCGTGAGGCCCAGCCCAGCGGCGAAGCCCCGGGGCGCCGTTGTTCCCGCGAAAGGGGGATGCGCCCACCGAGACCGCGCGCCCCACTCGCAAGCCTTCGCGCCCCCTCCGGAAAGGAGGTTCCCTGGAGCTTGACTGAGCGAACCGGACCGCGCAACAGGCCCACGGGACACCGTGACCGGACTGTCATTGATCGGCGACGATCCGTCGCGGGCCGTCGCGACCCGTGACGTCCCACCCGTCCCACCAGGCCCGTTCCGCCCCACCGGCACACCGGTCCGCAGCACCCGTTTCAGCCACTTCGTGCGGGTTCGCGACGCTCTCTGGCATTTGCCAGGTGCATAGGCGCGGGCACTGGCACCATGCTCGGCATGCCCCTGCTCCTGTTCGACCTCGACAACACGCTGCTCCCCAGGGACGCCGCTTTCCGGGCCTGGGCGCAGGACTTCCTGTCCGAACGCGACCTGCCGCCCGGAGACGTCGACTGGTTCGTCACCCTGGACGGCGGCGGCTACGTGCCGCGCAGCACCGTACTGTCCGCCGTCCGGCGCCGCTACGGGTTGGACGCCTCTTCCGACGACCTGCTCGACCACTACCGACACGGCATCAACTCGCACATCCACTGCCCGCCCCGACACGTCGAAGCGCTGCGGGCGGCCCGGGCCGCCGGGTGGACCCTCGGCATCGTCAGCAACGGCGGGACGGGCCCCCAGTCGGAGAAGATCCTGCGGACCGGGCTCGGCCCGCTGGTCGACGGCTGGGTCATCTCCGAGGAGGCCGACTGCGTCAAGCCCGACCCGCTGATCTTCGAGATCGCCGCCCGGCGGTGCGGCGTCTCCCCCACCGGCGACTGGGCCGCGAACACCTGGATGGTCGGGGACCACGCGCCGGCCGACATCGCCGGAGCGGAGCTGACCGGTCTGCGCAGCGTCTGGCTGCACCACGGCCGGCCCTGGGCCGAGATCGGCTACCGGCCGACGCTGAAGGCCGCCGGCCTGCCGGAGGCCGTCGGCCAGGTGCTGGCCGCGCGCAACGCGCCGTCCGTCCGGGCGGGCGTCCGCGCGGGCGTGCCGGTCCGGCGGCGACCGGCCGCGCAGACGCGCGTGGTGGCCGCCTCGGCGGGCAGCGCTGCGAGCGGGCAGGCGGCCGTGACGGCGCTCATCGGCGCGCGGTCCGGCGTACGGCCGACAGCGTCCGCCTCGGAGGGCTCGCGTGCGCCTGTTCCCGTGAACGCCGGGGCGGGCGGCACAGGAGGACCGGAGGCGGGGGTCGCTGTCCGAAACCGCTCAGGTGAGCTTGCCGTGATCGTCGCGGAGCACAACGAGGCGGGCGCGAACGGTGCGGGCACGCCCGTCGAGCGTCCAACGGCGTTGCTCCCCAGGGCGGATGGGCCCGTGCGAACCAGGTTCGCCGTCCCGTTGGAGGCGCTGCCGACGGCAGCGGCGCGGTAGGTCGGCGGCAAGAGGCCGGCAGCAGCAGCGCGGTAGGTCGGCGGCAAGGGGCCGGCAGCAGAGGCCGCCAACAGGAGGCCGTCGGCAAGGCCGTCGTGCCGGGGCTACTCCTGCGCCCGGGCCGCCGGCGCGGTCCGGGTCCACCAGCACGTGCGCCCCTGGTCGGCGAACCCGAGCCTGCGGTAGAGCGGTTCGCCGACGGCGGTGGCGACCAGGGTCACCGGGCGGTCGGGTCGGGCCGCCGCCAGGGCGGTCTCCAGCACGGCGCGCGCCACGCCCCGGCCACGGGCGAAGGGCAGCGTGGCGAGCCAGTACACCCCGGTGGCACGGCCGTCGTCGTAGGTGAGGCAGGCGCCCGCCGGCGTGCCGTCGAGGCGTCCCAGCCACACCCGGCAGCCGGAGTCGTGCAGCATCCGCTCCGGGACCGCCTCGCCGCGCGTCCAGGGTTGCCGGGCGGGCTGCGGAAAACCGTCGACGATCACGCGTTCCGCGGCGGCGAGGGTGTCGCCGTCCACCACCTCATCCACCGTCAGGGAACCTCCGCCCGCCGCCTCACGGGCGTACGGCAGCGACCGCCCGCCGCCCCCGACCGGGCCCGGCTCACGGACCATCACCGGCATGACCGGTAGACGGGTGGCTCCGAGGCCGGTCAGGTCGAGGCCGCCGTACGGGTCCTCCAGGGCGAAGCGGCCGGTGGACCAGGCCGCCAGGAGCTCGGCCAACTCCGCTTCCGGCAGAGCCGGTTCGGCGTACGGGCGGGTGATCAGGACGCGGTGCGGGTCGTCCGGCGTGCGGGCGCAGCGGACGGCGGTGAGGGCACCGCCGGTGCGGGTCCGCCAGCCGTGCGCCCGGGCCTGGCCGAGCCAGAAGGCGGTGGCGTTGTCGTTGGCCTGTTCGAGCCGGCGCGGATCGTTCACGACTGGACGGCAACCCGGGCCGTCACGCCGGCCGCGGCCCGCCCGGACCCTGGCCGAATGAAGCCAGGGAGGCGCACTTCCGCCGACTTGTGCGCCCTCCCGTGCACCGCCGATTTTCGGTCAATTTCTGGCCGGTCCCTCCCGCTTGGGCAAATCCGCAGCCCAGACCCGCCGGCCGGGCGCCCCGGAGCCGGACGCCCCAGGAGCGGCCCCGCGACAACCAGCCACCGTTACACCGGCCCTCTTCCCAGAAGGGTCGACGGGTGCCACGCTTCGTGATCGAATGCATCACGCCAAATTGCCATGTCGACATAGCGTCGGATGGTGAACTTGTCACAACGGCAACGGTCCACCCGATAGATTTCGATCTTGGCTAGCAGTGCCGCACCACCCACACCACACCACCGAGGGGGCTTGAGCGCCTTGAGCAGGGTGAGCAGGAGCGACGCGGGTCCTGACAGCGGCCAGACGGTGGCCGGCATCGCGGGTCGCCCCGCGAGAAGCGCTGGCACCTCCGCGATCGCCGCCACCACCCGCAACTCCGGCACCTCCGGCACCGCTTCGTACCCCTCCCACTCCGCCGGACCGAACGCGCCGGCCGCCCACTCCGCCGCGCCCGGCGCCCCTTCCTACGGCGCGTCCCCGGAGCACGGCGCACCGGCCGTCAGCCGAGGCCCCATCAACCCCGGCCAGCCGTACGGCTCCGGCGGTGCGGGCGCGGCATACGGATCCGGCACCGCAGGCCCGGGCTACGGATCCGGTACCGCGGGCGCGGGTTACGGCTCCGGAGCCGCGGGCCAGGGTTACGGATCCGGCGGCGCGGGCCAGGGTTACGGCGCGGACTACCCCGTCTACCCGGGCACGCCCGGCGCTCCCGGCCTGCCCGGCGGCTCCACCGGCACGCTCGGCGGACTCGGCCTCGGCCCGGGCGTGGGCGTCGCGGGCGGGCACGGTCCGCTCGGACACGGCGCTCCGCACGGTCCGGCACACGGCGGTGCCCACGGCGGCCCGCTCGGCGAGCGGTCCGGCGCGAACGGCTCCGCGACGGCGGTGATGACCGCCGCGCCGCGCAAGCTGTCCGGCCGGCGCCGCCGCGAGACCGTCGCGGTGCTGATCTTCGGCGGTGCCCCGATCTTCGAGAGCTCGATCCCGCTCTCCGTCTTCGGGGTCGACCGCCAGGACGCCGGGGTGCCGCGCTACCGCCTGCTGGTGTGCGCCGGGGAGGAGGGCCCGCTCGCCACCACCGGCGGCCTCACCCTCTCCGCCCCCTACGGCCTGGAGGCCCTGGCCCGGGCCGGCACGATCGTCGTACCGGCCTGGCGGTCGATCTCGCAGCCGCCGCCGGTCGAGGCGATCACCGCCCTGCGCAAGGCGCACCACGAGGGTGCGCGGATCATCGGCCTGTGCACCGGCGCGTTCGTGCTCGCCGCGGCCGGCCTGCTCGACGGGCGGCCGGCGACCACCCACTGGATGTACGCCCCGACCCTCGCCAAGCGCTACCCGCGGGTGCACGTCGACCCGCGTGAGCTCTTCGTCGACGACGGCGACGTGCTGACCTCGGCCGGCACCGCCGCCGGCATCGACCTCTGCCTGCACGTGGTGCGCAGCGACCACGGCGCCGAGGCGGCCAACGCGCTCGCCCGCCGGCTGGTGGTGCCGAGCCGCCGCAGCGGTGGAGGACAGGCCCAGTACATCGATCAGTCTTTACCGGAGGAGATCGGCAACGACCCGCTGGCCGAGGTGGTCACGTGGGCGCTGGAGAACCTCAACCAGCAGTTCGACGTCGAGGTGCTGGCGGCTCGCGCCTACATGAGCCGGCGCACCTTCGACCGGCGGTTCCGCACGCTCACCGGCAGCGCGCCGCTGCAATGGCTGATCACCCAGCGGGTGCTCCAGGCGCAGCGGCTGCTGGAGACGTCGGAGCTGTCGGTGGACGACGTCGCGCGGCGGTGCGGGTTCCGTTCGCCGGTGGCGCTGCGCGGGCACTTCCGCCGTCAGCTCGGGGTCTCGCCGGCCGCCTACCGGACCGGCTACCGGGCGCGTCGGCCCGGCCCGCAGACCGCGGGACCGGCCGGTCCGCACGGGGCGGCCACCGCGACGGCGGCGGGCGGCGGAGCGTTCGGCGGGGTGCACGGCCAGCAGCCGGCGCACGCGTTCCCGGCGGCGGCCGGCGGTCCGGTGCTGCCCGCGCAGCACGGTCAGCACGGGCAGGCGGCGGCGCACGGCCAGCCGGGCGGCCACGGTCAGGCCGGTCCGCACGGCCAGCCGGGTCCGTTCGGTCCCGGTCCCGCCGGTGCGCAGGCCCCGCAGCCGCACCACGCGCGCCCCGGTCAGGCGTACCCGTACCAGCAGGCCGCGCAGCAGCCGTACCCCGGGCAGCCGGGTGCGGCGCGCGGTCCGGTGCGGCCGCCGCTCGTGCCGCCGCAGGCCGGTCCGGGCGCGGGCCGTCCGCCGCGCACGGCCGAGCACGCGGCGACCGAGGACGGGCTCCCGCAGCCGGGTGCGCGCGGCCAGGGGCAGGGCCACCGGAGCGCGGTCGAGCGGCCGGCGGACGAGCCGGGTGGCGCCGGGGCGGTGCGCGGTCACGGCTCGCCCGGCGGGCAGCCGGTGTCCGGCGGCGACGTCCGGGCGCGTCAGGCCCGGGCGCCGCAGGTCCGTCCGCAGGGCGGGCGCGCGGCGGCCGACGGCGGCCGTGCCGCGGCGAGGGAGGCCAGGCCCGGACGGGACGGCCACCCCGTCCGCCCGGACCGGGAGGCCGACCACACCGGCGCCGCGGAGCACCGCGACCTCGGTGAGCACGGCGACCACGCGGACGGCCTCGGGCCGGACGAACGGTCCGCCGAGGCGCTCGCCCAGGCCCCCCGCTCGGCTCCACCGGTCCCCGCGGCGCGTGATCGCGCCGTAGGGTGAGTTGCGTGAATGACCGTTTGGTATGGATCGACTGTGAGATGACCGGCCTCGACCTCGACCGGGACGCCCTGGTCGAGGTCGCGGCGCTGGTGACGGACTCCGAGCTGAACATCCTCGGCGAGGGTGTCGACGTCATCATCCGCCCGCCCGCGGAGGCGCTGGCGAACATGCCCGAGGTGGTGCGCGCCATGCACACCTCCTCCGGGCTGCTCGACGAGCTCGAGCACGGGGTGACGCTCGCCGAGGCCGAGGAGCGGGTGCTCGCGTACGTGCGCCAGCACGTGCCGGAGGCCGGCAAGACGCCGCTGTGCGGGAATTCGGTGGCCACCGACCGCGGCTTCCTGGCCCGGGACATGCCCGCCCTGGAGGGCCACCTGCACTACCGGATCGTGGACGTCTCCTCGATCAAGGAGCTGTCCCGCCGCTGGTACCCGAAGGCGTACTACAACAGCCCGCAGAAGGGCGGCAACCACCGCGCGCTCGCCGACATCCGCGAGAGCATCGACGAACTGCGGTACTACCGCGAGGCGGTGTTCGTCCCCCAGCCCGGCCCGGACACCGACACCGCGCGCTCGATCGCCGAGAAGTACCGGCCCGCGACGGACTGACCCGCCGCACCAACCCGCGCACCCACCCGCCGGACCGTCCGATCGGACGGTCCGGCGGGCTCCGGTAGGGCTCCGCGAGGGGTCCGCGCACGCCTGCGGGAAACCCTGGCGCGAGCACCCTCTCGGATCCTGTAGAGTTCTTCCTGTCGGAACGGGAACGCGAAGAGCGGGAACGGGCCGGACAGATGGTGGGTGTAGCTCAGTTGGTAGAGCACCTGGTTGTGGTCCAGGTGGCCGCGGGTTCGAGTCCCGTCACTCACCCCACGAGCCCGAGGGGCCGATCTCTTCAAGAGGTCGGCCCCTCGGGCGTTTTCGCGTTCCCTCACATCGGGCTCCCGCACCGCCCGTCGAGGACGGGCCTGTCGCCGGAAGCTACCGAGCAGTAACATCGTCCGCATGACGACACCTTCGATCGGCCAGATGCTCGACGCCACCGTCCCGATGGCGCGCACCCTCAAGCTCGAGTACCTGGAGACCACCCCGGAGCGCGCCGTGCTCCGGCTGCCCGACCAGCCCGAGTACCACAACCACGTCGGCGGGCCGCACGCCGGCGCGATGTTCACCCTCGCCGAGTCCGCCAGCGGCTGCATCGTGCTCGCCGCCTTCGGCGACCAGCTCTCGCGCGCCGTGCCGCTCGCCGTCAACGCCGAGATCACGTACAAGAAGCTCGCGATGGGCGAGGTCACCGCGACCGCCGTGCTGGGCCGCCCGGCCGCCGACATCGTCGCCGAGCTGGACGCGGGCGAGCGCCCGGAGTTCCCCGTCACCGTCGAGATCACCCGGGCCGACGGCGCCGTCACCGGTGTGATGACGGTCACTTGGACCCTGCGCCCCAACTCCTGACCGCCGCGCGGTCCGTGGCCCCGGGACGGCACCCCCGGGGCCACGATGACTGTCCGTGACGGCCGGCGTGACCTCACGGCCCGTCCGCTCGTTCTCAACTCACATGCGAGCCAATCACGCCACCAGGCACCAGGAACCCGACCCCCTCGGCGCCACCGGCGCCCGGCGCTCGGCCGGCCGGTGGCTCCCCGGGCCCCGCGCCGTCGCGGCCGGCGGGGCACTGCTCGCACAGCTCTGGGGCATCGGCGCCACCGGCGCGTACGCGGCCACGGCCGACCCCCTGCCCGCCCCCGCCGACACCGCCGTCCGACGCGCCCTGCACGGCACGCCGGCGCAGCACGACAAGGAGTCGGCCGAGCGCGCCGGCACTCCCGCGCGGACGCCCGCCTCGAATTCCCCCGGGCTCGTCGACGAGCTCACCGGCACCACCGGGGCCGCCAACGGTGGCCTGCAGGAACGCATCCGGGCCGGCGGCCTGCCGCTCCCCGGCCAGCGGGCGGCCGTACCCGACGCCTTCGCCCTGGCCTCCGGCCTGCTCGGCGCGGTGCCGCCCCGGGGCCGGCCCACCGCGACACCCGCGCCGCGCGAGGGCGGACCCGCCGGGTCCACGGCCACCCCCGGCGAGCACGGCGGGACGAGGTCCGCACACCCCGCGGGTTCCGCACCGGCGGCGCGGAAGGCCGAACCGGCCGCCGCCGCACCCGAGCCCGCGGTGCCGTCGGGCACGGCCGCCGGACCCACGGCACCGGACGCCACCGCCGGCACCGGGCACACCGGACAGACGTCCACCGCGCCCTCGACCGGCGCTCCGGGAACGCCCTCGGCCATCGCGCTCGCCGACACGGCCACCGTGACGGCCGCCAAGGAGGGCTCCGGCACGGCCACCGCCGTCCTCGCCCCCATCGCGGCCGGGCTCCTGCTCACGGGGGCGGCGATGTGGAAGCACCGCGGGCTGCCGCGAGGGCACTGACCCGACGGGGCCGGGTGGGCGGGATCCCTTGCCGGGGGGACGAGTTCACGGCCCGGGTGGACGCGCGCCGGGTCGAGCACGGCGGTGGGCGCAGCCGAGCGGCCGCGGCAGGCCGGCGCGGCCGGGCCGACGCGGTGGTCGCCCCCCGCCAGGCACAGCCGAGCCGACGCGGCCGGGCGGGCGCGGTGGTCGCCCCCCGCCAGGCACAGCCGAGCGAACGCGGCGGGCCGGCGCGATGGGCACAGCCCGCCAGGCACAGCCGAGCGGACACGGCCGGACCGGCGCAGCAGGCACAGCCGAGCCGACGCAGCCGAGCCGACGCGGTGGTCGCGGTCGGACGGACGCCGCGGGAACGGCTCGGCAAGGCACCTGCCACACGGCGAGCGCCCGCGCCGCACCGCCCGTCAGCGGAAGACGCCCGCCGGCGGGGCCGGGGACGGGACGGCCGTGGCGTCCGTCACGGGAGCGGCCCCGGCGGTGAACGCGGCCAGGGGCCCGCCGTGTTCGACGCGGGCGAGGGCGGAGTCGGTGGCCACGCGCCGCGTGAGGTCGGCGACCGGGAGGGGGGCGTGGGCCGCGGCGAGGATCAGGTTGCCGAAGCGCTTGCCGCGCAGGACCGCCGGGTCGGCGACGAGGCAGAGCTCGGGGAAGACCGCGCCCAGCGTGGCGACCTGGGCGCGCGCGAACGGGAGGGCGGAGCCGTCGGCCATGTTGACCGCGTACCAGCCGCCGGGGGCGAGCGCGCGGGAGGCGAGCGTCGCGAACTCGACGGTGGTGCAGTGCGCCGGGGTCCGGGCGCCGGAGAAGACGTCGGTGATCACCAGGTCGACGCTGCCCTCCGGGGTGCGCTCCAGCACGCCGCGGGCGTCCCCGCCGCGGACCTTGATCTGCCAGCCGCGCTCCAGCGGGAGTTCGGCGCGGACCAGCTCGGTGAGCGCGGTGTCGATCTCGGCGACCTGCTGCCGGGAGCGGGGGCGGGTCGCCGCGACGTAGCGGGCGAGGGTGAGGGCGCCGCCGCCGAGGTGCAGGACGGTGAGCGGGCGGCCGGGCGGGGCGACGAGGTCTATCAGGTGGCCGAGCCGGCGCTGGTACTCGAAGCCGAGGTGGGTCGGGTCGGCGAGGTCGACCATCGACTGCGGGGCGCCGTCGATCAGCAGGGACCACGCGGCGGGGCGGTCCCGGTCCGGGCGGAGCTCGGCCAGGCCGGAGCCGACGGGACGGGTGAGCGGCCCCTGGGCGTGGAGGCGGCCGCCGGGCCCGGTGGTGTCGGGCTGCGGCTGCGCCGTCGCGCGGCCCCGGTCGGTGCCGCGCGCGGCCCTGCTGCTTCGTCCCATGACAGCCATTATCGGCGCAGGTCGATGGGACCACTCGAACTGGCGAACGCCCGCGGGCGTGCTGGGTGGATCCGGCCGGAGGAACGGACCGAGGGCCCGGCGGGATCCGCACGGCACGCCCGCTAGAACGGGCCGAGGCCGCCGGCGGTCAGCGTGCAGGCGGCCTCGCAGAGCGCGGAGCGGAGCACCCACGCGTCGGTGGGCCGGGTGGAGCCGTCGGTGGCGGTCGGGGGCATCACCCAGCGCGGATCGGCGACGGGCAGCAGCAGGGCGCCGGGCGTGCACGAGCTGCCGGGCAGGTGCCAGGTGTCACAGGTGCCGGCCGGGACGTAGAAGGAGACGGTGCTGCCGCTGCGGCTCTGCAGGACGGCCCCGCAGGCGCGGCGCAGGCGCAGGATGTCGACCGCCTCCAGTCCGTGCCGCACGGCGACCGTCACGGTGTCGTAGCCGGGGAGGACGGTGCCCTCGCCGACGGCCGGGCGGCGGCCGGGGCTCCTGCTCCCGCGGGGGGCGCGGCCGCCCTCGACCGGCCCCCGGCCGGGGATCCGGTCGTCGGCGGGATCGGGGAGCAGGGCGGGGGCGGCGCCGGCGAGCACACCTCCGACGGCAGGTCGGTACTGCGGCAGTCCGGTGGCCATCACGGGCCCTCCTGTCACCTCGTCGGATCGGAAGCCGGGCCGCCGGGAGGCCCCGGGCGGTCCGGGGAGGTGGGGGTGTCGCCGGAGCGGGCGGCGGGGCCGGGGGCGGCGGCCTGGGTTCCACGTACCAGCACAACGCCGCAACCGCGCCGCAGGCCACGGGGCGCCTTACAGCAAGGCATGGCATTTCATGGCGGATCTCGGCAACTGCGCCCGTTTCACACCGGATTGACCACATATCGGGCGAGAACGCGCTGTGGCCGACCGGTGACTCCCGGTACTGTCGGTGGCGGGCCGGGGTGATCCGTTCGGAGCACCCGGACACCGCCCCCGCACCTCCACGGAGCGCACCATGGCAGCCACCCCACCGGCCGAGCCGACCCGCCCGTCACCCAACACCGTGATGCGCGCACTGCGCGGCGACCGCTCGCCCGGCGAGTTCGCCACCGCCGTGCGCCGCGCCGCCCGCGAGATCGGGGAGCACGTGTCCTGCGACGCCCGCTACGTCGGACGGGTCGAGTCCGGCGAGATCCGCTGTCCCAACTACGCCTACGAGCGCGTGTTCCGGCACATGTGGCCGGGCCGCTCGCTCACCGACCTCGGCTTCGCCCCCAGGACCGCCGTCCGCCGCCGCTCGGCGGACGGAGCCCGGGGCGACACGCCACCCCCGCTCCACCCACCGTTCCCGACCCTGCCCGCCCCGCGCTCGCCACTCTCCACCCAACTCCCGTACGCTGCCTCGCCGTACGCGGATCCGCCCGCCCCGGACGGCCCCCCGTGGCCGCTCTCCGCGGCGGTGCCCCGAGGGCCCGCCGGACCGCGCCTTCTCGACGAGGAGAACGACGACGTGCGTCGCCGTACGTTCCTGACCGGCGGCTCGGCCGCCCTGGCCACCGCGATCGGATTCGACCCGCCCGCCGCGGCCGCCCCCGGCACCGGCCCGGGCGCCGGGGCCGGTGCCCTGGTGCCCGGCCGCAGCGCCCCGGTGCCGCTGCGCAAGGTCGGCGCCGCCGAGGTGCTGGGCGTGGAACAGGCCGTCCGGGACATCCGGCTCGCCGACGACGCGCACGGCGGCGACACCCTGTTCGAGCTGGCCGGGCAGTCGCTGAGGACGGCCTACGTGCTGCTCAACGAGGGCGAGTACAGCGCCGAGACGGAGCGCCGGCTGCAGGCCGGGGCCGGCGAACTCGCCATCTCCGTCGGCTGGCTGGCCCACGACTCCAACCGGCTCGCGGACGCCCGCTCGCTCTACGCCGAGGCGCTCGCCACCGCGCGGATGGCCGGCGACTCCGCCCTGGAGGCGCACGTCTTCTCCAACAGCGCCTTCCTCGCCCGGGACGCCGGCCGCCCCCGCGAGGCGCTGCGCGCCGCCCAGGCCGGGCAGGCGGCCGCCCGGCACCTCGACTCCGACCGGCTGCTGGCGCTGCTCGCCATGCGCGAGGCCGGCGGCTGGGCGCTCCTGCAGGACCGATCCGCCTGCGAGCGCGCGATCGCCCGTGCGTACACGCTGTTCGACCGCGGGCCCTGCGAGGCCGACCCGGAGTGGATGTCCTTCTTCGGCGAGGCCGAGATCGCCGGGCTCCAGTCCCAGTGCTGGTCCGCGCTCGGCGACTGGGACCGGGCCAGCGAGCAGGCCGGGCTCGCCATAACGCTCCAGGAGCCGCACTTCGTCCGCAACCGGGTGCTGTACACCGCCGAGCTCGCCCACGACCGGCTCGGCCGGGGCGACCTCGCGGGCGCCGCGCACCACGGCTCGGCCGCCGTGGCGCTGTTCGGCGAGGTCCGCTCCGCCCGGATCCGGAGCATGCTCGCGCACACCGCCGAACGGCTGCGGCCGCACGGCGCGGTGCCGGAGGTCGGCGGGTTCCTGGCCGCGTACGACGTCGCGACCGCCGCCTGAGCGGAGCCGGTCGGCGGTCCTTCAGTGGCCGGCGCCCAGGCCCTCCAGGTCAGTGGCCGGCGCCCAGGCCCTCCAGGTGGGAGAGGTCGTTCCACACCTCGACCGCGGGCGCGCCGTACTCCCAGGACAGGACGCACAGGGCCGCCGTGCCGAGCTTGAAGCGCTGGGCGAACTCGGGCGGCAGGCCGAGCCAGCGGGCGGTCAGGATCCGGAGCAGGTGCCCGTGGGCGAAGAGAACGACGTCCCGGTCGGCGCCGTGCATGACGGTGGTGTCCGTCTCCGGGACGCCGTGCTCGTCGTTGAGGCCGGCCAGGAAGGCGTCCACGCGGGCCGCCACCTCGGAGAGCTTCTCGCCGCCCGGCACGCCGTCGCGCCAGATCAGCCAGCCCGGGTGGTCGGTGGCCCGGATGTCGGCGCCGGTGCGGCCCTCGTACTGGCCGTAGTCCCATTCGAGCAGCTCGGGGCGGTCCACGGCGCGGTCGCCGAAGCCGGCCAGGGCGCAGGTCTCCTTGGCCCGGCCGAGCGGGCTGGTGTAGACGAGCGCGTCCGGCAGCCCGTTCCAGGGCGCCTTGGCCAGCCGGGCACCGAGCGCCCGGGCCATCGCGCGGCCCTCCTCGGTGAGCGGGATGTCGGTGCGGCCGGTGTGACGGCCGGTGGCGGACCACTCGGTCTCGCCGTGGCGGACCAGCACGATACGGGCGGGCATGGGGGGCTCCTCGCGACGGGGCGGCGGCAACGGTCGGTCTCACCCTTGAGCACCGGGCTCCATGATCCCTCACCCGGACGGTGGACACGACGCGGGCCGGGAGCAGGGGCCGGAGCGGCGACGCGAACGCGAAGGGGGCGGGGGCCGGAGGGCACGGGAAGGCGCCGGACGGACACGACGCGGGCCGGACACGACGCAGGCCGGGAACGGGCCGGAACGACCGGGCCGACGAACGAACCGGCCCCCGCCGGAGGCGGTCCGCGCACGGAACGGGCCGGAACGGGGTGATCCCCGCCGGATTGTCGGACCCGGATGCGACACTGGGCCGCACCATGAACGTCTCGACGAACGCCCCCTCCCGTGGGCACTCTGAGCCGCTCGCCCGCCGGCTCGCCGAACTGCGCGGTCCCGCGCCGCAGCGCAGTCTGAACGCCCGCTCCCTCGCCGCGCTCGCCGCCAATCCGGGCTGTCACCGCAGGGCCGTGCTGGACGCGGCCGGGGTGGACAAGGCGGTGCTCGCCTCCCGGCTCGGCCGGCCGGCGCCGTTCGGGCAGTCCCCGTTCGCGATCGCCCGCGGCGTGATCTTCGAGTCCCGGCTGAAGGCCGACGGCTACGCGGCGCTGCTGGAACCGCTGCGCCGCCACCTCGGCCTCCCGCCGGACGGCGGCGCCCCGCTGGTCGTCCCGGACCTCCTGCAGCGCTCGGGCCCCGCCGTGCGCGCGGACCGGACGGCCGAGGCGCTGGCGGAGGCCGCCGCCGACCCGGACGCCTGGACGCTGCTCGACCACCCGCTGCTGCGGCTCGACGTGGCCGGCAGCACCGCCTACCTGGAGCCGGACGCCGTCGTGGTGCACGGCGGGCGGTGCACGGTGGTCGAGATCAAGTCCTTCCCCGTGCTGGACGGCGCCGCCGACCCGGCCAAGGTCGGCGCCGCCGCCCGCCAGGCCGCCGTGTACGTGCTGGCGCTGCAGCACGCGGCCGCCGCCCGGTCCGGCGCAGCGCTCACGCCGGACCCGTACGCCGAGCAGCGGCTGCCGGGCAGTCCCCGGCTGAGCGTGCTGCTGGTCTGCCCGAAGGACTTCGGCAACCGGCCGACCGCGGTCGCCGTCGACATCCGCCGCGAACTCGCCACCACCCGGCGCCAGTTGAGCCGGATGACCGGCATCGGCCGGCTGCTGGAGACGCTGCCCGAGGGCACCGCCTTCGACCTCGCGGTCGACGAGGAGGGCGCCCCGGCCCGCTCGGGCGACGAGCTGGCCGACGCGGTCGCGGCCGTGCCCGCCGCGTACAGCCCGGACTGCCTCTCCACCTGCGAGCTCGGCTTCCACTGCCGCGCCCAGGCCCGCTGCGGCGACCGGGTCGAGCAGCTGGGCCGCGGCGTGCGCGGCGAGCTGGGCAGCATCCGGACGGTGACGCAGGCGCTGGCCGCCGCCACCGGCAGCGGCACGGACGAGGCGGCGGAGCGGCTCGCGTACGCGGCCGCGCTGCGCGCCGAAGCCCTGGGGAAGTGACCGGGAAGTGACCGGAGAAGAGACCGCGGAAGTGACCGTTCACACGAGCGAGCGAATCGTCGAGGGGCCATGAGTCTGCTGACCACCCTCGCCCGGCTGGAGGCCGTCCGCAGCGGGCGGGCCGAGCCGCTGGCCACCGTCCGGCACCGGCACCTGTCCGACCGGCCGATGGTGCTCGTCCCGCTGACCGCCGCCGGCGAGGCGGGCGCGCCGCTGGCCGTCCTGCTCGGCACCGACCGGGACGCGCCCCGGCTGCACCTCGTGCCGCAGCCGCTCAACCGCACGCTGCGCTTCGACTTCCTGGCCGCGCTGGCCGCCGACCTCCTGCCCTACGTGGAGTCCTTCGGGGCCGAGGTCGAGCAGATCGAGGGCTCCGAGAAGGACCCGGAGAGCGGTGAGAAGACGCAGGTGTTCCGCGAGCTGTGCGCCGACGCGCCGCAGCTGATCGTGCCGAACGGCGCGGGCGTGCACCACCTCGCACTGATCGGCCGCTCGACCCGGTTCCGCCGCACGGTCGAGGACGACGAGCCGGGCCCGTACCCGGCCCCGGTGCGGGTCCCGCTGCTCGGCCGCTGGCTGACCCACCTCACCGACCGGGCCCAGGTGCCCGGCTCCAGCCTGCTGCTCCCGATGACCGGCCTGCTGGCCCGGCACTGGGCGACCGGCCAGAGCCACCTGGAGGACCAGCACCTCGCGGCCCGGCTGGCCTGGCACTTCCCGCCGGAGGGCGTCGGCGGGGCCGAGGCGGCCGAGCGGGCCGAGTCCGCCCGGGACGACCGGGGGCAGCTGCTGCACCCGCCGGCCGGTCCGGCGACCGACCCGTCCTTCGACAGCGTCGTGCTCGGCCCGGCGATCGCCCGGTACGACGCCGCCGCCTCCGCGCTGCAGCACAGCACCGAGCAGCGGGACGACGAAGCGGCGGCGCGCGCCCGCGAGGCCGTCCGGGCGGCCGTCGAGCAGGTGCGCGGCGCGCTGTCGGCCGTGCTGCTGCCCACCTGGCACGACGTGTGGCGCGGCATCGACCTGCTGCGTTCGCTGCCGCCCGCCGGGCACCTGGCGGAGCGCTGGACGGGCGACCGCTGGTCGTACACCGGCCACCGGGACCGCCTGGCGGCCGGCGAGCCCCCGCAGCCCCGGCAGGACGACGCGGTGACGGCCGCCCGCAAGCTCGCCCAGCGCGAGCGCGAGCAGGCCAGGCTGGACGTCCAGGAGGCGCTGGACGATCCGCTCGCGATGGCCGAGCACCGGCTGGCGGGCGAGGCGTTCGCCGGCGTGGTGACGGACGTCGTCCCGGACTACGACACCTCCGGCCGCTCCCCCAAGCCGCGTCCGCTGGTCACCGTGCGGACCGACGACCGCCCGCACGCCGACCTCGGCCGCGAGGCGCACCGGGTCTGGGGGTCCCCCCGCCCGGAGGCCGGGGGAGGTCAGTCCGCGCAGAAGGCCGAGATCGTCGCGGCCGACCCGGCGGAGGGCACGATCACGCTGCGGATCCTGTCCGGGATGGGCCGCAGGAAGGAGCCCGAGCCGGGCAGCGTGCCCGAGCCCGGCGAGCCGGTCACGTTCACCCTCTTCGAGCTGACCGTCCGCCAGTCCGCGCCGCTGCCCGAGCCGGACGACACCCCGTGGACGCACGGCGGCCCGCCCGGCGCCGCGCCCGGATCCCCGGGCCCCGCGGCCGACTTCGACTGGGAGTGAGCAAGCGCGTGACCGAGCAGAGCTCAGCGGGCCAGGCCCCGGGCGCGGCCGCCGACGCCGCCGTGGCCCGGATCCTGGCCGCGACCGTCCACCCGCCGGCCGGCGCCCCGCGCGGCGTGGTGGTGGACTCGCCGCCCGGCGCCGGGAAGTCGACGCTCGTGGTGCGCGCCGCCCGGGAGCTGGTCCGGTCGGGCGAGCGGCTGATGATCGTCGCCCAGACCAACGGCCAGGTGGACGACCTGGTCGGCCGGCTGGCCGAGAAGGCGCCGGAGCTGACGATCGGCCGGCTGCACGCAGCCGACGGCCGGCCGGGCCCGGAGGTGCTGCGGCACGCCAACGTCACCCCGTCCGACAAGGTCGCGGACCTGGTCGAGCACGACGTCGTGATCTCCACCTCCGCCAAGTGGCAGTGGGTGCGGGCCGAGGCGCCGTGGCGGCACGCGATCGTCGACGAGGCGTACCAGATGCGCTCGGACGCGCTGCTCGCGGTGGCCCGGCTGTTCGAGCGGGCGCTGTTCGTCGGCGACCCGGGCCAGCTGGACCCGTTCACCGTGGTCGGCACCGAGCAGTGGGCGGGCCTGTCCTACGACCCGTCGAGCAGCGCCGTGGTCACGATGCTGGCGCACAACCCGCAGATCGAGCCGCACCGGCTGCCGGTCTCCTGGCGGCTGCCGGCCAGCGCGGCGCCGCTGATCTCGGACGCGTTCTACCCGTACACGCCGTTCCGCTCCGGCACCGGCCCGGACGACCGCCGGCTCACCGCCACCGTCCGCCCGGACGGCTCGGCGCTGGACGCGGCGATCGACCGGGCGGCCGAGCACGGCTGGGCGCTGCTGGAACTGCCCGCCCGGCACACCGTGCGGACCGACCCGCAGGCGGTGGCGGCCGTCGCGGCGACCGTCCGCCGGCTGCTGGAGCGCGGGCTGAGCGCGCATTCCGAGCAGGGGCAGGCCCCGCTCACCGCGGACCGGATCGCGGTCGGGACGGCCCACCGGGACCAGGCGGCGGCCGTGCGCGCGGCCCTGCTCAAGGTGGGCGTCCCGGTGGACGGGACAGCCGGCCCGGCGGTCACCGTGGACACCGCGAACCGGCTGCAGGGGCGCGAGTACGACGTCACCGTCGTCCTCCACCCGCTCTCCGGGCGGCCCGACGCCACCGCCTTCCACCTGGAGACGGGCCGGCTCTGCGTGCTCGCCTCCCGCCACCGGCACGCGTGCATCGTGGTGGCCCGGGCCGGGATCGCCGAGCTGCTGGACGAGCATCCGTCCACGGAACCGGTGCAGTTGGGCGTCTCGGTCAGGTTCCCGGACGGCTGGGAGGCGAACCACCAGGTGCTGCACCACCTGTCCGGGCACCGGGTGCGGCTGCGCTGAGCCCCGGGGGCGGTCAGTCCTCGGTTTCGCAGAGCGCGTACGCGGTGACGACGCCGTGGTCGGCGCGGGCCGACCAGGTGCCCGGGGCGCCGGGGGCGGGCGCGTTGACCAGGACGGTGTCGCCGGGGCCGGCGGGGGCGAAGGTGTAGCCGCCGCCGGTCAGGTGGCTGTGGGCGGGGCAGGTCGCGGTCGATCCACCGCCGGGGGCGCTCTTGGCCCCGGTCACCACGACGGTGGTCTCGGCGGCGGCGGCCGGGGACGCGCAGGCGAGGACGAGGGGCAGGGCGAGGACCGGGAAGGCCTTCCGCACACGCATGGTTCTCCTTGTAGGGGTTCCGTTGGTCGACGAAGGGATCACCCGGCACAACGGCCCGGTCCCCGCCCCGATGCCGCGGCACGGGAGGGACCACCCGAAGGTGTCCGGCTCGCGGGAGTCCGGGGCGCGCCGGGGGCGCGCACGGGGGAATAGCGCCCGCACGCGCACCGTTCCGTCATCGGCCGCCTCCGCGCGACAATGGACGGCGGCCCGACCGGGCGGCGCGGCCCCGGAGCAACCGCCGTCCGCCCCTCACCGAGCACCCGGAGGTGTCCGTCCATGCCCGACTCCCACGCGATGGCGTCCGATTCCGGTGGTCCGTCCGCGCCGGCCCGGCGGCTGCGTCCGGTGCAGCTGCTGTTCGAGCCGCAGGCGGCGGAGCCGGAGGCGGAACGCTTCTTCGACCTGGAGTCGATCGACGACCCGGCGGAGCTGCTGCGCCGCTCGACCGAGCTCGCCCTGGCGTTCCGCGCGGCCGCCGAGCGGGCCACGGACTTCCAGGCGGTCGCCGCCGCGCAGCTCGCGGACCCGCGCCGCTTCGACGCACTGTCGGCGGACGACATCGCGCAGCGGGCGGACTGGACCCCCGACTACGCCACCAAGATGATCGAGTACGGCCGCGGCCTGCTCCAGCCGCGCCGCCACGAGGACTGAGCCCCGGGACCGCGCACCGGTCGGATCCGGGGCTCCGGAAACTCGCCCCTGGCATATGCGCGGGGCGGAAGGGTACGCCGCCGCGCGCCGGCCTGTCCGGCGAACGGCCCTTTCCGCCCGGCCGCGCCCGCGCAGCGCGCACGCTGCTGTGCGTGGAGATCTGGACCTATCAGTCGGTGGAGTACGTCACCGTGGCCGGGGAGGCCTGGCTGGCCTCGGCGAGCGAGTACCCGCGCAGCATGCGCGCGCTGTGGGAGTCCCGCCCGTGGGCGCCGTCGGTGCTGCCGTGCGGGCGGGCGTTCGACGTGATCAGCATGCCGTCCCTGTTCGGCCGCCGGGTGCTGGACGAGCTGTGGGCCTCCGGGCCGGGCTGCGGGCCGGTCGCGGCCTACCGCGGGCGGACCCTGCTGTTCGTCCAGCCGGGCGCGGCGCCCCGGCTGCGCAGGCTGCTGGCCTGGGAGGAATGGGCCCGGGACGTGCCGCCGCTGCTCTGCCACGGCAAGGGCGACACGGTGACGGTGCCGCCGGTGCAGCGGATGGTGCACGGCCCGGACTCCCCCGGGCTGGGCGCCGGCCGGTGGATCGTCGCGCCGGAGGACCGGGAGCCGTGGCTGCCGGGCGCCTCGGTGGTGCTGTGGGCGTGCGTCCGGGCCTCGCGCGAGCCGGTCGCGGCGGGCCCCGCCGGGCCGGCGGTGACCGCGCGGTGAACAGCGCGCGACCGGTATTCGATTTTGGCGCGGGCCGGGGCCGCTGCTAGAGTCTTCTCTGTCAGCAGGCGCCGCTAGCTCAGTTGGTTAGAGCAGCTGACTCTTAATCAGCGGGTCCGGGGTTCGAGTCCCTGGCGGCGCACAGACAGCCGGAAGGCCCCTTGCGAGAGCGAGGGGCCTTCCGGCGTTTCCGCGTCGGGTGGCGCCGGGACTGCCGGGGGCCGCCCGCCCGCGGAGGACGGGCGGCCCGACGGCTCAGCGCCCGCGCAGCGCGCGGTAGCGGGCGACCAGCTCGGCGGTGGAGCTGTCCAGCTGCTCGGCGCCCTCGCCGGAGAGCAGCACCGGCTCGATCCGCTTGGCGAGCACCTTGCCCAGCTCGACGCCCCACTGGTCGAAGGAGTCGATGTTCCAGATCGCGCCCTGGACGAACACCTTGTGCTCGTAGAGCGCGACCAGCTGGCCGAGCACCGACGGGGTCAGCTCGCCGGCCAGGACGGTGGTGGTCGGGTGGTTGCCCTTGAACGTCTTGTGCGGGACGAGCTCGGCCGGCATGCCCTCGGCCTCGACCTCCTCGGCGGTCTTGCCGAAGGCCAGCGCCTGGGTCTGGGCGAAGAAGTTGGCCAGCAGCAGGTCGTGCTGGGGGACCAGGCCCGGGAGCAGGTCGGCGACCGGCCGGGCGAAGCCGATGAAGTCGGCCGGGATCACCTTGGTGCCCTGGTGCAGCAGCTGGTAGTAGGCGTGCTGGCCGTTGGTGCCCGGGGTGCCCCAGACGACCGGGCCGGTCTGCCAGTTCACCGGGTTGCCCGCGCGGTCCACCGACTTGCCGTTGGACTCCATGTCCAGCTGCTGGAGGTAGGCGGTGAACTTGGACAGGTAGTGCGAGTAGGGCAGCACCGCGTGCGCCTGGGCGTCGAAGAACGCGCCGTACCAGACGCCGAGCAGGCCCAGCAGCAGCGGGACGTTCTCCTCCGGCGGGGCGGTGCGGAAGTGCTCGTCGACGAGGTGGAAGCCGTCCAGCATCTCGCGGAAGGCGTCCGGGCCGATGGCGAGCATCAGCGAGAGGCCGATCGCCGAGTCGTAGGAGTAGCGGCCGCCGACCCAGTCCCAGAACTCGAACATGTTGGCCGTGTCGATGCCGAAGTCGTGCACGCCCTGGGCGTTGGTGGACAGCGCGACGAAGTGCTTGGCCACCGCCCCGGTGCCGGCGTCCAGTCCGTCGAGCAGCCAGGTGCGCGCCGAGACCGCGTTGGTGATGGTCTCGATGGTGGTGAAGGTCTTCGAGGCGACGATGAACAGCGTCTCGGCGGGGTCCAGGTCGCGGACGGCCTCGTGCAGGTCGGCGCCGTCCACGTTGGAGACGAAGCGGACGTCGAGGTCGCGCTTGGCGAAGGAGCGGAGCACCTCGTAGGCCATGGCCGGGCCGAGGTCGGAGCCGCCGATGCCGATGTTGACGACGGTGCGGATCGGCTTGCCGGTGTGGCCCTTCCACTCGCCGCCGCGGACCCGGTCGGCGAAGGCGGCCATCTTGTCGAGGACGGCGTGCACGCCGGGCACGACGTTCACGCCGTCGACCTCGACGACGGCGCCGCGCGGGGCGCGCAGCGCGGTGTGCAGGACGGCGCGCTGCTCGGTGTTGTTGATCTTCTCGCCGCGGAACATCGCGTCCCGCAGCTCGGCGACGCCGGTGGCCGCGGCGAGCTCGCGCAGCAGCTCCAGGGTCTCGTCGGTGACCAGGTGCTTGGCGTAGTCGACGTGCAGGTCGCCGACCCCGAGGGTGTAGCGGCGACCGCGCTCGGGGTCGGCGGCGAACAGCTCGCGCAGGTGCGTGTCGCCGAACTCGGCGCGGTGCTTGCCGAGGGCGGCCCACTGCGGGGTGCGGTCGAGCGGCGTGCGGGCGTCGGCGCTGGTCTCCGACATCGGTGTTCCTCGATTCATCTGGGTGCAGATACCGGCAGGGCCAGGCGGTGAGGGTCTCTTCGCGAGGTCGTGCGGGTTCCGGTGGTGCGCCGACTCCGTTGACGGCCTGCCCGGGGCCAGCCTATGCAACGCCGGAGGGAGCGGCGCACATTCCGTACGGGCACGTCCGGAGTGCGGTGGACTGCGGGTGGACTGCGGTGGACTCCGGGTGGACGCTCCGGCACGAACGGCGCGTCACTTGCGTTCGGAGCGCAGGTCGAGCCCGCGCAGCACCTGGTCGACGAGCTCCGGGTCGGCGCCGAGCTCGCTGCGGGCGACCAGCATCTCGCGCCGCGAGGCGGCGATCATCTCCTGCTCGACGTCCCGGGCGGCCCGCCACTGGGAGAGCCGCAGCTTCGCCTCGGAGGCCTCCTCCTCGGCGTACTTCTCGGGGCAGAGCCGGGCCAGCCGGTCGTGCTGACGGTCCCGCAGGCGGTCGGCGACCTCGGCGGGCAGCCGGTCCTGCTCCTCCAGTTCGCCCAGCCGGTCGAGCCCGGCCCGGGCGGCGCGCCACCAGAGCTGACGGACGGCCTGTTCGTGCCGGTCCTGGTCGAGGTCGAGCTGGAAGCGCTTGGCCAGCCAGGGCAGGCTCAGGCCCTGGACGAGCAGCGTGAACAGCACCACGCTGAAGGCGATGAAGACCAGCCGGCCGCGCTCGGGGAAGCCGGCGCCGGAGTCGACGGTGAGCGGGATGGCCAGGGCGAGGGCGACGGTGGCGACCCCGCGCATGCCGGACCACCAGAGGACCACGCTCTCCTTCCAGCTGAACGGGGTGTCCTCGTCGTCCCCCGCGCGCAGCCGCCGGGACAGCCAGCCGGCCGGGAGCAGCCAGAGCAGGCGGACCACGACGACGACCGCGATCACCATGCTCGCGTCGCCGATGAAGCCGGTCCAGCCCTGGCCGGCCTCCTTGAGCACGGTGGCGAGTTCGAGGCCGATCAGGCCGAAGGCGACGCCGGTGATGAGGATCTCGACGACCTCCCAGAAGGCGTTGCCGACCAGCCGGTAGGAGACGGCGTCCGCGTCGGCGGCCCGTTCGGCGAGGTAGAGCGCGCAGACGACGACGGCGAGCACGCCGGAGCCGTGGATCTCCTCGGCGATCGTGTAGGCGGCGAACGGGACCAGGAGGTTGAGCGCGACCTGCTGGGTCGGGTCCTCCAGGAGCTCGGCGAGCTTGGTGTTGACCCAGCCGAGCGCGACGCCGACGACGACGGCGAGCACCGCCGACAGGACGAAGCGCAGCACCGCGTGGCCGGGCGAGAAGTCGCCGCCGACCACGGCGTCGATGGCGAGCGAGTAGATGACGATCGCGGTGACGTCGTTGAACAGGCCCTCGCTCTCCAGGATGGCGACCAGGCGGCGCGGCAGGCCGACGCTGCCGGCCACGGCGACGGCCGCGACCGGGTCGGGCGGGGAGACCAGCGCGCCGACCGCGACGGCCGCGGCGAGCGGCAGGGCGGGCAGCAGCCAGTGGACGGCGCCCGCCACCGCGATCGTGGTGACCACGACGAGGGCCACGGCCAGCAGCAGGATCGACCGGATGTTGGCCTTGAAGTAGCGCACCGAGGAGCGCCGGGCGACGGCGAAGATCAGCGGCGGCAGGACCAGCGGGAGGATCAGCTCGGGTTCGACGGAGATGTCCGGGATCTGCGGCACGAGCGCCATGACGATGCCGAGCAGCGTCATCAGGACCGGCTGCGGGACGCCGGTGCGGCGCGCGAGCGGCAGGGTCACCACCGAGGCGAGCAGCACCAGGAAGAACAGGGGCAGCTGGCCCACGGGGGGTTTCCTCTCGACGACGGACGGCTGGGCGGCGGACGACGGACAGCTGGGCGGCGGACGGCGGGGACGACCGGGCGACGGACGGCTGAGCGCCGCCCAGGATAAATCTGACAATGCGCCCATCCGGGAGGACACGCCGGGAAGGCAGTTGACCTCAAGCGCACTTGAGGTCAGATGATCGGAAGGAAGCACCGGCCGCACCACCGACGAGAGGCAGGACCCCCCGATGAAGGCAGTCACCGTCCCCGAGCCCGGCGGCCCGGAGGCCCTGCGGGTCGTCGAGGTGGCCACCCCCACCGCCGGGCCGGGCCAGGTGCGGGTCCGGGTGTACGCCGCCGGGGTGCAGCCGGTGGACCTCGCCATCCGGGCGGGCTTCCGGCCGCCGGGCGTCGTGGCCGAGGGCCCGCTGGTGCTCGGCAACGAGTTCGCCGGCGTGGTCGACCAGCTCGGTCCCGGCAGCTACGGCTGGGAGGTCGGCGACGAGGTGATCGGCTTCCGGGTACTCGACAGCCAGGCCGAGTTCGTCGTCGTGGACACCTCGCACCTGGTCGCCAAACCGGCCGGGATGCCCTGGGAGCAGGCCGGCTCGCTCTCCGCCTCCGGCCAGACCGCGCACATGGCCCTCGACCTGCTCAAGGTCGGCCCGGGCGACACCGTGCTGGTGCACGGCGCCTCCGGCGGCGTCGGCACGGTGGCCGTCCAGCTCGCCCGGGCCTACGGCGCGACCGTGATCGGCACCGCGAGCGAGTGCAACCACGACTACCTGCGCGAACTGGGCGCGATCCCGGTCGCGTACGGCGACGGACTGGTGGAACGGGTCCGGGCGCTCGCGCCGGACGGCGTGGACGCCGCGTTCGACGCCGCCGGGCGGGGCGCGCTGGAGGCCTCGGTCGAGCTGGTCGCCGACCGGGACCGGATCGGCACGGTCGTCGACTACGCGACCGCCGAGCGGCTCGGGCTGCGGCAGCTGCGCGCGGAGCGGACGGCCGCCCGGCTGGCCGAGCTGGTCGAGCTGTGGGAGGCGGGCGGCCTGCGCCTGGAGGTCGCCGAGACCTTCCCGCTGGAGCGCGCCGCCGACGCCCACCGGATGGTCGCCACCGGGCACGTCCGGGGGAAGGTCGTCCTCACCGCGTGACGCCCGTCGGCGGGGCACCCCGGGCCGATTGTGTGTTTCCGCCGCTGACCAGGTAATGTTCTCCGCGTCAGCAGGCGCCGCTAGCTCAGTTGGTTAGAGCAGCTGACTCTTAATCAGCGGGTCCGGGGTTCGAGTCCCTGGCGGCGCACAGACAGCCGGAAGGCCCTTCGCGAGAGCGGGGGGCCTTCCGGCGTTTCGGCGTTCCCCCTGGGCCGAGGGCAGCCGGGGGCGGCCGGTGGCAGGAAAGGTGGGAAACAGGTCATTGCTGCCGTCCCGACCCGCTGACAGGCTGACCGCATGAGAACGCGCAGCGTGGTCGTCGTCCTCTACGACGGCGTGCAGAGCCTGGACGTCACCGGCCCCCTGGAAGTGTTCGCGGGAGCGGGCGCCGCCGCCGGGCAGCCGGGTGCGTACCGGGTCACGCTCGCCGCCGCGGGCGGCGGGCCGGTGCGCAGCTGCAGCGGCCTGCGGGTGCTGCCGGACGCGGACCTGGCCGCCGTCGGGCCCGTGCACACCCTGCTGGTGCCCGGCGGGGAGGGCACGGACGCGCCGGATCCGGCCCTGGTGGCGCGGATCCGGGAACTGGCCGACCGGGCCGAACGGGTGGCGTCGGTGTGCACCGGCGCCTTCCTGCTCGCCGAGGCCGGGCTGCTCGCCGGGCGCCGGGCGACCACCCACTGGGCGTACTGCGACGCCCTGGCCCGGCGTTTCCCCGACGTCGAGGTCGACCCCGACCCGATCCACGTCCGGGACGGGCACGTCGCGACCTCGGCCGGGGTCACGGCCGGCATCGACCTCGCGCTCGCCCTGGTCGAGGAGGACCTCGGGCGCGACGCCGCGCTGCTGATCGCCCGCCACCTGGTGGTGTTCCTGCGCCGGCCGGGCAACCAGGCCCAGTTCAGCACCCAGCTGGCCGCCCAGGTGGCCGCACGGCACCCGTTGCGCGAGGTCCAGCGGTGGATCGCCGAGCACCCCGAGGAGGACCTCTCGGTCGAGGCGCTGGCCCGGCGCTCGGCGCTCTCGCCGCGGCACTTCGCCCGCGCCTTCGCCGCCGAGGTCGGGGTCACCCCGGGCCGGTACGTGGACGGCGTCCGGCTGGAGGCCGCCCGGCGCCGCCTGGAGGACACCGGGGACGGGATCGAGGAGATCGCCCGCGCCTGCGGCTACGGCACCCCGGAGGCGATGCGGCGCGCCTTCGTCCGGACCCTGGCCGCACCACCCGCCGAATACCGCCGCCGCTTCCACCCCAGCCCTCCCGGAGGAAACTGATGCGCATCGCCGTCCTGCTGTACGACGACTTCACCGCCCTGGACGCCGTGGGCCCGTACGAGGTGCTGTCCCGCATCCCCGGTGCCGAGGTGGTGTTCACCGCGGCCCGGCGGGGGCCGGTCCGCACCGACATGAAGAGCCTCGCGCTCACCGCCGACGCCGCCCTCGACGAGGTCGACACCGCCGACGTGCTGCTCGTGCCCGGCGGCCCCGGGACCGAGCCGGCCCTCGCCGACGGGGAACTGGTCGACTGGGTGCGGCGGGTGGACGCGACCACCACCTGGACCACCTCGGTCTGCTCCGGCTCCCTGCTGCTCGGCGCCGCCGGACTGCTCGCCGGACGCCGGGCCACCTCGCACTGGTGCTGCCTCGACGCGCTGACCGGCTTCGGCGCCGAGCCGACCGGCACCGAGCGGGTCGTCATCGACGGCAAGTACGCCACGGCCGCCGGGGTCTCGGCCGGCATCGACCTGGCCCTGACGCTGACCGGCCGCATCGCCGGGGACGCGACCGCCGAGGCGATCCAGCTGGTCATCGAGTACGACCCGCGGCCCCCGTACTCGGCCGGTTCCCTCGCGACCGCCCCGGCGGGTCTCGCGGACTCGTTGCTGAGCACCAACCTGCTGCTCGGCTAGGGCCCCTGTTCGGTCAGCCGCGGCGGGCCGGGAAGCCGTGGGTGCGGGCGGCGAGGACCGCCGCGAGGGCGGGGAGCACCAGGGCGAGCACCGTCCACGGCAGTGCGCCGGTGCCGAGGCGGCCGAGCACGAGGCCGCCGACCACCCCGCCGCCCGCCATCGCGGCGTTCCACAGGGTGACCAGCATCGCCTGGGCCGCGTCGGCCTGCTCCCCGCCGGCGTCGCCGACGGCGGTCTGCAGCAGGGTCGGCACCCCGCCCCAGCCGAGGCCCCAGAGGAGCGCCGCGAAGTAGACCAGCGGCGCGCTGCCGGACCCGACCGCGAGGACGCCCGCCGTCACCGCGACCAGCAGCGCGCCGCCGATCGTCAGCGCACGCAGCCTGCGGTGGATGTGCGCGCCGACGAACCAGATGCTCACCAGCGAGGCCAGGCCGAAGACCAGCAGCACCGAGTCGGTCGAGCCGCCGAGCCCGGCCCGGGCGAGGAAGGGCGCGATGTAGGTGAACAGGATGGTGTGCGCGAGCACGAAGAGCAGGGTCACGGCGAGCACCGGCACGACCCCCGGCACCGTGAGCGCCCGCCGCAGCGGTGCCCGCTCCCCCGCCGTCCTGCCGGGCTGGTCCGGCAGGACGGCGGCGGTCCAGCCGATCACGCCGAGCGCCAGCGCCGTCATCACCAGGAACGGCACCCGCCACGAGAGCGCCTGACCGGCGAAGGTGCCGGCCGGGACCCCCAGGGAGAGCGCCACCGGGATGCCGGCCATCGCGATCGCGATCGCCCGGCCCTGCAGCTCGGCGGGCACCAGCCGGCGCGCGTAGCCCGCCAGCAGCGCCCAGGCGAGACCGGCCGCCACGCCCGCGACGAAGCGGGCCGCCATCGTCAGCGGGTAGTCCGAGGAGAGCGCGGTCACCGTGTTGGCGGCGGCGAAGCCGGCCATCGCGGTGAGCAGCAGCCGCTTGCGGCTCCAGCCGGAGGTGGCCGCGGTGAGCGGGATCGCGGTGGCGGCGGTGCCGAGCGCGTAGACGGTGACGGTCTGGCCGGTCGCCGACTCGCCGACGCCGAGGGACCCGCTCATCCCGGGCAGGACACCGGCGGGCAGGGTCTCGGTCAGCGCGGTGACGAACACCGCGGTGGCGAGCGCGAGCAGGGCGGGGTACGGAAGTGCCGTACGGGATACGGGCTTCGCGGTCTGCGTGGTCTGCGTGTTCTGTGCGGTCGTCATGCGGACCATGCTCGAACCTCACACCGGTGTGAGGTTCAAGCACGGGACTGCGGGACTTCGGGACTGCGAGGCCGCGGGTCAGCGGCCGTAGTAGGCGTCGAAGTTCTTCGAGAACTCCCCTCCCCCGAACCGGTCCCAGTTGATCGACCAGGTCATCAGCCCGCGCAGGTTCGGCTGGGCACCCGAACGCGGCACGTACGTCCCGCAGTCGGTGAGCTTGGTCAGGCAGTCCAGGGCCTTGTCCACCTCGCCCGGGGCGACGTAGCCGTTGCCCGCGTTGGTGGTGGCCGGCATGCCGATGGCGACCTTCGAGGCGGGCAGCGGCGGGAACACGTTGTTGGTGTTGCCCGCCACCGGGAAGCCCTTGAGCAGCAGGTCGGTCATCGCGACGTGGAAGTCGGCGCCGCCCATCGAGTGGTACTGGTTGTCCAGGCCCATGACGGAGCCGGAGTTGTAGTCCTGGACGTGCAGCAGGGTGAGGTCGTCGCGCAGCGCGTGGATGACCGGCAGGTAGGCGCCGGCACGCGGGTCCTGGCCGCCCCACGGGCCGGAACCGTAGTACTGGTAGCCGAGTTGGACGAAGAACGTCTCCGGCGCCATGGTCAGCACGAAGGCAGGCCCGTACGTGGCCTTGAGGGTCTTCAGCGCCGAGATCAGGTTGACGATGACCGGGCTGGTCGGGTTCCTGAAGTCGGTGTCGCCGGTGTCGAGGGAGAGCGAGTGGCCCTCGAAGTCGATGTCCAGGCCGTCCAGGCCCCACCTGTCGATGATCGCCGAGACCGAGCTGACGAAGGCGTCCCGGGCGGCCGTGGTGGTGAGCTGGACCTGGCCGTTCTGGCCGCCGATCGAGATCAGCACCTTCTTGCCCTGGGAGCGCTTCGCGGCGATCGCGGCCTTGAAGTCGGCGTCGGACTCGGCGGTCGGGCAGTCGGTGGTGGAGCAGCGGTTGAAGCGGATGTCGCCGGAGGTGGGCGAGGTGGGTTCGCCGAAGGCGAGGTCGATGAAGTCCCAGGAGTTCGGGACGTCGGCCATCCGGGTGTAGCCGGCGCCGTTGGCGAAGCTCGCGTGCAGGTAGCCGACCAGGGCGTGGCCGCCGGGCTGGGGGGTGCCGGTGGGCGTGCCCGTCGGGGTGCCGGTCGGGGTCGCGGTGGGCGTGGGCGACGCGGCGGGCGTGGGCGACGCGGTGGGCGTAGGAGTCGACGTCGGGCTCGGGCTCGGCGCTCCCGGCCCGTCGAGCGAGACGTCGTCCGCGTAGTAGGTGCCCTGGCCGTACCAGCCGTGGGTGTACACGGTGGCACTGGTCTGCGTGGCGCCCGTGGTGAAGCTGACGCTGAGCTTCTGGTAGGCGCCGCCGGTGCCCGGGGTCCAGGTGCTCGGGCCGCCGCCGTCGACGCCGAGGTACACGTACGAGCCGTTGACCCACGCGCTCAGCGTGTAGGTGGTGCCGGGGGCGACGGCGACGGTCTGCGCGCACTGGGCGGTGTCGCTCGCGCCGGCGGCCCCGGACAGGGCGTAGCTCCCGCTGTGCACCGGGCTGGCGACGACGCTGCCGGTGCCGCCGGAGCAGCTCCAGGGGCCGAGCGAGCCGGACTCGAAGCCGCCGTTGACCAGGAACTCGCCGGCCGAGGCGGCGGGGGCGAGGCCCAGGGTGAGGCCGGCCAGGGTGGCCGCGGCGACGGCGGAGGCGGTGCCGGCGGCGAGCGCGGCGCGGGACGGGCGCCGACGGGAGGTCGGGGGAGTTCTGCTCATGCGGGGGCTCCTGCGGGGGCGTGGTCGTGGGGGACGTCCGAGGGCACGCCGGAGCACGCGCCAGTGGGGGGAACGGCCCGGCCTGGCACCCAAGTTGGACTAGACCACTGAAGTGGATGCGGCGGGGAGGTGTCAATGGTCCAGACCGGTCGGGGCCCGCCCCCGCGGCCCGCCCCGGTTGCCGGGCGTGACACCCCGTCGAAGGATGGAGGGGTGACCTCGCCCGGCTACCTCCGCTACCCCCACCTGCACGGGGACCTGCTCGCCTTCACCGCGGAGGACGACGTCTGGATCGCCCGGCTCACCGGCGGCGCCACCACCGACCGGGCCTGGCGGGTCACCTGCGACCGCACCCGGGTCAGCCACCCCCGCTTCTCCCCCGACGGCGCCACCCTCGCCTGGACCAGCTGGCTCGGCCTCACCCCCGAGGTGTGGACCGCCCCCACCGCCGGTGGCGAGGCGCAGCGGCTCAGCCACTGGGGCAGCCAGGACACCCGGGTGCGCGGCTGGCTGCCGGACGGCGAGGTGCTCGCCGTCACCTCCTTCCACGAGCCCTTCGGCCACTACACCTGGGCGCACGCGCTGCCCCCGGACGGCTCCCCCGGCCGCCGGATGCCCTGGGGTCCGGTCGGCGACGCCCAGATGAGCCGCGACCGCACCGTCCTGCTCACCGGCGCCGCCCCGCACGAGCCCGCCGCGTGGAAGCGCTACCGCGGCGGCGCCACCGGCCGGCTCTGGGTGGACGGCGAGCAGGTGCTCCCCGGCCACCGCGGCCACCTCGCCTCACCGATGACCGTCGGCGAGCCCCCCGACGACCGGATCGCCTTCCTCTCCGACCACGAGGGCATCGGCAACGTCTACTCCTGCCGGCCCGACGGCACCGACCTGCGCCGCCACACCGACCACGCCTCCTACTACGCCCGCGAGGCCGCCACCGACGGCACCCGGATCGTCTACCAGCACGCGGGCGACCTCTGGCTGCTGGACGGCCTGGACGCCCCCGCGCCGCACCGGCTGCACGTCCCGCTCGGCGGCGCGCGGGCCGGGCGCCGCCCCTACCAGGTCGGTGCCGCGAGCCAGGTCAAGGACCTCGCCTGCGACCAGACCGGCCGGACCGGGGTGATCACGGTGCGCGGCAGCCAGTACTGGCTCACCCACAAGGACGGCCCGGCCCGCGCGCTCGCCGACACCCCGGGGGTGCGCACCCGGCTGCCGGTCATGCTCGGGCACACCGGCGAGGCCGCCTGGATCACCGACGCCGAGGGCGCGGACGCCGTCGAGGTGATGCCGCTGCCCGGGCACGACGGCCCCCTCGAACACACCAGCGGGGAGCGGCACCGCCACCGGGTGCTCGCCGCCGGACGGCTCGGCCGCGTCCTGGAGCTCACCGCCTCCCCCGACGGCACCCGGCTGGCCGCCGCCACCTCGGACGGGCGGCTCCTGCTCGTCACCGCCGCCGACGGCGAGGTCCGCGAGGTCGCCGCCTCCGCCCACGGGCCCGTCTCCAGCGCCCGGTTCTCCCCCGACTCGCACTGGATCGCCTGGTCCCAGCCCGCCGCCGGGCGCTCGCTGCGCCGCATCCGGCTCACCCGCGCCGACGCGCCCGCCCCGATCACCGACGTCACCGACGGGAGGTTCGAGGACGAGCAGCCGGTGTTCACCCGGGACGGCCGCTACCTGGCCTTCCTGTCCTGGCGCGGCTTCGACCCCGTCCACGACGTCCACACCGGCGACCTCTCCTTCCCGCTCGGCTGCCGCCCCTACCTCGTCCCGCTCACCGCCGACACCCCGTCCCCGTTCGCCGCACCGGCCGAGGACGGCGGCCCGCGCGGGGACGGCGGGGGCGACGGCACCGTCCGGGTCGACCCGCAGGGCATCGGCGAGCGGCTGCTGCAGTTCCCGGTGATCGCCTCCAAGTACTCGGCCACCGACGCCGTCCGCGGCGGCCTGGTCTGGCTGCGCTGGCCGATCTCCGGCACCCTCGGACAGACCTTCACCAGCCCGGACGACACCTCCGGCCGCCCCTCGCTGGAGCACTTCGACCTCGCCCGCGGCACCCGCTCCACCCTGGTCGACAAGCTCGACGGGTACGCGGTGTCCGGCGACGGCGGCTCGATCGCGGTCTACTCGGCCGGGACCCTGCGGATCGTCCCGGTCGGCGCCCCCTCCGCCGGCACCCCGGTGGACCTGCGCCGGATCAACCACACCGTGCACCCCGCCGCCGAGTGGCGCCAGGCCTACCACGAGGCCGCCCGGATCGTCCGGGACCAGTTCTGGGACGACCGGATGTCCGGCCTCGACTGGCCCGCCCTGGTCGCCCAGTACGAGCCGCTGCTCGACCGGATCGCCGGGCCGGACGACTTCGCCGACCTGCTGCGCGAACTCCTCGGCGAACTCGGCACCTCGCACGCCTACGTCACCCCGTCCCGCCGCGGCGAGGGCCCCTCGCTCGCCCAGCAGCCGCTCGGCCTGCTCGGCGCCAACGCCCACCGCTCCCCCGACGGCCGCTGGCTGGTCGACCGGGTGCTGCCCGGCGAGTCCTCCGACCCGCGCGCCCGCGCCCCGCTCGCCGCCCAGGGCGTGCGCGACGGCGACGAACTGCTGGAGATCGGCGGGCGCCCGGTCGACCCGGTGCGCGGCCCGCTCCCGCTGCTCGCCGGCACCGGTGGCACCACCGTCGAGATCGGCCTGCGCAGCGACCCCGGCTCCCCCGTGCGGCGGATCACGGTGACCCCGCTGACCGACGAACGGCCGCTGCGCTACCAGGACTGGGTGGTCAAACGCCGCGCCCTGGTACGGGAGTTCAGCGACGGGCGGTGCGGCTACCTGCACATCCCCGACCTCGGCGGCTCCGGCTGGGCGCAGTTCAACCGCGACCTGCGCCGCGAGCTCGACAAGCCCGCCCTCGTCCTCGACGTCCGCGGCAACGCCGGCGGCAACGTCTCCGAACTCGTCCTGGAGAAGCTCACCCGGCGCGTCCTCGCCTGGGACTTCACCCGCGACCGCCAGCCCGTCCGCTGGCCGCGCAACGCCCCGCGCGGACCGGTGGTCGCCCTCGCCGACGAGGCCACCAGTTCGGACGGCGACGTGATCATCGCGGCGATCGAACTGCTCGGCCTCGGACCGGTGGTGGGCACCCGCACCTGGGGCGGGGTGGTCGGGATGACCGGGCGGCACACCCTCGGCGACGGCACCCAGATCTCGGTGCCGAAGAACGCGTCCTGGTTCACCGGCGGACTCGGCTGGTCCGTGGAGAACCACGGCGTCGAACCCGACGTGCACGTGCTGCGGGGCCCGCGCGACTGGGCCGGCGGGCGGCACCCGGAACTGCACACGGCCGTCCAGCTGGCGCTGGAGCTGCTGGAGGACGCCCCCGCCGCCGCGCCCCCGCCGGACGACACCCCCCGGCCGGACCTGCGGCGCCCGCCGCTGCCGCCGAGGGGCTAGGGAGTGTCCTTCGGATCAGTCCCAGGGGTCGCCTTCGGCCGTCATGTTCTCGGCGGCCCGCCGGTCGGCCTCGGCCTGGTCCTGGACCTGCTGCCGCTGCGACTCGCGCATCTCGCGCGTCCGCTCGATGTCGTCGCTGTACGCGTCGGCCGCCTCGTCGTGGGCGAGCGCGGCCCGTTCGGTGGCGTCCGGCCCGGCGGCCTCGTGCCCCCTGTGGAAGATCCTGTCCAAGATGCCCATGACTCCTCCTCCGGACGGATACCGGGCTGTCCCCCACTCTCACACCACGACCGGACGGGCGCACGTCGGGCCTCGACGCGGCGTGCGTTGAGTCTTTGGTCCCGGTCGAACGCATCGAAGGGCCGTAGCGGGCCGGTCCCGGCCGGGCGGACGGTGGGGGTGTGAGGAACGCCATCGACGAACAGCACGGCGGCCCGCGCCGCCTGGTCGGGCCGCTCGCCGCGCTGGACGGGCGGCTGCCCGGCCCGCACGACCTGCTGCTCATGCAGTGCCCAGGTTCGCTGCGCCCGCTCGGCGGCGGCGAACTCCCGGACTGGGCGCGGGCGGTGCTCCGCGCGCACCCGTGGGTGACGGTCGCCAGGGCGCCCGCCGTGGTCGGCTCCCCGGTGGACACCCCGCACCCGGTGCGCTGCACCGGGGACGTCACGGCGCCCGAGCACTGGATCCCGGTGACGGTGCGCGGCCCGCACCGCGGCCAGCTGCTGCACGCGCTCGCGCCCTGGGCGGTGGTGGCCCGCACCTTCCGTCCCGAGCAGCTCCCGGCCCGGCGGGCCCTGCTGGCGCCGGGCCGGGTCGCGCAGGTCCCGGCGCTCGCCCTGCTGCCGGCGGTCGGCGAGCTGGCGGCGGACCACCGGCTGGCCTGGGGCCCGATCGGCGCCGTCGGCTACGAGCTGGGCACCGGCGTGCCGGTGACCGGACCGCTCAGCCCGCTGCGGCTGGTGCTGCGCGCCCCGCAGCCGGTCAGCCGGCGGGACGCGCTGCAGCTGCGGCGCGCGCTGAGCAAGCTGCGCGTGCCCGTGCAGGCCGAGCTGGAGACCCGGCACGGCTCGGTGCTGCTGGCCGAGTACGCGGCGGCGCCGCTCACGCTCACCCTGCTGACGCCGGAGGGGCCCCGGGAGGTCCACGATCCGTGGTTCCCCCGGGGCCCCTCGGGCGGGGCGGTCAGCCGCTGACGCTGGGGGCGCCGGTCTCCAGGTGGCCGGTGAACCGCTGCGACCAGCTGCTGTCGGCGTCCACCGTGACGGTGAAGTCGTACCAGCCGTTGTTGTAGGCCACCGAATTGAAGAAGTCGCTGGTGCTGCCGCCGGCCGGCACCCGGTACGTCCAGGGGCCGTCCGTGCGGTAGTTGTTCGACGCGATGGTGAAGGTGAGCGCGGTGCTGCCGGTGTTGGCCAGCGCGAAGTAGAGGGCCAGCTTGCCGGTGCCCGGCTCGACCGCGTACGAGGCGGTGACGGCGGCGTTCTTGCCCGCCTTGGTGGCGTCGCCCTTGAAGCGGCGCAGGAAGCGGTTGGGGCCGACCACCGTGAGGTCGTACGGGCCGTTGCCGAAGCCGGTGCCGCAGTTGAAGAAGTCGCTGGTGCTGCCGCCCGGGTCGACGGTGTACTGCCACGGGCCGCCGCTGCGGTAGGCGTTGGCGTAGGCGGAGAAGTGGGCCGACTTGGTGGCGGTGCCCCCGTTGGCCATCCTGATCCAGACCTTCATGACCCCGCCGGAGCCGAACTCCAGGTGGTCCAGGTTGGCGTTGGGCTGGTAGGGCAGCGCGCGGGCCGGGCGGGTGCCGGACTCCTGGACGGGCAGCTGGTTGTTGACCGGCGCCGGGTTGGACAGCGGGCCGCAGGCGGCGAGGCCGATGGTCTGCGAGGTGTCGGGCAGCGCCGGGAGGCCGTAGACCGGGTTGGCGAAGTCGAACGCGCTGGTCAGGTCACCGCACACGCGCCGGCGCCAGTCGCTGATGTTCGGGCAGGTGGCGGGTGCGCCGATGGCGGCCGTCCAGGTCTCCAGGAAGCGCAGCACCGAGGTGTGGTCGAAGGTCTCGGAGTTGACCCAGCCGCCGCGGGTCCAGGGCGAGACCGCGATCATCGGGACGCGGAAGCCGAGACCGATGTTGGTGCCGCTGTAGAACTCGCCCGGGGTGCCGGCCGGGGCGGCCGGCGGCGGGACGTGGTCGAAGAAGCCGTCGTTCTCGTCGTAGTTGATGAACAGGACGCTGGAGTCGAAGACGTTCGGGTCGGCGTTGAGCGCGTCGATCACGTTGTGGACGAAGTGCGCGCCGTCGGCCGGGGTGGCGTACGGGTGCTCGGAGGAGGCCTGGTCGGGGACGATCCAGGAGACCTGCGGGAGGGTGCCGGCCAGCACGTCGGCCTTGATCGCGGCGACGATGTCGTCCGGGGTGCTGCCGGTGACGGCGGGCACGGACGCCATGCCCTTGACGGCCAGGGCGCTGCCGGCCGGGGCGCCCGCGAACTGGCTGAAGTAGGCGAGGGCGTTGTCACCGTAGTTGTCGGCGGCGTTCTGGTAGACCTTCCAGCTCACGCCGGCGGCCTCCAGGGCCTCGGCGTAGGTCTGCCACCGCAGGCCCTTCTCGTCACCGCCGTCGTAGGCGGGGCCGCCCGCGGTGCCGGCCGGGTCGATCTGGCCGGACCAGTGGTAGGTGCGGTTGGGGCCGGTCGCGCTGAGCACCGAGCAGTGGTACGCGTCGCAGATGGTCCAGTTCTCGGCCAGCGCGTAGTGGAACGGGATGTCCTGGCGGGTGAGGAAGCCGAGGGTGCGGACGTTGCCCTTGGCCGCGACCCAGGAGTCCATCCTGCCGTTGTTCCAGGCCTTGTGCTGGTCGCTCCAGCCGTGGGCGAGGTCGCCGTTGCACTGGGCGAGGCGCTCGGGGTCGGCGCCGCCGGCCGGCTTGGTGAGGCTGAACTGCCAGGGGTACTGGCGGCCGGTGCCGTTCGGCTGGTTGAACACGCTGTAGCCGCCGGCGATCTGGATCGCGCTGCGGTCGGCGAAACCGCGCACGCCCTTCATCATGCCGAAGTAGTGGTCGAAGCTGCGGTTCTCCTGCATGAGGATCACCACGTGCTGCACGTCCGCGATGGTGCCGGTCTGCGACAGCGCCGCGGTGTTCACGGCGGCGGGCGCCGCGCCCGCGGCGGTCGGGGCCGCCCCCGCGCCCCCGGCACCGGTCATGGCCAGGCCCGCGGCGGCGGCTCCGGACAGCGTCACGAACTTCCTACGACTCAGCTCGGCCATCAGCCCAGCCCGTCCCTTCACTACCGATGTTGTGTGCACAAGTCGGGGCTCATCGATCGCGGAGCAGTCTCCACCGGCGCCGAACCGGCCCACCAGATGCGGGCGGGAGGGTTGGTGGACTGTTCGTCCGGCCGTCATCGAGCGACCACCGGCTGAACGGGGGACGGAAACTCCGAGGATGTGAAGGGGAGGGGGACCGGCCGGCGGGCCTCAGCGGTCCTGGACGGTGATGCCCAGGGCGTGGGCGAACTGCGGCGCCAGCTCCAGGAGTTGGTGCGAGTTGATGATCGCGCCGCGCAGCCCCAGGTGGCCGTCCGGGAGGCCGAGGCGGGCGGCGCCGCGCAGGTCCGTCCTGGTCAGCGCGGCCCCGCGCAGGTGGACCTCCTCCAGCGTCGAACCGGGGAACGACACCTGGGTGAGCTTCGCGTCGGCGAAGTCCACGTCGCGCAGCAGGCAGTCCTCGAAGACGACGTCCCGCAGGACGGCCGCCCGCAGGTTGACCGCCTCCAGCTTGCAGCCGCGGAACACCACCCGGCGCACGGCCGAGCCGTGCGCGGCGATCCCGGCCAGCACGCCGCCGACGAAGGCGCTGTCCTGCCACTCGCCGTCGCTCAGGTCGCAGGCCACCCAGCGGCCGGACTGCACCCACACGTCGGTGAAGCGGGCCTGGCGCAGCTTGACGCCGCTGAAGGCGACGCCGGTGAGCGCGCACTCCAGGAACGTCGCCCCGGCGGCCGCCTGGTCGGTGTACTCGCCGCCGTCGAAGTGCACGGTGTCGTAGCGCTCGTCGGCGCGCAGCGGCCCGGTGTGCGGGCGGAGCAGGTCGGCGAAGCGCAGGTCGGCGAGGCGGTCGGGGAAGTCGGGCACGTTGGGGGCGGTGTTCGGCACGGGGGCGGCACCTCGCGGGGTCGGGCGGACGGGGTCTCGCCCGCATGCTCGCACGCGCCACCGACAGAACCGGGGGTGCCCGGCCGCGGCCCACGGCGGCCGGGCGGTTCCGGGGGGGGGTCGGTCAGCCGCGCGCCCAGAGGGAGTTGACCCGGCTGCGCTCGGTGCCGTTCGGGTAGGGGTTGGTGCAGGACGGGCCGGGCCCGCCGCCGGACATCAGCTCGCTGCACGGCCCCGAGTAGTGGTCGGGCAGGCCGAGCACGTGCCCGGTCTCGTGGGCCGTCACCCGCAGCGAGTTGTACTGCCGGTTCTGCTGGTAGTCGAGGAAGACGTACCCGCGCCCGTGGCCGTCGGTGCTGGCGTACGAGCCGCGCGAGTCGTTGCCCTCGTAGTAGCGGAAGTCGGCGGCCGAGCCGGCGCGCAGCTGGACGTTGCCCACCGAGCCGTTCCAGATCTGCGCGGCCTGGGATATCTGGGTGCGGAACGACGGGGCGCTGCTGGCGTCGTAGGTGACGACGACGGTCGCGAGGTTCGGGTTGGCGGCCTGCTTGGCCTTGGCGGAGGCCATGACGGCCTGGAAGAACGCCTGGTTGTCGGCCGCCTCGGCGGCCGAACCGGCGTACGCCGAGCCGGCGGACGCGGAGGCGGTGTAGCCGGAGGCCGCCCGGGCGGCGGGCGCGGCGACGGCCGTCCCCGGCAGGGCGGCGAGACCCGCGGCGAGTGCCAGGCCGAGGGCGGCGGACAGCACGGATCGAGGCATGACGGATCGAGACATGTGGGGGCTCCGATTCCTGCGGTGCGTGGCCGGTGGGGGCCGGCCGTGGGGGGCACCTGGTGAACGGGTGATGTCCACCGAGCTTCGGGCAGCGCGGCGGCGGGGCGGATGATGTCAACCCGCGATAGCCCTGTCCAATACCCCCGATTTTCCCGGCCTTTGAATCGGCTTTGGCTTGACTTGACCCTTTCTCACCCCTGGCATTCCGCTGCCCGGGCGATTAGGCTCCGCCCCGGGGAAGCAACCGCGCGGCGGGCCGCCCGATTCCGGCCGGACGGCCCGCCGCACCCCGATCGGGCCCCGGCTACTCCGCGCCGTTGGCCCACAGCTCGTCGACCTGGCCGCGCTCGTTGCCGTCCGGGTAGGGGTTGGTGCAGGACGGGCCGGGTCCGCCGCCGGACATCAGCTCGCTGCACGGCCCCGAGTAGTGGTCGGGCAGGCCGAGCACGTGCCCGGTCTCGTGCGCGGTGACGCGCAGGGAGTTGTACTGCTGGTTCTGCTGGTAGTCGAGGAAGACGTACCCGTGGCCGTGGCCGTCGGTGCTGGCGTACGAGCCGCGCGAGTCGTTGCCCTCGTAGTAGGAGAAGTCGCCCTGACCGCCGCTCTCCTGGAGCTGGACGTTGCGCACCGACCCGTTCCAGATCTGCGCGGCCTGGGATATCTGGCTGGTGAAGGACGGTGCGTTGCCGGTGTCGTAGGTGACGGTGACGGTCAGCAGCCACGGGTTGGCGGCCTGCTTGGCCTTGGCGGAGGCCATGACGGCCTGGAAGAACGCCTGGTTGTCGGCAGCTTCGGCGGCCGAACCGGCGTACGCCGAGCCGGCCGCGGGCGTGTAGCCCGCGACGCTCGCGGCCGGTGCGACGGGTGCGGCGACGGCCGTCCCGGGCAGGGCGGCGAGACCCGCGGCGAGCGCGACGCCGAGGGCGGCGGACAGCACGGATCGGGACATGACGGATCGAGACATGTGGGGGCTCCGGATCGCGAAACGCCCGGCCACCGGTGCCGGTTGGGGGCCGGCGGCGGCGGGCGGAATGTGGGGGTGCCCCGGGCCTGCCGGCCGGGGGCTGGAATCGCTGCCCCAGATTCCCCCCGGGCACGGCCGTCGCGGATGATGTCAACCGGCGATAACGCCGGTCAATACCGGTGGGCCTCCGCCGTGTTGATTCGTGTCATGTCCTTGGCGACAAGGGTCGTCGGCGTCTATGCTCCCGACGTGGAGCTCGACGTGAGACACCTCCGGGTGCTGTGCGCGATAGCCGACACCGGCAGCCTCCGCAAGGCGGCGCTCCGGCTCGGCATGACCCAGCCCTCCCTCACCACCCAGCTGCACCGGATCGAACGGGCCATCGGCGGCACCCTGTTCACCCGCGAGCAGACCGGCAGCCGGCCCACCGCGCTCGGCCACTCCGTGCTGTCCCGGGCCCGGCCGGTGATCACCGAGATGGCGGCGCTGGTCGCCGCCGCGCGCCAGGAGGCCCGGGAGTCGGCCGGCCCCGGCAGCCGGCGGCGGCTGCGGATCGGAAGCGTCGGCAGCCGGGCGGTGGCGGCCTGGCTGCGCCGCGTCCACGAGCGGCTGCCGGACACCGACACCACCATCCACGTGGACATCTCCGCCAGCGCCCTGCTGCGGATGGTCGCCGCCGACCAGCTCGACGTCGCCTTCGTGTACGAGAGCGAGGGCTTCCCGCTGCGCGTGCCCCCGGACGCCGAGCACCGGGTCCTGATGGCCCGCGAGCCGCAGTTCGTCGCGCTCGCCGCCGGCCACCCGGCCGCCGCCCGCCCGGTCGTCCACCTCGCCGACCTCGCCGAGGACACCTGGATGGTGGACCCGACCGCCGACCACGAGTACGCGGCGATGCGCCGGGTGTTCAGCGAGGCCGGCCTCAACCCCCGGGTGGTGCAGGTCCGGGACAACACCACCGCCGCCGACCTGGTCGCCTCCGGCGAGGCCGTCCGCCCCTGCCAGCCGACGTCCCTGCCCGGCCCCGGGACGGTCGTGCGCCCGGTCCACGGCGATCCGCTCGCCGTCCGCCTGCTGCTCACCTGGCGGCCGCGCGCGCTCGCCCCGACCGCCCTGGAGGCGCTGTACGGCGAACTGCGGGCCGCCTACCTGGACCTCGCCAAGGTCAACCCGGCCTACCTGGCCTGGCTCGCCCGGCACGAGCCGATGCTGCTCGGGCTGCGCCCGGAGGCCGCTCACGCCTCCCTGGCGTGCATCGCGACCCCGACGGCCACCATCGCCGCGCACACCAGGCCGGCCGCCAGGACCCCGGAACCGCCGAGCGCCGTGCAGGCCAGCACCAGCACCGCGCCGGTGGGCGCCAGCGCCTGCGCGGCACCGGTCTTGGTGTGCCGCGAGTGCAGCAGCCAGACGGTGAACAGGTAGACGGCGGTCGGCACGGTGACCGTCCCGGTGGCCGCCGTCGCGGAGATCTCCGCCTTGTGCACGGCCGACTCCACCGCGACCTCCAGCCCGGTGCCGATCGCCGCCGCGGCCGCGAACACCACGTAGTGGCCGTAGCCCCACGCGAACGCCTGCCGGTTGGAGCGCAGGTGCTCGTGCACCGGGCGGGCGAAGTAGATCCACCAGGCCGAGAAGCAGATCAGCAGCCCGCCGATCGCCACCGGCACCAGCCGCCCCAGCCCCTCGTGCTCGTCCACCCCCGACTGCACCGCGACCGTCGCCGCCGCGACCGTCTCGCCGAGCACGATCAGGGTGAACAGCCCGTACCGCTCGGCGATGTGGTGCGGGTGCCAGGTGGTCTGCATCCGCAGCTCGGCCCAGACCGGCACGGCCAGCTCGGCCAGCACCCCGATCGGGATGACGAACGGCCGGGCGCCGTGCGGCAGGAGCAGCACCACCACCCACCCGACCTGGCACAGCGTGATCCCCAGCGCGTACCGCAGGGCCACCCCGCACGCCGGGCCCTCCTCGCTGGCGGCGGCGCGCAGCCACTGGGTGACCATCGCCAGGCGCATCACCACGTAGCCGGTCACCGAGAGGACCATGTCCTGCGCCTCGAAGAGCCTCGGCACGCCGGCCGCGAGGATCAGCACCCCGGCGATCTGCACCAGCGTGGTGACCCGGTACGGCACGTCGTCGCAGTCGTACGCGGAGGCGAACCAGGTGAAGTTCATCCAGGCCCACCAGATCGCGAAGAACGCGAGCACGAAGCCCCGCAGGCCCTCGCCGTAGTGCCCGGCGGCGAGGGAGTGGGCGAGCTCGCGCCCGGCCTGGCCGACCGCGACGACGAAGCAGAGGTCGAAGAACAGCTCCAGCGGCGTGGCGACCCGGTGCCGCTCATTCCGGTCGCGCGGGACCATCCGGCGCACCGGGGGCGGGTCGGCGGGGTGCGGGTGGGGCACTGCGGCGGAATCGCTGGTCATCGCGCTGCTCCGGGACGGGGACGGACGGCTGGGCTGTCCCGCGCATCCTGGCAGCGGGGCGGGCCCGGCGCACGCACCGGCGCGGACCGCCGGACGCCGGACCCGCCCCTTCCGTCCCTTTTCCTTCGTTCCTTTCCCCTTGCCGTCAGCCCCAGTTGACGCTCCGGTGCGCGAACCGGGTGACAGCGCGACGGGTTTCCGGGCGCGCCCGCGCCGTACCGCCCGAGCCGCCGGACCGCCCGCTACATTCGTCCCCGGTTGGAAAGCGAGCGCGGGCCCTGCGGGGCCCCACGACACGGGCGGCCTGCGGGCAACGCGGAAGGTCAAGGCCGGTGGCAGGACAGCGGGGGCGGCAAGGCCGTCCCACCCGTGTCCGCACCACCGGCCTCGTGATCACCGCGCTGCTCGCCAGCGCCTGTCCCGCCGCCGTGCCCGCGGCGACCGCCGCGTCGGGGGCAGCGGCTACTTCTCCCAGCCGATCTTGGTGTAGTCGGTCGAGGCCAGGCCGAACGCGCCGTAGTTGGCCAGGCCCTTGCGCGCCGCGACCACCTCGGGCCGCTGGTACAGCTCGACGGTGTGGCCGAGCTCCCAGATCTTGGCGTCCGCCTGGTTGTAGTACTTCGCGGCCTCCACCGGGTCGACCGTCCCGGCCGCCTTCTTCAGCAACTCGTCGATCTCGGGGGTGCCGAGCTTCGAGTAGTTGCCGAAGACGTTGTCCCCCTCCGGCAGGCGGAAGTTGGTCAGGCTCTGGGAGAGCGGGAACGAGTCGGTGTTGCGCCAGCTGGCGAGGTCGAACTTGCCCACGTTGATGTACTTGGTGAAGAAGTCGTTCTTCGCCACCTTGTCCAGGTCGACCTTCACCCCGGCCTGCAGCCACATCGCCGCGGCCGCGGTGTACAGGTCGATCTGGGCCTGCGGGCTGGAGTCGTTGAACACGAAGTGCAGTTCGAGCGACTGGCCGTCCTTGGTACGCGGCTGACCGCTGCCCGCCTCCTTCCAGCCGGCGTCGTCCAGCAGCTTCTTCGCGGCGGGCAGGTCGAACTTCGCCCACTCGCCCGAGTTGTCCTGGTAGCCGGCCTGGTTGGGCATGAAGATGTGGTTGCCGAGCGGCTTGAACTGCACCGGCACGCCATTGTTGGCGATCTTGATCAGCGAGTCGCGGTCGAGCGCCTTGCCGAGCGCCTGACGCACCTTCTGGTCGGTCAGCGCGCCGCCCCCGCCGAAGGAGATGTGCACCTCGTCCCACGGGCTGGAGGTGCGGATCACCGTGTCCTTGTTGTCCTTGAGCTGGCCGTAGGCGGTCGCGGTGCCGGCCGTCGCGAAGTCGATCTCGTTGTTGAGGAACGACTGGGTGGTCGCCGCCTGGGACATCACCCGGAAGGTGACCTTGTCCAGCTTGGGCTTGGCGCCCCACCACGCAGGGTCCGGGACGAGGCTGATCGTCTGGGCCGTCTTGTCGGCGACGCCGAGCTTCAGCGCGCCGGCGGTGATCGGGATCTTCTCGATCCAGGCCTTGTTGAAGTCGTCGGCGGTGGCGATCCCGGCGGCCGGGATCAGCGGCCGGAAGAGGTTCTGCCAGTCCGCGTACGGCGTCGAGAAGGTGACCTTGACCTCGGACGGGTCGGCGCCCTGCTCGACGCCGGAGATCAGCTCGTAGCCGGAGGAGTCGGCGATGTTGTAGCCGTCCTTCTTGCCGTTGCTGGCCTCCCAGTCGGCCTTGAAGTCCAGGTAGCTCAGTGCCTTGCCGTCCGACCACTTGGCCTTCGGGTTGAGCTTGTAGGTGATCACCTGCGGCGAGGCCGAGGTGACCTTGGCGTCCACCAGGTAGTCCGGGTTCGCGTGGAAGGTGCCCTCCGCGTCCGTGGAGAAGAGGGACGGCTCCAGGGCCCGCATGATGTCGACGGCGTCGCCGTAGCGGCCGTCCACCTGGAACGGGTTCCACTGGGTGATCCACTGGTACAGCGGGAAGCGCACCTCCCCGCCGTCCTTCAGCTGGTCCGGCGACTTGGGGTTGATGTCGTTGGAGCCCTGGCTCGGCGGCTCGCTCTTGGCCACGTTGTCGGCGGAGCCCCCACCGCCCGAGGTGCACGCGGTCACCGCCAGGGCGACGGCTATCGCGAGGGCGGTGGCCCGGCCGAAGCGGCGGGCCGTGGTGGCAGCGTCCATGGGGGTCCCCCTGGAGGGTTCGTCGGGAATACGGGACAGGAGATGTGCCGCGCGAGGTGTGGCGGGGCTTGAGTGTGGGCAGCCAAGTCGGCACCGAGCCAGCAGAACGTAACAGCCGTTCAGTTCCACGACCAGAGGCAGGAGTTCACGTCTGATCCAAAAGTCACACGCGGCAACACGCGTGCAACACGGCGGCCGTACGCCGCTGGAACACTCTGACCTGCTGCTTCCCGACAGCCCGTGACACGGCCCGCACCCGGGCCACCGACCGAAGGCCACCACCCGATGCCCACCAGACGCGTCGGCCCCACCCCCACCCAGGGCGGCCGCTGATGCTCCGCTACCTCGCGAAGCGGCTGAGCTACTACGCCGTCCTGCTCGTCGCCGCCGTGTTCCTGGCCTACGCGATATCCGCGGCCGCCCTCCAGCCGCGCACCTACTTCGAGGCCAAGGTCCCCCGTCCGTCCGCCGAATCGGTCGAGCACCAGCTCACCGCCCTCAACCTGAACGACCGCACCCCGGTGGTCGTGCGCTTCGGCCACTGGGCCGACGGCCTGGTCCACGGCGACCTCGGCCGGACCATCCACGACACCCCGGTGACGGACGACTTCGGCCGGCGGATCTGGGTCTCGCTGCGGCTGCTGCTGATCGGCAGCCTGCTCGGCATGGTGCTCGGCGTCGCGGTCGGCGCCTGGAGCGCCGTGCGGCAGTACCGGATATCCGACCGGCTGCTGACCCTGCTCTCCTTCGTCCTCCTCTCCACCCCGGTCTTCCTGGTCGCCCTCTTCCTCAAGAACGGCGCCATCGCCGCCAAGGACGCGGCCGGCCACGAGGTCGTCCCGTTCACCGGCTACGAGACCCCCGGGCTCGCCGGCGGCCTCGGCGCCCACCTCTCCGACTGGGCGCTCCACCTCCTGCTGCCGACCATGTCGCTCGCGCTGTACGGCCTCGCCACCTACAGCCGCTACCAGCGCGGCATCATGCTCGACGTGCTCGGCTCGGACTACCTGCGCACCGCCGAGGCCAAGGGCCTCACCCGCGGCCGGGCCCTGCTCAAGCACGGGCTGCGCACCGCCGTGATCCCGATGTCGACGATGTTCGCCTACAGCTTCCTCGGCATCTTCACCGGCGCGGTGTTCACCGAGACGATCTTCGGCTGGCACGGCATGGGCGAGTGGCTGATCCAGGCGATCAACGAACAGGACGTCAACTCCGTCGTCGCGGTCAACCTGTTCACCGCCCTCGTCGTCCTCGCCTCCGGCTTCCTCGCCGACACCCTGCACGCCGCCCTCGACCCGCGCGTGCGGTCCTGACCGGAGGTGACCCAGATGACCACCGTCGCCGCAGAACCGGCCGGACCCGCCGCCCCGGCCCCCGCGCCCCGCGGCACCGGCCGCGCCCGGCTCGTCCTCACCCGGCTGCTCGCCGCCCGCGGAGCGCTCGCCGGGGCCGTCCTCGTCCTGCTGCTGTTCGCACTCGCCTTCGGCGGGCCGTACCTGACGCAGTGGGACTACGCCGCACCCGACTTCGGCGCCCTGCACCAACCGCCCTCCGCCCAGCACTGGTTCGGCACCAACGGGATCGGGCAGGACGTCTTCGCCCAGTCCGTCCGCGGCCTGCAGAAGTCGCTGGTCATCGGTCTGCTGGTGGCGCTCTTCTCCACCGTGCTCGCCTCGCTGGTCGGCGCGTGCGCCGGCTACTTCGGCGGCTGGGCCGACCGCTGCCTGATGTTCGTCGTGGACCTGCTGCTGGTCTTCCCCAGCTTCCTGATCATCACGATCGTCTCGCCCCGGCTGAAGAGCACCGGCTGGATCGCCTTCGTCCTGCTGCTCGCCCTGTTCAACTGGATGATCACCGCCCGGGTGGTCCGGTCCATGACGCTCTCCCTGCGCGAGCGCGAATTCGTCCGCGCCGCACGCTTCATGGGCGTCCGGCCGCTGCGGATCATCCTGCGGCACGTCCTGCCGAACGTCGCGTCCTTCCTCATCATCGACGCCACCATCGCCGTCGGCGGCGCCGTCATGAGCGAGACCGCCCTCTCCTACTTCGGCTTCGGCGTCAAACCGCCGGACGTCTCGCTCGGCACCCTGCTCGCGGCCGGCACCAGCGAAGCGCCGGTGTTCCCCTGGCTGTTCTACTTCCCCGCCGCGCTGCTGGTGCTGTTCGTCCTCGCCGTCAACCTCATCGGCGACGGGCTGCGCGACGCCCTCGACCCCACCGCCGCGGGCGCGCCCCGCCGCCGCGCCCGTAGGAAGAAGCCGTGACCACCGCCGTGACCAGCACCCCCGGCACCGCCGTCGAAACCCCCCTGCTCGCCGTCCGCGACCTGCGCGTCGACTTCGCCGGCCCGCAGGGCCCGGTCCCGGCCGTGCGCGGGGTGGACCTCACCCTGCGGCGCGGCGAAACCCTCGGCATCGTCGGCGAGTCCGGCTCCGGGAAGTCCGTCACCGCGCTGTCCGTCCTCGGGCTGCTGCCCGGCACCGCCCGGGTCCGGGGCTCGGTGCGGTTGGACGGGCGGGAGCTGGTCGGGCTGCCCGGCCGGGAGCTCGCCTCGATCCGCGGCCGGCGGGTCGCGATGGTCTTCCAGGACCCGCTCTCCGCCTTCACCCCGGTCTACCGGATCGGCGACCAGATCGCCGAGGCGATCCGCGTCCACCAGAAGACCGACAAGGCCGCCGCCCGCCGCCGCGCCGCCGAACTCCTCGACCTCGTCGGCATCCCGGCCCCCGACCGCGCGCTCGACAGCTTCCCGCACGAGTTCTCCGGCGGCATGCGCCAGCGCGCGATGATCGCCATGGCCGTCGCCAACGACCCCGACATCCTGCTCGCCGACGAGCCCACCACCGCCCTGGACGTCACCATCCAGGCCCAGGTGCTCGACGTCCTGCGCACCGCCCAGCGGGAGACCGGCGCCGCGCTGGTGCTGGTCAGCCACGACCTCGGGGTGATCGCCGGGACGGCCGACCGGGTCGCGGTGATGTACGCGGGCCGGGTGGTCGAAACGGCCGGTGTGGACGAGCTGTTCGCGGCCCCGCGCCACCCGTACACGCTCGGCCTGATCGGCGCGGTGCCCCGGCTCGACGGCCGCGGCGGGCCGCTCGTCCCGATCCCCGGCAGCCCGCCGCCACTGGCCGACCTGCCGCCCGGCTGCCCGTTCGCCGCGCGCTGCCCGCTCGCCGAACCGCGCTGCTCGACGGCCGAGCCGGAACTGCTCGGTGAGGACGGCCACCTGGCGGCGTGCGTGCGCTCGGCGGAGCTGGCCGAGCAGCGGCCCGCTCCGGCCGACGTGTACCCCGTGCCGGAGGTGCCCGCCCCCGCCGTGACCGGGGCACGCGACACCCGGCCGCAGGTACTGGCGGTCAGCGGGCTCGGAAAAACGTTTCCGCTCCTCAAGGGCACGGTGTTCAAGCGCCGCGTCGGCGAGGTCTACGCCGTGGACGGCGTCGACCTCGACCTCCGCGAGGGCGAGACCCTCGGCCTGGTCGGCGAATCCGGCTCCGGCAAGTCCACGACGCTCTTCGAGCTGCTCGACCTCGCCGCCCCCGAGACCGGCCGCATCGAGCTCCTCGGACAGGACACGTCCCGGCTCACCCGCGCCGAGGCCCACCGGCTCCGGTCGCAGCTGCAGATCGTCTTCCAGGACCCGATGGCCAGCCTCGACCCCCGGATGCCGGTCGGCGACATCATCGCCGAGCCCCTGCGCGCCCAGCGCGCCGCCCGCGACGAGATCGCCGGGCGGGTGCCCGAACTGCTGCGCCAGGTCGGCCTCGAACCGGAGCACGCCGGCCGCTACCCGCACCAGTTCTCCGGCGGGCAGCGCCAGCGGATCTCCATCGCGCGCGCCCTGGCCGTCCGCCCCAGGCTGCTCGTCCTGGACGAGCCGGTCTCCGCGCTCGACGTCTCCATCCAGGCCGGGATCCTCAACCTGCTGCAGTCGCTCAAGGCCGAACTGGGCCTGTCCTACCTGTTCGTCTCGCACGACCTCTCGGTCATCCGGCACCTCGCCGACCGGGTCAGCGTGATGTACCTCGGACGGACGGTCGAGCAGGGCGACGTCGCCGCCGTCTTCGACCGCCCTCGCCACCCGTACACCCGCGCGCTGCTCTCCGCCGTCCCGCTGCCCGACCCGGCCGCCGAACGCGCCCGGGACCGGATCCTCCTCGCGGGCGATCCGCCCTCCCCCACCCAGCGGCACGCCGGCTGCCCCTTCCGCACCCGCTGCCCGGTCTACGCCCGCCTCACGGAGCCCGGGGCACGGACCCGCTGCGAGGAGGAGAAGCCCGCGCTCGCGGGGGACGGGCACCAGGCGGCCTGCCACTTCCCGGACGCCACCTGAAGGCCCGCACGAGAATCTCACGTAACGTGATCGGCCGAATACGATTCGGCGGATCGCCCCGGTCCCGTGTAATGTCTTCCGCGTCAGCAAGCGCCGCTAGCTCAGTTGGTTAGAGCAGCTGACTCTTAATCAGCGGGTCCGGGGTTCGAGTCCCTGGCGGCGCACAGACAGCCGGAAGGCCCTTCGCGAGAGCGAGGGGCCTTCCGGCGTTTGCGGCTCCTGCCGCCGGCCGTCCGCGGGCCGTCAGCGAGTCAGTACGTGTCGAGGATCGCCGAGGCCACCGCGTCCGGACGGTCGAACATCACCAGGTGCCCGGCCGGGGCCGTGGTGCGGAAGTCCGCGCCGAGCAGGGCGGCGAGCTCCCGCTGCTCGGCGAGCCAGGCCTCCGTCCGCCGGGAGCGCAGTCCGTCGTCGGCGGCGAGCACGGTGACCGGCAGGCCCTCGGGCAGGGCCCGGGTGCGGCGCAGGCCGTCGAGCTCGGCGGCGACGTCGAGGTAGCGGGCGTTCTCCCGGAGCAGCGCGCGCAGCGCGCGGCCGGTGCGGTAGCAGTGCCGGACGAGGTCCGGCGGGGCCAGGTCCTCGCGGCGGACAGTGGTGAGCCGGGCGGTCAGCCGCCGGGCGGCCGGGCCGAACAGGTACGGCACGGCGAGGGCGGTGGCGGCGCCGGCGGCGCCCCGCACGGCGAGGTCGCGTAGCCCGGGGGCGGGCAGCGGCCGGGGCGCCGGTTCGACACTGCCGTCGACGAGGACCAGCCCGGCCGCCCGCTCGGGGTGCAGCCGGGCGAAGGCCTCGACGTGGAAGCCGGCCAGCGAGTGCCCGGCGAGCGTGCACGGCTCGCGCAGCCCGAGGGCGTCCAGCACGGCCCGGATGCGCCCGGCCTCGCCGGCCGCCGTCGGGGCGGGCCGGCCGGTGGCGGGTTCGGGGGCGCTCAGGCCGTAGCCGGGCCGGTCGAAGCGGACGACGGTGCGGTAGGGGGCGAGGAACGGGACGACGAGGTCCCAGTCGAACCAGCTGCTGCCGAGACCGCCGGTGAGCACGCAGACCGGGCCCTCGCCCTCGGTGCGGACGTGCAGCGGCACGCCGTCGATGCGCAGGAACGCCGCCCGGACGGGCGCGGGGCCGGCCGCCGTCATACCGGCTCCCGGCCCGCCCGGTCCCGGGTGGGTGCGGCCCGGTCGCGCACCCGCCGGTCGTGCGCCCGCCGGTCGTCGGCCTCTTCACGGAACAGGCTCCACGCGAGGACGCCCAGCCAGAGCGCGACCAGCAGCACCTGGAGCCGCTGGCCGGCCCCGAGCGCCCAGGTGCCGCGTCCGGCCTGGAAGGCGCCGATCGCGGCGAGGCTCCAGGTGGTCGCGAGCAGTTCGGCGCCGAGCAGCCAGGGCCCGTACCGGCGCACCGGGGGCCACCATCCGTAGCGGCGCGCGGCCACGGTGAGCGCGACGAGCCCGGCGAGCGCGCCGATCATGGCGAGGCTGCTGGTGACGGCGTGCGCGGTGTGGGTGGCGGGCACGAGCCCGGCCGTCTCGCGGGCGGCGCACTCCTCGTCGCTCGTGGGGGTGCAGCTGAGCGGCAGCCGGGAGTCGGCGGCGGTCGCCGCACCGAACAGGGCCAGGGCCGACCAGCCCGCCAGTGCCCAGCGGTGGCGGGGCTTCGGGGCGCCGGTTCGGCGGGCGGTGCCGGTTCGGCGGGCGGTGCCGACGGGCTCGGTGCCGGTTCGGCGGGCGGTGTCGACCTGCGCGGTCCCGACGAACGCGGTGCCGGCCGCCGCGAGGACGGCCAGACCGGCGACCAGGTCGGTGGCCCGGAAGAGCCCGCCCAGTGGCTGGTCCGCGGCGGCGAGTTCGCTGATGTACGCCTGGACCGGGTCGAGCCCGGTGCTCAGGACGACCTCCAGCACCCAGGCGGTGTACGCCACCGCGCTGATCAGCAGCAGGACGGCGACGGCTCCGCGGGCGCGCGGACGTCCGGTGGGGCTGGGCACGTTTCCACCCTAACCGCGCCAAAACTCCACCCCAACCGGGAGGAAACGGGCATCGCCGATCCGGTGCGGCCGGACGCGGTTCGAGGCACCCCTCGGAACCGTGTATTGTTTTCCAGGTCAGCAGGCGCCGCTAGCTCAGTTGGTTAGAGCAGCTGACTCTTAATCAGCGGGTCCGGGGTTCGAGTCCCTGGCGGCGCACAGACAGTGGGGAGTCCCTCGCATCAGCGAGGGGCTCCCCAACTTTTTTGCCCATGGCGTCCGTTTTGCGTGCGTTTTGGATGTGATGTCGGTCTCGATTGCCGCTCCGGAGGAGCCGATCGACCCATCCCGTTCGTCCTGGGCGGTAAACCGGAATCGGGACAAAGGTCCCCCGACCACCGTTGTCCCCGTCTGTGCAGGCTGGCCCGGTCCGCCCGCAGGAAAGGCCGCGCCTTGTCCAGAGATCCCCAGGGCGGCAAGAAGCGCCGCCCCAAGCGCACCGGCTGGCGCCGGCTGATACCGACCTGGCGGATGACGCTGCTCGGCCTCGCCGCCTCGATCCTCCTCGGTGTCGGCCTCTTCGCGCTCGGCATCGCGCTCGTGAAGGTCCCGGACGCGCACGCCGCGGCCACCGCCCAGAGCAACACCTGGCTCTACGCGGACGGCTCGGTGATCACCCGCACCGGCGAGCGCAACCGGCAGAACGTCGGCCTGGACAAGGTCTCCCCCGCCGCCCAGCACGCCGCGCTGGCCGCCGAGGACCGCAACTTCTACCACGAGGGCGCGATCAACGTGCAGGGCCTGGCCCGCGCCGCGATCAACACCGCCAAGGGCGAGGGCACCCAGGGCGGCTCCACGATCACCCAGCAGTACGTGAAGAACACGTACCTGAACCAGAAGCAGTCCGTCACCCGCAAGGTGAAGGAGCTCTTCATCGCCATCAAGGTGGACGCCACCGAGAGCAAGGACGAGATCCTCTCCGGCTACCTGAACACCTCCTACTACGGCCGCGGCGCCTACGGCATCCAGGCCGCCGCGCAGGCGTACTTCGGCATCGACGCCTCCGCGCTCAACGCCGCCCAGGGCGCCTACCTGGCCACCCTGCTCAACGCGCCCAGCGCCTACGACGTGGCCAACACGACCCCGCTGGGCAAGCAGAACGCGGTCAACCGCTGGAACTACGTCATGGACGGCATGGTCAAGGAGGGCTGGCTGTCCGCCGACGAGCGGGCCAAGACCCCGTTCCCGGACGTCAAGGACCCGCAGCCCAACCCCGGCCTGTCCGGCCAGTCCGGCTACCTGGTCGACGCGGCCACCCAGTACCTCACCTCCAGCGGGATCATCAGCGACAACGAGCTGGCCAAGGGCGGCTACACGATCAAGCTGAGCATCGACCCGACCCGCCAGCAGGCCCTGCAGGACGCCGTCCAGGCGCAGCTGCACGACACCCTGAACCCGGACAAGCGCAAGAAGGACGCGGCCGCCCAGGCCGGCGCCGCCTCGGTGGACCCGAAGACCGGCGCGGTCGTCGCCCTGTACGGCGGCGTCGACTACATCAAGCACTACGTCGACAACGCGACCCGGCGCGACTACCAGGCCGGCTCGACCTTCAAGGCGATCGCCCTCGCGGCCGCGTTCGAGAACAACGCCAAGACCCAGGACGGCCGGACCGTCACCCCGCGCACCGTCTACGACGGCACCAGCGGCCGCAAGGTCCGCGGCGGCAAGGGCACCCCGTACGCGCCGCCGAACGAGGGCGACGTCAGCTACGGCCAGATCTCGCTCCAGCAGGCCATCGACAAGTCGGTGAACTCGGTGTTCGCCCAGCTCGCCCAGGACACCGGGCTGCAGAAGGTCAAGGACACCGCGGTCGCGCTGGGCCTGCCCGGCAGCACCCCGGGCCTCGACCCGGTGCCGTCCATCCCGCTGGGCGCGGCCACCCCGAGCGTGCTCGACATGGCCGGCGTGTACGCCACGCTCGACAACGGCGGCAAGCAGATCACGCCGTGGCTCGTGCAGTCGGTGGACCGCGAGGGCGAGGCCGTCCAGCTGCCCGCGCACAAGACCACCCAGGCGATCAGCGCGGACACCGCGAACCAGGTCACCTCGATGCTCCGGGGCGTCGTGAGCGACCCGGGCGGCACCGGCTTCCGGGCGAAGGCGCTGGGCCGGCCGGCCGCCGGCAAGACCGGCACCACGGACGACCAGAAGTCGGTGTGGTTCGTCGGCTACACCCCCGAGCTCGTCACCTCGGTCGCGCTGTTCGGCCAGGACCCGGGCACCGGGGCGCAGGTGAGCCTGAGCGGCGTCGGCGGCATCGACGGCGCGGCCGGCGGCCAGTACCCGGCGCAGATCTGGACCAGCTACATGAAGGCCGCGCTCAAGGGCCAGCCCGTGGGCGACTTCCCGGACCCGTCGGACGGCGGCGACTCCGGCGCGACCGACGCGCCGACCTCCCCCGCCACGCCGTCCGGCACCCCGTCGACGGGCAGCGCCACCGGCAACCCGAACGGCGGCGCGAGCAGCCAGCCGAGCAGCGGCTCGAACGGCTCGCAGAACGGCGGGTCGAACGGGTCCCAGAACGGCGGAGCGAACGGCTCCGACGGCTCGAACTCCGGCGGGAACACCGTGCCGACCGCGCCGCCCACGACGCAGCCGACCACGAACCCCACGTCGCCGCCGACGACCAGGCCCACCACCCGGCCGACGCCGACCACGCAGCCGACGACCGGCCCGACGACGACGCCCACCACCCAGCCGACGGGCGGGACGAACAACGGCGGCACGGGGGCAGGGCCGGGGAACTGATCCCGGCCCGTCCGATCCGGCGGCCCGTCCGATCCGGCGGCTCCTGCGCCCCGGGGTCTCATCTTGGGTTCTAGAAGGCTGATGAAGATCTTGGTGTGATCGGGGCTGCCGCTGTCAGGCGGCAGCCCCGATCTGCCAGGTGGTGCCGTTGTGGGTGAGTCCGAG